>NZ_AZDA01000136.1:30512-40428 GCF_001434575.1 Loigolactobacillus bifermentans DSM 20003
TGTCCAGAACTTATTACAACTCGCACTCTAAAATAATTAAAAAGGGGCAGGCTATGCCCTCAAACTTCAAGAGTTAGTCCCTGCGATTACCCGTTTTTCGGCTATCGGAATACTAATGATGACGGAAGTAAACGAAATTCGGAAAGGAAAAACTATATTTCTTTCTCATTATGTTTGATGACATAATTCTACATTTTGTATAGCAGGAATTTTAAAAATGTCATTATCCGAAACAATGTTAGCCGAAGCGCAACCTTACCTGTTGGCTAGTGAACAGCATCCCTTTGTTCAAGGCATTTTACATGGGGATTTAACACCAGCACAGCTGCATTACTATGATCAGCAAGATTTAAGTTTCGAATACAACGAAATTGCATTGATCAATACGTTGATTGATTGTAGTACCACCACTCAACAAGCTTTGGTGTTCCAAAAACGTCAGTCCTTGCAGTTTGCTTACATTGCCCCTTGGTTAAACCGTGGTGGTGCTGATATGCCCCATGATTGGGCGGGCTTAAAACAAATTCCGATCCAGCCGATGAATCAATTGTACCAACAACACATGACAGGTACGCTAGACAGCCGCAGCGTACTACAAATCCTGCCGGCTTTTGCGGCTGGTGAATGGCTCTACGTTGAACTTGGTGAATTTGCCAAAAAGCAAGTTCGTGATGAATCACCAGCCTATCGCAATTTACTCACCTTTGACACAGCTGCCTTTCACGGCCCAGATGGCTATTTACAGCAGTTTTGGCAAATCATTGACCAAGCAGCACATCTGGCGACACCCGCAGAACAAGCACAAGCTAAAGCAACTTTTCTCAAAAGTTGTTTACTTGAATGTTATTTTTGGGAAGCAGCTTACCAGTGTGAAACCTGGGCAGACTGGCAAAAACGTGCATTAACCCGTAAGCCATGATATACTGAATCGCGAACGTATATTCGCCAACTTTTAGAAAGAAGCTGATGCCATGCAACGCTGTGATTGGGCTGAACATGCGGATTCCTTAATGACTGCTTACCACGATCAAGAATGGGGCGTGCCCACAACCGACGAACGCAAGACCTTTGAATTGTTAACCTTAGAACTCATGCAAGCTGGCTTAAGTTGGCAAACCGTTTTAAATAAACGCGACCATTTTCGGCAAGCTTTTGACAATTTTGAGGTCACTAAAATTGCGCGTTATGACGATCAGGCCGTCCAGCGTTTACGCCACGACGCTGGCATTATTCGTAATCGCTTAAAAATTGCAGCCGTGATCCACAATGCGCAAGTCCTAGTTGCTTGGCACCAACAAGGCCAAACGTTAAACGACTGGCTGTGGGCTTATGTGGCCTATCAGCCGATTGTCCATCGTTATGCGACGATGGCAGAAATGCCTACACAAACCCCTTTGGCACAACAAATTAGCAAGGATCTTAAAAAAGCTGATTTTCGATTTGTCGGTCCAACGATCATCCAGTCATTATTACAAGCTTTAGGTATTTTTGACGACCATTTGGCAGGCTGTCAAGTCCACCATATCCAATAAAAAAGTCGGTGAATCCTGAATTGAATTCACCGACTTTTTTTATTTCGTCTGTTGTTTTGCTTTTAAATCTTTTTCTAAATCACGCACAATTTCAGCATGGCGTTTTTCAGTTAAAGTGACTTTGGTTAAATAAACTAAAGCAGCTAACACGATCAATACCATTGGTGCATAGAACATGTAGCTCTTGAAGTTTAACAGTTCACCGGCAGAAATGCTGCTTGGCTTGGCGTTACCTACCATACCAGAATGGACAGCCGCTAAACCGACAACGCCCATGGCAATGGCCCCTGCTAATTTATCGATCAAAGGTCGAACTGATAAGGTAACGGATTCGTTACGGTTACCGTTTTTCCACTGGCCATATTCAACACTATCCGTAATGGTCATTAAAGCAGCCAAGAAAATCATTGGATATGGGAAGAAGAAAATCGAAACGGCAACCAATACAACGATCAAGTGCGAACCAGCGAATAAGAACATCCCATAACCGATCAGCATCATCACAATGCCACCAACATAAATGGCCCGCCGTTTAACAATGCTAACGATCGTTGGGAATAAGATCACAGAGATAATCCCTAAAATTGCCGTGATGACACCCACCAACCAGAATTTACCACTTTGACCTAACACATAAGTAAAGTAGTAGGCTAACAATGAATTTGTTACCACGTAACTTAAGGCAAACAAGAAGTAAGACAAGGCTAACCACATCAATTGATCATTTTGACCAATCACTTTAAAAACATCGCGGAAACGAACTTTTTCAGCACTTTCACGAATTAAGCTCTTCTTTTCTTTGGTTCCAAAAGCAGCTGCTAAAGCCCCTAAGAATGAGACCAAGGCAATCACGGCAGCAAAACCTAACCAACCTGCCCGGGTTTTGGTATCACCACTGGTACCAGAGAACGTTTTTGAGAAGAAAATCACCAACGGGAAGATCACAATGGGTACCCCTTGTGCCCCTAAAGTGGACCCAAAACGACCGATCGTCCCAAACTTTGCCCGAACCTTGGAATCGACGCTTAAGGCCGGTAGCATTGACCAGAATGAAATATCTTTAAAAGAATAGAAGATATCAAGAATCACAAAGACTAAACCGAATAATGCTAAATACAGGTATGGCTTACTGGTGGCCAACCCACCGAAGTTGGTGAAAATCAACATTAACATCACAGAACTAATCGCCGCCCCAGTCAACAGCCAAGGCTTGAACTTGCCCCAACGAGTTTCCGTATTATCAACGGCGCCACCGATCAGTGGATCAAACGCAATTTCAATGATCCGAATCACGGTCATTAAGATCGTCACATAACTGATCATTTTCGTATCAAACGCTTTATTGCTGGTATCGAACAATTGACTGGTAACAAATAACATGAAATAAGTACTTAATGTGGCATAAAACGCATCATGACCGAAGGCCCCAAACGCGTAAGATGTGTATTGTTTGATCTGTTTCATTCTTCATTCACCCTTTCGCGCCTAGTAGCGCCGTTCAATGATCTTTTGTAAAATCTGGTTACGCTGTTCTTCTTTTGCAATATCAAATTGTGTTTCCTCTAAATTATTGAAATCTTGAACCAGTAAGAGCGCTTCCAAATAAAGCCGTAATTGACGTTTGATATAGACTTTATCATCTTCACCAGGTTGCATCACATTGCCCGCTAAAATGGTTTGGGCAAACATTTTAGGATCGATTAAAATTTTATCCGATTTGTTGTTCATCAGTATCCCCCACAGTCTTCTTTAGTTTAATTAAGTAAATAAATAAGTGCATTTAGCGATTAAGTGACAACAATCGACTTATCAATCGCTTAAGTAAGTTGTTGTTCCTTAACTGATAGATTAAGCATACGCGATAGCGCTTTAAAAATCAATAGTTGCTTGAGTAATATTTACTAAATACCATTATTGTTTTACGAACCAAGTGTCGCTACTTGCCATTTAAGCTTAAATTCGTTATATTAACAGTAGTATATGACTGACGGAAAAAGTGGAGTAACCACGTGAAGTATACGAAAAAATGCCGACCGTCTGGGCGATGTCTGCCTGGACTGGTGGGCATTTTTTATGGAGGAAATTGATGCAACCTTTATCACTACGTTATGGCACAAACCCTGATCAAACACCGGCAACGTTCACTTTTCCTGGCAACCAAGCAAGTCCGCTAACCGTTTTAAACGGTCAACCTGGCTATATCAACTTATTAGACGCTTTAAATAGCTGGCAATTAGTCCGCGAATTACAAGCGGCCACCGGACTTGCCGCTGCAGCGTCTTTTAAACATGTCAGTCCAGCAGGTGTCGGCACCGCCGTTCGTTTTGACCAAACCCTTTGTCAAAGCTATCATTTAACCACCTGCCCAACGTCTGCCATTGCGATTGCTTACGTGCGGGCACGTGGCGCCGATCGCATGTCTTCTTATGGCGATTTCATTGGCTTATCTGCAAAATGCGACGCCGAAACAGCACGCCTTATTCAGCATGAAGTATCAGATGGGATCATTGCCCCAGCTTACACGCCTGAAGCGCTGACGATTTTAAAACAAAAAAAACGTGGCCGTTACTTGATTTTGCAGATTGATTCCGATTATACACCGGCCGAACCAACAACCACTCGCCAAGTATTCGGCTTTGAATTGACACAGCCACGTTCGCAACAAACCATCACACCTGCATTATTAACCAATATTCCCACTCAGCAAACCAAGTTACCGCAGTCAGCCGTTCGTGATCTATTAATTGCATTGATCACCACCAAATACACCCAATCGAATTCCGTTTGTTACGCTTATGATGGTCAAACGATTGGGGTTGGCGCTGGTCAGCAATCCCGGATCCACTGTGTTCGTTTAGCTGGTGGCAAAGCTGACCGTTGGCTTTTGCGGCAACATCCTTTGATTCTTGGGCTCCCTTTCCAACCGACCGTTAAGAAGGTTACCAAAGATAACGTGATCGATCAAATTCTTGAAGTGGGTATCACAAGTATCCTAGCTGACCATGTTTGGGAACAATATTTTACCCGCCAGCCCGTTGAATTGAAGCAATTAGATCGTACTGCTTGGCTGAAGCACTTCCAGAACATCAGTCTGGCTTCCGACGGTTTCTTTCCTTTTAGCGATAACATTGAACGCGCCGTTAAAAGCGGCGTCCGCTATATCGCCCAGCCTGGTGGTTCGATTCGGGATGACGCGGTGATCGAAGCCTGTGATCGGTATCATATGACCATGGCCATGACGGGTTTACGATTATTCTGGCATTAAAAAATAGATCACAACGTTGGCAGACGTTGTGATCTATTTATTTGGCTATTTAGCCGAGTTCTTTGCTCTTTTCCGTCGCCGCATGGACTGCCGCAATCACGGCTGCCCGCAAGCCATTATTTTCTAAAGCCTGAACCCCTGTAATCGTGGTTCCACCTGGTGACGTGACCATATCCTTTAATTCACCAGGGTGTTTGCCGGTTTCAAGAACCATTTTAGCGGAACCTAGCACTGTTTGGGCCGCTAATTCGTAAGCCAGCGGCCGAGGCAAGCCATCCAATACCCCAGCATCCGCTAAGGCTTCAATGAAAATATAAACAAATGCTGGTGCAGAACCACTTAACCCACAAACCGCGTCCATTAAATGTTCGGTGACAAACTCAGCGCGGCCAAAACTATTAAAAATGGCGCTAGCTGTCGCTTTATCAGCCTCAGTGACTTGTGCATTCGGTGCCAAAGCCGCCATGCCTTCACCAACCAGGGCGGGCGTATTCGGCATTACCCGTACAATTTTATGCGCAGGTGATAGGCCTGCCGTTAGAGTGGCTTGTGTCACCCCAGCCGCAATCGAGATCACCAACGTTGAAACCGGAACTGATCCGCCAATTTCCTGCAATAAGCTTGGTAAAATATTCGGCTTCACCGCAAACAATAAGGTGTCCGTTTGGGTTGCCAGTGTTTTAGCAACCGTCACTGGTTGAATGCCTAATTCAGCTGCAAGCTGATCTAAGGTTGGTTGATACACATCATACACGTAAATATCACTAGGCTGATAAAGGCCTGCCTTCAGCAAGCCCTTCATAATGGCTTGCCCCATGTTGCCACCGCCAAAAAAGCCAATTGTTTTTGTCATACTGAAACCCCTTTCGTTATGCAAAGCTCTGTTCTGTTCGATTAATGATCTCATCCTGTAAATCTCGGCCTAGGTTATTAAAGTAATCGCTGTAACCTGCCACCCGTACAATTAAATCTTCATAATCTTTAGGATGCTGTTGCGCATCTAGCAAGGTTTTTCGATCCACCACATTAAATTGAATGTGGTGACCATCCATCGCAAAGTAGGCCCGCACCAAATGTGCCATATTGCTAATACCGGCCTCACCTGCAACCACAGCAGGCGTGAATTTCTGATTGAGTAAAGCACCACCCGTTTGCAATTGGTCTAACTTTGAGCAAGACCGAATCACCGCTGTTGGCCCTAGTCGATCGGCACCCTTTTCAGGTGAGATCCCGTCTGGCAGCGGTACGCCAGCATGGCGCCCATTTGGACTGGCCTCCATGACTTCACCAAAGTAGACGTGGCACGTTGTTGGTAAAAATTCCACTACAGTTTTCGAGCCTTTTGGTGTTTGCCGCCCTGCAATGGTTTTTTGTAGGGTCACATCCACTGTATGCAACAACTGATCAGCATAATCATCATCATTGCCATATTTCGGAGTTTGATTAAACACGATCTCAAAAATTTGATCATAACCTTTAAAATCTGCATGGCAAGCTGCAATGATCTCCGCCATAGTAAAGTTCTGTGCCTCAAATACATTTTGTTTTAACGCTGCTAGCGAATCAGTAATGGTGGCAACCCCCACGCATTGAATATAACTGGTGTTGTAGCGCGCGCCTCCGGCATTATAGTCCACTGCCCGTTTAATACAATCATCTGTGATCACAGACAACAATGGCACTGGCATTTCTTGCATGTATAACCGTTCGATCATGTTATTACCAGCAATTTTAACATCCACCACATATTTCAATTCTTTTTCAAACGCCGCAAATAGTTCATCGTAGGACGCAAATTGCGTTGGATCCCCCACATCAATGCCGACTTGCTGATTGGAATAATGATCATACCCACGATTTAAAACCAGCTCTAACACTTTCGGAATGTTCAAATAGCCAGTGAGGACATAAGCTTCTTTACCAGCCGTTCCAACTTCAACACAGCCAGAACAAATACCGCTTTCACGTGCATCCGCCATGGTTTTGCCTAAATTTAATAACTCTTGAATAATCGCGTCTGAGTTATAGATTGCCGGTTGCCCCCAACCTTTACGTGAGACTTTCAAGGCCGTTCGCAGAAAATGCTCTGGTGATTTTTTCGAAATTTGAACATTTGAACTGGGTTGCAACAGCTTCATTTCATCCATTACTTCTAAAATCAGATAACTAACCTCACTGACCCCTGTTGTGCCATCTGGCCGTAATGCCCCGGTTTGAATATTACAAAAATCGGTATAGGTCGCACTTTCTTTTAGTGTAATACCAACTTTTGGTGGTGCTGGCTGATTATTGAACTGAATCCAAAGATTTTCTAACAATTCTTTGGCTTCGTCACGGGTCAAACGTCCTGCCGCAATATCCTGTTTGTAAAAAGGTTCCAAATGTTGATCTAATTTACCAGGTGAATACGCATCCCAATTATTCATTTCAACGGTGACCCCAATATGCGTAAACCAGTACATTTGAATGGCTTGTCGGAACGTCTGTGGTGCATGTGCTGGCACCACATCACAAACCGTGGCGAGATCCAATAGTTCTTGGCGCCATTGCGGATCCGTTTCTTCCGCTGCTAAAGCCCGAGCCTGCGCTGCATAACGTTCCCCAAAAATCAGCATGCCGTCACAAACTAACTTCATGCCTTCTAATTCATCTTTTTTGGTTAGCGCATCCACATCCTGATTAAAGTCCAACGCATCGATTTCACGTTGAATATCTGCTTTAAAATCCAAATACCCTTTTTGATAAACCTTGCCATCTGCCACGGTATGGCCTGGGCCACGCTGTTGTAAAAATTCAGTATACAGTCCCGCATCAAACAATTTTTGCCAAGCATCCGGTAAAAAGTGATTCATTTTCGTCATCAAGGCCCGATCCTTCCAGTAAGGAATGATCACATCCTTTTGGATGCGCCGATCTTCGTCAGAGACTTTGAAAAAAACTTTATCCCGATTATTCATATTTTCAAAATCTTGCATGGAATGGCAACATAATTCTGGAAAAGTAGGGGCCGCCCAAGGTCGATCACCTTTTTCCCCAATCACTAGCGCTCCTTTTTCAATGTATAAGGTCCGGTGTTTCATAATGTGTTTAAACGCCAAACCGCGTAACACTGGCGTTGAAACAGCACCTTCATATTTTTGATAGGCTTCGGTTAATAATACGGCGCGCTCCATCGAAATACTGGGCTGACAACCATGGACTGAAATTTCTCGTAATCGTTGAATTCGTGCGGTACAACCGCGCATTTTAGGCTCTGCTAGCATGAATTTTCCTCCTTATTCAAAACGCCACTTTCATCTGATGTCTTTAACGGACAGGTACTTTTATTAAAACGACTTAACCACCAACTTGAACATTGGCATGAGTCGCTGTTAACCTTTGTTGAATCATCGCAATTTGATCGTCACTGGGCCGCTTAAAGTGCTGGGTACAAACACGTCCAAGTTGCGCATACTTGTCGCGCCCAAAATCATGATAAGGTAATAAATCGATTTCCTGTAATTGAATGCCTTCTTGCTGCAACCAATCCTGTAGCCGTTGCAGCATTTCATCAGTGGTATTCAACCCTTCTAACAAAATCAACCGTAAATAAATCGCCGCACCAGCTGCACTTAACCGTTTTAAATTCTCCAAAACCAATATGTTTGGTGCACCGGTGTATCTTTCATGAAGCTGTGAATCAATGAACTTGAGATCGTATAAAAAAATATCGCTATATGGCAACACGGCTTCAAATTGCGACCACGGTACGGCACCGCAAGTATCAATGGCAACAGAAATACCAATTTCCTGTAACCGCCGTGCCAATTCTGAAACGTAAACCCTATTTTGTGCCAACACTTCACCACCAGAAAACGTCACACCACCGCCCGACTGATCGTAAAAAATTTGATCCGCTTGCATGATTCGCACCAGCTCATCAATGCTGTACTGTCGTCCCATGATTTGTTCATGCTGATCCTTATCCAACATTTTCTCTGGTTCAAACCGCTGGCTTTCTGGATTATGGCACCAGTCACAATGCAAGGGACAGCCTTTGAAAAAAATTGTGGTTCGAATACCAGGCCCATCATGCGTTGAAAATTTTTGAATATTAAAAACATAAGGTGCGTCCATTGCCGCCGCCTCCATTTTTAAAACGTGTTTTGCGTATTTTTTCACGAATTTATTAACCGCTTTCATTATATTCAATAAAATGAAATTAATCAAGTGTTAAACCAATTTATTTCATTTTTATGATGTTATCGTTTTCACTTTAAATTAAAATAAATATTATTATAAAAGTAATTTTTATGATTATTCTATTCTTAAGCGCTTTAATCTTTGTTATAATATATACGAACAGTTTGAAAAGGGGTTTTAATTATGAAAATAGGCGAAAAAGTAAAAGCACTTCGTAGTAGAAAAAATCTCACCTTGAAACAACTTTCTGAATTAACCAACCTTTCAACAGGCTTTCTGTCTCAATTTGAGCGTGGTATTACCACGATTGATGTTGACCACTTAGAATCACTGGCAAGTATTCTAAACGTCAAAATCAACTACTTTTTTGATGACAGTATTTCAGAAGAATCCGTGATCATGCGCGGTTATAACCAACCCGTTACCAGCGAAATGAATCAAACGATCTACAAAAGTCTCAGCAAATATCCAGAAGACAAAGCAATTGCACCTACTTTAGTTGAACTTTTACCGAAAGGTGAACATGAATCACCAAATCCTTACGTTCATCCTGGTGAAGAATTCATTTACGTGCTTGACGGCGTCTTAACCTTGTTATATGGTGACCGCGTGGATAAGCTCTACGCCGGCGACAGCGCACATTTGCTGTCAACGCACCCACATAATTGGGATAATGAATCGAACCACATTGTTAAACTGCTGGTCGTTCATTACCCTAATGATCACCAAAACATGACTAACGAGGCGTAATGCCAATCAAACGATCAAAACCCACGTCAGTTTTGATCGTTTTTTAGTGCTTTCAGCGCAAAACAAGAACGGCCCTATCTTCTGACTTGGCGAAGATAGGGCCGTTCTTAAAGTGATATTCTCTTATCAGTCAAAAAAACAGTCTAACATTGGTGGTGAATCGTAATTTGACGGAATTATGATTCAC
>NZ_AZDA01000028.1 GCF_001434575.1 Loigolactobacillus bifermentans DSM 20003
TGGTCCAAAATTGTGCGGTATGCCGATATTAAACCTCGTATGAATAATTCGGGTAAGAATAAGTGGATTGATACAAAATAAAATTCCTGTTGAAATAATAGAAACTATCCAATAATTTATAAACTGTAATTCGAAAAAAAGACGCTCTCCTTGTTCACCATTTCTATTAACGCCAAAATTTCCAATACTTCCTTGAATAGAATTAAACAACTGAGATAAAAAGCGTTGTAGTACAGAAATAACAATTGAATAGTTTGCGTACTGACCAACTGCTGAAAGACCAACAAACATCGAAATTAATATATTATCAGATCCAGTTACAACAACACCACTAATTCTAGATAGTGAATTTCCAATAGTATTATGTATTAACTCCAATTTTATTTTTGGTGAAATAGGGTCATAATTAGAAGTGAACTCATATCTCTTGTTCACAAAAATTGATAGCAGAAAATTATACAGTAAAGAAAGCAAAATGGTAGCACTTAAATATCCGTAAATACTATGTTGAATATGAATAATTACAACCTCAACAATTAATATTATTGAATTTGCAATTGCACTCGTCCATAAAACTACGTCATTACGTTGATCAGCAACTAATAAAGATTGATTATATGCAAACAAATATGTAGATGCTGAACTCGCTAACATTAATATAAAAATAATATAAATATTCCCAACTCCAACATATTTTCCATTCGTAAAATATGTTAAAAAAGGTAATAAACAAATACCTAGAAAGAAGATCAAAAATGCAATTGATACATATATCTTCTTATACAATCTCATAAGTGAACTTATGAGATTTATATTTTTATCCGATAAAGGCTGATATAGTGCGTATGAAATAGAAACACCTATTCCCAAATCTGCCAAATTCAAAAAACTTAATATACTCGAAAAAAGTCCACTTAGTCCCATATAACTGGATCCAAAATTTTTAGCGATAAAGTATCTTAATACAAACTGAGTAGGAAGCAAGATAATAAAGTTTGCTATTGCTGCGACAGCATTACTTCTTGAATGTTCCGTTCTATTTTTCATTAGAAACGCTCCTCACCAAGACTTCCCGCGTAAAATATCTATAATCCTGATAATTTTAGGAATATATAATGTTAACGATCTTTTGAAATTTTTTAAATTTAATTTATTTTGAGATTCACTTAACCAAGAAGCAGCGTAATGGTGTACAGTAATCGTTTTTTTCGATACTTTACCGCCCCCCCAAAAATGAATCGGGGCAAAATAAGGTGTTGGGTAAATGACTGCACCAGACTTTAAAATTTGTTTTCTATTATTAAACTTCAGTCCATATTTCTTTAACACGTTTGTTACAATTGGAACCGTCATGGTTTCAAATTGATTATCGATATTAAAATTTAAATCAGTATAGATATCTAATATATCCTTTAAAATTGGATTTTCTTTTGTAGCACCAAATACTAATCCCGTAGCAACCGCACCAGTATTTTCCAATGCCCAAAAGCTACTAGAATCTATTAATTTGTCAAATGGCTTTATTGCTTCTACGTCAGTGTCTAGATAAATTCCACCATTTTTATAAATCGTATCAATTCTCATTACATCACTAGCAAAAGCCCACATTTTCTGGTCATATGCTTGAGAAACAAATTTATATGAACTAATATCAAAATTATCTTCATTAATCTCAATTATTTCATATTCTGGATTCAATCTTCTCCATGATTCAATATTACTAATTACTGACACAGGCTTATTTTTGTTACCAATCCAAACGTAGTAAATCTTCCTAGGAATCACAATTTCCCTCATCTCTTATATATTCATTAAATATTCTTTACAAAGAAAAAGCTATAACTTTGCAAAGCTAACTACTTTAAAACAGAATTTATTATCCATTCTTGTTTATTTATAATTATCGAATTTTCTGGTATATCTTTGTACACGAGACAACCCGCACCAATGACAGAATTATCTCCAATAGTAACACCTGGCAAAATTGTAACGTTAGTACCACACCAGACATTATTACCAATAATAATTTCACTTGTAGAAAAACCGCTATCTCTAATTAGTCCTTTGCGATTATAAACATGATTATGATCATAAAAATTGACATTTTTCCCAAAGATACAATCATTTCCAATTGTTATTGATTTCATACAATTGATTGAACAGGAATCATTAAAAAATCAATTATCACCTATAGTTAAATACCCAGAAGCAAACAAAAAAAAGTTTTTATAAAACAAAACATTCTTTCCAATTTTCAATTTTTTATTATATTTCAAAAAATAATATACTTTTTTCACCGCACATCTTACTCGCTTATAAATTGTTTCAAGCTTAGCAACAATCACTTAATCACACTCTCTATAATTAATATTTTACTCTTTTCTAAAACTCTAACTAATTATTTATTCTCCCAAATTTTCAAATTAAGTGTAACACTCTTGAATAAACCAGCTTATGAAACCGATTCATTAATGTAGTTTGAGTATGAATGGTAAAAAGATTCTGAAGACTTCACTGTAATCTCTAAAGTATTTACTTTTCGGTAAATGTTCACAAATTAGGACATGCTAATTTTCGTTACTCCACGTTTCCCTGTCGAGTCAGGATGGACAGAATAGATTTATGTCCCATTCACTTGATTGAGTACTGAAAATCCACTACCATTATTAAATATCCGCAGCGTATTACTTAATGATACACTGCAGTGAATTATAACAGCTTTGAGCGATAGATTGATATAACTCAAACGTTCCATTAACATCATTACGAATGGCCCATTAGCAATATTTTACTTTTAATAAAATCACCTTCCCAATCTCCAATTAGATTGAGTTTAGGACTTCTATTGGGGCACTGCTCAATAGAAGTCCCCCAATAGTTTAATGCTTTTTTTCCAGCCGATACTATCAACGCAAATGTGTTTTTCAAGGCTTTACATAGTATTAAAAGAGGATACGCAGCGTTGCAGGAACTTCATGGCAATCAAACACGATGTTTAAGATAGATAGCTTTCCCCGCTGCTGTGTTCGATATCCTAGAGTTGTTTATAATTGTTGTTCGTGTTAGATTTTGATTGAGTCAATGAGGATCTTATTTCCTTATCTATGGTTAATTAAAGTATAGGTCTCCATGACCTTTTTGCATGACTTACTTAAGGTTGCACTTCCATTTTAGATTTGGAAATGGCTTTGGGCTTGCCCTACATCTACGATTTTTTCTGATTTGGATATCTTAGAGACTATCACAATACAGGCCTTTTCATGTAATTTAATCTGGACTTTAAAATTATTCAATTAATATTAAAAGACTACATCATGCAAATTAACTAATTATGTTTAAAGCAATCTATTGTAGTCAACAAAATATTTTTAAGCTTCCATTTTTTTATTATTTTATATAAACTACATCTATATGAAATAATAATGAGCTTCTTTTTAAGAGGAAAATCGCTAGTATGAAACGCTCTTATTTTTTTATCAATAACCATAACCAAGCGCGTAGAAGTATTCGTTCTGCTCTGTTGCAAAGAATTTACCGCATATAATAAAAAAGAAAAGACAAACTGTCTAGCCAACAAACTGTTATCTAAATCTTTTAATATTACTTTACTATGGAATAATATATCTTTCGCATTACCTACTAATTTAACAGAACTATGTACTATTGACTCTTTTCTATACCGATAAAAATATGTTATTCTCGAAAAAACGACTGGTTTCTTTGATTTAGAAAACACTTTGTAAGTAGTTGCATAATCTTCAAAATTTCTTCCTTTGGGAAATTGAATATTGTTTTGTACATATAAACTTTTACACGCTATAAATGACCAGCTGTAATTATCTAATTGACGTAAAAATAATTTAGTTAATAACTTTTCAGAATTTGTATAATGAAATTCACCATTATCCGTATCTATAGTGTGATTGATTTCTGAATAACTTTCAAATAATCTATATGAAAATAACAATAAATCACATGTTTGATGAGTACTTAAAAATTCATATATTATCTTTACTGATTTAATATCTATTAAATCATCACTATCTATAAACCAGACAAACTTGCCATTAGAATTATTTAATCCAAAGTTTCTTGCATCACTTAATCCACCATTGCATTTATTTAAAAATTTATATTTAAAATTACTATGTAAATCCTTAAAATTATATCTCAATACTTTCATAGAATCATCTGTAGATCCATCATTCACAAAAACAATTTCTATATCATCGAAATTCAATTTTTTTAAGTTATCTGCAAGTTGAATAATCGTATCTTGAGTATTATAAATTGGAATTATAATTGAAAGAAGCACATCATTCATAATAATTTATTCATTCCTTACTTTAAGGCCAATGCTATTTTTTTAGCTAAACTAGGCTCTACTTTTCTGATAAATGCATACTCGCCATTCAATTCATTTACTAGGTTCTTAAAATCTTCTTCATTGAAAACGTATGGATTTCCCCTACTCCAATCAATTAGACGTGTTTTTTCAGCATTATTAAAAATAGCACTACCGTTATCAAAAAAATAATCAGGATTTAAAACAACAGTCTGTAACCACATCTCATCACTAATAAATGTATCTTTAAAAATAGCTTTGATTTTTTCAAAAGAACTCTTATTACATATCTTTTTCGCCAAGTCTTTATTTATAGAAGCCCAGTGTTCTCCTTTACCAATATGTAAACTCCCTCTGTTTCTTAATCTATCTATTCTCAAAAATGACTGAATTTTTGCATTCATTAATGCTAACTCATAAATTAATCTTCGGGGAATATTTAGTTTTTCAAAAAAATAAAAATATTTCACTCTCCATAAATATTCTGATGTATTATGTAAATCAATGAAATTGCTTTTATAATGGTTTTTAAAAAAAGTTTCAAAGTGTTGTTTATCCATAAGACACATGTCCTGTCCAGATACTATATGATAAAAATCATACTCGCCTTGAATAGCAAACTTTATTAGATCAAGGGTGACAAAGGTTAAAGATTGACCTCCCCAATATACTTTACGCCTAGGCACCAAATGAATTTTAGAATAATTAGACAAAAAAGATGGCTTAGCACTCTTTAAGTCCCAATGAATGTAAAAATCAATCGAATCACTATCTAATAAATTAATCATTGCTTGTGTTATATTAGGGTTTCCATGTCCTTCAACCAAAATAGCCTGTTTAAACAATATAACATCTCTCCCTTATATTCCATAATATGGATAGATGGTTCCAAAATTATGAATAACCATTCTATAAAACCACACAAATGCAGCCATACAAAAAAGTACTAATGCAACATATTTAAAAAAAACATATAATTTGCTATTGCTTGATTCGTATAAAATCCTCGTAACTAATATGGGTGTAAACGGAATAAAATATTGAGTTAAACGTTCAGTTATCCACCCCACTTGAATGGATTGAACAAAAACTAGAACAAAGAAAACGCTACTCAAAATGCGTGTTTCTTTGTCCATTTTATTACTATTAAAAACCGGAAGAAGAAATATTATTGATTCAATCAGAGTCATAATTAAAGTTGGAAAGTTCTTATCCACTAAATCATATGCAGCTGATGAAGTTGTTACAAAACTAGTGTAATCAGATAAAGCCCCATTATTGGCTAACGATGTTAATATATTATAAATAAATACCGATTTATAAAAAAGTATGATTACAATTATCAAAAAAACACCCAACAAATAATGGGATTTATCATACTTCTTCATTGAAAAGTAAATTATATATATTAAAACCAACCCTAATATTGCAATGATCATAGACTTATGAAATAAAAACGATATGTAAAAAAATACTGGACTAATAAAACTATTAAATTTCTTACTACTAATTAACAGAAAAAAACCTGTCATAAAAAAGCTAACTGAAACCATCTGTCTAGAAATATTAATAGCATAAAATGGAAGTGCATTTAAATAGAAAAGTAAAAAGACTACGGCATATGAATATGACTTTTTATAATAAATTATAAAAATCGGTAAAAAAGTTAATATTGAGATAAACACTTGAAATGCAGTAAATGATATCCCTAGCCTGCTAAAAAGCTGCGACAAAAACATATAGCCCTTTTCCATAGTATCAGGATACAAATTTGTATCAAAAAAAGTCTTATAAGTAAGTGTGTCCGATCCCGTACTACCTCTAAAACCAACTAAAGCAATAAAAAAGACCGAAAAAACAAAAAAAAGAAGTGAACTGCCTTTATAAGATTTTGAAACCAAAACACTCAAATTATTACCATTCGAATATATTCTCAAAAATATTTCCCCAACCGTCCAAATAAATAATGGAAATAATATACTAAAATATAAAAGCATTATCCTTCCCCCAAACTGAAATTTTTATAATATATCATTCCATTTATTGCCAATTTCACTTATCGAGAAATCCTTAATTCTTCTAAGAGAAAGAGTTGAAAGCTTTTTTCTCTGTTCAAAAGACTCAGATAATAATTTGATTCTGTTTATCATATCTGATACATTATCATTTTCAATCAAACAGCCATATTTACCTTCATTTAGAATAGTTCTTGTACCATCAATATCAAAAGCGATAATCGGCAATCCGTGACTCATCGCTTCACCAATTGTTAACGGAAATCCTTCAAATTTTGAAGTCATCAAGAACAACGAACCTTCTGCATAAAACTTATCTAGTTCAGTTCCATCAATAGCAGTTCGCCAAATAACTTTATCATTTAATTTGTTTTCGTTGATCATTTCTTTGAATTTAGTTTCATTCTCATAGGAACCACTACCTGCAATATGAATTTCCCAATCACTTGGTAATCCTTTAGCTACTTCAATAAGCCTATCTAATCCTTTGTGTACAATATCAATTCGACATACAACCGTGATAATGTGTTTTTGTAAATCACTTTGATACATCGACTTATTTGGCATGGGGTTAGATATAAATATCACATTTGAACTAGTATATTTCGAAAAACTAATTGCTTGTTTGTTTGTTAGAGTAACTAATACATTTAATTCATTCATACCCCTTATTAGCTCTTTTTTATAATTTTTATACTGTTCTTCAAAAAAAGCAATTGGCTCCATATGAACCCAGCCAATTATACGTACCGAGGGACACTTTTTACGTATTAAAGGTGCAAAAGTAATCGTTAAGTCTGTTAATACAATTGTATCCACTTTTTTTCGATCTATATATCGAATTAAATCAAAGAGTCTTAATCGCTGCAATAAGGCGTATGAGAAAACTTTTTTCGCGAGAGGAATTATTATATTATTTTTTACAGCACCTATCATGTGATTCAATTGTTTATAATCACGTGAATGTATGCTTATCGGCATAGTCGTATCTTCACTTTTCCAAATTACATTTGTCTTAGTCGAAAAGAAAGGACGATTTTTCCACATTGAAAAAATTTCAACATCATTTTCTTTCAAAAGTGAATCCGCAATACTTCCTACAACTCTTTCTCTTCCACCTAAACGCAATTCAGTAACCACAAAAATAACTTTTTTCAATTCACTCTCTCCATTTACTTCTAATCAAATTAATTACAAGAATAACAAATTTCGTTACCATAAAATTCGATTTCGTTTTAATCAAATTATTTATGATATTCCAGAAATAATTGCTAACTGGTGTTGTTCTAAACATTAGTCGAGGACTTAATGAAATTTCATCTTGAAAACAAAACAGTTTTTGAATATCCTCATTAATATCTAATGCTTTTGGTGCTTCATAAAACATCACAATTATATGTGTTATAATTTGATAATTTGTAAACATTTCAACTTCGTGCTTTAATTTTGTACTAGCCTCTAAATATTCTTCACTTGAAAATACCGGTTTCAAAACATCAATAATATCAATATGCTGTAAATATCGACCATTAGTAGAAGCAATACTTCCAGATCTTTGAACATATGCATAAAATGGCTGATCAATAACGCTCACTTTTGTTGCTCTTAAAGCACATCTCAGAACAAATCCCATATCTTCATAATATTTAGAAACTGGAAATTCAAGCTTCTCAATTAGATTTTTGGAATATACCTTATTCCAAACACTTGAATACATACCATTTACATCTGAGGTAACATGTCTTATTTTCGTATCTTTACGACTATAAAATAATTCAAATCCAAATATCAATAGCTCTGACTTTTCATGCATTATTTTTTCAATACATAATTCAATCATATCTGATTTCAAGAAAAAATCATCACTATCCATGAACATCAAAAAAGAGCCCCTAGCATTAAGTAGCCCTACATTTCTGGCAGCTGACAATCCTGAATTACGTTGTGAAAATAACCTAACTCTCGAATCAGACTTAGAAAGTTTATCATAGACAGCGTCTGAAGAATCAGTCGATCCATCATCAATTATGATAATTTCAATATTCTTATACGTTTGCTGAATAATGCTAGTCACATTTTTAAACAAATATTCAGCAGAATTATATGCTGGTACAATCACTGTAACCAATGGTTTATCGTTAGCTGAAGACATTTTTATTTATACTTCTCCTAAAATCATCCTTGTTTACCTTCATGAATCCCTTTTTGTCCCAACACATAAGCGACAGACTTAACTACAATCCAAGCGTCCATCCCCAGCGTTAAATGATCCGCATATTGAGCATCCAACTGAGACTTTTTTAAATCATCAACTTCATCACGACCGCTAATTTGAGCTAAGCCAGTAATTCCTGGTAACACATAATCACAACCAAACTTATGGCGTAATTCTAACAAGTGTGTTTCTGTGGTTAGGACTGGCCGTGGCCCAATAATGCTCATATCACCGTGTAAAACATTGATCAACTGCGGGAGCTCATCAATGCTTGTCTTACGAAGGAAGGCCCCGACACGGGTAATATAGCTAGTGGCGTCAAGATCAGCGGTTGCCATATTGTGTGGTGCTTCCGTACTCATACTACGGAACTTATAGATATCAAATGATTGCTGATTCTTAGTCGCACGTTGCTGTTTAAAAATAACCGGTCCTTTTGAATCCATTTTAATGGCAATCGCGACAATTATAAACGGAATAATCAAAATTAGTAAGGCAACGGTTGCGATACCGATATCAATGGCCCGTTTTGTATAATGTGCGTAAAAAGAACTGACCCGACTGATGCGCTGTACACTGGAGTTATTGGCTTCCATTCGTAAATTTCCCTCTTCCAACTCAACTTTTTTCATGCTTGTTAACCAAGTTTCCCCGAACCTAGTGCTAATCAAGCGATATCTGCTAAAAGTTCATAATTAATTCATAATTTGTGCATTATCAGTGGAAATTACCAGCTCCTGTAACAAATTTTATTTGAAACAGGAGATTTTTCCACTTGACAAATACCGAAACATCAAGCTTTAACCGATATTCATAAATCAGTCTTACAAATATTGAAATAGCATATGTTAATACCCGAATTATTCATACGAGGTTTAATATCGGCATACCGCACAATTTTGGACCAA
>NZ_AZDA01000137.1 GCF_001434575.1 Loigolactobacillus bifermentans DSM 20003
TAAAACAAAAAGAGAAAGCCCAATGTAGCAACTTTCTCTTGACTAATGGTAGAAAACAAGCCGACAGCACTCGCTGTGACTTGTCATCAGCCTTATTGATCTTCTGAATCATCTGATGCGGGCTCGAAACTCAGCTGAATCCCCTGGTCTAACGTGATTTCCGTCACACGATACGTGATGGTTTCAATGTATTCAACCAAAGGGCGTGCCAATTTTTGAATCACATCAGTAGGCAATTGTTCTGCAGCGTCAAAATAATCTAAAAATTGAATGATGCGGGTGATGCGCCCTGTAATTTCAAACTGATCCAATACAACGTGAAAATCCACAACAAATTGAAAGGCATGACCAGCTGCCATAATTTCATCAGCTTGGTCCCCAGTGGCTTCAACTTCATTTAAGGATACATTAATATCCGTCACCGGTTCCTTAGGTTCTAACAAAAGGTCATAGTGAAATTGTTCCACCATAATCGCTGATTTTTCAGTTTTCATGTTGCCACCTCATTTTTATTTTTGTTGCATCGCTGCTTTTAAAGCTTGGGCCAAAGCACTTTCTTGTGGTTCCTCGTCCTGATTGATCTTCTTTAGCAATTTTTGCGTTTCATGTCGATTTGGTTTGCGCTGTTGTTTCACCTGTTCAACCGGTTGCGTCAAATTACAATGGGTACACTTAAAGTAATCCCCTTTAGTCCCTGTTAAAATAATCATTTTTTTATGACATTGTGGGCAACGATGATTGGTCACTTTCGGATCACGCCAACGTTTGTAATGACAATTTGGATTGCTGCAAACCAATAAAACGCCTTGACGCGTTGCTTTTTCACGTAAAGGTTCATTACAATCTGGACAACGTTTCCCCGTTAAATTAAAGTCATGATAATCGGCCTGACTTTGTTTAATTTCACGCACCAAGCCTTGGGTTTCTTGCTTGATCTGTTGAATAAATTGTGGGGCTGCCAATTGACCATGCGCGATGGCTTCTAACTGCTGTTCCCATTTAGCAGTTAAAGCTGGTGTGGTCAAACTAGGATTGACTAGTTTTAACAATTGTTGTCCTTTAGGTGTTGTTGCCAAGTGCTGCCCTTGGCGTAACATTAACCCACTATTAATTAATTTTTCAATAATTTCTGCCCGGGTAGCCGGTGTCCCTAGTCCAAACTTATCCATTTGGACTAACAACGTCGCTTCGCTAAGCGGCGCTGGCGCCTTGGTTAAACACTTTTTGTAATTAAGCTGCCCGGTGACAGTCGTATTGACCTGCCACTGTGGCGCCACCACAGATTGGACCTGGTCACCTTTAAAGCCCGCCACTAGCACTTGAGCAGTGGTTAAGTGAAATTGATACTGTCCCGCTGTTAACTGATACCGACGTTGTTCTTCCTGATAATCAGCTGCAAATAAACCTAAGAAACGATCTACGATCATTTGATAAATTTTTTGTTCGTCATTGGAAAAACGCGCCACTGGTGGCATTTCTTCTGTTGGAATCAAGCCATAGTGATCGGTGACCTTTTGATCGTTAAACACCTGCTTTTGTTGCACGGTTTGTTGATGGGCCAATAATTGCCGTGCCGTCACAGAATAACCGCCTAATGCCGCTAACCGTTCCGACATTGTCGCCTTTAGATCCGTGGATAAGTACTTTGAATCGGTACGCGGATAGCTGACCACTTTATATTGTTCATATAAAGTCTGCAATAAGTTTAAGGTTTTTTTAGCCGAAAACTGATACCGAAGATTGGCATCTTTTTGTAATTCCGTTAAATCATAAGGTAAGGGTGCTTTTTGACGCCGTTTTTTCGTGTCACACCGGGTCACCTGAAACGAACGCCCTTTTAAGCCGGCTTGAATTTTAGTCACTTGATCCAAGTTTAATTGTTTTTGTGTGGCTAATTTGGCAGTTCCTGCTTTTGTATTTAATTGCAACTCATAATACGTTTGCGGTTTAAACTGATTGATTTTCGCTTCTTGTTGGGCAATCAAGCCTAAAGTCGGAGTTTGGACGCGGCCAGCGGCTAAATTATCTTGATATTTCACCGTCAATGCGCGGGTGACATTTAAGCCCACTAACCAGTCTGCTGTCGCCCGTGCCGTGGCCGCTGCATATAAATCGTCAAATTCCTGGACCGGCCGCAATTGCTTAAACCCATCGCGCACTGCTTTGTTGGTTTGCGACGAGATCCACAATCGCTTTACCGGTCGTTTAAATTGACAATAAGCCAAGATCCAACGTGCCACTAATTCCCCTTCACGGCCAGCATCGGTGGCAATCACTGCCGTGCCGATGTCAGAACGCCGCGTCAATTGTTGAATGGCTTTTAATTGCCCACGGGTTTTAGGTAGCGGCTTCGTTTCCATTTTCTTCGGCAATAGCGGTAAGGTGTCAAACGTCCACTCCTGCCATTCATGACGATAATCTTCAGGCATTTTTAACGTCATTAAATGCCCTAATGCCCAGGTGATCACATACTGCTGATTCTCATAAGCGTGTCGTGAAACAGGGCTAGCCCCTAACACTTGCGCCAGCGATTTGGCTACACTGGGCTTTTCTGCCAGTACTAATGTTTTCATACGATCAATCCTTTAATTTGTCATGCTGATAGTGATGGCTACGTTCCAAGCCAGCGAAGTTTTGCTGACGTAAGGCTTCATAAATAATAATGGCAGCGCTATTGGATAAATTCAACGCCCGTACTTTATCGGTCATTGGCATGCGTAACGCTTGACCAGGATGCTCACGCATAAAGTGTTCAGGTAAGCCTGTGGTTTCTTTGCCAAATAAGAAATAATGTTCTTCACTGGTATCACTAAAATCAGTGTCGGAATAAACCTGATCTGAAAACTTACTGATCAAATATAAATGGGCCCCAGCTGGTAGGGCTGCCATAAAGGCGTCTAAGCTTTCATGATAAGTAATGTCAACTTTTTCCCAATAATCTAAGCCAGCGCGTTTCATATGTTTATCATCTGTTGAAAAGCCTAACGGTTCAATTAAATGTAAATGCGTATCCGTTGCTGCGCAAGTCCGGGCAATGTTCCCCGTATTGGCAGGCATCAAAGGTTCATAAAGTGCAATATGATTCGTCAAATGAGTTACTTCCTTTATTTTAGATTTCTAGTTTATGGTACCTGATTCCGTTAAAAAAGACCACTGTTGCCGAAGCACGCAATGGTCTTAAGGTTCCGTTCACCGTCATGAAATCAATCGTGATGAATTTTAGGCAAAAAGAAAACGCAGTCGCTTCGGTGTGGGCACGGCGAAACGCTACGTTAATGAAGTCTTAATCATTGATTTTTATCAAAACTTAAAGGTTATTCTGATAAAAGTTAATGAAAAATTCCTTGCAACTAATATAACACCAGAACAATACTTTGACAACCACTTTTTATGACAAAACCATTACAAAATCAGCTTTTTGCTGAAATGAAGCCTTAATTTTGTAGCAACGTCACGTCAACTGTGATAGCGGTTAACGGTGCGGCAAGATAGGCTTTCACCCGTTCCTCAGGTGCTTGCCAATGTAAAGGCGTCATGTAAAGCAAATCCCGGGCTAACGCCGGTGTTAAAGGCAATTGATACCGGAAACGTGTGGTTTGCGCCTGAGGATAGTAATGCTGAAAATGGGTCAAAACTTGTTCATTTGAGTAAGAACTTTTTCGAGGATCATTCTCATATAAAGCCGCCCGTAATTCAGCTAAATAGTCGGCATTTGGAATGATTTTAAAAAGTTGCCCGCCGGGTTTTAAAACCCGTTGAAATTCAGCGTAATTCGAGGGTGAAAAAAGATTAAGCACCGTGGTGAAACTGTGATCATTAAACGGTAATCGGGCTAGATCAGCGACACAAAAGAAAGCCGGTGTTTGCGGTTGGGTGGCCAAATTCACCCCGGCTGGTGAAATATCAAAGCCAACTGCTGTATTGGTAGCCGTCGCAAGCTGTTGCAAACTGGTTCCCTCGCCACAGCCCACATCTAAGATCGTGGCGTCAGGCGCCAATTGTTGCTGAATGGCTTGCACAAACGGATCGAATAGGCCAGCTTGTAAAATGCGGCGACGACTACTTAACATATCTGCATCGTATTCTGACTTAATTTGATGTTGTAAGAAATACAAGGTGCCTTTACGATTCAAATCTAACCGATGACCTATCGGACAGACTAGGCTAAATCCCTCGACTGCTTCATATGGCTGTTGGCAAACGGGACAACGAAATAATGCTAAATGGTGCTGTAAAAACTGTTGTGCTGCTTCAATTTTCTTCATTTATGATTCATCTCGTAGAAACTGCTACGCCTTTCTCATTCAAAAATCGGCGCCACTTTAAAGGCGTCCCTTCAAAGTATAGCCGATTTTTGTAAAACTTGCAGATTTTACCGCTGAATCGGCGCTTGTTGTGCCAAAATACGGTCAATGGTTGTTAATTCTGCCGCAGTAAAGTCAAGGTGCTGTAGCGCTTGCACATTTGCTGTGATCTGTTCCGGTCGGCTCGCACCAATGAGCACACTGGCCAGTGCCGGCTGCCGCAGGTTCCAAGCCAGTGCCATTGCTGCTAAACTTTGACCTCGCTGCTGAGCAACTTGATTCAGCGCCTGAACCGTATCCAACGTTTGTGTGACTTGCGCCGGATGTAAAAACGGATTTGTGGTTTGCTTTGCCCGAGAATTGGCTGGAATACCGTGTAAATATTTAGCCGTCAATAAGCCCTGGGCCAACGAACTAAAGCCGACAGCCCCTTTATGCAGGTCTGTTAAAACAGGGAACAAATCTGTTTCTGGCTGCCGCTCAAATAAATTATAGCGCGGTTGGTGAATGATAAATGGCGTATGTAGATCGGCAAAAAGCGCCGCCATTTTAGCTGTTTGTGCCCCACTGTATTTAGAAATCCCCACATACAATGCCTTGCCACTACGTACCAGTTGATCCAATGCCAAAGCCGTTTCTTCCAGTGGCGTTTCCGGATCAGGACGGTGACTATAAAAAATATCAAAATAGTCTAAGCCTGTGCGTTGCAAACTTTGCTCGGCACTGGCAATGATACTTTTACGTGAACCGCCATCCCCATAAGGGCCCGGCCACATACGATGCCCCGCCTTACTGGCAATCACCATTTCATCCCGATAAGGTTTCAGATCCATTGCCATGATCCGACCAAAATTGGTTTCAGCGCTCCCTGGCTCTGGACCGTAATTATTGGCCAGATCATAATACGTGATACCCAGATCAAACGCCTGGCGCACCATTTGGCGTTGATTTTCAAACGGATCGATATTGCCAAAATTAGCCCAAAACCCCAATCCGATCACAGATAGTTTCAGCCCACTTTGGCCGACTTGACGATACTGCATTTGCTCATATCGTTTCAAATTTGCTTGATACATTTGACCACATCCTTTACTGGTTTTACCTTAACACTTCAAGTACACTTGAAGTAAAGTGCCACACAAGATTTCAATAAAGAAGGTTTGATCAATGTCCACACACAGTATCTCAGAAGTCGCTGCTATGTATCAGCTGACGCCGGCCACATTACGTTATTATGAAGAACTTGGACTGCTTTATGATGTTGAAAAGCAGCATAATCACCGCATTTACCGTGACTGTCACTTACAACGGCTGAGCACCATTTGTTGTTTTAAAAATTCAGGGATGTCGTTAAAAGAACTGCAAACCTTATTTCAATATCAAAGCCAGGATGACAACTTGGATCGTGTTTTAACCTTATTACACACCCATCAACGCAAAGTCGATCGGCAACTTAGCGACCTCCAAAAAGCACAGGCTCAAATTGAACGCAAGATTGCCTACTATACGGCACTGAATAATGCCAAGCAGGCTCACCTGCCCTTGCCTGACTGGCAGGACTACAAGGCGTGATTCGGACTTATTTATTGAAGGACCTTTCAAAGTCGCTTGGCCGTTCATTTTTTTACTAAAATACGAACATTATTTTGATTAAAAACAATTTTGTTGCTTTTTTAAATCAAAAACAATTGACAAATCGACTGAAGTTGGTTAAATTAACATTGTACGGATTTTTAGTGTCTCACTATTAAATAACGTTCGTATTTTAAAGGAGTTTTGTTTATGCCAGTTTTTGATTATGAAGATATCCAACTAATTCCGAATAAATGTATTGTTGACAGTCGTTCAGAATGTGATACCACCGTTAAATTTGGACCACATACATTTAAAATTCCAGTTGTTCCGGCAAATATGCAAACCATCATTGACGAACCTTTAGCGAAATCACTTGCCCAAGACGGTTATTTCTATATTATGCATCGTTTTGAACCTGAAAAACGCTTAGGCTTTGTTCGTGATATGCACAAAGACCACCTTTTTGCTTCGATTAGTGTCGGGGTTAAACCAGACGAATTCGACTTCATCAAGGAATTGGCAGCAGCACAACAAATTCCAGACTACATTACCATTGACATTGCCCATGGTCACAGTCAACGGGTAATCGATATGATCCATCATATTAAAGCCTATTTACCAACAACCTTTGTCATTGCCGGTAACGTCGGCACGCCTGAAGGGGTTCGTGAGCTCGAAAATGCAGGTGCTGATGCCACTAAAGTTGGGATCGGTCCTGGTAAAGTTTGCATTACAAAGCTGAAAACTGGTTTTGGGACTGGCGGCTGGCAGTTAGCAGCATTACGCTTATGTTCCAAAGCTGCCAGCAAACCATTGATCGCTGATGGTGGCGTTCGAACAGACGGTGACATTGCCAAATCGATTCGCTTTGGCGCCAGCATGGTCATGATCGGCTCACTTTTTGCTGGTCACAAACAATCTCCTGGTAAAACCATTGAACGTGACGGTATCTTATACAAAGAATACTTCGGTTCTGCTTCCGAATATCAAAAAGGCGCCCGCCACAACGTTGAAGGTAAAAAAATGTTAGTTCACTATAAAGGTGATATTGACGACACCTTAACGGAAATGCAAGAAGACTTACAATCTGCTATTTCTTATGCAGGGGGTAAAGATTTAAAAGCATTGACTAAAGTGGATTACGTGATCGTTAAAAACTCGATTTTTAACGGTGACCAGTATTAAAAAAATAACCCTTACCTGGCAATATGGCCCAGGTGAGGGTTATTTTTTTAATTGGTATGATAAGTGATGGTTGTGCCAACTTTAAAATCAGGTTTCACATAAGGCGTTAAATAGACCCCATTACCTAACCGATCCGTTTCAGGTACTGGTGTAAAGAGCAGCGTCGCGTGGCCGATCGTCTGTAAATTATCGTTTGCCACTTCACCAACGTATTCAACATGATAAACTTGGTCATCAATGGCCAGCTGATCGCCGGGCACCAAGGTTAGTTGTGACATTGCATCTTCTGATTCAAACTCTTGTAATAACGCGATCTGCTTTAAGGCAACAGTCGCATCTTCATCAAATAAAATTACTAACGGATCGATTGGGCTAATTGCTTCGGGTCCAATCGCCGTAATGGTTGCTTTAATGTCCACCATGTCATCCCCACTCTTCAAAGAATCAATTATAAATTATATTCTAGCATATTATCGCCTTGCCTCGCATTACCTTTCTGTTTCGTCAGCAACCTATGCTAGAATAAGAAGGCAGATTTATTTTGGAAAGGAAGTTTTCTCACCTTGAAAGAAACCATTTTACTGGGCAGCTACACCCGTCACGTTGGTACTGGGATCTACCAGGCAACTTTAGACACAGATGCACAAACATTAACCCCAGCCCAACCCTATTTGACAGTTGGCAACCCCACTTATTTAGCTGTTTCAAAGGCCCACCGACTTTACAGTGTTGCAACAGATATTGACGCAAATGACACCCAAGTTGGGGGTGTTGCCGCCTTTGACCTGGCTGACTTTCAGTCGCCTTTGGCCATCAACCAAGTGTTCGCCCCTGGTGCGGCACCTGCCTATGTGGCAGTTGATGAGCCACGCCAACTAGTCTACTCAGCGAATTATCATACCGGTCAAGCCTTGGTCCATCGGATTTTACCCGATGGTAGCCTCGTGCTCACTGATACTGTGACCCGCCACGGCCAAGGCCCACAACCGGAACAAGACAGTGCACACATTCATTATACAGACTTAACGCCGGATCAACGCTTGGTCTGTTGTGACCTGGGCAGTGATGAAGTCCTCACATTTGACGTCACTGCGCAAGGAAAGCTGACCCTAGTGGCAACTTACAAAACCACACCTGGTTTTGGCCCACGGCATTTAGTCTATCATCCCACGCTTCCGATTGCCTACCTCATTGGTGAATTAGGCAGTGCCGTGCAAGTGCTCCATTACGATGCTGCCACGGGTCAATTTACAGCTGGCGCACAACAATCCACCTTAGCAGCTGCTTTTACAGGTCATAATGGTGGTGCTGCCATTCGCATCACCCGTGATGGGCGCTATTTGTATGTGTCAAACCGCGGTGAAAATACCTTGGTTGGCTTTGCCATTAGCGCTGACGGCGAAACCTTGACCTGCCAGCAACGAATTTCAGTTGCAGGTGACTTTCCCCGGGACTTTGCGTTAGATCCAAGTGACACTTTTCTGGTTTGTGCCAACCAAAATTCGTCTAATTTAACCTTATTTAAGCGGGACGCCACAACTGGTCAATTGACACAACTTGCCGCAAATATTGCTTGTTCAGAGCCGGTTTGTGTCCACTTTATGCACATTTAGAAAGGACAACCCCTTATGTTGATCAAAGAAGCTTGTTTAGAAAACTTTACGCACCTTGGGCAAGCCATTCGCCAAGGCGCCCAGCGGATTGAATTATGTGATAATTTAGCAGTCGGTGGCACTACTGTCAGTCACGGTGTCCTTGCGGCCAGCTTGCGTTACGCCCACGAACATGATGTGCCTGTTTTTCCAATTATTCGGCCCCGTGGTGGCAATTTTGTTTACAACGACCTAGAACTACAGATCATGGAAAATGATTTATTTCAGGCGCAAGAATTAGGTGCTGACGGGGTGGTATTTGGTTGTCTCACCGCTGATGGTGCCTTAGATGAAGAAGCCATGGAAATGCTGATTGGTGCTGCTGGTGGGATGGCGATCACTTGCCATATGGCTTTTGACGCGTTAACACCAGCTGCACGTCAACCTG
Organism: Loigolactobacillus bifermentans DSM 20003; assembly: GCF_001434575.1. Lineage (GTDB taxonomy): Bacteria > Bacillota > Bacilli > Lactobacillales > Lactobacillaceae > Loigolactobacillus > Loigolactobacillus bifermentans. The sequence goes on from NZ_AZDA01000137.1 coordinate 9,105, forward strand.
CTTTAGACTGGTTGATCGAACACGGCGTTGACCGGATTTTAACCCATGGCGGCCCAGCTCATACGCCGATCGAAGCGAACTACGATCACTTGAAACAATTGATCACAGCCGCAGCCGGTCGCATTCAAATTTTACCTGGTGGTGGGATCACAGCCGCTAACGCAGACGCAGTGGCAACCGCTCTACACGTCAACGAAGTTCATGGTACCCGCGTTGTCGGTACATTTGACTAACGGCTAAAAAGTGTTAACTTCGAAAAATTACACATTTAACAGCAAAAACGTGTCAGACCAAAGTCTGGCACGTTTTTTGGTTGTAACGTACTTTATGACACAAAGAAATGAATAAAATGCTGTGCAATACTGAAGTAAATCAGCACACTGGTTAAATCAGATAAGGTTGAGATAAACGGGCCGCTGGCAACAGCCGGGTCAAAGCCCAGCCGTTCCATTAAGCTAGGGATAAAACTCCCGGCTAAATTAGCCACAATAATCGCACTGCACATGGCCAAACCAATCACAAAGCCTAAAATAAAATTATGCTTCCAAACACCAACCACAACGGTAATTGTCGCCCCTGTGACCACGCCGATCATGACCCCAGTGATCAGTTCAGTTAACAATAATTTCATAGCTGTGTGCGTTTGATCTTTAAAGGCTAAGCGGCGAACAGCAACGGCTAAACTTTGGGTGCCTGCGTTCCCAGCAGTCCCTGTGATCAGTGAAATAAAAACCGCCAAGACACTGGCCTCGCTGACTAAAGCCTCGTAATGATTGATCAAACTCGCTGTGGACATCCCTAAAAAAAGCAACGTGATCAACCACGGTAGTCGTTTCAATGCCGAGCGCAATGGCTGTTCGGCTACTTCTTCAACGTCGACCCCAGCTAAACCAGAGTAATCAGAAATCGCTTCATCATCGATCACATCGATAATATCATCGACGGTGACAATTCCCAGTAGCTGTTGTTGATCATCGATCACAGGCAATGCAAAGAAATTATAATCACGTACTTTTTGTGCAACATCCTCTTGATCCGCAGTAACCGGTACCGAAATCACCCGTTGATTCATCAATTTAGCAAGCGCTACATCCGCGTCATTGGCTAACAGCTCACGCAAGGACACCGTCCCCACCAACCGATTTTGAGCCAACACATAAATATAGTAAATCAATTCTGCGTCATTGGCACTGGCCCGCACCAATTCTAGCGCAGCACCCACCGTTTGATCACTTTCGATAGCGACAAAGTCAGTGGTCATTAACGCCCCTGCCGTTTCATCTTCATAATGTAATAAGTTACGAATCTCTGCGGCTGTGGCATGGGGCATGCGGGCTAAAAAGCGCCGCACACTGATTTTATCTAAATGCTCCAAAATATCAACTGCATTATCCGTATACATTGCGCCTAACATATCCGCTGCCACCTGTGGCGTCATTTCACTTAAAAACTGTGGAATTTGGGCATCATCATCGTCGATATCATCAAACAGATCCCCTAATTCTTGCGGCGTTAAAACCTCATATAACCGCAATCGTTGGGGTTGATCTAATGCTAAAAAGAACTGTGCTTGTTCCCAGTGGTGTCGCGTTAAAAATTGTTGTCTAAAAACGGCTGGCGTCACCGTCATCAGGGTTGTTTGTAACGCATGCCAATCTTGTTGTGTTTCCTGTGTCATGATAACGCCCCCTTTGTTATCAACACGGCTGTGTTTGTAATCGCTGGTCTAATGTCACCAGATCCGCTGGTAACGGACTTTTGATCGTGATCATTTCTTGTCGAAATGGATGAAAAAACTGTACTTGCTGACAATGCAATGCGGGCCGTGCCAAGCCGTTTACCGTCGGCCCACCGTACAACGAATCGCCTAATAACGGATGGCCAATGGCACTAAAATGAACCCGAATTTGATGTGTCCGTCCTGTGTGCAAGGCCACTTGCACACAAGTCGCTTGACCATAACGCGTTTGTTGCCAATATTCGGTTAAGGCTGTTCGACCAGAAGCACAAGTCGTTCGCTGAATAAAAGAACCTGGTAAACGCCCAATGGGAAAATCGATTTGCTGGTGTTGCTGCGGTAATCGCCCTTGTACAAAGGCCACATATTGTTTGTGAAGTTGGCCGTTTTGTAGCTGTTGTGACAATAAGGAGTGGGCATAACCGTGTTTGGCAAACACCATCACCCCTGATGTCCCGCGGTCTAATCGGGTAACCGTGTGGATCACTTGACTTGGCGCATTTTGAGCAATCAAATAACCTTTGACCCGATTGGCCATGGTATCTGTTTTATAAACATGTGACGGCATCGCTGCGACTAGCGCTGGTTTATCGACAATCAAAAAATGATCATCTTCAAAAAGCACTTGCAGCTGAGGCGCCGCTGGTACGATCCGTTCCAACGGCGGTTCTGGCGGTAGGTGGACCTGAATTTGATCATTCAATCGGCATAACGCCCGTACCGTAACGGGTTGTTGGTTCAGCAGTAAGGCGCCACCATGATATTTGACTTTTTTTAAAAAATTTCGCGAAAACCCATGCTGATTTAAAAAGGCAGCCAGCGTTTGTGGTGTTTTCGCATCATATTGCCACGTGAGCTGGATCATAGGTCATCCGTCCCAATAAAGGCATCCCCAACCCGTTGCCAAAAATGCATATGGCGATAACGTGCAAATGCAATGCGCTGATCCGCAATCCGATAGCGAATTTCTTCTAATGGTGATTTACGCAGTAAGAATTGGTCCACTTGTAACACGTAATCACCGGCCGAACGATCTGGATAAATATCGATCCATTCACTAGGCGCAATGACTAAGGGCGAACCTAATGTTCGAAAGACCCGATTATTAAGCGACGCCATTTCAGCTAATTGTAAGGCCTCTAAACGTGGGTGTAAAACGGCCCCACCCACAGATTTATTATAAGCGGTTGATCCCGTCGGTGTCGATAAACATAAACCATCCCCTCGGAAACTTTCAAAATGCTCACCGCGAATGTAAACATCTGCCACTAATGTTGCCGAGACCCGCTTAAAGGTGGATTCATTTAACGCTAAATAATGCGTCCGTGCGGCTTCATTTTGAAACCGTACGCCAACATCTAACAACGGGTAACTGATCTGCTGGCCCGTATCTTGTAACAAACTGGCCACTAAATCGTCTAACTCAAAGTCGCGCCAATCCGTATAAAAACCCAGATGGCCGGTGTGTACGCCGACAAAGCGAATGCGGTTCAGTTGTTTTTCATAATGGTGAAAGGCCGCTAAAAGCGTGCCATCGCCACCGACTGTGATCACGATTTCTGGATCATCATTATCGATCACAAATTGATTTTGTTTTAATTTTTGAATCAGGTCCGTCGCCACTGTTGTCGACTTATCCCCTGGATTGTTAAAAACCGCAATACGCATAAACTACCTCTTTATTCTTGATCGTGTGGCTCAGTGTCAGATTGATCACCATCTGTCACATGATTACCTTCAATGTTATCGTCTACAACTTGTTGCCCTTTGCCATATGAAAAAAGCTGTTGCGCTTCTTGAATTTCTTCGCGAATTGCTGACATTTCCTGATCCAGCATAAACGCTGCCTCAGCGGCACGTTTAAGCCGTTCATTGATTTCTTCTGGAAAAGCACCTTGATACTTATAGTTCAACGAGTGCTCAATGGTAGCCCAAAAATTCATGGACAAGGTCCGGACTTGGATCTCAGCTAAAATCTTCTTTTCACCATGCACCGTTTGAACGGGGTAGGCGATCACAATGTGATAGGAACGGTACCCACTTGGTTTCACATTGGTGATATAATCACGCTCTTCCACCACTTCTAAATCAGCCCGCTGATGGATCAAATCGACCACCTGGTAAATATCCTCTACAAATTGACACATAATGCGAAGCCCAGCAATATCTTGCATATCGGCTTCCAACAATTTTTCGTTGATCTGCCGCCGTTGCATTTTTTCAATAATACTGTCAACCGGCTTCACCCGTCCGGTTACAAATTCGATTGGCGTATGCGTATTTTCTTGTTGAAATTGTTTCCGCATGCCGCGTAGCTTGATCTTTAATTCATCTACTGCTTGTTTATATGGTATTAAAAATGTATCCCAATCTTCAATCATGATTTAAACCTCTCATCGCAAGCGTCCTCGCTCATTCTTGGGTTATTCCTTCACTATTTTAGCATAGAAATCCCGTTTGGTTTAGCCAGCAGACCAGCTTATCAATTGCAAAATTTCAAAACAACATGCTACACTACTGCAATAGAGGTGATGTTTTTTGACAACTGCCCTTGAACGGGAATTTAAAAATCCTTTAACACAGGCCGAATTTCAACGAATTTTAGCGCAATACCCTTTTAAGCCTGCGTTTCAACAAAGTAATCTATATTTTGATACGCCTGCTGGTGATCTCAAGCAACGCCGCATTGGTTTGCGGATTCGGTGCTTTGACACGAAAGGCGAACAAACGTTAAAAATATCGCATCATGATCAAACTCACGCTTTAACTGAGATCACAGATCCTTTGACCGTGGCGCAAGCACAAGCAGGTCAGCTGCAAGCCAATGGTCAAGTCGCCGCCTATTTAGAAAAAATAGGGCTTCCCCTTAATCTGTTGCAACCACTGGGTTTGATCACCACCAAACGTCGGCAATGTATTTTGCCGATTGGCCTATTTGTACTTGATGAAACAACCTTTCCGGACCAGACCACTGACTATGAGATCGAGCTTGAAACGCAATCTGCCAAGCATCCAATCACATCGACAGCTTGGTTAGCCCAATTAGCGATTCCACAGCGACCTAGTCTTAATAAGATCCAGCGTTTATTAAAACATCAACGGTCTTTGGTCTGATTAATTGAAATATTATCAATTTTTGATAATATATAAGAGAAAATAAGCGTAAAAATGGAGGACGCAATCGTGTTAGAAGTTTATTTATTCGTCAATCCGATCGGAGAAAATTGTCTTGCGGCTGAAAGTTCAGTCCTAAAATTGGCGACAGCGCGCCACGAGAAAGTGCACTATCAATTTCTACCACTCGTTAATTTGAATACTGTTGAACGGGTGATGGACCGTCAACAATTAAATTCACATGATTTAAATCAGCGAAATCACGTCTTTCAGACGATCTACCATGCAGCATTAGATTACAAAGCGGCATTATTCCAAGGCAAACGTAAAGGACAACAATTTTTAATGGCCTTACAACAAGCCCTAAATCTGGATCATCGGGCTTATAGTGATGACCTGATCACCAGTTTAGCCGATCAGGCGCGACTGGATCCAGCAATGTTTCAAGAAGATCGGCGCGCAAAACTCGCCCAAGAGAGTTTTGAATCCGATCAACGAATTGCCTGTGAAATGGGTATCCAAGATCATCCATCGGCTGTGATTTTTAATTATGATAATCCAGCTAAAAACTACGGCATTTTAGTGGAGGACTGTACCTCTTTTGAGACGCTTAACACAATTTGTGATGATTATTTAAAACAGGCCCCTGCACCAGTATTTCATGGTAATTTACACACACTTTAATCAAAGACCTCTTGCGAGGTCTTTTTTCGTGTCTTGGCGGCAACTGCCAACTTATCCGGAACACTTTTAAACCAAATCGGTTGTCGCCGCCAGCACCACCCCTGTGCGATCACACCGAGATAACCCTGTGTCACTAAATCGGCGACTAATGCCGTTAGTACAGTCACCTGTTGTGGGGCAAATTGTCGACCTGTTGGCTGAAAAAGAAACTGATAGTGCTGCCGAAAATCAGTTAAGGCTTGCGGCAAAATCACAGATTGCTGTTCAAATGTGAGTAAAAAATAAACCCGTAAGGCAAACAGACTACATTTCAAAATTGGCGGTGTCGGCTGCAGCGTGTGACACCAAAGCGGTGCCATTAGCAGGTGGCGGTGCTGACGGTAACAGACCAGCTGCAATTGTTGCCAAAAGTGCTGACGATACTGCAACTGCCGTTGTAAATAGGCCACTTGTTGGGCCAGGGATGGCTGTCCCAACTGGCGTTTTGTAGCCGGCGCCGTTTGCGCTAACGACTGCACATGATAACCATACTGTGGTGACAACCCGATTTGCTGAATATGGTGCCACAGCAAAAAACGGGATGATTCCAGAAACAACAAATAATAGCCCAAGCTCACCGATTGATTTAAAAAGCGCAATTGCCTATTTTTTAAGTTTTTTTGAATGTAACGCGGACCAAGAATCCACACAACCGGTAGCTGACTGCCAGAATACCCTGCTGTTCGTTGCTTGAGCCGGGCTAAAGACAGCGGGCTACACTGATATTCAATGGCCAATTGTTGACCGCCACGTGTCAACAATAGATCCGGCCGTTGTTGTAATACAGGTAAAAAAACTTCCAACTGACATTGATAGCCACGTTGTCCAAAATAATGATATAAAAACTGTTTACCTACCAAGTGGGTTGCTGTTTCATGTGCAAGCTGACAATCCGAACGTCGATAATGGGCAAAATGTGGGGTACACGCAGCCCCCGCCCGTAGAAAAACCGGCTGCCGGCATTGCGGGCAAAACCACTGTTGTTGGCGTAAACGCGGTATTTCAGTTGCTTGATAGGCTAACAACGTTGTTAATTGGTGCTGTTGATTAAAGGCAACAAACATGATCAAAAACTCCTGTCATTTTAAAGTGACACACCTACTTTAAAATTACGCAAAAAAATACTACCTCCTTTTTGAAAGAAGATAGCATTTTTATTACTTGAAGTAATGCTTTGCCTGCGCCAACGCATCGTGTGCCATAATGGTTTTCCCATATTCTGATAACACATCGGCGGATAACGCTGCACGTTCACCATATTCTAATGCAACCGCAAACTTATCTTGGATCTCGTCTTCATCAAATTCATCTTTAAAGAAGCGCAGTTGTAAATAAAAGGCGTCTTTGTAGCGATACAAACTAGAAGCGCCATCTGCTAATTGTGCCGCATGCGCTAATTGAATAAAATCTTCAAAAGTTGCAAGCCGCAAAACGAGTTCTTGCGCAGTTGGTTGCTCATTTGTCGCTTGATCTGAGCCGGCATCAGCTGTAGCAGTCGCTTTATGATCATCCGTGCTGGTGAGTTGTCGCTTAATAAAATCAGCAACTTCCTCGATATCGCCATCGTCACCGGTAGTAATGGCGTCTTCGCTGTCTGGTCCATTTTTACTAATGAATAGTTCAAGCCCATTCTTATTAGGTAACACTTGGAACGTTACCGCATCATTTGACTGGAATTGATGATCCGTATCCACCTCTTCTAAAATTGAATAGAAGAAGTTTTCGATTTGCTTATGATTGCCTAACAAATCAAGGACTGTAATGCCTCGCTCTGTTAAATCTTCATTTTCAAGTAAAACGCGAATTGTATTTTCGTTAATCCGTTCCATTTCCATGCGAATTGCACCCCACTTTTCTAGAAATTAGGTACACTAATACAACTATCATTGTACCCAAATTAAGTGGAATGTAAAGAAACTAAACGGATTTTTAATCCGCTTTTTAAAATTAACGTTCCGTAGCGGCTGTTGCGCGTTGTAATTCCAAAACCCGAATATGACGGGGTAAAAAGCGGCGAATCTCAACTTCGTTAAAGCCAATTTGTAGCCGCTTATCGTCCATTAAAATTGGGCGGCGCAACAAGCTTGGGTAGCGCTCAATCAACTTGATCAACTGCTCTAGCGTTAATTCATTCCAGTCCAATGCGAGTTCCTGATAAATTTGTGAGCGACGTGAAATAATATCATCCGTGCCGTTTTCAGTCATCATTAATATTTCTTTAATTTCTTGAGCATTCAAAGGCTGTGTCAAGATATTTCGTTCAACGTAGTCTATTTGATACTCCGCCAACCAACGCCGTGCTTTACGACAGGAGGTACAACTTGGAAAAGTATACAGCATCAAGGTCATTGTATCTTCAGCTCCTTTAATCAATTCGAAAGCAATCTTCCTCATGCATTCAGTATAGAGCCTTTATAGTCGAAAATATATTTCAAAAATAAAATAAACTTTTATATAAAAATGACAAACGCAATTTCTTGAGGCTTAAAATAGAATTGTTTTCATTCTTTTCTAATGCTGCCCTGATGGCTCACAAACGGCTGACCAATCCTTTTTACCACACTGCGTTGACAGCGTCTGACAATCGTTTGGCCACAATAGCCGTGTTTTATTTTTTACAAGATTTATATCAATTTTGAACGATGACCACTAGCTGCCGCTTAGCAGACCGCGATAACCGCTCAGGAACTCCCCCAGCATTATCACAGCCTTTTCACGTCAAACACGTTATAATAATGGTGCAAAGAGAATCGACTGTCAGTTTTTGTCAGCCAATTGAGAGAGGTGATTTTATGTTACAAAAAATCAGTAGTACTTTTGGGTCACGTGCTATTTTAACCGACTACCTGAAAAAACAACCACAGCATCCCATGATTTTATTAAAACCTGCTGCTGGCGATGAAGCCTTTCAATTACTAGATATCTCCGGACAAGCCAGCTTTTTTAAAAATCCGCTGCATTATACTGTCCGCTACCAAACGGGTAGTGATAACTGGCACGGCTTTTTCAACTTCATGTATCTCACATTTCCATCCATGGACGCTGCCAAAGTTTTTCTCGCAAAGTTTGGTACATTAGCCGCAAATCAAGGACAATGGCCTGGCTGTAACAACTTTTATTTATTACAACTCGTCGCACCTAAACTTCAATACGTAATCCTTAGCATTTGGCAAAATTCAGCCGATTACTTTAACTGGCGTAAATCGGCTGAATTTAAACCACTGCGTGATTATCTAAAGCCGAGTGTTCATTTACAACAAGTTTATCAAGCAACCTATTCCATCGAACAGGCTAATTAAAAGAATCCGACCGGGATTCTTTTTTAGTTACCCGTTGCCAAATCAATTGGGTGGTAATGTGGCTAAAGCCCCCGTACACCACAACATAGCCGCCTGCAATGAATAAGGCCAGTTTCAAACTGGTACCAAATAATAAGACGCTTAAAATATGCAACGCAAAATAGGCACAACAACTGCCAAACAACACAGGTAATTCAAATAAAAAGCCAACTTGCCAACGGATCATTTTTTTCAAATCGACTGAGGCCAACCCAATTTTGGTTAACAGCCGATATTGTTGTTGTAATTGTGAACTGTTGCCTAACTGTTTTAACAGCATCATACCGCCCGAAACCAGCATAAAAACACAACTGAGAAAAAGGCACACATAAATGAGCAAGCCATAACCCATTTGATCACTGACTTGCGTCGGATAGCGTGCTGTTAACACAGGTAACGTATAAGCACCGGTTGTGCGCTGGGCTTGGCGTTTGAGCTTATTTTTTGTCGCCTTAAAATAGATCAGCCGATTGTCAAACTGCTTTAACAATTGTCGACTAACGGTTAGGCTATGTTGCGTTTGCGTAAATGCAAGTGCGTGGTACCGAACAGCCCCTTCATCACGCAATTGTGCAAATGTCTGATCAGCGACAACCAGTCCACTGCTCACGTAGCGCAGGGTTCCAAAGGCAAACTGGCCACTAATACCGACCAACTTCACCTGCGGTACTTGTGGGTCTTTTAAATGAACCGTTTGCGTCACAGTCTGCAACGGTAGCGTGAAATAATTTGCCTCCTGCTTTAAGATCACCCCTTCCCCTGTGGTCAATTGCAGCCGCGGCAATGTGGGCTGAAATTGTTGGGCTTGACGATAATCCGATAATGAGATGACCGTTAATGGCAAGGTTTCAATCATTGGGTGCAATCGTAAAAAGGACTGTAACTGAAAGGCACTGGGAACCAGTTTAAAAGTTGCAACATGGTCCGCTTCTACGTGGATTCCTTCTTGTTTTAAAGTCCGTTGTACGGCTGGAAAAGCATCATCCGCAACAGTGATTGCCGTTGGGGACGTATTATCTAACGACCGTTGTAAAATTTCACGTCCCATCGCAATACTGCCTAAAATCACCAAAGTGCTGGCAATGGTCAACGTGATTACCCATAAGGCCATTGCATTTTCATGTAGATCACGCCGTAAATTCACTAACATCACCGGGCGTAACCCTTGATAAGCCCAGCGTTGATGGCGCCGTAATTGGCGTACCAACAAAGGCAGACTCCAACGATAAATCAGGGCCAAGCCTAATACGACAAAACCTAAAATACTCGCTAAAATAACCAGCAGGCCACTGTTCGTATTAAAAAAACGATTATAAAATTGGATTGTTTGGAAAAATTTTTGTGCCATTCCAAAACCCAGTGCCGTTAATACCACCCCAATCAGTGCAAATGGCCAGGTAAACCAACGGGTTGTATCAGCAGCGTTTGTGTCTGGCCGCAACCGTAACGGCTGTCGTTGAATCAGTAACACGTCATAAAGGCCCATTAGCAAAAAGAAACAACAAAAAATACCAACCGTTTGCCCTAACGCCGTCCAGGAAAATAAAAATTGCGGCGCAACCTGAGTCACTTGCATAAAACGCAATAAAATCAGGGTAAATAATCGTGTGAGCAACAGACCCAGGCCGACGCCTAGTAACAACGCGACCCCACCAAATAAAATTTGTTCAAGAAAGAATAAACTGGCAATGCTAAAACGACTACTGCCTAACACTTTTAGCAATGTTAGCTCTTGGCGTCGCTGTTGCAATAAAACGGTATTGGCCGCTGCCATAAACGTCAGCACCAACAAACAAATCACCACTTTAGCAAAGGCAAATACCCCTAGCAATTGTGCTGGTTCCGCAATCAGTGTTACTAAATGAGGGGCATGTGTCATCACGTTAAATGAAAAATAGATCATAATTGCAATCGCACAGGCTAACAAATAAGCAACACTTTCATTGAGATGCTGTTTCACATTTTTAAACAACAACTTAGAAAAGGTCATATTTTTGGCCACCACCAATCGTTGCTTGCATATCGATCACCTGTTGAAAAAAGGCCGCCCGTGTCTTTTGACGTCGCAATTCTGCAAAAAGCATCCCATCTTTAATAAAAATGATCCGTTGGCAGAAACTAGCGGTAAACGCATCATGCGTCACTAATAAAATAGTGGTATGCTCTCGCTGATTAATGGCCGTTAAATACTGCAAAAGTTCAGTTGCCGCTTGTGAATCCAGGCTGCCAGTGGGCTCGTCTGCAAACAACAATTGCGGCTGGGTGATCATGGCGCGGGCACAAGCCACTCGTTGTTGTTGACCTAACGAGATCTCATCCGGTGCGGCTGTTAACAAGTCAGTCAAGCCTAAAATACGACTCACCGTTTGACACGCTGTTTGGATCTGCGCTAACGGCGTGTGTGCCAGCGTCAGCGGTAATACAATATTTTCTTCAACCGTTAGGCCAGGTAACAAATTAAAATCTTGAAAAATAAAACCTAAGCGCTGACGCCGAAACTTTGCCAGTGCGGCTTTCGACAAATAAGTTAAGTTTTCCTGATCAATCAACACTTCACCACTGGTCGGTTGATCAAGTGTTGCCAATAAATTCAATAACGTTGATTTACCTGCCCCAGAAGGCCCCATGATCCCAACAAACTCACCTGCTTCAATGGTGAAGCTTAACCCACCAATTGCCGTTACCAAATTGCCACCTCGGCCATATAGTTTCCGTAAATTACGTGCCTCAATGAAGGCCATTGAACATCCCTACTTTCTCATTATCCGACTTAGGACGGTTGAGTTGCTTGTTAAAACCGTTTAGAATAAAGTGCAAACAAAACTGAAAGGCAGACGAAAAGCTCATGTTTAAAATTATGATCGTTGAAGATGATCAAACGATTCGTTCTCTGATTGCCGAAAACCTCAGCAAATGGCAGTTAACCCCCATCGAAGTCACTGACTTTGAACAGGTGTTTACGACCTTTACTGCCCAAAAACCCCACCTCGTCCTTTTGGATATTAATCTGCCTGTTTATGATGGCTTTTATTGGGTCCAAAAAATTCGAAGCGTCTCACAAGTCCCCTTAATTTTCATTTCCAGCCGTAACACCAACATGGATAAAGTCATGGCCATGAATATGGGTGGCGATGATTATTTAACCAAGCCTTTTGCAATGGAAGTATTGATTGCAAAAATCAATGCCTTATTACGCCGGACTTACAATTATGGTGAACAAACAAGCAATACCCTTGAACACAATGGGTTATTGTTAAACCTTGAAAATAGCAGTGCTCAAGTTGACGGGCAAAAAATCGATCTTTCTAAAAATGAATATCAGTTGTTACAACATTTACTACGCCAACATGGTACGATCGTTAGCCGTGAACGTCTGTTACGTGCTTTGTGGGAAGACGAGCGTTTTGTGGATGATAACACGTTAACGGTTAACATTAATCGGCTGCGGCGCAAGTTGAGTCAAGCAGGTTTGACCAACTATATTGAAACCAAAGTCGGGCAAGGCTATTTAATTCCCTGATGTCCTTCCGCCACTACTTAAAAGACCAGCTTGGCTGGATCCTGATTTTTGGGTTAAGCTTAGGGCTGATCCATTTTTTCATATGGTTACAACCTCAAAAAATCATCCACCAAACCCAACTGCTCTATTTGGATCTGTTACTGATTCTGCTAAATGGTAGCTACCTGCTCTATCATTATCAGCAACAACGCCGCTGGTATCAAGCCTTAACACAATACGATCATGACTTCGATTGGCACTTAAATCTCGCACAATCATACGATCAACAATTACTACAAGCCTATCTTAATCAGCGCCAACAAAAGGCCAAGCAAGCCTTAAATCAGCTGATGATTCAAAACGACGACCAACGAGAATTTATTGCCAGTTGGGTCCATGATATTAAAGTCCCTTTGGCAGCGATCCAATTATTGATCGACGATCAGCGTGAAAAATTAAGTGATACCAAAGCCTTTCAATTAAGTGATGAACTGCAACAGATAAGCCATTATGTCGATGAAGTCCTTTATTATTCACGCCTTGATAGTTTTTCAAAAGATTACCTGTTACAAACCTATGATCTCACTCAAATCACCAAACAAGTGATCAAGACCAATGCCACCTATTTTCTCAAAAAGCAAATTCAAATTCAGTTAAACGGACCTGCCCTAAATGTTCTCACTGATGAAAAATGGCTGTTCTTTATTTTAAATCAGATTCTGTCTAACAGTCTGAAATATACGCCTGCTCATGGTACCATTACCATTACCTTTGCACAACAGTCGCAAGCCATCACATTAACAGTAGCCGACACAGGGTGTGGCATTCCTCCCCATGAACTCCCGCGTATTTTCGACAAAGGCTTTACAGGCACGAATGGTCGCCAAATCAACCAAAATGCTACTGGCTTAGGGCTGTACCTGGCGCAACAACTGAGTCAAAAGCTTGGCCATCAGCTAACTGCTACAGCCACGCCTGGACAAGGAACGCAACTAACCTTGACCTTACCCACACTCAGTTACTATAATTCACTTTAACAAAAAAACGTTACGCTGATTCCACAGAATCGACGTAACGTTTCTTTGATGTTATTTTACTAATTTATCCCACAAGACCACGTGTCCAGCCGCCAACGATTTAGGCACATCAATGATACGCTGATTACTGCTCCCTCTGAATTGCAAAGTCAAATCCTTCTGAGCAAGCATAAAGCGACCGTCTACTAAAATATCAATTTCATGTAGCAAAGCCAATTTATCATCAGAATCCTGCAATAATTCTTCCCAAGTATAACCACTCCAAGACCAAATATCCTTCGTGTGACCAAACTCTTTCCGAATCCGTCGGGTCAATTGTAAACAAACATTGGTGTTTAAAAAGGGTTCCCCACCTAGCAACGTGAGCCCTTGCACATAAGACTGTGCCGTATCTGTAATGATCTGATCTTCTAAATCTGCTGTATAAGGCTGACCATAATGAAAGTTTTGGGCAATCTTATTATAACAACCTGGGCAGCTAAAACGACAACCTGATACGTAAAGGCTATTTCGCACGCCTTCACCATCCACAAAATTAAATGGCTTATAATCCGCAATGTAATTTTGGCTCAGGTCATCGGCGAGCCATTCTTTTGGCTTGGGGTTTTGTGGTAATTTATGACTGTCTGCCAAAATACTTCTCCTTCATTCTCTCAAATCTACCAACCAACTTATTGACGTGCAGTTGTTGTTTGATCGTTACCTAACGTCATATGCTTAACCCGGCTGGCAATTTCTTCATGCCGACCATGGACCATGGGCCGCTGTAATGGGTTGCCTAAATAACCGCAAGTCCGTTTGACAACGTCACATGTTTTCGGATCGTGATTGCCACATTGTGGACACTTGAAGCCTTCTGCTGTTGCCTCAAACTCACCTTTAAACCCACATTCAAAACATTGATCGATTGGTGTATTCGTACCTAAATAAGCAATGCGATCATAAGCATAATCCCAAACGGCTTCTAAGGCCTTCGGGTTTTGACGCAAATTTGGATATTCGCAGTAGTGAATAAAGCCACCGGCACAATACTTTGGATAGTCCTTTTCAAAGTCCAGCTTTTCAAATGGTGTTGGCGCCTTACGAACATCATAGTGGAAACTGTTGGTATAGTACTCTTTATCCGTAATATCCTTAATCTTGCCAAACTTTTTAATATCTGCCTGACAGAAGGTGTTCGTCAAACTTTCTGCTGGTGTGCCATAAACACTAAAATGGTAACCATATTCCTTTTCCCAATCCGCGCAGTGTTCTGCCAAGTCTTTCACGATATTAACCGTAAAGTCCTTCGCCTCTGGATCATGTTCCCAAGTTGGACCATAAAAAACGGTGCCGACTTCGTATAAGCCGATATAGCCCAATGAAACTGTCGCACGACTATTCTTAAAGAGCTCATCAACAGAGTCTGTTGGCTTAAGCCGCTTGCCAAATGCACCGTATTCATACAAAATCGGTGCATTTTCAGGTTCAGCCTCTTTAGCCCGATTGACCTTAAAGACTAACGCATCTTTACAGATCTGTAGCCGTTCCTCTAATAATGACCAGAACTTGTCCTTATCGCCATGTGATTCCAAAGCGATTCGTGGCAAGTTAAGGGTCACAACCCCTAAATTCATGCGGCCAGAATTAACTTCCTTACCGTCCTCATCTTGCCAACCTTGTAAGAAACTCCGACACCCCATTGGCGCTTTGAAAGAACCGGTTAATTCAACTAACTTATCGTACATTAAGACATCTGGATACATCCGCTTTGTGGCACAAGTGACTGCCAGTTGTTTAATATCATAGTTAGGATCCGTTTGTTCTAAATTAACACCACGTTTTAAACTAAACACAAGCTTTGGAAAAATAGCGGTACGCTTTTCTTTTCCCAAACCTTCGATACGAATCTCTAAAATCGAACGTTGAATTTCACGTTCGATCCAAGTTGTTCCTAATCCAAAACCTAATGTGGTAAACGGTGTTTGGCCTTGTGACGAATACAACGTGTTAATTTCGTATTCAAGTGCTTGCATAGCGTCATAAATATCTTTTTTAGTCTTTGCCTTTGCAAATTCTTCTTGTTTTTCAGTGCCAGGAATCCATTCTTGTGCATCACGTAAATGTTTCTGGTAATTTAAGGTTGCAAATGGTGCCAATAATTCATCAACACGATCTGCAGAGCAACCCCCGTATTGTGATGACGCAACGTTTGCAATAATTTGGGCCATTTGGGCCGTTGCGGTTTGAATCGAGTGTGGACTTTCAACATCTGCGTTACCGATTTTAAAACCGTTGGTCAACATTTCTTTAAAATCAATCAAACAGCAGTTTGTCATTGGGCTATAGGGTTGGTAATCTAAATCATGCCAGTGAATATCCCCTTTTAAGTGTGCATTTGCCACATGGGGCGGTAACATTTTCAGGCCAATTGCTTTTGCAACTGTACCAGAGGTTAAATCACGTTGTGTGTTAAAAACCTTACTGTCTTTATTCGCATTTTCGTGAACAATTGTGGCATCATGGTGTAACAACTTCTCAATGGTAAAGTTAATATCAGTGGCTTGATGACGTCTGAAGTCACGCTTAGTGCGATAATTAATGTACTCTTCCGCTAAATCATATTGATGATCTTCAAGTAACATATGTTCAACAATGTTTTGAACTTCATAGATTTTAATATCATGATGGAAGCGTTGGCCAATTTCATTTACAACATTTTCAGTAATCATTTCAATCGTTGCTTCATCAGGTGAAGTTGCGGGATCTAATTTTTTAGCACCCTCTACTAAGGCTGCAGTGATCTTATCCGCATCGAATGCGACACGCCGGCCATCACGTTTAATAACCGTTAGCGTTAAATTTTCTGTCTTTAACATCTTAATCTCCCCTTTGTTCAATACAACCCATGATAAGGGACAAGTTGTTAAAAATCAATATATTGTGGCTAAATTAAATAAATTTTGTGCTTGACAACAATATATAGTATCTCATGAAAAGTAGACACAAAAAAACTCAGTAAACTTAATTACTGAGTTAAATGATACCGGTGATCGGGGTCGAACCGATACTCCCGTGAAGGAACTGGATTTTGAATCCAGCGCGTCTGCCAATTCCGCCACACCGGCATATTCAATTTAAAAGTATGTTACCACACATTTTAAAAAAATAAAAGGCGGTAACCGGATTTGAACCGGTGATAGAGGTTTTGCAGACCTTTGCCTTACCACTTGGCTATACCGCCACCAAACTAGGAACAAATCCTAAACTGGGATAGCTGGATTCGAACCAGCGCATGTCAGAGTCAAAGTCTGATGCCTTACCACTTGGCTATATCCCAATGATACATGATACAAAGGCGGTAGGTGGGAATCGAACCCACGCGTGCCGGAGCCACAATCCGGTGCGTTAACCACTTCGCCACTACCGCCATGGCAGGGATAGTAGGATTTGAACCCACATCAACGGTTTTGGAGACCGCGATTCTACCATTGAACTATATCCCTATTATTAAAAATGGAGGAGAGTGGATTCGAACCACCGAACCCGAAGGAGCGGATTTACAGTCCGCCGCGTTTAGCCACTTCGCTACTCCTCCATAATGGCGCGGGACAGAATCGAACTGCCGACACATGGAGCTTCAATCCATTGCTCTACCGACTGAGCTACCGAGCCATTATGTTTCAAACGGTCCCAACGGGACTCGAACCCGTGATCTCCTGCGTGACAGGCAGGCGTCCTAACCAACTAGACCATGGAACCGTAAATGGAGATTACAGGGATCGAACCTGTGACCCCCTGCTTGTAAGGCAGGTGCTCTCCCAGCTGAGCTAAACCTCCAAAAGTGACCCGTACGGGATTTGAACCCATGTTACCGCCGTGAAAGGGCGGTGTCTTAACCACTTGACCAACGGGTCATGATCATGTGACGGAGAGTAAGGGATTCGAACCCTTGATACAGGTTTATACCCGTATACATGATTTCCAATCATGCTCCTTCAGCCACTCGGACAACTCTCCAAAACTCCGGCTGTCGGACTCGAACCAACGACATTCTGATTAACAGTCAGACGCTCTACCAACTGAGCTAAGCCGGAATGAATATATGGCGTGGCAACTTCCTACCCTCGCAGGGGGTGCTCCCCCAACTACTCTCGGCGTAAAGAAGCTTAACTTCTGTGTTCGACATGGGAACAGGTGTATCCTTCTTGCCATCATCACCACACCACTATCTGAGAACTTTGTGCTCTCAAAACTGAATCTCTACTTTATTATGATATTGTTCTTCAAAACCCACCACGCTGAACCTTACGGTTCTGACTTGGTTAAGTCCTC
>NZ_AZDA01000138.1 GCF_001434575.1 Loigolactobacillus bifermentans DSM 20003
AGGACAAACGTTAAAAATACCGTCGCTGTAGTTCAGATGGCCCACGTTTATATCCACACCAGTTACCTGTCCTGTTTTAGGCTTGGACGCAATTTCAGCAACTTCAAACGGTAAGCTTGCCCAATAGGTACCATTCTCACGATAAATGGAGACTACTTTTAAAGTACCAATCAAATGGCGAATACCACGAAACGGAATATCATGCCAGATTTTTGTACCTTGTGGCTTATCTAAACGCAAGCGACCATTAACAATTTTGGCACGATCCGTTTTAAAACCCTGACGCGGTGCTTTTTTGGATTTGAAATGTGGTTTCCCCCAGTCTGGCAGGGACTGATCAAAAAAGTTTTGCCAAGCCTTGCCTAAGTCAGTGATAGCTAACTGTAAACAGCGCGCTGACAACTGATATTGCCAGTCTTGCTTATTTGCGACTAACTCGTCACGCACTTTACGCGCAGTTGGGCACAATTTCTTATCAGCCATGATTTGCGAACTATCGTACATTGCATTCCAAGTGGCTAGACCTTGGTTCCAGCAATAACGGCGATAATCACAGAGTTGCGCTAAAACACGGCGCATGGTGGCATTCGGATATAATTTAACTTTTACTGTTCGAATCATATGAATCCCCCCTCTTGTGATTAGCTTCACCATACAGGGTTTTAATGAAAAGGTCTACTGTTCTGCTATTTTATTTTTTGAGTGTCATTCATATCTACATTTTTAAACTGATCTCTATGAAGGACATATTTCGGCTTAATTCGATGTTATGCTATGTTTTCGTTAACAGCTATCATATCCTAGTGAAACGGTTTGGCCGTTTTTGTTCTAGTAAAACATATTGTGTCACCAAGATTGGTTGAATACAATAGGCATATCAAAATATGAATGGAGCGATTCACATGGCAAAAAACATGCCAGTTCGTGTAATGGATCAACCGCAAGATTATCTCCGGATGGGGACTAAACAAGGTGTGATTGAAGCTTGGGAAGACGGTAAGCGTGACGACGATCGCGCCGGTGTTTACGAATGGTGGTATTTCGATATGATCTTGGATGACGGCTCTAAGGCTGTTGTTCACTTCAACACCAAAGATAATAAAACAATCGGTAAGGATGGAACGATTCCGTCGGTTGTACTCAAAATCACAGCGCCTGATGGCACTGAATATAAGGATAACGTGGTCTTGGACAAGTCCGCTGCCAAGTTTGGTAAAGATGGTTGTGACGTTGAGTTCGGGCCGCATAGCGTTCACGGCGATTTGAAAGAATACCAGATTCACGTAGCGCAAACAGGCGGTGTCAACGGCACTGATGGTGCAGGCGGCACTGGCGAGGCATCTAACGTCGGGGCTAACTTGACGCTAACAAACACTTCAAAACCTTGGCGTCCAGGGGCTGGTGGCTTTACGTTCGGTGAAGATGAGGCCGGCTACTTCACTTGGCTGTGTGCCGTACCTCGCGGGAAGGTCAATGGAACGCTGTTTTATAAAGGCGAAGAACACGCTGTGACTGGTGCAGGCTACCATGATCATCAGTGGGGCAATATGGCACACAATACCACTTGGGATCACTGGCTGTGGGGCCGCCAAGACTTCGGCGACTACACAATGTTGGTTTTCGACATTGGCACACAGAAAAAGTTTGGCTACAAGCGTCTGCCGATGATGTTCCTGCAAGACAACGAGGGCAATCTGTTGATAGAAGATCTGAATGATCCGAAGTGCAAGTTTGTTGAAGAATATCAAGAAAAGTTGTCTGGTAAGATGTACCCAAAGACGATCCAGTACCAGTTTACCCAAGGCGACAAGTCTGTTAGTTACAACATTGCGCAGCAATACGAGTTGGAATCCCGTGATGCGGCATCCGGATTGCCTAAACTGATTGTTTCAGCTATGAAGCTCAAGGGTTTACGGCCGTCGACTACTCGGAACTTCGCAACTGGCACGATGACCTATGAAGACGGCACAACGCAAGTAACGCGCACCGGAGATATGATTTACGAGTTTGTCTACATGGGTTTGACCGTTAAGGAAAAGATGGTGCACCGCTAGTTTGCCTTATACGTATTGGGGATGCAAAAATGCAAGCATTGATTGATACACAGACAGGAACGCTTGAAGCCTTGAAAGTGCAGACCGTGGCTACACCGCAGCCTAAGAAAAATCAGGTACAGATTGCCGTGCGCGCGTGTGCACTCAACATTGGTGACTACCAGCGATTCATCATGAAGAACAACCGGATTCCACTTGCCACGAAAGTCACCAACAAACTTATGGGTTATGTCGGTAAGCCATTAGGCGCGGAAGTAGCTGGGGTGGTGACTGCAGTCGGTGCGGCTGTTACGCAATTCAAGGTAGGCGTGGCGGTATTCGGCAAAACGGCGGGCACAGCGCCGACTGGCGGCTTGGCCGAATATGCGATTTTGAATCAAGGCGAGGTTTATCAAAAGCCTACCAACCTGACTTTTGAAGAGGCTAGTTGCATCTCGATTTCGTTTGAAACGGCGCTGGGTGCAGTCCGCAAGGCCAGCGTCAAGTCGGGCCAAACCGTGATGGTTTACGGTGCGTCTGGCGGCGTGGGTTTATATGTGGTGCAATTGGCTAATGCGGCTGGTGCCACAGTCATCGGCGTGTGCAGCACACGCAACTTGGCACTAGCAAAGGCGTCTGGATGTGCGCAGGTCATCGACTACAAAACGCAAGATTTCACGAAGTGTCTCACTAGGTTTGATGCGATTCTTGGTATTAACGGGTACAATCCGATGCGGAAATACAAGCCCTTGTTGAAGCCCCATGGAATCTTCGTGGGGGGTGGGTGACACGAAGCAAGGCATGAAAGCGATGCTGGCTAGTTTGACCACCAAGCAATTCACGTTTTTCATTGGCCCGGCCATGCCGCAGAAGGACTACCTGAAAGTCGGCAAGAGGCTGGCCGAAGCAGGGAAGTTGATACCGCACATCGATGACATTTTCTCCGTCCAGGATACGGCGAAGGCAATCGCATATGCAATTGAGGCTCATCCTCAAGGCAAATTGGTGATTAAGACAGATTTTTAACTTAAACGATATGCACCTAAAAAAATACCAGTATCTCTTGTGTAAGGTTGCTGGTATTTTTGTTTTGTGAAAAATAAATTATATTACTTGGCGGTTTGGTCTCACTGCTACCAATGGTAATTTTAATAACACAAATGAGCGCTTTGATTCTTTTTAGTGTATAGCGGGATAGACGATAAAAAGCCAGCTAATCTGATCTAATGATTAAGATAGCCGACTTTTTAGGTTGCCTATTTTGTTCTGTAAAACCTGATCCATTCGCGTTTCTTATTTTTAACCCACTCATCAAATGGCATCAAATCATTCATAAATTTATGAGGCGGTCTACCTGGCCTAGAAAGTAGCTTCGTTAATAAAGAAGACAGTGGTAAGAATATAAATTTCAATGGTGCAAGGCCAGGATTGGTGCGAATTATTTTGTAATTGTTAAGTATGACAAAGTGACCTAAAACCACACTTCAGGGCGCGGGCACCTTAAAAAGATAGCCCAAACGACGCACGGTGGTCAATAATTGCGGTTGTTTTGGATTTTGCTCGATCGCATGTCGTAATTTACTGATTTGGGTATCGATGATCCGTAATGTGGTCGGTTCGGTTGTGCCCCAAACTGCGGCTGCCAGTTGGACACGAGAAATCAACCGATTGGGATGCGTCATAAAGAACAGTAGTAGGTGCAGATGCGTGGCACTTAAATGATGCGTTTCATGATGGTGAGTCACTTGGCAGGTATTGAGATTTAAGGTGAGGGTGGCAACGGTGAGTAAGTCAGGTGTTTGAGATTGCAAGCACGGCAGTTGTAACTGCTGATAACACCAAATCCGTTGGTCTAAACGGGCCAAGATACTCAGTGCGTCAGGGTGAACTAAATAATCATCAAAGTGGTTAACTGAAAAATAGCGGTTGATCGTTGCGGCAGCTTGAGGGCGACGGTTGATCAAAATAATTGGTCCCATGACTTGACTGCGAAGTAAATGGGCAGTTGTGGGATTTAAAGGGGTGACGGTTAGATCCCAGATCACACCTGAAACTTGCGGTAACAAATAAATCGGTAATGTTTGGGCAGTATAGAGGTGATAGGTTTGAGGTGCCATCAGGCGCAGCAGCTGGTGACTCAGTTGTTCATGTTCAGTGATCAATAAAATATTAACAGTCATTCGAGCACTTCCTTTAAGTGTGTGCAAGGGTTGCATCAGCCTTTATTGATGTTATCTCATAAAAAATGTTGCTTGGCATAAAGTTTACGTGATTTTTACATAAGCAAAACAAGTTCTTTACACCGAACGTTTATCTTAAAGGTGTACCAAAAATAAAAGCAAATCATGCACACAGTTATCCGAGGAGGAAATATGATGAAAAAAGGCAAAATCTTTTCAGCTTTAATCGCGGTTACGATAACAGGTGGGTTATTAGCAAGCTGCGGGTCGAGCAATGCCAAAAATGCGTCATCAGCAAAGGCCAGTCCTACCAAAATCACGGCTGTTGGTTCAACTGCGCTTCAGCCGTTGGTTGAACAGGCAGCCAAAGATTATCAAAATAAGCACAGCAATGTGACGATCAACGTACAAGGTGGGGGCTCGGGGACGGGGCTTAGCCAAATTCAAAGTGGTGCCGTCACTATTGGTAATTCTGATATTTTTGCGGCGCAACAAACTGGGATCACAGCCAGTAAGTTAGTGGATCATCGCGTTGCGGTGGTTGGGATGACCCCGGTTGTCAATCGTGATGTGACCGTTAAAAATTTAACGATGGCACAGTTAAAGGCGATTTTTACAGGGAAAGTCACGAATTGGAAGCAAGTTGGTGGTAAAGATGAAAAAATCAATGTTGTCAATCGGGCGCAAGGGAGTGGCACGCGGGCAACGTTTGAGGCAGCTGTTTTAAAAGGTGCTAAAGCGTTGAAAGCACAAGAGCAAGATTCGAATGGGACGGTTCAAAAAATTGTCAGCAGTACGCCGGGAACCATTAGCTACTTAGCCTTTTCTTATGTGAACAAAAACATTAAGGCCTTAAGTATTGATAACGTTAAACCGACGGCAACCAATGTGACGACGAATAAATGGCAAATTTGGTCTTACGAGCATATGTATACCAAAGGCCAACCGAATGCGGCAACACAGAAATTTTTAAACTATATTGATTCAAAGCAGGTTCAAAACGGGTTGGTTCAAAAATTAGGTTATATTAGCGTACATGATATGCAAGTGACTAAAAACGCCGCTGGAACCGTTAAGCAGCAGTAAAACGCTGGAACAGGCCGCAGAGCGCGGCCTGTTTAACGCTTTGGGAAAGGATCAACGTTATGGATCGCATGAAGCAAAACTTACATCAGGCGTCTAAAGCGTCTTATCAAGATTATTTTGGCAAATCAATCAGCTTATTTTGCGCCAGTTTGGTTGGAATGCTGGTCGTTGCAATTTTGTACTTTGTGATGACACGTGGGCTAGCAACATTTACGCAAAATCATATTTCGTTGCGATCATTTCTACTCGGGCAAACTTGGAATCCCACTCAAATTGGTGCAAATGGTCAACCCGAAGTCGGCGCATTACCCATGATCGTCACCTCGTTAGCCGTGACATTATTGGCGGCGTTATTGGCGACGCCTTTTGCAGTCGGCGTTGCATTATTTGTGACTGAAATTGCGCCGCGGCGTGGTGGGCAATTACTACAGCCGATGATTGAATTATTAGTGGGCATCCCATCTGTCGTTTATGGGTTCATTGGTCTTTCGGCATTGGTCCCACTGATGCGCCATTTATTTGGCGGTACAGGCTTTGGAATTTTAACGGGGACGCTGGTTTTATTCGTCATGGTCTTGCCCACCATTACGTCACTTGCCAGTGATAGTTTGCGGGCCGTGCCGTTAGACTATCATTCAGCAGCGTTAGCGCTAGGCGCAACACGCTGGCAAATGCTGTATAAAGTGGTTTTACGCGCAGCCTTACCTGGTATTTTAACAGCCGTCATTTTTGGGATGGCCCGTGCTTTCGGTGAAGCATTAGCGGTCCAAATGGTGATTGGGAATGCGGTTTTAATGCCGAAGGGGTGGTTAACACCAACATCGACGTTGACCAGTCAGCTCACCACCGGTATTGGCAATACAACATTGGGCACGTTGCCGAACAATGTGTTGTGGTCATTGGCGTTGATCTTACTGGTCATGTCATTGTTTTTTAATAGCTTAGTGCGTTTCATTGGGAGACGGGGGCGAATGCAAAAATGAGTCGCAAAACAACGGATCGGTTGGCAACGGGGACAATTTATGCATTTGTCGGCGTGGTGGTTGCCATTTTATGTGGCTTGATCGGTTATATTTTGATCACAGGCATTCCTGATATTTCTTGGCATTTTTTAACCTCAGCGGCGACTGCGTTTACAGCTGGCGGCGGTATTCGGGATCAATTATTCAACTCGCTTTATTTGTTATTGCTCACGTTGGTGATCTCGTTTCCATTTGCTTTAGGCTGTGGGATTTATTTATCGGAATATGCGCCACAAAATTGGGTAACTGGTTTGCTTAGAATGGCAATTGAAGTCCTTAGCTCGTTACCGTCGGTGGTGGTTGGTTTATTTGGGTATTTAATTTTCGTCATTCGCTTTAATTTAGGTTTTTCAATTTTAGCGGGGGCACTGGCACTGACCTTTTTTAACCTACCAATTTTAACCCGTAGTATTGAAGAAGCATTGCAGGATGTGCCTAATTTACAACGTGAAGCAGGTGTTTCATTAGGCCTTTCTAATTGGCGGACCATTACTAAAATTGTACTCCCGATTGCATTGCCCGGGATCCTTACGGGCATTATTATCAGTGCAGGGCGGGTTTTTGGTGAAGCTGCTGCCTTGATCTATACGTCAGGACAAAGTGCGCCAACTGTAGATTATGGCAATTGGAATTTTTTAAGTGCCGATAGTTTCTTGAACCCGATGCGACCAGCTGAAACCTTGGCGGTGCATATTTGGAAAGTGAATACAGAAGGCATCACACCTGATGCCGTGGCCATTTCTGCGGGTGCATCGGCTGTATTAATCGTGATTATTTTAATCTTTAATGTTGGTGCGCGCTTTTTAGGTCAGCGCTTGTATCAGCATTTAACAGCCAGCAAATCTAAATAAGAAAGGTTAGGTTGGATGCAAACTTATCAATATGATCAAACCAATATTTGTCAGCCAACGTTAGCGCCTGCGTTAGCCACCCGTGAATTAGAAGTGTTTTATGGTGACAAACAGGCGCTTTTTAAAGGCAGTTTGCAGTTTCCAAAGCACCGGATTACAGCGCTGATCGGTGCTTCTGGTTCGGGTAAGTCGACCTTTTTACGCTGTTTAAATCGGATGAACGATCGGGTAGCAACCGTCAAGGGACGTATTCTCTACCATGATACGGATATTAATCAGCGTCAGATCAATGTTTATCAGGTCCGGCGTCAGATCAGCATGGTTTTTCAACGGCCGAATCCGTTTGCAAAATCAATTCGAGAAAATATCGCGTTTGCATTAAAACAACAGGGACTGCACGATCGGGCCCAATTGGCAGCGCGGGTGGAAACCAGTTTAAAGGCCGCTGCTTTATGGGACGAAGTGAAAGATGAATTGGATCAAAGTGCACTGGCCTTATCTGGTGGGCAACAGCAGCGTTTGTGTATTGCCCGGTGCTTGGCATTAGCACCTGATATTTTATTACTTGATGAACCTGCCAGTGCCTTGGATCCGATTTCCACTGCTAAAATTGAAGCCACTTTAGCAGCGTTGCGCCACGACTATACCATTATTATTGTGACCCATAATATGCAACAAGCGTCACGCATCGCAGATTACACTGCTTTTTTCCATTTAGGGCATATTTTGGAATATTCTGAAACGGAAGCTTTATTCACACGGCCGCAAATTAAGGTGACTGAGGATTATATTTCTGGCAATTTTGGATAAGAAAGGAAGCATCCTATGACAGCAATTATGACCAGCACTGACGTTCATCTGGCTTATGGTGCGAAGGAGGCGTTGCATGGGTTTGACCTTAGCTTTAAACAGCATGAGATCTCAGCCTTAATTGGGCCATCTGGTTGCGGCAAATCAACTTATTTACGTTGCTTAAATCGGATGAATGATCTGTTACCGGATGTGACGATCACTGGCACGTTTAAACTTGGGGCCCAAGATATTTATGCCGCCAAAGTAGATGTGGTGACCTTACGCCAACGAGTGGGGATGGTTTTTCAGCAGCCAAACCCATTTCCATTTAGTGTTTATGAAAATGTGGCATTTGGTTTGAATGTTGTGGGGCATTACGCTAAAGCTGACCTCGATCAACGAGTGGAAACCAGTTTAAAACAGGCTGCTGTTTGGGATGAGGTCAAAGATCATCTCACTGAAAATGCCCGCACCTTTTCCGGTGGCCAACAGCAGCGGATCTGTTTAGCACGTGTATTGGCTGCCCAACCAGAGGTGATCTTGCTAGATGAACCAACCAGTGCCTTGGATCCAATTTCAAGCGCCAAAATTGAGCAAACTTTACTGACACTAAAGGCTAACTATTCGATTATTATTGTGACCCATAATTTGCAGCAGGCCGCGCGCATTTCAGATCAAACGGCTTTTTTCTTAAACGGTCAGCTTGTCGAAAATACGCCGACACAACAAATTTTTATTAAGCCACAACAAAAAACAACCAGTGATTACTTAAATGGTAAATTTGGTTAGGAAAGAAGCGCTTAAAATGAGAGCAGTATTCGATCGCAAATTAAATCAATTGCGACAGTCTTTTGAAGCCATGGGATTAGCGGTTAATCAACAGATCCAAGCGGCGACACAAGCCTTTATTGATCATGATAAAGCAGCTGCCCAGTTGCTGATTGATGCCGATCAAGCAACCAACACAGCAGAAGTGAATTTGGAACAGCAGGCCTTAGAATTGATCGTGTTACAACAGCCAGTGGCCAATGACTTTCGGACGATTATTAGTATTTTAAAGGCCAGCTCAGATTTAGAGCGCATTGGTGATCATGCTGTCAACATTGCGCGGGAAACGATTAACGTTAAAGGGAATACACGCTTGCCGGAGGTTGAAGCTAAAATTGCGGTGATGGCTGGCAAAGTACGCACCATGTTGATCCAAATGTTAAAAGCAGATCTGAGCTTAGATGCCACTGCAGCGCGTAACTGTGCGCAACAAGATCGGTTGATTGATCAGCTTTATCAAGCCATTCGTCAAGAAATTGTATTGGCCAATCAAGCCACACCCGCAGCGAGCTTGGCCAGTACCAGTTATTTGCTGGTGATTCGGTTACTGGAACGGATCGGGGATCACGTTGTCAATTTAGCAGAATGGATCGTTTACAGTGTTAGCGGTGAAATTGTTGATTTGACGTAACGTAATTGAAGCAGTGCCTAAGGCCGATAACGTGTCAATAAAAAGGGGATTGATGATGTGATCGTGACGTCAAACCAAGTTCACCCTTGATTTTGAAAAAATAATGATGGTTTAAGTGATTGTGTCCTATCAGGGAGTTGAAAGCGCTTATTGTAAACTGCCTGATATTCTGATTAAATGAAAGATACAGTTGACCGTTATGAATTGCAATCAGAAAGCGAGGCGGCTTTTGATGACCAGTGACGTCAGACGAGATCCATTACAGGATGAATTATTAACACCAGAGAATGCTGTTTTGACCCTTATCGATTATCAACCGATGCAGATCAATGCCATTAATTCGATTGCCCATGCGACATTGATTAAAAATACGCAGGCTTTGATCAATTTAATGCAGGCCTTTAAAGTCCCCATTATTTTATCTACGGTGAATGTGGCGACTAGCCAAAATGAGGATACGATTCCGGCACTTAAACGCCTATTGCCGGATATACCAAGTTATGATCGCACTTCAATTAATGCTTGGGAAGATGTGGCTTACCAACAGGCTGTGAAAGCCACTGGCAGACGCAAGATTGTGATTGGTGCGTTGTGGACGGAGGCTTGTATGGCTTTTCCAACGTTAGATGCACTGGCAGCAGGGTTTGACGTTTTCCCTGTGGTTGATGCGATTGGTGGCACTTCCACGTTGGCACATGAAACAGCGTTACGACGGGTGGAACAAGCGGGGGCACAACTAACAACTTTGGCCCAGCTAGGTTGCGAGTTACAACGTGATTGGAACCGACACGCAACAGCCCGTGATTTTGTTAGAGTCATGCGTGAAGCCCGTATTTTTGTTGATTTTCATGGTTAAATGATAGTAAAACGTTTTGACAAGTTCGGCGCTTGTCAAAACGTTTTTTTAGAGAATGGAGTTGTAAGCGAATTCAATAAAGCGGTATATTTAAGGTGATGATTATTGAGGGAGGCATCGCCATGTTATTGGAGACGATTCAAGGGCCAGCTGCATTAAGAAAATTGTCGTTAACTGCGCTAACGCAGTTAGCACAAGAAATTCGCACGGTTTTGTTGCAAAAATTAAGCATCACAGGTGGTCATACAGGGCCTAATTTAGGTGTGGTGGAATTAACGATTGCGCTCCATACGGTTTTTGAGACGCCAATAGACCAGTTGATTTTTGATGTGTCACATCAAGCTTATGTTCATAAAATGTTAACAGGCCGGGCGCAAGCATTTATCGATCCGGCACATTATGCGGATGTTTCTGGCTTTACAGATCCGCAGGAAAGTCTCTATGATCTATTTGCAGTTGGTCATACTTCAACGTCGCTAGCCCTAGCAAGTGGTGTGGCCAAAGCACGTGATCTGCAAGCCGAACATTATAATGTGGTCGCGGTGATCGGTGATGGTGCCTTGTCTGGTGGGTTGGCCTATGAAGGGTTAAATAATATTGTGGCGCAGGGCACCAATACCATTGTGATCGTGAATGATAATGAGCGTTCTATTGCTGAAAACCACGGCGGTTTGTATGGTAATTTGCAGGCATTGCGTGTGACTCAGGGGCAAGCACCAAATAACTTTTTTAAGGCACTGGGGTTCGACTACCATTATTTGGAAGCTGGTAACGACTTGGCAGCGTTGATACCTGCTTTGCAACAAATCAAAGATACACCGCGGCCGGTGTTGTTACATGTGCATACCCAAAAGGGGAAAGGTTATGCCCTTGCAGAGCAGCAACCCGAAAAATTTCATCATGGTGGACCTTTTGATTTGGCAACTGGGGCTGCCTTAGCGCCTAAACCAGCGCTAACCTATAGCAGTTTAACCGCTGATTTTATGTTGCAAAAAATGGCGCAAGATCCTAAGGTCGTTGCTTTAAATGCAGGGGCACCGATGCTGTTATTTACCCCAGCGCAACGGCGTCAGGCAGGCGCACAATTTGTCGATGTTGGGATTGCAGAACAGCAGGCAGCAACGATGACCACTGGGCTAGCACGAAATGGAGCCAAGCCCGTTTGGGCAGTGCTGTCTTCTTTTATGCAACGCAGTTTTGATCAAATTTCTCATGATCTGGCACTGAATGACTTACCTGGTACGATTTTGGTTTACGGGGCATCGGTTCATGGTAAAAATGAACAAAGTCACTTAGGTATTTTTGATATTCCTTTTTTAAGCCATATTCCGAATCTGATTTATTTAGCCCCGACCACGCAACATGAGTATTTGGCGATGTTGGATTGGGCCATTGATCAAACTGGGCATCCAGTTGCCATTCGTGTGCCAGTTGGTCCGGTAATTGCTGGACCCATAGATGAAACCGACTATCAGGCTGGTCTGAAAAATCAGATCACCCAGCAAGGCACACAAGTGGCCCTGTTCGGGGTTGGTAATTTTTACCAGCTTGCAGTTGCTGTTGCACAAGCATTGTTTGATCAAGCCGGCATTCGGCCGACGGTGATCAATCCTAAATTGATCTCAGATGTGGATGCCACCATACTCTCTCAGTTACCAGCACAGCATCAGTTAGTGGTGACTTTGGAAGACGGTATTTTGTCCGGCGGCTATGGGCAAATGGTTGCCAGTTATTTAGGGAATGTGCCCATCAAGGTCCAAAATTATGGTTTGGCAAAAACGTTCCCAGATCGGTTTGATGCCGAGCAATTGTTGGCGGCACAAGGGCTAACGGTTCCGAATATTGTTCAGCACATTTTAGCAGCACTGTAATCGGTTTATCTAAAATTAAAACGATTTCAGCTTAAAAAAGCATTGATTTTCATTTCATTCCGTACTATAACAGATATTAAACTCAAAAATGTTCGCTAAATCACCAGTTTAACGAACTAACCTTATATCCTAATGACGGATGGAAATGGAGCAGATCATGCAAGCTGTTGAATTATGTTTAACCCATGCCCAAGTTTTAAATGTTTTCACACGGCAATTTGAACGGAAAAATGTTGGTATCTCAGGTGGTCAAATTATCACGGTGACGTCAGACATGATCCAAGCACAAACTTATCGTGATTTAACTGGTCAGTATTTGGTACCTGGTCTGATCGATGCCCATGTCCATATTGAAAGTGCCATGGTTACACCTAGTGAATTAAGCAAAGCGTTGTTGCTAGATGGTGTGACATCAATTGTAGCGGATCCTCATGAAATCGCCAATGTGACAGGTTTGCAAGGCATGACCTATATGTTGGCTGATGCTGCTCAGGCACAATTAGGCATTTATTATATGGCCCCGTCGACCGTTCCTTGTACGCCGATGTCGCATAATGGTGCAACGTTAACGGCAGCAGATCTTAAGCCGTTGTATCAACATAAGCAGGTGATCGGGTTGTCAGAAGTGATGGATTATCCTGCTGTTGCGCAACAGTCACCTGATATGATGCAAAAATTACAGGATGTCTTGCAACAACCAGGCGGGCATGCGGACGGCCACGGGGCGGGCTTAACCGCTGAGCAACTAGAAGTCTATCGGCGAGCTGGCATTACCACGGACCATGAATGTACCACACCGGCGGAAACGCTTGATCGAATCAATGCCGGGATGTTTGTTTTTTTACGTGAAGGTTCTGTTGAACGTGATTTAGAAAATACCATTGGTGTGGTGACGGAAGCAAATGCCGCACGCTTTGCATTTTGTACCGATGATAAATTAATCAATGACGTTATGCGTGAAGGCTCGATCGACCATTGTGTTCGGTTGGCCATTAAAGCCGGCTTGAATCCCGGTACGGCGTACACCATGGCCAGTTATAACGCCGCACAGGCCCATCATCTTGATCAGTTAGGTGCGATTGCGGCTGGGTTTCAAGCAGATCTTGTGGTGATCTCTGATTTAGCTCAAGTTCAGGTTCAGGCCGTCTTAAAAGCCGGCCGTTGGCTTAAACCGGCAACAACGCACCCAGTCGCCTTTACTGAAAATACAGTGCATCAGCATTTTCAATTAGCTGATTTAAAATTGCCACTGGCCAGTTCAATCTGCCATGTGATCGGGATCAAACCGAATCATATTGAAACAGCACATTTAATCCGCAAAGTACCTGTGGTGGCAGGGGCCTTTACAGCTGATACGACACAAGATATTTTAAAAATCGTCGTGATTGAACGCCATCGTGGCTTAGGGTGCTACGGGCTCGGCCTAGTGCACGGTTTTAACATTAAAAATGGTGCCGTTGCAACAACGATTGCGCATGATGATCATAATTTAGTTGCAGTTGGAACTGACGATATTGCGATCAATACAGCCATTAATCATGTTACGGCTTGTGGTGGTGGGATTGCGGTAGCACAAGCTGACCATGTGCTAAGTGAATTGCCATTACCAGTAGCAGGGTTAATGTCGTTAGCACCTTATCAACAGGTAGCCCAAGCGTTGGATGACATTGCACAGGCTTATCAGACTATTTGTGGGGGCCAACAAGTGACCTTTAACCCGTTCATTACATTGTCATTTCTGACATTACCGGTGATTCCCACCATTAAAATAACGGATCAAGGACTTTATGATTTTGAACAAAATCGCTTTATTTCAGTAGTGGTACACTAAAAAAGCGGTTCACAGTTTTTTAAGCTGTGAGCCGTTTTTTTGGTGGGGTTATTGAAATAAGTGGCGATAAGCGCCATAACCGGCTGTTTCCAGCTCAGCGACTGGCACAAAGCGTAACGCTGCAGAATTAATACAATAGCGTAAACCACCTTGGTCAGTTGGGCCATCGGGGAAAACGTGGCCCAAGTGGGATTGAGCTTTGGGACTGCGAACCTC
This sequence comes from Loigolactobacillus bifermentans DSM 20003, assembly GCF_001434575.1. Classification (GTDB taxonomy): domain Bacteria; phylum Bacillota; class Bacilli; order Lactobacillales; family Lactobacillaceae; genus Loigolactobacillus; species Loigolactobacillus bifermentans. The sequence continues at coordinate 14,198 of NZ_AZDA01000138.1, forward strand.
TGTCCGTGGTAAGCGCAGTTGATGGTCTTGATATTCAGCTAGTTTGGTGATGGGCCTGGTAAAAGAAGGCCAACCACAACCAGCATCGTATTTATCCAGGGATGAAAAAAGGGGCTCACCACTGACGACATCCACATAAAGCCCAGGCTGATCAAATTGATCGTACGTACCACTAAACGGATGCTCAGTGGCAGCGTGTTGGGTCACGTTGTATTGCAGTGGTGTTAAACGTTTCTTCTCTGCTTTAAAGGATTGCATCAAATCACCTCGACTGGAGCATAACACGAATTTATATTTGACACAATTGAATTGCTTGCATCAAAACGGCTTAAAGCGTCTCAAAAATCATAAAAAGAGTCGTGTAATATTGAATAATGCCTGATAATATCATGTTTTAAGGGCCTGGCGTTTATTTTGTCGCTTGACCATAAATTGGATACGCAAAATTGAAAGGCCGCTTAGCAAAAATCTATGCTTTTAGAACAACAGCTTCAATCAGATTATATTTTGGTGACAGAATAAGAGCGGCGTGACCTGGCAAAGCAAGTGCAGTAAAGGATACTAAAATAGCAATCAAGTGGGAAAGGTCCGCTTGATCGCTATTTTAGCTTTGGAAAATCAGTTTTATTTTGCACAGCTGCTAATTGGCGCTGTTGTTGACGTCATTAAAAGTGTCGTCCCAGAATATCAAGACTACGCCGTTGACCGTCCATTAACGCTACATCTGGTAAATGTCCCCAAGTTTCAAAGCCGTTTTTCTTGAACAAGCCCTGACTAGGCGTATTGTGATGAAAGACAAAGGCGACTAAAGTGTCGATGTCCAATGCTTTAAGCTGGCTAAAAACAAAGTCCAATGCGTGTTGACCAAGCCCTTGATGCCGATAGTGTTCATCAATATAAATGCTGATCTCAGTTGTTTTGTAGTAGGCTGGACGCCCGTAAAAAGATTCTAAACTGACCCAGCCTGCAATTTTATCATGGTCTTTCATCAGCCAAATCGGACGTGTTTTAGGATCAAACTGTTCAAACCAGGCTTGCCGTGAAGCAACAGATACTGGTTCTAGATCCGCGGTTGCCAGGCGACTGGGAATGATTTGGTTATAAATAGCGACAATTGCGGGGAGGTCAGATTGTGTGGCGTCATCATAGTGAATGCTCATGTTAGAAAATCTCACTTTCAAATCGTTTTATTTATCATACACCCAATTGTTAAAAAAAACTATGTGCCATTGGGATGTGAGTTTGGACCGATTTTTAGGGAAAACTTATCCTCTCAATACAAGCTATTACGCTACAATAAAAAGCATGACACAAAAGATAAACGGGGTGTGATCGTGAAAAAAATTGTCTATTTGATAATGCTCTTGACTGGTATTTTAGTCGGAACGATTGTCGCCCGGCCCGTTCATGCAGCGACGGTGAATACGCCAGTGACCCTATATTTACATGGTCATCATGGTGGTCCAAATTCAATGATGGCTTTAATGGCCAGCGCTGAAGCCGCTGAGCATGCGCATACGGTAGTCACTGCAACGGTTGCGCCAAATGGTGCCGTTAGGTTAACGGGGGATTGGCCAGTAAATACACGGCGACCTTTAGTGAAGGTTGTTTTTGAAAATAATCAAACCTTGAATTATGACTTGATCAGTTCTTGGCTGCGCAATGTGTTGGTGGCACTGCAGCAGAAATATCAGGTTCATCAATTTAATATTGTTGCCCATTCTTTAGGCAACGCGGCTGTGTTATTTTATGAACTCCACCATAGTGCGGACCCTCATTTACCGCGGCTTGATAAATATGTGGCCATTGCAGGAAATTTCGATGGCATTCCTGGTCAGCATCGCGATCAACACCCGAACCACACACAACCAAATGGTAAACCAGCGTGGCAAGCGCCGCCTTATCGGCAGGCTTTGGCACTGCGGCATCGTCTTTCTTTGGCACATACAGATGTGCTGAATATTTACGGTGATTGGGATCGTCAGCAACATTCAGATGGTAAAATTTTAAACGCCAGTTCACGCGCGTTGAAACAAGTGTTAGGCAATAAAGTGCATTCTTATCGGGCAATGCGGTTTGTCGGTTGGCAAACACAGCATTCACAGTTACGATTGAATCCGCGGGTTGCCATGGCAGTTGATCAGTTTTTATGGCCAACCCATTCGTAAATTGCATCACAAGCAATTGCTAAATCAAAAAATGCAAAGACAAGCTCAATATTTTTTATAAATTACTATGATGGGCTTTAATTTTAAGCGAAATAACAGAATAGACCTTAAAATAGCTTTTATTTTTAAATCAATAAGTCCGATATTAAAGCTGATTCCTGATGCTGAATTTCACAAAGAAGCGTATATTGAACAAATTATCGTAGATAACTCAAATTACGATGTTATGATGTTGAATTATTGAAAACGTTTTTAATGCTGACACGACAGTGATATGCTAACATACAACGCATGCAATCGTTCTGACTTGAATTATTTGTGAAAAGCAATTATATTGAAACCGTAAAACGCTAACATAAAAACTGAAAGAGGTCTTTTGATATGAAAGCTGCAGTGGTAAGGGATGCCGTAGATGGCTATGTTGATATCGTTGACAAGACACTTCGTTCACTTGAATTTGGTGAAGCATTAGTTGATGTTGAGTATTGTGGATTGTGCCATACTGATCTACACGTGACTGGCGGCGATTATGGGAAATTTCCAGGCCGTATCATCGGTCATGAAGGGGTCGGAATCGTTAGCAAACTTGGCCCAGGTGTGACAGCATTAAAAGTCGGAGATCGCGTTTCAATTGCGTGGTTTTATGGTGGATGCGGTCACTGCGAGTATTGTTTGACAGGACGTGAAACGCTTTGCCGGAACGTCCGTAATTCTGGTTTCACTGTGGATGGTGCAATGGCCCAACAAGTGATCGTTGATGCGAATTATGCCGTTAAAGTACCGGATGGCTTGGATCCTGTTCAAGCGACATCGTTAACCTGTGCAGGCGTAACGATGTATAAAGCGTTGATCACGGGCCATACGAAGCCTGGTCAATGGGTGTCAATTGTTGGCGCAGGCGGCCTAGGAAATATTGCCATTCAATATGCCAAAAACGTTTTTGGTGCGCATGTTGTCGTTGTAGATGGGAATGAAGATAAGCTAGCTGCTGCTAAAGCGATGGGAGCCGATGTGCTGATCAACCGGCATAAAGGGCACGTCGCTGAACAAATCCAGGAAATTGTTGGTGGGGTCCACAATGCCCAAGTCACATCAGTGAGTACAGATGCCTTTAATCAGGCTGTTAATTCATTGCGTCCAGGGGGCACGCTCGTCGCAGTTGCCTTACCTGTCGGTGATATGTCACTTAATATTGGTAAAACGGTACTCGAAGGGATTCAGGTAGCAGGCTCGTTAGTTGGCACGCGGCAAGATTTGACAGAGGCCTTTCAGTTTGGGGCAGAAGGTAAAGTCCATCCAATTGTTCATACCCGTAAACTAAGTGAAGTTAATGATATTATTAATGAAATGAAGGCCGGCAAAATTGTTGGCCGTGAAGTGGTCGACATGTCGCTTTAGAAAAACAGAATTTTGTGAAAGAAGTCCAAAAGGAGTAACCACTACTTTTGGACTTCTTTTTAGGTTGTACTTTGATCAATTGTGAACTTGCACCCTAAATCAGGCCAATTAGACATGTGATTTTTTTGTTAAAAGTTCATTTTTGCTGTACATTAATATCTTTTAGGTCATGCCAAATTGTTTGATAAAGGGCGTCACTTTCAATAATATATGATTTTAATGAGAACAATCGTAACTCGTTTCTCTGCAATTGATAAGCGTTATCAATTGTTTTTTTACTTTAAATTTATATTTAATGCTGTTATAAAGCAACATGACGTATTTTAAATGTCGCTAATCATATCTGGAAACACGATCAAACTAGCTTTTGAGAAATAAATTACAAAATAACCAAAAAATGACTATACAAATTATTTGCGAAAGCGCTATAATGAACTTGCGTTATAAAATAATTACTGTTGTTTATCATGTTTCAATAGGATGAATAGTCAGTAATCGATAGTGAGAAAGGTGATTCAAATGACATTAGCCAAAATTGTTTATGCAAGTATGACGGGTAACACAGAAGGTATCTCTGAAATTCTTGAAGAAAAATTGAAAGCTGCTGGCTTAGACGTTGAACGGATCGAAGCGGACGACGCAGACAGCGATGTTTTTGAAGACGCTGATATTGCAATTGTAGCAACTTATACTTACGGTGATGGTGAAGTACCTGATGAACTCGAAGATTTCCATGACGATTTATCAGATGAAGACCTTGCTGGCAAGATTTATGGGGTTGTTGGCAGTGGCGATGAAGAAATGTATCCAGACGCTTTCTGTAAAGCAGCTGATCTGTTTGAAGAAGCATTTGAAGCTACTGGTGCTAAAAAAGGCAGCGCAACCGTAAAAATCAATAATGATGCCGAAGATGAAGATGTCGAGAACCTACAAAAGTTTGTTGACGAAATCGCAAAAGCTTAATCATTAAACAGCATTAGGATTCCAAAAATAGGGCAAAACCATTATAGAACTTTTTAATGAAAGCGCTATAATTATGTTGTATTATAAATCAATTACTTTTATTCATTGCATTGTGAACTTTTTAAGACTATTCAGATACATAGTCGGAAAGGTAAGGATGATTTAAATGACGTTAGCCAAAATTGTTTATGCAAGTATGACAGGTAACACTGAAGGCATCTCTGAAATTCTTGAAGAAAAGCTGAAAGCTGCTGGCTTAGATGTTGAGCGCATCGAAGCCGATGATGCGGAAAGCGATGTTTTTGCAGATGCTGACATTGCAATCGTAGCCACTTACACTTATGGCGATGGTGAAGTGCCCGATGAACTTGAAGATTTTCATGATGATCTATCAGATGAAGACCTTGCTGGCAAGATTTACGGTGTTGTTGGCAGTGGCGATGAAGAAATGTACCCAGATGCTTTCTGTAAGGCAGCTGATCTGTTTGAAGAAGCATTTGAAGCCACTGGTGCTAAAAAAGGCAGCGCAACTGTTAAAATCAATAACGATGCCGAAGATGAAGATGTTGAGAACCTACAAAAGTTTGTTGACGAAGTTGTCAAGGCTTAATTGTTTTGCGGATTGATTAATTAGGGATACACGATTTTATTTTATATAAATATAAGGATGTGTAAGAAAAAATGAGTAAAACAAAAACAATGGATGGTAACACAGCCGCAGCTTATATCTCCTATGCGTTTACTGATGTCGCTGCCATCTACCCGATCACACCAAGTTCAACGATGGCCGAAGTTGTCGATGCTTGGGCTGATGCTGGCAAGAAGAACATTTGGGGTGAACCTGTTAAGGTCATCGAAATGCAGTCAGAAGCCGGGGCTTCAGGTACTGTCCATGGCTCATTGAAAACCGGTGCATTAACTTCAACGTACACTGCATCACAAGGTCTATTATTGATGGTTCCAAACATGTTCAAGATTGCTGGTGAATTATTACCAACAGTATTCCACGTTGCTGCACGTGCCGTTGCAACAAACGCCTTGAGTATCTTTGGTGATCACAGTGATATCATGACAACACGTTCAACTGGTTTCTGTATGTTAGGCGAAAGTACAGTCCAAGAAGTCATGGATCTTTCTGGTGTTGCGCATTTAGCCAGTATCGAAGGGAGCTTACCATTTGTAAACTTCTTTGATGGTTTCCGGACAAGTCATGAATTGCAACGTGTTGAAGTCATTGATTATGATGATTTAAAGGGTATGATCAATCAGGAAGCATTACAAAAATTCCGTGATCGTGCCATGAACCCTAATCACCCATACGTATCTGGTTCTGCTCAAAACCCAGATATTTACTTCCAATCACGTGAAACAGTTAACGCATACTACGATGCAATGCCTGCCATTGTTAAAAAGTATATGGGTAAGATCAACGAATTACGTGGGACAGACTACGACTTGACTAACTACTATGGTGATCCAGAAGCAACAGATGTTGTGATTGCAATGGGTTCTGTTGCACCAACTGCACGTCAAGCTGTTGATTACTTGAATGCACAAGGTCGTAAGACTGGTTTCATTACAATTCATTTGTATCGTCCATTCCCAGCTGAAGACTTATTGGCTAAGTTGCCTAAGACCGTTAAAAACGTTGCTGTGCTTGATCGGACTAAGGAACCAGGCGCAGATGGCGAACCATTATTAATGGATGTTCAAAGTGTGCTTTATCGCCATGAAAATCGTCCAGTTGTGATTGGCGGTCGTTACGGGATTGGTTCTAAGAACGTCACACCTGATCAAATCGTTTCAGTATTTGATGAGTTAGACAAACCAGCTGCTGATATGAAGCAACGCTTCACTGTTGGTATCGTGGATGATGTCACACACTTATCCTTACCAAAACATGAAATGCTTGATTTAACACCTAGTGACATCTTCCAAGCTAAGTTCTGGGGCTTCGGTTCAGATGGTACTGTTGGTGCCAACAAGCAAGCAATCAAGATCATTGGTGATCATACTGGTCAATATGCACAAGCATACTTCGCTTATGATTCTAAGAAGTCTAGTGGCCTGACTGTTTCTCATTTACGTTTCGGTCACCAACCAATTGAATCAACTTACTTCGTTGAACGTCCAAACTTCGTTGGTTGCCACAACCCAGCTTATATCCATCGTTATAACTTAATTGATGGTTTACGTGATGGTGGGACTTTCTTACTGAACACTTATTGGGATGTTGAAAAGACCAAGCAATTATTACCTTCAAACTTGAAACGTTACATTGGCGAACATAACATCAAGTTCTACATCATTGATGCCTTAGCAATTTCACAGCGTAATGGTTTAGGCCGTCGGATCAATACCGTTATGTCCACTGCCTTCTTCGAAGTGACGGATATTATGGATCGTAAAGACTTCGTACCATTATTGAAAGAAGAAGTTGACATGACTTACGGTAAGAAGTCACGTTCAATCGTTGATAAGAACTGGGCTGCTATTGATGAAACCTTCGAAGGTATCAAAGAAGTTGACGTACCAGCTGACTGGGCAACCATTGAAGTCGCTGCTGACGAACCAGCTCCTAAGGACCAACCTGGCTACATCAAGAACATCTTGGAACCAATCACACGCCAAGAAGGTGACAAGTTATCTGTTGGTGATTTGATCGATAACGGTATGTTAGCTGGTCAAATGCCTTCAGGGACAGCTGCTTATGAAAAACGTGGGATTGCCCTTGAAGTACCACAATGGATCCCTGAAAACTGTACAGAATGTAACGAATGTGCTTACGTCTGCCCACATGCTGCAATCCGTCCATTCTTAGCTGATGAAGACGAAATGGCAGAAGCACCAGAAGGCTATATTGTCCGTGATATGAAGGGTGCCGATGGCTTGAAGTATCGGATCCAAGTTTCTGTTGAAGATTGTACTGGTTGTGGCTTATGCTACGAAGCCTGCCCAGCACCAACAAAAGCTTTGAAGATGGTTGACTACGCTAGCCAAAAAGAACAAAACTTGAACTGGGCTTTCGCAATGACGTTACGTCAAAAGACGAACCCAATGAAGAAGTTA
>NZ_AZDA01000139.1 GCF_001434575.1 Loigolactobacillus bifermentans DSM 20003
ACTTTAATCGATCGCAAATCACGGTTCCTTTGGGCATACCGGTTAAAAGATCGGACAACAGCAACTGTTAATGAAGCACTAACTAAGTTTCTAACAATTTTTAATGGTCCTGTGCACAGCTTTACTGTGGACCGTGGTACTAAGTTTAGTGGTCTAGTATCACTTGAATCACGATATGGTATTAAGACCTATTACTGCCATAATTATACTCCAGCTGAACGTGGTAGTAATGAACGATTTAATCGGAACTTACGTTATTTTTATCCTAAAGGGACTTGTTTTGAGCACATTAGTGCTCAAGATTTAACGACGACGTTACTCCAAATTAACCAG
>NZ_AZDA01000029.1 GCF_001434575.1 Loigolactobacillus bifermentans DSM 20003
AATTATACTAAATCAGAGTCTCTATTTAACTTGTACACTTTTTATTCTAGGCCCACCCTAAGCACAATCACAAATGGGATACGCTGGTTAAGCCTTCACGGCGTGAAATGTGTGGTGATCGTATCGCCATACTTGAAGGTGAAGTTATTGGCAATGTGATTATAAGAAGCGAAAAATCACGGATGCACAACGCCAAGCTATGGCAGAACGTGCAAAAGTCCGTTTTCGCTCAAAAGATTAACGAACGACAAGAATAAAAAAGTATCAATCTAATTTAGGTGTAATCACACCCGATTGGGTTAAACGCTCTAAAACACGCTGTAATGGACGGATCAGAAAGGAATGAACAATAATGGATGGAATCACCTTTTCATTACCAGATGATATGTTGGTACAAATTAAAACGGCTATGACAGCCGCGGCTAACGACGCTTTTAAACAGGCAGCAACTAATCAGCAATTGCCTGAAAAGTGGTTAGACCTAGGCCAAGCGTGCCAGTATGCAGGAGTAGCCCGCAATACGCTTAACAAGTTCATTGATGATGGGTTGAAAATCACAATCATTGGTAACGTGAAACGAATCAGCAAACCTGATATTGATAGTTACTTAGAAGCACATTCAATTTAAAAAATAAAGAAATGGCGACTTTGACGGGGCAAGCGTTTCTTATGACATCCCCTACTTTGGGGATTTAGAAAGTGAGGCGGCGACTATGCCAGATTGGATGTTTTACATGCTACTTGGTGCCGGTGCTGTTTATGTATGGATGCGGCGGCGTGAATTGTTTGGTTGGTAACTCAAAAATTGAGGAACCAAATATGTTAGCGGAATTTTCCGCCGAGTGAAATATGGTAGCCAAATGAGAGGAGTTTTTGAAGATGGATGAAGCTAAAAACGTGGCGATCACGCTAAAGAATTATGAGTGGCGTATGTTGGCCATTCAGTTGATTATCCTAGGCAATACCGTGCCAGAAATGGCCGTAAACGACAATATTAAGGGCGTACTGGACGCTATTAAGCAATCAGGCGTACTAGACGGCGAGACCATGGCAGCGCAATTAAAGCTAATAGCGAGCGTTAAATACCAGACAAAATAATGAGGTGTAAACACATGAAAGAAGAAAATATTATCTACCCTAGCTTAGTTGAAGAATCCTACCAAATCGCATTGGCTCACGGTGTGCACAAGACTAAAGCTCAAATTTATAAGATGTTGGTCAAATCTGGGATGATTGACCCCAACGGTGATCCTACTGAATCAGCATTAAAAGCTGGATTAGTAAGTGAGTATTCGCGTGTTGATGACGGCAACTACCAAGCCACATCCCTAGCGGTATTCAAGCAAGATAACCCCATGTATGCCGGTTATGCTGACAGTCATTTCACTTGGATTGATGACCAAGGTTGGGCTGTGGATGCCTTTGTAGTTCGCGGCGTTGCTAACGATGTATTAAATGACCCAGACAGTACGCCGGAACAACGGCAAACAGCATATGAGCAACTAGAATACGCCAAACATATGGAATAACGACATGACACAAAAAGAAGGCAAAAAAACAGTCTAACATTGGTGGTGAATCGTAATTTGACGGAATTATGATTCA
>NZ_AZDA01000140.1:0-87149 GCF_001434575.1 Loigolactobacillus bifermentans DSM 20003
ACGACATTTACGGATGTGTCGCCAGTTGGCACGTTTACCTCAGTTGTTTCGGCTGTATAACCTGGCACCTCTGGATAAGTGTCACTGTCGATTGTTGTATCGGTCGTCCCTGTTTTTGGCGTGGCAGTTGTCCCTGGAATTGGATCACCATTTTTATCCACCGGCGTAATGCTGTAATCGTGGGTCGTTGGCGTGTAAGTCACTGTTCCGGTGTCTTTATCCACAGTGATGGTGCCATCTGGGTTCACTGTGGCTGGGACAGTTTCCTTGTCAGATGAATAACCTGGTACTTCTGGCACCGTGACGTCAATGACGTTATCCACAGTACCGGTTACACCGACTACCGTTTTTGGTCCTTGGTTCGTTTCAATGGTCACATCCTGTGTGACTTGATCAGGCGTATACACAATTGTTTCGTTCGGCGTAATCGTCCCATCTGGATTGACCGTCACAGTGGTCGTTGTTTGTGTCGTTGTGTAGCCAGTTACCGCTGGTACAGCTACCTGAATCACGGCACCTGTTTGGCCAGTGACAGGTATATTTTCCAAAAGCGCTTGTTCTTCAGGTGTTGCTAAGCCTGTTGCCGTTAAGTCGACACTGCCGTTAACGGTCTTAGGTGTGTAAGTCACCGTAATCGTCGGTGTGACCAGCGCCCCGATTGCGTCAATGGCAAAGCTTACTGGATAACTGGTGGCATCCGCTTGGTAGCCGGCAATCACGTCAGGAGTTAAGGTTGTGGTTGTGTTAACAGTGCCTGTCACACTGGTCTGAGTCGGTTGATAGCCAGCCGGTGTGCCAACATAATTCACTTGTACGGTTTGGGTGGCATCCACATAAACGATGGTTGCGTCTGTGTTCAATGTGGTCTCTGTTGCGGCCACTTGCGTAGCAGGGACTGCGCTGGTTAAGGCAAATTGGCCGGTTACCGCTGCCGCATCAACTTGAGCAAAGGTCGCATTTGTGGTGGTCCAATCTGTATATTGACTCACCGTTGGTGCTGTTGGGTTGGTCGTATCTAAAATCGGTGTGCGGGTATACGTGACTGTTTGAACCACATCTGGGCTAATTTGGGTACCGCTTTGATCAACAAAATGAACAGTTCGCGTATACGTTTTGGTCAAATTAGTCGTTTTAGCATATACCACGTACACATTAAAATTAGCAGTATCAGCGGTGACTTGTTGTGCTGGTACCACTTGGGCACTTTTGCCACCTAACGCGACGGTTGCTAACGCAATCGCGTTTCCTTTTTGATCAAAGGCAAAAGCTTGTTCATCTGCTGGTAAGTTATAAATTTCATGTGCCAGTACATAATCAAGGCTTGGTAAATAATCAGTGTTTAACGCAGCTGTTACGGTTTGTGCGCCTTGGGCCGCAGTCCAAGCGCCATCATAAGTAACCGTTGGTTGAGCTGGGTCCGAAAAATCAACGGTTGCCGTCCGAGTAAAGTAAGCCAATTCCACACTCATGGGTACTTCGGCGCCACTTTGATCATAAGTGTACACATTTTCGGTAACAACGCGCACCATGTCATTCCGATTGGCATCCGTACTTGTCTTTGCACCGGTTAGCCCATCTGCGGCAAGCGTTGTCGGCCATTTAGGCCCATTGGTTGCACTCGAATCGACCAAACCTCCTCGTTCAATCACATGACCCGTGGCATCGTGAAATACCAGTGTATCAGTTGTTCCCGCCGCTAAAGCAACGGACACTGGTATTTTCGTTTGAATGTAATGTAAGGTCACCTGATTGTCGCCAGCCGTGACGGTGTACTGGGTGGGATTATCCGTATAAGCTGTATAACCAGTAATCGTCGGACTAGTGATTGGCAACGTTTCACCAACAATCCCTTGTAACGTTGTCGCTGGATTTTGGTCTAATAGTTGACCATTTTGATCCACGTAGTTAACTGTAACGGGTTGTTGTTGCACATAGTGAAGCACCACTGTATTTTCGCCATCTACTACTTGGTAAGTAGTGGGATTACTTGCAGTTGCATCCAACTCATAACCTGAAATCGTATAGCTTGAATCAGTTGTGCCATCTAAAGCTAGCGTTGCATTGAATTTCGTTGCAATCACTGTATCCGGAACGTTGGCAATCGGTGTTCCATTCTCATCGACGTGCTGAATCGTCACTTGTTCAGGATTTGCCTGATAATGCAATGTAACCGTATTGTTGGTTAATGACGTAACAGTGTAATCAGCTGGATTATCCGTTGCCGTTGCAGTGTAGCTGCTATCATACGTATAGCCCGCAATTGCTGGATGGTCAATGGCATCCGTTGCTTGATAGTCAATGTCTGTGGTCGTTGGTGCTTGAATCACCTGGTTATTTTGATCCACATAATTGATGGTCACCGGTACTTTCTCTGCATCATAGGTATAAGTGATGTTCGTGGTTTGTGGAATATAGGGATTTTTAACATTGTAGCTTCCAAAAGCCTTTCCTGCATCACCACCATAGATTAAATCAGTCCCAGAAGGTGCAGTTGTACTGCCAGGCGTTGTAAAAGTGATCTCACCTGTATTCACATCTTTAACCGTATAAATAATTTCACCTTTTTTGGTAAAATCCGTATTGTAAATAATCTGGGATTTGGTTTGCCCATTCTCCGTCCAAGGCGACATCGTACCTTTGGTGTTCCCCGAATCTGTCGGTGTATATCCCACTAAATCCGCAGAAGGAACCGTTTCGTACTTCTGGCCTGATAAACCTGTCATTTCAACGGCTGACGCAATTTCATTACCATTTTTATCAACATAGCGTGTGGTCTGCGTTTGCTGAACCGGTTTAAAAAAGCCGTAGCCGCTATAACTACCTTTTGTCCCATTGGGATATTGCAAAACATCATAAATACTGCTTAATGTTCCCACGACATAAATGGAGTCTAGATTATTAAAAATGGTTAACTCACCATACTTCAGTGCCTGCACATCATTTGAGGCTGTGGGTAAGGTTTGAAAGTTATTAATTGTCAACTGGCCACTTGTACCAGCAACCATCCCCACACGAACTGTTGTCATATCAGTGCGGTTAATTTCAAAGGAAACGGTATTCATTTGCGCAAACGTATACCAGTCTGAATCGGCTGGCTCAGCGTACACCCAATCTGGGTGATCTGGATCACTGACTGAAAATCCATCAGGCATGGTGGTTGTGGTCCCGGCATCCTGAAGTGATTTGGTTTGTGGTGATTGATAGACCACGTCATCAGCCGCACTGGACGCAACCGGTGTCTGACTGGTTGTAGTCGCTGCTGGTGTGGCGATTGCCGCGGTACTGCTACTGACGGTACCATTACTGGTTGCCGCGCTAGACGCACTAGTAGCCGAAGCCGGCAAATCAGATGTCGTCCGGGTGTTGCTAACCTGAGCGGTATCGGTTGACGCAGTTGAGGCTGCTGCGGCACTGCTGGCATAATCGGTGCTCGTTGTAGCAGTTGCGGTCGTTGTTTGGTCTGTCACGACATTGTTGGCTGCTGTCGTTGCAGTCGTTTTATCAGCACTGGCAGCGCTACTAGCTACTTGTGCAGTGGTTGTACCTGCCTGACTAACTGTAGGTTTGGCGTCTGACTGAGCTGATGTCGCACTGCTAGCTTGATTGGTTGTAGTCGCTGTAGCTACAGCTTGACCCGCTGTACTAGCAGCGGTGCTGCTATTCACTTGTGTCGTTGCGGCACTACTGGTCGCTGCTGTGGTCGCCACACTGGCAGCTTGGACAGGGGTCACTTGTCGTTGGCTCACCCCTACAGCCAACGACACAATGGCAATGCCTGCATAGACCCATGTTTTTCCTTTTTTATACATTTTAAAATGCACTTTTTCATTATATTCATTCACCTTTTTAAACAAGTCCCCGACCTCCAAACGGTTTTATTATCATCATCGTTTAGTTTAGTTCATTTATTACTATATTTTTTGTTGATATTCAGATAATAAATTTCTTAAATTTGAACAATCTGCTTAGCAGCAGCAATAAACCGTAATACTTAAAAACAATTGTTCATATTTGAACCAATTTTGTCTTGACAGATGAATTATCATTTAGAAACCATTTTTAGGGATTGCGTTAGCTATTAATAGGTAGTTTTTCGATAACAGCCCTATCTCAAAGCAAAAAAATAGCACTTAATCAGCAATTAAGCACTACTTTAAAATTTGTTTATGGATTATTTTCAATTGGCGATTCAAAGTATAAACGATGGGTTGGCCATTGGGCACCTCAACGCCATCGATGCCGCGGTCGGAAATACCTTCCAAGTACTTAATCAACGCCCGTAAGCTACTGCCATGGGCAACGATTAATTGGGGCTGGTTATCGATCAAAGCAGGCCCAATGTGATCGAGCCAATAAGGCACTAGCCGTTGCAAAGTCATTTCCAAGCTTTCAGCCCGTGGTTCAAAGCTATAACCAAGGCGGGTATAGCGACGGTCATCATCTGGTGTTGCCAGTTGTGGTGGTACGGTGGTATAGCTACGTCGCCACTTGGCAACTTGCGCCACACCGTAAACTTTGCGCGTCCAATCTTTATTTTGACCACGTAAGGCCCCATAATGACGTTCATTTAAGCGCCATGTTTTATGAACAGGAATGGCATTTTGCGCCAAACAATCCAATACTAAATCCGTAGTGACAATGGCCCGTTGTAAGAGTGACGTATGACACGCCGCAAATTGAATGCCAGTGGCGCCAATCAGCTGTCCCGCAGTGATTGCCTCTTGTACGCCGTGTGCCGTCAATGGTACATCCGACCAGCCCGTATACAAATTATCCCGGTTGGCGGTGCTTTCGCCATGGCGAACCAATACAAGTTTTACCATTTTTTAACCTCTCTATTTTGCCTGTTTGTCTCTATCTTACCGAATTTTCATGAAAATACCAGCGATTCCGCTGGTTTTATGGGTGGTGGTGGATTGAAATATCGGCTATAATTATTTTGACATAGTACTCTAAGTAAATTTTAATTTTAGGAGCCCTCACATATGAAAATTCAAGTTCCGGCAACCACCTCAAATTTAGGACCTGGCCTTGATTCTTGCGGATTGGCCTTGGCCCTTTACCTGCGGATTCAGGTCGGTCCGGAAAGTGATCATTGGGTGGTCCAGCATAATTTAGGCACACAAATTCCCAATGACGAAAATAATTTAATTGTTAAAACGGCATTGGACATTGTACCGCAGTTGCATCCCCATCAATTAACCGTCACCTCTGACATTCCGGTACAGCGCGGCCTAGGTAGTAGTGCAGCAGCCGTTGTCGGCGGTGTGGAATTGGCCAATCGCTTAGCGCAATTGAGTTTGACCCAAGAAGCCAAAATCAACTTAGCCACTGACATTGAGCCGCATCCCGACCACGTTGCCCCTGCCGTCCGCGGGAACTTCGTCAGTGCCGTGATGACTGGCGGCGAAGTTTACTCGGTGCGGCATTTATTCCCAGATACAGACTTTATTTTACTCATTCCAGATCGCAAATTGCCGGCAATCAAAAGTCGTGAAGTCTTGCCGAAAGAGATTCCTTATCAGCAAGCCATTACCGGTAGTGCCGTGGCCAATGTGATGATCGCTGCGATTTTAAACGGTGACTTAAATTTAGCCGGTGAAATGATGGATCGTGACTTATTACAGGAACGCTACCGCGATAATTTTGTTCCTAAATTAAAACAAATTCGCCAGCGGGCCAATGACCTTGGTGCTTATGGTACCTTTATTTCAGGTGCTGGTCCCGCTGTGATCACCATGTGCCACGAAGATCTTACAGAAGATATTAAAGCTGCCTTGCAAAAGGACGCTCCACAAGCACGGATTTTATCGTTAGTCGCCGATAAAGATGGCATCCAAGTCTTTTGAATCAGAATGCTTGACAAGACTTTTAATCTGACGTAAATTCACATTATTCAAACTTTAAAATGAACCTTTGTCGTTTAAGACAAGGTTTTTTTGATCTAAAAAGGTGGTCCACGTCATGGAATTAGGACGTTATGTCGCGCAACACCCGACATTAAACCAGCACTTGCGCTTAAATTTAGGCATTGAAGTTGAAATGCACCGCATCACGGCACACGGCCATCCCAGCCAACGCCCTTACCCGGCCTTGCTAGGCGATGAACAGCAGAATCCGTTTATCACCAACGATTTCGTTGAATGCCAAACCGAAATGATCACCCGACCGTTTGAGACGACCACGGCAGCCTTACAAGAACTTCGGGCTGAAAACGAAACGTTACGCGGCGCATTAAATGATCATGAACTGCTTTGGCCGTACTCAATGCCGCCTTGTTTGCCGGCCGACTTAACGCAATTAAAGCTTGCGCAAGTGGTTCCGGAGGCCTATCATTACCGGCAACGTTTGGCTAAAAAACGTGGTAAAACTCGGATCATGATGACTGGTGTCCATTTAAATTTCAGTCTACCAGATACCTTATTACAACAATTAAACCAGGCCCAGCCGCAATTGTCGGCCCAAGCGTTTCGGGATCATTGTTACTTAAAAATTGCCCAACGGCTCATGCAACAACGCTGGCTGATGACCTATTTATTCGGTGCCTGTCCTGGCGTGGCCACCCGCTACCATTTACCAGTGCCGGCCACGCCAGTTCGGAGTTTACGCAACAGCCAATTTTATGGTTTTAGCAATGACGCTCAGGAAGATTACACCAGCGTGCCAGCTTACGTGGCCAACATTCGGCAACAAGTCCGCCAAGGCGTGTTACTGGCCCCCCGGGAATACTACGGCGCCGTCCGGCTCAAGGGCCAGGATCTGTTACAGCAAGGCGTCGACTATTTAGAATGGCGCGTGTTTGACTTGAATCCCTTTGTCCCACTGGGCATCGATCACTTGACCCTTGATTTTGTTCGGTTGTTAGTCCTTCACGACTTGTTACAACCGGCGCTGCCAGCGGATCAAGTCGCCATGGTTTTACAACAAGCCAAGCACCAAAATAACCAAGTGGCGCTGGAACGGCCTGATTATCCCACTGCCTATCAAGCAGAAGCCTTGGCCGTATTCGATCAGTTGGTCCAATTAAATCAAAGCTGGCAACTCATGACACCACAGGAGCTCCAGCAGCTACGGCAACGCGTACTTAACCCGCACTTAACGTTAAGCGCGCAACTTTTGCGGCACTGGCATGGCCAGGCCTTGGCCCACTTTGCGTTACAGCAGGCCCAACAATTTCAACAAACCGCTTGTTTACATCCTGCTTATCAAAGCAATTAAAAAGCACTTGTTCGTCGCATGAACTGCGGCTAGCAAGTGCTTTTTAATTAACGCTTCGGTTGTTCGATCACCCGTACCCGAATCACATTTTCAATTTGTTCTAATTTCGTTGCGATCCGTTGCAGCCGCTTTTCAGCCACATGATCCAAGTCAATCATGGTATACGCATAGTCACCTTGACTTCGGTTCATCATGTTCACAATGTTCAAATCATAATTGGCTAAAATAGCTGTCATCCGACCAACCATGTTAGGCACGTTTTTATGGATCAACGTTAAGCGTAACGGCGCTGCAAACTGCATCACACAATCTGGGAACGTCACCGAATTGCGAATATTCCCCGTTTCCAAATAGTTCTTCATGGTTTGGACCACCATTTTAGCTGAATTGGTTTCAGCGGCAGTGGTGGACCCCCCAATATGTGGGAAAACCGTTACCTTCGGATGATGTAACAATTTTGGTGACGCAAAGTCCGTGACATAGCCACGTAATTGACCCCGATCTAAGGCCGCCAAAATGGCCTGTTCATCGATCACATCGTCCCGCGCAAAGTTTAACAAGACGCTACCCGGCTTCATCATGGCAATGCGCTGGGCGTTGATCATTTCCTTGGTCTCACCTGTTAAAGGCACGTGCAAGGTCACATAATCGCTATCGCGCAACACTTCTTCAATGGTGTCCGCGTGATGAATATGATGGGACAAGTTCCAAGCCGTATCCACTTCGATGTAAGGATCATACCCCACAACATGCATACCGAAAGCCAGTGACGACGCACCATTGGCAACCCGGCCGCCAACATGGCCTAAGCCGATAACGCCTAATTGTTTGCCTAACAATTCTGTCCCAACATAAGCTTTTTTACCAGCTTCCACTTGCACATCAATGTCTTGGCCTTTTAAGTGATTGACCCAAGCATTCCCAGCCATTAACGGCCGTGCGCCGATCACCAAAGCGGCGAAAACCAATTCCTTCACCCCATTAGCGTTGGCCCCTGGTGCGTTGAAAACCACTACCCCTTGATCAACTGCTTTTTCCAGCGGGATGTTGTTCACACCCACGCCAGCGCGGCCAATGGTTAACAGTTCAGGGTTTAAAGGCGTGTCATGTAAATTAACACTGCGAATCAACAGCCCATCATCACCTGTATGGGGTTGCTCCCCTGTTTGTAAATGATATTTGTCTTGATCAAACAGCGCAATCCCATCCTGCGAAACGGTGGTCGAAGTTGTAATTTGATATGTCATGGTTAGCGTACCTCCTGCTCAAAATGCTTCATAAAGTCAACTAATGTGGTCACGCCGGCAATTGGCATAGCGTTATAAAGACTCGCGCGCATGCCACCCACTAAACGGTGCCCTTTTAAGTTATACAAACCCGCTTTAGTGGCTGCATCAATAAACTGGGCGTCTAAATCAGCATTGCCGGTGACAAACGGAATATTGGTTAAGGACCGATAGGCCGGTGCCACTGGGGCGGTAAATAAATCGGATTGATCTAAGTAATCGTATAAGATCTTCGCTTTGGCTTGGTTGATCTGGGTCATGGCTGGCACCCCGCCTAACTGTTCGAGCCAATCAAACACCAATCCGGCAGTATAAATCGCAAAAACAGGCGGTGTATTGTACAACGAGCCTTTATCCGCTTGCAATTGATAGTCCAACATCGCTGGTAAATTGGGCACCTTGCCAATTAAATCGTCGCGGACGATCACCACCGTTAACCCTGCTGGCCCAATGTTCTTCTGCGCCCCAGCGTAGATCAAACCAAAGTCTGCCACTCGATAAGGTTGTGCTAAAATATTAGAAGACATGTCACCCACTAAAATATTATCGCCAACAGCTGGCAAGTCGAAGAACGTGGTCCCTTCAATGGTGTTATTCGTGGTAATATGAACGTAATCATAGTGGTCGGTAACAGCTGGCACCGTTGGGATCACGCGGTTTTGTTGCGCTTGCGAGCTGGCCAAAACTGTGGTGGTCACGTGAGGCAACTTGTCGGCTTCAGCCTTGGCTTTTTTCGACCAGTTCCCCGTATCTACAAAAGCCACCTTGCCTGTGGTGGCAAGGTTTAGCGGCACCGCGTGAAATTGTAAACTGGCGCCACCTTGTAAAAAGAGCACTTTATAATTATCAGGAATCGCCATTAACCGTCGCAAACCGGCTTCTGCGCGGTCAATAATATCTTGGAACAAGGCGGAACGATGACTGATCTCCATTACGCTCATGCCGGTTTGCCGGTATGATAAAAGTTCATCCTGCACTTGCTGTAACACCGGCTGCGGTAACACCGCTGGCCCGGCTGCGAAATTGTAAACTGTTTTCATCATCGTTCCTCCTAAGTAATTTAAGGGCTATTTTGCTTCCGCAAAATCTTATTTCGGAGGATGTCCATTCCATCGGGCGAAAAGCGCCACGGTGGAAACATGGCTCCTCCTAAGTAATTTAAGGGCTATTTTGCTTCCGCAAAATCTTATTTCGGAGGATGTCCATTCCATCGGGCGAAAAGCGCCACGGTGGAAACATGGCTCCTCCTAAGTAATTTAAGAACTATTTTGCTTCCGCAAAATCTTATTTCATTCACGCATTAGACTATATTTTAAAAGCTTATTATTTTCTAATACTGCTCTCATAAAATAATGCAATTTTAATTGTAGCACACCTGAAACCAAATTTGGGGCCAAAATCGCAAAAAGTCAGCGTTTTACTTACTAAAAGTAATTACTAGCTAACTAATAGTAAGCAAAAAAACGTTAAAAGGTTGATTTCATGCCAAGTTACGCTTCGGTAAACGTCCCTTAAGTCAGCAAACTTTTTTGAACTTTTTATAAAAATAGCTCAAAACACGCAAAAATCCCAGTTAAACCGACCGTTTAACTGGGATTTTTGCGTCGTATATTTAATTAGTTAGCAAAGCTCGCCAATTGTTTGTCAGATAATGTTTCGTTCATGCGACCACTACGGAAACCAGCTAAGTCTAATGTGACGTAGCGGAAACCAAGTTGTTGCAATTCGCGGTTCACACGGTCGTTAAAGACCATGAAATCAGCGATCCGTGCTTCTGGCAATTCGATGCGGGCAATGTCGCCATGGCAACGAACCCGAACAGTTGGGAAGCCTAAGTCGCGGACGTATTTTTCAGCCTTCATGACCATGGCGATCTTGGCGCTGGTCAAAACAGTGCCATAAGGGAAACGTGATGAAACGGAGCAAGATGCCACTTTATTCCAGTTGGTTAAGCCTAAGACTTGGGCCAACGCACGAACGTCTTTCTTATAAAAGTCAGCTTCTTGTAACAAGCTACGGGCGCCAGCTTCAGTGCGGGCCTTTAAACCAGGCCGGTAATCTTGTTCGTCATCCATGATCATGCCGTCTAAAACAGCTTCGCCGTTGGCCATGTCCGTTAAGGCTGTGTAGAATAGCTTCTTGGCATAGTACCAGCTGTCAGGGGTGTTGTTTTTAATGTGCGCGTCAGCTAAGTAGTCCAAGTTAACGGATTTAACATTAGCGCCTAATTCTTGAGCCAAATCCATGGCTTTGTCGAATTCTTCGTTGGTGAATAATTCTGAATTTGCAACAACGGCTGTCACGTTGTCACGGCCTAAAACGTCTAAGGCCATTTTCAAAATAACGGTACTATCAATGCCGCCTGAAAAAGCGACAGTAACCTTCTTTAAGTCTTTTAATAAAGCTGTTAATGTTGCTTGCTTTTCAGCTAATGTTGTCATAATACAACCTACTTTCGTTTATTGATGTTTTCGTGCTTGTAATGCCGCTTGGTAAACCGTGGTGAGCGGAATATGGCATTTCTGTGCCAATTGAGCACAATCCGCGTATTCTGGCGTCACCTTTTTGGTTTTACCATAAGTGGCAATTTTCAAGTGAACGGCGCCATAAGGTGTCTCCACTTCTTCAAATGTCCGTTTCATGATCGTGCGGTGCCAATTTTGATAGCGCACGCCTAAAGTACTGGTCTCAGCTAAAATCAAAGCCGTGATTTTTTCCCGATCCGCCGGTGCTACCAGTACAGATAGCTTGCTGGCAGGCCGGTTTTTTTTCATTTGGATCGGTGTAAAAAAGACGTCAAACGCCCCAGCATCTAGCAAACGTGTCATCACATAGCCTAAGGTTTCCCCGGTCATGTCATCTAAATTAGCTTCCAACATCACCACCGTATCTGCTGTTGCTTGAACGATTTGCTGGCTTAGTTTTTTTTTTCGACTAAAATACCGCGCAAGGCATTAAAGCCACCGGTATCACGGGAACCAAAGCCGTAACCGACTTTTACCGGTACCATATTTTCAGGCATTGGGCCAAAGTCGCTGACCAAGGTTTTCACAATACCCATGCCAGTTGGCGTGATCAATTCTGTTTCAACATCTAAGCGTTGTTTAATCGGAATCTGTGTGCCAACACGCATTTGCATCACCGCTGGCACTGGGACAGGCATTTGCCCATGGGCCACGTTAATAAAGCCGCTCCCTTCGGCTAAAGGTGAAGCCAATAACGTGTCAATGCCCATCAGTTCCAAGCCTACACAGCAGCCGACAATGTCCACAATTGAATCCAAGGCCCCGACTTCATGAAAATGAACGTCGCTTAACGGCATTTGGTGCACCGTTGCTTCTGCTTTAGCAATTTCAGTAAAAATGGCAATGGCCCGGTTTTTCACTTGTTCAGAGAGGGTGCTGCCTTGGATCAAGGCCACAATTTCATGGAGATGACGCCCATGCTGATGGTGATGTTCGTGTGCGTGCTCATGATCATGGTCATGATGATGTTCCACAAAGCCATGATCTTTCCCGGTTGGGACGATGACATCAAAGCTGGTGCCGTAAATACTGCTTTCAGCTTTGCGCGCTTGGGTCAGTTCATAACCCGTCACCTGCAGCTTCGCCAATTCGGTTTTAAGCTGGTCAAAATCCAGACCTAGATCCAGCAACATGCCTAAAAACATGTCACCGCTAATGCCAGAAAAGGCATCTAAATATAAAGTTGTCATGCCATTATCCTTTCTGAGCGGCTAAATGATTGATCATACTGGCAGAATAAGCCGCGCCAAAGCCGTTGTCGATGTTCACTACCGTGATGCCAGAAGCACAACTGTTGAGCATGGTCAATAAGGCTGCCACCCCTTGAAAGTTTGCCCCATAGCCAATACTGGTGGGAACGGCGATCAACGGTTTGTCGATCAAACCACCGACGACACTGGCCAAGGCGCCTTCCATCCCTGCAATCACGATCACCACGGTCGCGCCACGAATCTCGTCAATATGGGCAAATAACCGTTGGATCCCGGCCACCCCCACATCATAGATCCGCTTGACTTGGTTACCGTAAGTTTCCGCTGTAATGGCAGCTTCTTCAGCAACTGGCAAATCAGAGGTCCCCGCTGTGACCACGGCAATGTACTGCTCTTGAGCCGCGGGTAACGGTTGGCCTAAGGTTAAACAACGGGCCGTTTCATGGTAAACCGCATCTGGCAGTGCTGGCGCAATTTGGGCGTACTTTTCAGCACTGACCCGGGTGGCTAATACCGGTGCCCCCGTGGCCTGCAATGTTTTACCGATCTGACAAATTTGTGTCGCTGTTTTACCAGCCCCATAAATAATCTCAGGAAACCCATTGCGTTTTTCCCGCGCTAAATCGACTTTCGCAAAACCGAGGTCCGCCACTGGTTGGTCGTTTAACTGCGTCGCTGCTTGTTCTGGTGAGACTTGTCCACTGGCCACTTGCGCTAACAGTTGTTTCAGATCCGGTTTCATTATTTCACAATGACGCCTAAACCATCAGGAATGACAGTTACTTTGGCGTCTTTGCCTTCACGGGCATAGGCCTTTGCCATGGCGTCGTCTAAGCTTAAGGCTAATTCCATGTGCATGTCCTTGATCAACTTAGGATCGACTAAGTCTGAGACAAAGATCACATGGTGATGCACTAAGATCCGCGCCAAAATTTGAGACGTCCACTGATCTGGAATCGTCTTTAAACGTGGTGTATTAATGGCTTTATCCAAAAATTCTTTAGGATCATCAACGTCAGCAATGTTATGATAGAAGCCTTCACCACCATGCCCATCACGACTGCCGGCAACCATGACGATCGTGCCGCCTTCTTTATTGGTTGCTTCAGCAGCGGTCATGCCTTTAACGGCTTGGTAAATGTTCTGATCTAATGGGTACCCACCATTGGTTGAAATGGCGATGTCGCAATCAATTTTGTTCACGCTGGATAATTCTTTAACGAAGTCACAGCCGACTTTATGGGCTGCTTCTAAATCGCCAGCAAATGAACCAATGATTTTTTTGTCTTCGTCTAACACAACGTTTAAGATAAAGGCCAATTTCGCCGTTTTAGCAGCGTAAACCATGTCCTTATGAATGGGGTTATGCATTAAGTTCCCTGTCCGGGCTTTTGGTGAGTTAATAAATTCACCAGAATGGTTGGCCATAATAGTCTTGTAAGACGCGATCCCTGGCAAAACGGACTTGCGACCACCAGAAAAACCAGCGAAGAAATGCGATTCAATAAAGCCTTCAGAAATTAACAAATCAGCTTCAACGGCCACTTTGTTAATGATGCAATCCCCACCTGAAGGCAATTGGCCAATTTTGACCATCGCACTGTCATCAGTGGAAACGTGCATGACAATTTCTTCATTGTTCACAATGTCTTCACCGTATTTGGCGACTAATTCATCATGGGTCGATGGGCGATGGAAGCCAGTGGCAACCAAAATACGAATCCGGGCATCTGGCGCAACCGAACGTAACCGGCGTAACAAGATCGGGGTAATAATGTGTGATGGCACTGGCCGGGTGTGATCAGAACTAATGATCACGATATTTTTCTTGCCCTTTGCTAATGCTTCTAATTTAGGTGAACCAATTGGGTTATCTAAAGATTTTTCAACCGTTTCGTTTTCACTTAATTCATTGTGATACGTTGCGGCTTCTGACACTAATTGACCAGCAAAATTTTCCGCAGGGATTTTTGCTGTGATCGTGGTTTTATCGTATGGAAGCTTGATTTCAACCATGCTTTTGTCATCCTCTTTCTTCAACTTTGTTCAAGCGTACGCTGTCTGTTATACGCAAAAAAAAGTGGCCTGTCTGCCACATTTTATGTTCTCAAAGAAAGTTAACAAATGTATACTTTAAATGTTATTGTCTTTTTTCTGAAAATAGCTATGATAGCACTAGTGATTTGGTGCTGTCTGTTTTCATTCGACAACAACAATTCTTGCAAAAGGAAATGAAAATAAATGGTCTTAACTGAAGTTGAATATTTGATGAATTTTCTGGCATCCCATCAGGTGCCGACGATTCAAAAAAAGCGTCACACTTACTTGACGTACCATGGCCTCACCGAGCATTACACTTATGTTTTAAAGGATGGGATCATTAAAAATAGCATTATTTTGCAAGACGGCCGCGAGTTTAATCTCTCCTATATTGCCAAACCGGACGTGATCTCATTGTTACGGGATGAAGTGTCTAAATCCACTTCTCAGCCGTTTAATGTGCGCATTGAATCCGAAACGGCCACCTTTTACCAAGTGGATCGGGTGACCTTCTGGCATTATGTCAACAGCGATGTTGAACTGCAAAATTATGTCAAAAACTACTATCGTAAAAAGTTATCTGAAAATATTTTCAGACTGCAGCGTATGGTGATGAATGGTAAAAAAGGAGCGATCTGTTCGTTTATTTACAGCCTGATCGATTTATTTGGCCGGAAAGTCCAGGATGGGATCCTCATTGATTTTACCGTGACCAACGACGATATTGCCGGCTTTTGTGGCATTAGTTCCCGTAGTAGTGTCAACCGCATGGTGAAAGAATTGCGGGAAGATGGCGTAGTCAGTGTGCAAGAGCGTAAGTTTGTGGTGCACAACGTCAGTTATTTATTGGACCAAATTGCAAATTAAATGAAGAGGCGAAATTGTGCATATTCCTGATAATTATTTAAGTCCTGCAACTTGTGGCACCTTATTGTTAGCTGTCACGCCGATTTGGACGGTTTCTGTTTTAAAAGTTAAAGCGCAGATCAAAACCAAACGCGAAACCATTCCCATGATGGGCGTCACGGCAGCCTTAGCCTTTTTGATCATGATGTTTAACGTGCCGATTCCCGGCGGCACCACGGCCCATGCCGTTGGGGGAACCTTGTTAGCGGTGCTGATTGGGCCCTGGGCGGCCTGTTTGTCCTTATCGGTGACCTTATTGCTGCAAGCCTTATTATTCGGTGATGGCGGCGTGATTGCTTTTGGCGCCAATGTATTGAACATGGCGGTGATCATGCCCTTTGTGGGCTACGCCTTTTATCGACTGGGCCAACGTCTGGGTCACGAACGCATTGGCTTAGCCGTCGGCGCTTATGTGGGCATCTGTACCGCGGCCTTAGCAGCCGGTGTGGAGCTAGGCTTACAACCCCTGCTGTTCCACACCGCCAGTGGGCAACCACTTTACTGCCCTTACGGCTTAAACATTACCGTCCCTGCCATGTTATTGGCCCACGTGTTGGTTGCCGGTTGGGTGGAAGCTGGCTTTACCTTAGTGGTGTTCCACTTTGTCAAACAAGTCATGCCTCAAAGCTTGTACCAGGCGCCTTTAACCGGTGCGCAGCCATTAGGCCTACGCTATTGGGGCTACTTATTAGTCGGCCTCGCTTGCTTAAGCCCCTTAGGCTTACTGGCCCGCGGCACTGCTTGGGGGGAGTGGTCTACCAGTGAGTTACATCAGCGCATTGGCTTAGTCCCACAAGGCATGCACCACGGCTTTAATTTTAAAGCACTGTTTGCCGATTACAGTTTGCCTGGTTTACCCACTGCGGCTAGCTACTTATTAGCCGCTGCCACCGTGCTGTTGATCTGCTTACTGGTGGTACGGGCATCTCAACATGACCAAAAAGACTGAGTTACCCACCTGGTTGCAGCAACCTGACCGCCCAGTCCAACCAGCGAAACACCATAATTTCTTAGTTAAAAATAGTCGGCGCTTGGCGCAATTATTACAGCAGTTAACCAGTCCAGCAGGTATCGGTCAGCCCTTACTTAAAACAACGCCGCAATTACAACTGGTGGCGTTGTTGTTCACGTTATTGTTGATTTTAACCTCCCAACTAGGCTGGCAATTATGGCTACTGGGCCTGTACTTATTGCTCAATTGTCTCAGCCTAGCCGGCCGCCAATTACGGCGCTTTTTGCGCAATTGGTTGCTCACTTGCTGTGTGGCGCTGCCCTTGATTTTGCCTAGCTTATGGGTCAGCGGTCCGAATGTGCTGTTGCGCTTTTGTTTACGCACGTGGCTGCTGCTAGGCTTCACCCAATATTATCAGCGTACTGTGGCGTTGCCGTACTTGCTTAGCGGGTTACAGGCCTTACATTTGCCTAACGTGCTGATTTTGATCATCGATATTGCCTGTGTTTATTTGAAACAGCTCACCACTTATTTATTGGCCTCCTTAGAGGCGGTTGAATTGCGAACGATTGCGGTTCCCAAACACCCTTACCGCTTGATTGCCGGCCTATTTGGTAGCTTGTATTTAAAAAGCCAGACTTATGCTTTAACCCTTAATGAAGCCATGGAAGTCCGAGGCTTTAATGGCCGTTATCAACCAACGGCGCCAATTTTGCATAGTCGTTGGTCCGATTATTTGGTGTTGTTGCCACCATTATTGCTGGCAGTCGTGTTCTTTTTGGAAAAATGAGGTTTAACAAATGTTAACTTTAGCAAATATTTCATTTCAGTATCCCAGTGGCTTGGCGCTGGATCAAATTAATTTAACGTTGCCGGCTGGCGCGTTTGTTGGCTTACTGGGCCCTAACGGTTGTGGTAAATCCACGTTATTGCGGATTCTCAGCGGCTTGGCCCAACCGACCACCGGGACGTATCAAATTGACGACCAGCTCATTACCGCCGAATGGCTGAAACAGCCGCAACAACGGCAAGCCCTTCATCAAAAAATTGGCTTTGTATTTCAAAATAGTGACTTGCAATTGTTTAACGCTACGGTTAACGCTGAAGTGGCTTATGGCCCGCAACAATTGGGCCTAGCTCCTACAGTGGTGGCCCACCGGGTGGCTGATTGCTTGGCACTAACCGGCTGCACCGACCTGAAAGATCGGATTCCCTATCAACTGTCTGGTGGTGAAAAAAAGCGGGTGGCACTGGCCAGTGTCCTGGCACTGAATCCCCAAGTGCTTTTGTTAGATGAACCGCTTAACGGCCTTACCGCAGGGGCGCAGCAAGAAATGCTCACCTTATTGCAACAGCTGCAACAAGCCGGTAAAACCATTATCATGGCCAGCCACAACTTTCAACAGATCAAAACCTACGCCCAGCGTTTTGTGATTTTTAACGCTGATCATACACTAGCCGCGGATCTAACAGCAAAGGCCCTTCAGGCCCAGCCTGATTTACAGGCCGAACTGGCTTTGTTATAAACGCAGTACTCATCAGTCGGTGACACTTGTTCTGCAGGTGTTATCGATTTTTTGTTGTGAAATGATCTAAAATACGTTGCGTTAAAGTGACCACCTACACTTTTTCAATTCATTAGGTGTCTCCCTTTGTTTAACGGGCTGGCGGCAGTGTTTACCTGTTTTTTCAAGGCTGGTAGCCCAAAAATAACGACCAAATAGCCTTCAAATGTGATTCACCGTCGTGATATGTGATGTTTTATAACATAAGAATTTGACAAGTTTCATAACGCCTGCTAAATTAGCTCTTAAGGTTAGCTAATTATGAAATGTTGTGAAACTGGATTACGTTTTAAACAAAGGAGTGCGCCATTATGTTAAAATCATCCGTTGCCTTAAAAGATTCACTACCTGCTGTTACCATGCCCCTTCCTGGCCCTAAGGCCGCTGTTGTTTTAAAACAACGTGCAGCGTGCGTACCAAATGCCATTGGCACCCAATATCCAGTTGTCATCAAACGTGGCGCTGGCGCCATGATCGAAGATTTGGATGGCAATCGCCTACTTGACTGGGTTGGCGGTGTCGGCGTCATGAATGTTGGTTACAGCCAACCAGCCATTATTGCGGCCGTTCAAGCCCAGGCGCAAAATTATTTTCATAGTATGATCAATGTCACCACCCATCCCAGTTACGTTGAGCTAACACGTCGTTTATCGGCATTGGCCCCACTTAACAGCACCCACAATAAGGCCATGTTGATCAACTCTGGTGCCGAAGCACTGGAAAATGCTGTTAAGATCGCCCGCTCCTACACCAAACGGAATAATATTATTGTTTTTTCAGGTGCGTTTCATGGTCGGACGGCTTTAACGGTGGCCATGAC
Organism: Loigolactobacillus bifermentans DSM 20003; assembly: GCF_001434575.1. GTDB lineage: Bacteria > Bacillota > Bacilli > Lactobacillales > Lactobacillaceae > Loigolactobacillus > Loigolactobacillus bifermentans. Next base: position 18,524 of record NZ_AZDA01000140.1, read on the forward strand.
CGCCAAGCGCAGTTACTCTTACGGCCTAGATCACAATATCAGTGGTATTTATCGCGCACCATATCCTTACTTATACCGCGCACCGAAAGGCTACTCCCGTTCTGAAAGCATTCGTTATTACTTAGATCAATTAGAATTAGTTTTCGCCCAAGGCTGTCCCGCGGAATTTGTCGCTGGCATTGTTTTAGAGCCCATTCAAGGTGAAGGTGGTTTTATTCCAGCACCTTTTGAGTACGTGGCGGCACTGCGGCAAATCTGTCATAAATACGGTATTTTATTAATTGCTGACGAAGTCCAAACTGGCTTTGGCCGTTCAGGCCAATTGTTTGTGTCTAACTATTGGCAAGAAAGGGGCTTTGCGCCAGATATTATTGCCACTGCTAAATCCATCGGCGCTGGCTTGCCTTTAGCCGCTGTGATCTCAACCGCTGAAATCATGGATGGGATTCAACCTGGCATTGTAGGCAGTACCTTTGGCGGCAATGCCATGGCGTGTGTTGCCGGCCTGAAAGTGCTAGATATTATTCGCGATCAAGACTTATGTCAGAAAGCCTTACGTAATGGCAAAATTGTGGCAACAGGCTTTCGTGCCTTGCAGGCAAAATACCCACAGGTCGGGGATGTACGCGGTATTGGCAGTATGGTGGGCATCGAATTCGTTCATGACCCGATTTCAAAACAGCCTTATCCAGAACTGGTGCAACGGCTAATCAATAACGCCGTTCAACACGGTTTATTAATGGAAAATGCCGGCCTACATGACAATGTGATTCGTTTTCTCTGTCCCTTAGTGGCAACACCAGAACAACTGAAAGCCGGTTTGAAAATCTTCGAATCTGCATTAACGGCAGCATTAACAGACTAAAAATGGTACACTAGTTACCATATTTGTTTTTTATACGGGTTCACATTTGCTAATGCTAATATGATACCCCTTAAATCTCCTTTTCAGGAAGTGACGCTTATGCACACCCATAAAAAAATTAGTCTGTTTCAACTGGTCATGTTAGCCCTTGGCTCACTCATTGGTTCTGGTTGGTTATTTGGCTCTTGGGAAGCCGCCAAACTCGCTGGACCAGCCGCGATTCTCTCTTGGATCATCGGTGGTTTGATCATTGGCAGTATTGCCTACAACTACATTGAGATTGGGACCATGTTTCCAGAATCTGGCGGCATGAGCAAGTACGCCCAGTACTCCCACGGTTCCTTCTTAGGCTTTATTGCCGCGTGGGCCAACTGGGTCTCCTTGATCACGATCATCCCCATTGAGGCTGTGGCCACCGTGCAATACATGAGTAGCTGGCCTTGGGCTTGGGCACGTTGGACCCACGGCTTTCTCAGTCATGGCACCATTACCACTGCTGGTCTATTCGTCGTCTTTTTGATCATCATTATTTTCACCTTACTGAACTATTGGTCGGTAGCGATTTTAACGCACTTTACCTCACTGATCTCCATTTTCAAAATCGGGATGCCCTTGCTCACCGTGATCTTATTAACAGCATCTGGTTTTCATCCCGCTAATTATGGCACCAGCTGGCACAGTTTTTTCCCCTACGGTACCGCACCAGTCTTAACGGCAACGTCAGTGGCTGGCATTATTTTCTCCTTTGACGCCTTTCAAACCGCCATTAACATGGGCAGTGAAATTGCCCATCCTAAACGGAATATCGGTTTAGGCATTACCTTGTCATTGCTGATTTCTGGTGTGATCTACATTTTGTTACAAAGCACCTTTATCACCACCATGCCAGCGGCGAGCTTGGCGCATGGGTGGCACGGCCTGAACTTCACCTCCCCTTTTGCTGATTTGGCCATTTTACTGGGGATCCACTGGCTTTCTGTCTTGCTGTACATGGATGCATTTGTCTCGCCTTTTGGCACCGGGGTTTCCTTTGTGGCCTCCACCGCCCGAGCTTTATATGCCATGGCTGGCAACCGGCACTTACCAAAGGCATTAGGCCAATTAAACCTTAAATATGGCACCCCGCGCATTGCCATGGTCGTTAGCGCCGTGCTTAGCATGGTGATGGTCTCACTATTTCGCTCGTGGTCATTATTAGCCACGGTGTTATCCACGGCAACGTTGGTGGCGTATCTCACCGGTCCCGTTACTGCTGTGTCATTACGCCACATTGGGCAAAATTTGATTCGGCCCATTCGCTTAAAGCACCTGCACGTGATTGCACCAATTTCCTTTATTTTGGCTTCCTTGGCCATTTATTGGGCCATGTGGCCAACCACCATTCAAGTCATTGGCATTATTTTACTTGGCTTGCCGATTTACCTGTATTACGAATGGCGCATGCAGTTTGCAGAAACCAAACAAGCTTTCCGAGCCAGTTGGTGGCTGATCGGTTATTTGGTCTTTATTACCGTTATGTCTTACATTGGCGGCCAGCCCTTTAACGGCCGCAACTGGATCCATTATCCCTGGGACCAACTGGTGATTGCCATTGTCTCTTATGGCTTTTATCGTTGGGGCGTCCGTTCAGCCATCATCACCGCTGATTTTAAAAAGGCACAAGTCTTGAATCAACAAACCAGTGGCAAATTAGAAGACGATTGATGTCAAATTTCAGTGCGCACTTAAAAGGTCAAAATGTCATTTTGACCTTTTTTAATTGGAGCAAATTGTAATTCGTGGCACGAATTACAATTTTAATGTTTCACAGGCCCATTTAGGTCTCGAAGCTGTCACACCCTTCCGCAAAACATCAAATTTAGAGCAGGCGCTTATCCCAGTGATACCAAGGGTTTGCAAGCTTGTAACACAAATGTAATAAAAAAAGTTGGCACGATTCAGGGGGGGTCGGGTTTTATATAAGGGAGGAGATAAAAAGATAAACAGCTGTTTTAAGCTTTGATTGCAGTATTTGTTCAAAAAAGACGCACCAACAAAATTGTCAGTCCGTCTTTCAAATCAAACCCTACACCGCCAAAATGCTGCCAAAGGTGGTGCCATTAAAGGTCACGTGGGCCATGAGTTTGCCGGGTATATCGGTGGTGTTATTTTTAAACGTAATGGTTAACTGCTGGGTCATGTTAGCCTTTCCTGCTGGGGCAAACGGTTGTGGCCCAAATAACGCCACGGCAATGCCACTGCTGGCTAAAGATTGTTTGGTTAAATCGGCTTGGCTTACCCATTTCGCTGCTTCCTGAATCGCAGCTGCTAAGCTATCCCAAGTGCCAGGGATGTTCAGTGTTGCGCTAGCAGCTTGATCAGGCAACAGTGACGCTGGGTCACCGGTTAAAGGCTGGCCTAAAACCATCACCGCTTGTTGCAACGCAACGGTTTGATCAGCAGTTGGCGCTGTGCCTTGCCGTAAGTTTTGAAGTTCAGTTGCCGTTAAACCAGTATAAATCGCCAAATCCGAATCGGTTAAAGCGCTGGTCAATAAGGCTTGGATCGTAGTTAATTTCTGCATCATCAAGTTCCCCTCTACTACGTTTTACTCTTAATAGTAGCCCAAAACCGTCACGATGCAAGCTAAATCAAGTGAAAATGCCGCAGTCCATGACCAATACCATCGTGCATGTTGTCTGTGGTCACATATTCAGCTAAGGCCTTCATTTGCGGATCGCCGTTGCCCATGACGATGGGATGATCGACCAAGCGTAACATAGGCGCATCATTCAGCGAATCACCAAAGGCATAAGTGGGGCAGTTTTCTAAGTTAGCGGCTTGTAAAAAGCGTAAAATGCCTGTGCGTTTGGACACGCCAGTGAGCATGGTATCCAGCCCGCGCACATTGTTGCGGACCAAGTCCAGTTGCCCGGCAAAGCGCTTGGTATAACGCGCTTCCTTGTCAGTGTTGTAAACAAACATAAAATTCACATCGTGGTGCCGATACCAACTGGGGTCAACAGTGGCGTCTAAGCCCAATAGCCGATAATTTTCCCGAGTGGCGGCATTTTCCTGACTTAAAGCAAAGGTGGTGTTGTTATACCAGGCCACCGGATCCCCTTGCAACCCAGCAAAATCATTAAAATCCTGCACTAAACGCGGTGGAATCACCGCTGCACTTAAGCGTTGCCCATGGTACTGAACGTAACTGCCATTGGCACTAACAATTGAATCGATTTTAGTTTGATCCAGCACATATTGCACCTCAAACACATTGCGCCCAGTGGCAATAATCGGCAACACATGCTGCGCCCGCAACGCGTCAATGGCTTGTAAAGTACTGATGGCGAGGGTTTTATCATCCTGCAACAAAGTGCCATCTAAATCAAAGAAAACCACTGCTTTAGGCATGGAAATCCCTCCGATTCATGGCCTGTTGAATATGAGGCAACGTCACGTCTTGTGTTTGGGTGAAAACCACGTCAGCCGCACGCAATTCGCATTTGTCACCAATACCGATAGCCACTTCGTCAGCGGCCTTAATGCCGGCGACTCCAGCTGCCGCATCTTCAAACCCCATACAAGCAGCTGGCGGCAAATGAATGCTAGCGGCCGCTTTCACGAAAATCTCTGGATCAGGCTTGCCGTGGGTTAACGTTGCGGGATCCACCACATTTGGGAAATAAGCCGTTAGCCCTAAATTTTGTAACACCCGCGGCGCATTTTTGGAAGCCGACGCCAGTGCAATACGATAGCCTTTTTGGGCTAAATCATCTAACAAGGCTTGCATCCCAGGCAAAATATCGGCTGGTGTCAAGGTGTCTACTAAGGCCAAATAATGCTGATTCTTTTCCGTCGCCAGTCGCTCTTTTTCACCTTGGGTAAAATTCTGTTCCAAATGACCGTGTTTCAAAATCAGCTCCAACGCTGCCATGCGGCCAATCCCTTTCAGACTTTCTTGTAACGCGTCATCCCAACTGATGCCCACTTGATCAGCGATTTGCCGCCAAGCCTGGGTATGAAAGCGCGCCGTATCGGTAATCACACCATCAAGATCAAAGATGGCGCCTTTAATTTGATTAAATGTTGTCATAAATTCGACCTCCTAAATGCTCTACTGACTATTTTGCTACCGCAAAATCCTATTTCGGAGGATGTCCATTCCCTCGGGCGAAGTGCACCACGAGGGAAACATGGCTCCTCCTAAGTTCTCTAAGGGCTATTTTGCCAACGCAAAATCTTATTTCAAAAGACTGGCCAGTCCCTTCTTATTGCACGTACGTCACCGTCTGCTGTTCATTGGCCTTGAGGGGCACCATTTTAGTCCCCACTTGCACCGTTAAGTCTTGATCTGCAGTAAGTTTTAACTGGTGGTGCGCTACTTGAACCGCAATGCCAGTGCCTTGAAATTGTAGGTGATACTGGACGTTTCGCCAACGACTGGGCAACCGGGGTTCAAACCGGACCACGTCGCCTAAAAGAGCCACACCGCCGTACAAGGTCATTTCAACATTTAAAACCGCGCCCATCACGCCTAAATGAATCCCTTCAGCAGTGGTGCCGCCTTGAATGTCATAGTAATCAGAAAACAGGGCCTGGTGAAATAACTTCCAAGACTGATCTCGCCGTCCAACCAACCGGGTTAAAACGGCGTAAACAATGCGTGACAACGTGGAGCCGTGGGTGGTGCGGTCTAAATAAAACTGCAAATTCTGGGCAAAATAATCTTTTGGCAATTGATAGCCCATATCCTGGATCACCCCGTCTAAGGTCGCCCGATCTAACAGGAAAAAGGCCATTAGCGTATCGGCCTGTTTGGCCACTTGATACGCATCTGGTGTTTTGCCTTCCGCTTTTAAGATCCGATCTAGTCGGGAAATGTCACCGTACTTTTGCCGGTAGCTGTCAAAGTTAAGGGTGGGTAATGCAAAGTAACCTGCAAACTGACCAATAATGCCTTGGTCATTGATCACCAGCGTCAGCCGCCGTCGAACCTTATTCAGTTGCTCTAAATCGGTTAACGCAAAATCGGCCTTTTCAGCAGCCGCTTGGAACACCGCGTCGCTGAATTGCGGCCGTAACTGACCAATCAGTTTAAACAGCCAAGCCACCATCATGTTGGTGTACGCATTATCCGTTAGCCCTTCTGCATCACGGTTTGGGTAGCGTTCATGAAATTCATCTGGGCCCATCACCCCAGCAATATGATACCGCTTGGTTTCGGCATCATATTGGGTCATACTTAACCAGAACTTGGCAATCGACAGCAGCATTTCCAAACCATAATCCTGCATAAAAGCCTGATCTTGGTTTAAATGCCAGTACAACCACACATTGTAAGCCACCGCTAAAGACACATGTCGTTGCCGCCGACTTTCATCCGGATCCCATTGATTGGTTAACGGGTTTAAATGGACAAATTGCGACTGCTCATCGCCTTTCATCCCAGACTGCCACGGGTACATGGCACCTTGATAGCCTTCACTGGCCGCATAAGTGCGAGCAGCGTCTAACCGGCGGTAACGGTAACACAACATGGCGCGAGCGATTTTAGGCGCCTGCATGGCATAAAACGGCATGACAAACATTTCATCCCAAAAAACATGGCCCCGATAGGCTTCGCCGTGCAACCCACGGGCGCCCACTGACGCATCCAACTGATCAGACGCCAGCGCAGTGCCGGTGACAAACAAATGAAACACATTAACACGGCTAAGTTTTTGACTAATGGTATCGCCAGCAATTTTAAAATCAGCTTGTTGCCACACTTTTTGGTAAAATGCAGCGGTGCTTTGGGCCGTATCTGCATAAGAACTGGCACTTAATTCCGCCCACGTTAGGTCCTCTAGCGCAGACCGTTCACTTTCACGACTGGTAAAAATCGTCACATTTTTATCAACCATGTAAGTCTGACCTGGCTGAACCTCTAAATCAACGGTTTGCTTTAACGACTTGGCTGCCGTGGTGGTCACCACCTGATTGGTAACATCCTGCTGCGGTGAGGTCAGCTGACTGCCGATCACAAACTGCACGTTAGATGTTTTTGTGGTCCCCGTTAGCAACGCTTGATTGGCGGCACTGGCCATACCGGTGACCTCAAAATGATGCTGATCAAATTGGGCATAGCGCGCCACATTGCCATTGATCACACTCCCATCAATGGTGGCAGTCACTTGCAAACTGCCCGCAAAGTTCAAAGGGGTCACAGCGTAACGAATGGTAAACCGATGCCAATTGTGCATATCCGCCACTTTCGTCGCCTGAACCATTAATTGATGGCCCGTACTCAAGCCCACCATTAAGGTGGTGGTTAGCTGCCCCGTTTTCAGATCTAGGCTGCGGTAAATATCCCGAATATTGCGCTGCTGGATCTTAAATGGGTTCTCGTGATCGATACCCACGGCCAGCGCCTGCGCATTGGGTAAATTCACCAGATCCTCATTGACCACTTCCCGGCCGTTGATCGTGGTGGTATTTTGATTGTAGACCCCAGCCACATACAGCCCTGGGTAGTTGTCCGCATCGGCCTGGGCCTCTACATAAGCCCCACGTAAGCCTAAAAAGCCGTTGCCAATGGTCAACATGGCTTCCTGACCGTAATTGCGCTTGCCTTGATATTGGCCGTAATAATCCAAATGCCAACTGTTAGCCGCCTGCTTTTGTTGCAACGCTTTGGCCAGCCCAATTTGCTTAATCGTCGGTAACGCTAATACCGGCACGTTAAACATGTTAGTCAGTGCAAGCCCAATATCAATCCGCTGGTGATGAAGCCCCACGATCGTATCCGAAAAAGGGTACTGCAATGGATTTTCAATCACAATGGCGTCAAACTGAATGCCGACTAACTTCACCCGAATGTTCTCAAGATTTTCGCCAATCGTCTGATCGGCATCGTAGTTCACCATGATCTGTTGTGGCTGCGCGTCCACCTGATTGGCCGTAAAACTCATCTCGATTGCATCATCCATAATCTTCAAGGAAACTGTCTTCAACTCAATCTTCCTCTCTTTTATTTTCATGAAAATCCCTTCATGGTTACCCTAACGCGCCTTGACGACAATCTCAAATATTGACACTTATAGCCTTTAAAATCAAAAAAAGTACCTTAATTTCTGATGTTTCAAGTTAAGTTTTGGGGATCATCCTAACATGTTGGCTAACCAAAAAAGACTGACCGAGACAACGATTCCGTCATCTCGGTCAGTCTTCACTTATCAAGCAATATACGCCGCAATTTTGTAACACAACACATGATTCAGCAAACGAAAACCACGTTCAGTCGTGCTTTTCTAATGCTTGCGTTATTCAATTCCTAGCACGTCGCGGTGCGTTCCGGTTGCAAGTAATCGCAACGTTACACGATTATTTTCGATTTGATACCTGAGTAACCAGTCCCCGGACCCTCCGACATGTAACTCGCGATCACTTTTAAATCATGATCCGACTGCGCTTTAAGGGTAGTTGCATCGTTTTCAACGATTGCAATAATCGCTGCATCTAACGTCGCCATCGAGTAGCCACGCTTTTGACACGCTTTATATTGTTTTTTAAAGGTTTTTGTTCGCTTAATCTTCATCGTGTAGATCCTTCAATAAATCTTGGACATTATCAAATGTTTGATACTCACCTCGCGCTATTTCTTGGTGGGCCTGTTGTGTCGCAATATCTAACGGATCAAGCATTGTCATTTCTCTTGGAATCGCCTGATTACGAACCAGTGTTTTATAAAGGACACTTAAAATCATGCTTGGCGTATAGCCAAGTTCACTTAACACTTGATTGCCCTTTTTCTTTAATTCGGGATCGATTCGAGCATTAAAACGACCATTATTTTGTTTTGTTGGCATTTATGGCACCTCACTTTGCGTTTCCACTGTACTTTCAAAGGATGACAATTTCAATTATCTAGCCCTGCTTTAACCACACCAAAAAACCAATCACCGTCACCGATGATTGGTTTTTTTGGCGCTAAGCCTTGGGTGTGCCTTGGCCTTTGCGAATGATTTTTTCACCGACCTCTTCCATAATGGAAAGCAGGTCGTTGGCTTTATCGCTACCGAGCATGTCCACCCAGCCTTCAAAGACTTTGCGGATGGCTTGGTTGATCTTTGTGGTGACTTGCTTGCCTTCCGGTGTTAACCGAAGGTAAAGTCGCCGGCGATCAATTGGATCGCGTTCTTGTACCAAGTAGTGATGATCAAGCATCACTTTGATCTGCCGTGAAATGGCCGCGCGGGTAACCCCGCGTTTAGCCGCAATATCCGACATCCCGACTTGTTCGCTATTTTCAACATCCCGCATAATCAAAAACTGTTCAAAAGACAATTTGTAACGCTTCGTTGGTTCAGAAACCAAGTCACCGATGTACTTAAACACCGACATGTAAACGTTAATATACTTTTCAAGTAATGCGTCGTTTTTCTCTGCCATTCGAATCACCATTCATTTTGATTTGTTAATCCTAGCGTACCATATTTAGTCGGCTTTAGGGGCAATAACCCCTTTTTTAATGATCAATGGCAAGATAAAGATTGCGGCAAAGACAAATAAGATAAAGGTGCTGAACGCTGGTCCAGTGGCTAAGTTGTTTAAGGCATAATTCAGACCGTTTAACAAGTAAGTCCCTGGTAAAATGGCGCTTAAGCCTTGGTATAACCCAGACAACATATCGCCTGGCAATAAGCCACCTGAAATGATCAATTGGACAAAGAGAATGGCCAAGGTTGCCAAAACGCCCAACGTACCCCACCAACGATCGAAACTGAATACGATCAAGGTAAAGACGGCGCTACCTAAGATCAAGAAACCAAGGTAAGCAACAGGGTTCGCCATGCTAACGCCCATTAAGGCGGTGACAACGGCGATACCAATGGCCTGTAAGACCACTGCAGCCCCAACATAACCTAATTTATTGGTTAATGGTTGCGCTTGGAAACTGTTGCTGTAACGGTTAAAGCCTAATTCCGTTAAAACAGCCCCAATGAATAAGACCATAAAGATCACAAGTGGTGCTAAAACAGACATTAACGGCTTGTTCAAGTTGTCCGCTTGCGTTGAATTCTTAACCGGTGAAACAAAGTGATTCACGTTGGCCGTGCTGGTATTCAAGCCACTGACTTGCTTGGCACCATCCGCTAACTTGCTGTTTAACGTGGTCACCCCTGCGCCAACTTGACTTAACCCAGATTGCACTTGGTTTGAGCCATCTGCTAATTGGCTGGCCCCTGATTGGGCTTGATCGGCCCCATCGGCTAATTGACCAGCACCACTGACTAATTTACTGCTGTTGGCGGTTAATTGACTGCCACCGGCAACCACTTGGTCAGAGCCACTGACCAGTTGATTGACCCCACTGACTAAAGCAGGCACTTTGCCATTCAGTTGGCCTAACCCAGTTGCTAACTGGCCGGCACCGCTGACTAATTGGCTGGAAGCACTGGTTAACTGACTACCACCGCTGGTTAATTGACCAGACGCACTGTTCAATTGGCTGGCGCCACTGTTTAATTGACCTTCAGCACTAAATAATTGACTGGAAGCACTGGTCAAAGCAGGTGTATTGGCATTTAATGTGCTGGCACCGCTGGCGGCTGTATCCACACCGCTGGTATACTGTTGGATCCCAGCAACAAGTTGGCCGATCTGGCTACTAAAGTTAGACTTGTTAATCGTGGCATTGATCGTGGCTTCACTGGATAAATCAACGCCAGAACCATTCACACTACTATTTAATTGAGTGGCAATGTTGGCTGATTTAGCTGAAGCTGCTTGTAACTGTTGCAAACTGCTGCTTAACGTGGTCATTTGTGCTGGCAACGTCTTCAGCAAGGCAACTGAATCAGATAAATTGCTGGTTTGCGTGAGTAACGTATCGGAATCATTTAACAAGGTGTTCATACCACTTAACTCTTGTTTCAAAGTGGCGACTTCGCTGTCACTCGGTAATTGGTTAATAATAGCCTTCAGACTGGTTAAATCAGGCACTTCCATACTGCCGACGCCTTTTTGTAAGGTCGTCAACGTGCTGCTAATGCCGCCTAAGTTATTATTAATATTTTGATTCCCGCTGTTCACAATGCTTTGGGCTTCTTGCTTGATCGTAGCTGACGCATCTGGATCGTCCACGATTTTTTGAGCGGTGGTGATTTCTGACCGTTGTAAGCCGGTAGCCATCCCGTTCTTCAAGCCAATTTGAACCAAAGAACTCTTAATAGTTGCTTGCGCTGACGTTAATTCAGAAGCCTTACTCATTAGATCATTGGCCGATGTTTTAGCGGTTTGTAGCCCGTCTAACAAGGTGACCATTTTATTCAATTCAGGTTCGATTGCTTTGGCTTGATCCACTTGCGTCTTCAAGGCTGCCGCTTGTTCGATCAAACTATCAAATTTCGCCGTTTCTGTACTCAACTTGCTCATATTGCTGGCATTATCGCTTAAAGCTTCATTGACTTCATTTAAGCCAGAATTGATCTTACCATTATAAGCCGCCAGCCCTGCAATCGCAGCTGGCATTTGTTTGCCTGCGCTGGCTAAGGTGTTGGTGCCGTTGTTTAACGTACTTGAATTAGCGCTTAACGTGCTTAACCCACTGTTTAATTGGCTGACACCGCTGGTATATTGATTCACCCCAGTGGCGTACTTGTTCACACCGCTAGTATACTGGCCCACGCCATTCACGTAAGTCCCGACCCCAGTGGTATATTGACCCACACCGGTGGTATATTGGCCGATCCCCGTGTTCAAAGTGTTTGAACCAGAGGCTAATTGTTGGACCCCACTGGCTAAAGCAGGTGTGCTACTTTGCAAGGTTTTCAGCCCTTCATTTAATTGCACGTTTCCCGCCGCCAAAGTGTCCACACCGTCAGTATACGTGATCAAACCGTCTTCTAACGTTTTACCGCCAGCTTTAAATTCAACCATTTTATCGGCTAACGTTTCTAAGTTACTGGCCACTTTTTTGTTACCGGCTAACAACTGATCCGTACCACTTTTCAGCTTCTTCGTGCCGTCATGGGCTTGGCTAACACCAGTGCCCAACTGCTTGATCGAGCTTAACATGGTTTGATCATAAGCCTGTTGCACGTTGGCAACCACTTCGGACCGTAACTTGTCCGCTACTTGACTGGTGATCAAATGGGACGCAAAGTTGTTATGGTCTGATAACGACACATTAATTTGACTGGTCTTCGGCTTTTTGCTTAAGGCCGTCGTCGCATTTTTTGAGAAATCACGTGGTAAGGTGACTTTCATCAAATAAGTGCCATCTTCCAGCTTTTTGTCAGCCGTTGCTTCTGAAACAAAATGCCAAGTCACTTGGTGATTGTGTTTCAGTTTCTTTTCAACACCAGTCCCTAAGGCAACCACTTTGCCTTGAAATTTTGCATTTTGATCGTTATCGACAACGGCGACATTAATGTTACTGGTACTATTCCGTTGTTCATATGAGACAAAGTTCATTGCAATAAATAATAATAGCAATGGAATCACGACCACTAACCCCAATAGTAGTATTTGCCGTGAATGATTCTTAATGGTTTGCATCAGCGTTTAGCCACCCCAAAGTAGATTTGTTAACTGGCTATATAGTTCATGCCGTTAACCTATTGCTATTATCCACCTATTTTTTTCAATGTCAAACCCTGATTTGCCTAAAAAACCGCTAGAAAAGCGCTTTAGAACAGTTTTTACGGCTGTTGGCACCTGCTGTCACAATTAACAGTCCCACTTCAAAACAAGCGCCTACTTTTGATGGCAACCACCAATGGGCGCCTTTTAAAAAATTTTCAAACACACCCTCAAAATTCTGCTATTATAGAGGTAACTTAATGTGAAGACAGAAAGGATAGATTGTGGTGGAGCAAAAAAATGCTTTGTCGATCCTTCAACGACTGATCCAAATTCAGTCGATCAACCAAAATGAAGCGGCCGTTGCTGATTATATTGCGGACCTGTTTCATCCTTATGCGGCGGCGCAAGTCACCCGGGTGGAATACAGTCCTGGCCGGACGAACTTAATTATTACCATTACTGGCACAGCCCCAGGTAAGATCCTCGGCTTTTCTGGCCATATGGATGTGGTGGCACCAGGCAACCCGCAAGCTTGGCAATACCCCCCATTTAGTGGTCAGATCACACCAGATCGGGTTTACGGGCGTGGCGCTACCGATATGAAGGGTGGCTTAGCCGCCGCGATTTGTGTGCTGTTAGACTTATTAGCCGCTGGCACCCCGTTTAAGGGCCAGATCCGCTTATTCGCCACTGTGGGTGAAGAAACCGGTGAATACGGTGCGGCACAACTCACCAAGCAAGGCTTTGCTGATGATTTGGACGCCTTGATCATCGGTGAGCCTAGCCAGTTAAAGGTGGAATACACCCATCGCGGCGTCATCGATTATACGGTGATGGCCCAAGGAAAAGGCGCGCACAGTGCCCGACCTGAATTAGGTGTGAACGCCATTGAAAAGTTATTGCAGTTTTATCCACGCATGGCGGCCTTAATGGCGACGAAAACCGAGGTCGACCCGGTTTTAGGACCGTTACTCCATAATGTGACGCTGATTTCCGGTGGCGACCAGATCAATAGCATCCCTGCCCGCGCCATGTTATCCGGTAACTTACGCACGATTCCTGCCTATCCCATCAAGGATCTGATGCAGGAAATGACCGCGCTGGTCACCGAACTGAACAAAAATGAAGATACCGCGCTTAAAATCAGCTTCCATTATCCTGAAAGTCCTTTGCCCGGCAATCCTAAGGCGCCGTTTGTGCAGCTGGTGCAAAAAATTGCGGCGCAAACCTTACAACACAAAGTACCTTTAGTGGCCGATGTTGGCGCCACAGAAGCGTCAGAATACATTCACGCTGCGAAACGTTTCCCAATCGTGATTTTTGGACCTGGTAATGATTCCAGCCATCAAGTGGACGAATATATTTTGATCAAAGATTACCTCAATGCCATTCGGATTTATCATCAAGTCATGGTCCAGTTTTTAAACGCTGACTAACCAAATGACCTGATTCCGTAATTTACTGGAATCAGGTCATTTTTGCTTGATTGGTCTGAACCAGTCAAGCTCTTTTGAAACATCAATCAAATAACAATTACCGCTATGGGGAAACTGTGCTAATCTAAAAATATCAGTCTGTTTAATGAACGATTAAACTGATTTTGACACGATCCACTTGTCGCCAAACCGTAAAAACAGCTTTTAACTGGGGAAAAAATTATGACATTAACCGAAATAAGTACATCGTTTATCTTAACATTGCTCACTGACTGCCTTGTGATGGTCGGTGCGATCTCATTTTTTTATTGGCTCAATGCCAGTACCGCAGCGGCTTTTGTAGTGGCTCACCGGCGCCCGCTCGTCATACTGACAGGGTGTGGCTTTGTACTCTATTTATTGGCCCGAATTGTAAACACCCTTTACACGCAGCCAATACCACCTACACCCTATTGGTCAGCCCTGAACCTGCTGGTCATCACCGGCTACCTGCTTAACTTGCGGCTGGGCTTTCGTTGGCAAGCACCAGTGGCTGCCGGTTTGATGGCACTTTGTTATCTCATCTTCGGCGCACCTTGGTCGCTCATTGGTGGCCTTGCTGTGGTCGTTGCGGCTGGGGCGCTTTATTGGACCCAAACGCAACACAATACCCAGCAACGCCTTAAGCGGTATGCCGGCCTGATTGTCGTTGCCGCAGCCGTCCTCACACTGGTCAGTCAATTTCATTTAGGTCAGTACGACTTACAATTTTGGTTACGACAAGTCGGTGCCATGCTGGTGTTAGGCGCATTATGTTTAGAATTTGATCAACTGATGGACACAACTCGGCAACGAACCGATAAAATGCATGCACTCACCACCATTGACGAGCTGACTGGCGTCCACAATTTTGGCACCTTTAATCAAAGATTAGATACCTTATTTACACAATTTCAAAAAGACGGCCAACCTTACTCAGTATTCGAAGGCGACTTAGACCACTTTAAACAAATTAACGATACCTACGGCCATCTTAGTGGCAATGCCGTATTACGCCAACTGGCCTTAGAACTGGATGCTTTTGCAGACACCTTGCCGTTTCCCGCAACGGCTTACCGACTGGGTGGTGAAGAAATCGCCATTATCGCCTGCACCACCTTGAATCACCAGCAAGCCATGCAAATTGGTGAACGCTTTTTGGAACTGCTCAAATTGGTGCGTTTTCCAGATGCTGACCCAAATCTGACCATTACTTGTTCGATTGGCCAAGCCCACGTGGAAAAAGGTGATTACAGTGCCAACGACGTTTACAAAAAAGCTGACCGCAACCTTTACGCTGCCAAACAAAGTGGGCGGAACCGGGTTCATGCCCAATGAGCTGACACACAATCAGAAATAGCCTGATGAACTTGGTTTTCAAAGTTCACAAGGCTATTTTTATTTAGTCTGATGACCGTCGTAACTGGGCTAAATACGTGGTCACCACTGCCTGAAAGCTCTCATCAGCCGTCAGCACATCTTTTTGAAAGTACCCGAGCTGGCTTAAATTAATGTACCCGTGCATGAGACTGCGTAAACTGCGGCTGGCAATTAACAGCTCACGGTCGTCCCTTACCATCGGCCGCAAGATTTTGGATAACAGATTGGTATTCTCATGGCCCGCCTCGGTTAACGCAGCATTATGAAAACTGGGGACGGTGTTCAACAATTCGTACACCGCTGCGTGCGCCTGCGCAAATTGGCGGTAGGTCAGTGCGTACGTCATTAAGGCTGCTTCGCCGGCCTGGCCAACTAACGCTGTGGTCAACGCTTGATTTAACGCGCGGTGTAATTGAATCGCCGTTTGGACCTGCAAATCGCGCAGATTTTTGAAATGATTATACAGCGATGGCGGCTTGATCTGCAGGCGTTCCGCAATGCGGGGAAACGTCACTTTCGTCAGCCCAAGCTCCGTCGCTAATGTCATATAAGTTGCAATAATTTTCTGTGGCGTTAAATCTCGTTTTACCATTTGCTCACCTTCTCGATGCTATTTTAGCATAGCTCACACAAAACTACTAACAGAAGTTGACAGACTACGATTAGTAGTTTATAGTTTGGACGATTAGAAAGAAGGCGACTGACGTGCGCACCTTGCGGCAAAAATTGACCCACTTCGAGCTCTGGCAACGTGATCTTGTGATCCTCTGGTTTGGCAGCTTTATGACTGGCATTGGCGGCAGCCTGATTGCCCCTTTTCTCTCGCTGTACATCGACACCCTGGGCACTTTTACCAAACAACAATTGAATTTTCAAAGTGGTTTGATCTTCGCCAGTACCTACCTGATGACCGCAATTGTATCCCCACTTTGGGGGAAGCTAGCGGATCAATACGGTCGGCGGCCAATGCTGATTCGGGCCAGCGCCGGCATGGCAATCACCATTTTTCTAATGGGGTTTGTCACTAACACCTGGCAGCTGTTGCTGTTGCGCTTGCTGCTAGGCGCCTTTTCGGGTTTCACTAGCAACTCGATTGCCCTGATGGCCATTATCACCCCGAAGGAAAAATCCGGACAGGTGCTGGGCACCTTATCCACCAGCACCGTTGCGGGAATGCTGCTAGGCCCGCTAGCCGGCGGTATTATTGTGGCCCACACAGGCTACCGCGTTGTCTTCTGGCTCACCGGCGTGATCATGTTGCTTGTGTTTCTGCTGACGATTTGCTTGGTACAGGAATACTTTACCCGACACACCGACCAGCCAGCCCCTTCTTTTAAAGCGGTGCGACAAAGCCTGCCCCAGCCCCGCATTATTCTCGGCATGGTGCTTACTACAATGATTATCCAAATCACCGATAAGTCGATTTCACCTATTTTAAGCTTGTACGTGCGGGAACTGGTTCAGCAGCCTGGTCAAGTCACGATTTTTAGTGGCATCGTTGCCTCGGCGCCAGGCCTGGTCATGCTCTTTTTTGCACCACTGTTTGGCCGTATTGGGGATCGTATTGGCCAGTATAAAATCCTACTATTTGGCCTGATTGCCTCTTTGCTTTTTTACCTGCTGCTGGGATTGACCCACAATATTTGGCAAGTCATCACGCTACGCCTGTTGATCGGCATCAGTGATGCTGCACTAGCCCCTAGCGTCCAAATCATCCTTTCGAAAAATACGCCGGTTGCGGTGACAGGCCGTATTTTCAGTTATAACCAAACCATGCAATCGGTAGGTGCGATCATCGGCCCGCTGATTGGCGCCACCGTCGCGGCAAGCAGCGGTTACCGTTACATCTTTTTCTCCGCCGCTATTTTCATTAGCCTCAACTTATTAAACTACTTCAGTAACTTCCACCAGCTTAAAACGGAAAGCAACGGTTAAATTGCCTTGCCTTTCAGAAGGCTAACCTAAAACGACTACGCAAAAAAGCAGGTCTTTCATCAACTGATGAAAAGCCTGCTTTTCGATTATTGTAAATAAAGTTGCTGTAAATCTCGAATATCTCCGGCACTCAGGGCCAATTCCTGCTGCAAGAATGCTGACACACTGCCGGCTTCAGCTTTAATTTCTTTTAAAGCGGTATTTAAATAATCCGGATGGACTGTTAACAAAGCATGGATATTTTGGAGCACATCTTCTGAAGCATCGGCAGCTTTTAATTCTGCCAACCGTTTTTCAATGTGCGGCGCAGCCGTTTGATTCGTTAAGAGATAATCTTGCCAAATCACTTCCGGCGCCACCCCTAATGCCGTTTCAAACAAAACAGCGCCTAACCCAGTCCGATCTTTACCTGCGGTACAATGGAACAAAACCGCTTCGTCTGGATTGGTATTACTTAACAAGGTTGCAAAAAACTGCCGGTAAGTTTGCTTGGCATGCGGATCTGCTACTAAATTATGATAAACCTGCAACATGTGCTGGTGGGCACTGTTCGGTTGATTTTGATAACGTTGCTTTAATTCATCAATGGTCTGTGAATTTTGCGTTTGATCATAGTCAAAAACAGGTCGATATTGGTAAACGGCTTGATCAGGAACCCGATCTGGCTGCCGTTCCACTTCATCCCGTGACCGAAAATCCACATCCCAGCGAACCCCATAATCAGTTAAAAAGGCGAGATCATGGGCATCTAAGTTGCCTAAAAGCCCCGAACGCAACACTTTATGCGTTTTGATCTGCCGACCATCTTGCGTCGGGTACCCGCCTAATTCACGGAAGTTATCACCAGTGGTAATGGGAAGCGCTTGGGGGTGCAATGCTGTTTTTTCTTGCATAGGACGAATCAACCTGCTTTCTCAAATAGAATTTGTTGCTATTTCACTCTATCAGATTTGACGCCACTTGACAAAAGCTTAGCTAAATCGAACTTGATGTACTGTCCGTATCACTGGTGTTGGTATTGTCTGTGCTACCCGTTGGGAAAAAGTATTTTTGTAGCAACTGCTCACCAACTTGTGGTGTTTTCGTGATCATGGCCTGGGCCACCACTGATTCCTTTAGCTGCGCCTGCCATTGTGCGTTGGGAATTACGGTGCTGACCAACAACACCACAAACAAAATCAAATAAGTGATCACTACTCCGACGGCGCCGCCGGCAATGCTATTCACTTGTTTGATCACCGGCAAAAATGTGACCACCCGCGACAAGCGCCCTAAATAATGAATGGCGATCCAGCCAATACTGGTGAGTAACATAAACGCCACACTATACGAGACGCTAGCCAACGTCAACCACCGCTCTAGCTGTGCCCCTAACGCACTGGCATAAGTCCGGGCAAAAACCAAAACTAAAATATAACCGGCGGCATAAATCAATTCTAACACCAGCCCGCGCCGAAACCCGCGGAACAGGGCATGCCCCAGTAAAATTAAGATTACAATGGTTAAAATCATGTCATCGACCTCATTTTAAAATTCAAAGTTGCGAACAGTTTAATGCTAACTTTAGCATATCCGCTAATGAATAAAACCTGCTTAAGACCGATTTCGTAAAAACTTAGGATCTCAATTGTGGCAGTAGATTTTGAAATACAATTTCATAACCAGCCGGCAATAAATGCGCCCCATCAAACGTTAAATCGGCTTTTAGATTGCCATCTGTATCGGTTAACCCGGCATTGGCATTATAAAAAACCGCATGGTGCTGCTGCGCCAACGTCGCCACTTTTTGATTGGCTGCTGTAAGGGTGACATTAGAACGACGGGCGTATAAATGGTCGTGTGTCGCTTTTTTGCCACCAAAGTCGGCCTGTGTATTCACCGGATAATACGCCAACACCGTGATTTGCGCGGTGGGCAACTGCACATGGACTTGCTCTAAAATAGCAGCGTAATTGGCTAAAAATTGTTGCTCGGGCACGCCAAACCCAATATCGTTTGACCCAATGTTAATCACCAATTGGCTGGGCTTTAAGTCGAAAATCAACGTTTGCAAATGCGCCAATACGTCGGCTGTGGTTGTGGCGCGAATCCCGCGATTGTACAGTTGTTTGGTTAACCCCAAGTTGGCCTTGTGCTGAAACTGTTCGACTGGAAATAATTCCATTAAGGATGACCCGACAAAAACGATTTGGCCTGGTATCACCGTCCGATTAGCCTGTGCATAGTTTGCCCGTAATTGATCCTGGAATGCTTTGATTTTCGGGTTAAGATCCGTTAATTGTTGTGTTCGTGTCATCATTTTAAAATTACCTCCATATAGTTCGTATAACTAACAGTTAGATATACTACGTTTTAATAGTTGATTTGTCAAACAGTTTGTTATTCTAACTATTTATCTGTTAAACTAAATGTGAGGTGAAACAAATGAATACTGTCACTGAAATTAGCCATACCCTGCGCCAGATTCAACGACAACAACAAACTTGGTTGCAGCATGCCTTAGCCGATACTGGGGTTACCGTTCAACAAGCCATTACCTTACAATTCATCGGCCAGCAGCCTGGCTTGATTCAAAAAGACGTGGTCAATGTCATGCACCGCCGTGCTGCCACGGTTTCAGCTTTCCTTAAAAAATTGGAAACTGCTGGCTTGATTCATCGAGAAATTCCGGTTGATAATTCGCGCAATAAGCAAATTTTCCTAACCCCGACTGGTGAACAAGTGGTGGCCACTTTTCAAAAACGCCGCCAGCAAGCCGAATTACGTTTGGTGCACGGCCTAGACACTACTCAACAAGCGGCCTTACTAGCGCTACTGAAACAAATCACGGCAGACTAAAATAACCCGCAAAGTGACCCATTCGCCACTTTGCGGGTTATTTTGAGTGTATCACTCTAAAACGCGCCACCTCCGGAACCGCCGCCAAAACCACCGGAGCTGCCACCGCTAAAGCCACCACTACTGCCGCTACTGCTACTTTGAATGCCGGTGCTAAAGTCGGTGTTAAATTGGCCAACAAAGCTGTCCCGCCCAAAATCACCGGCGAAAAACAGCGGATAGTAAAGTGGCATGGCCGTTTGTAAGGTATTATCGTCAAATCGCGTACGCATGGCCTTGATCACTTGTTTCGCACTGCCAAAGGCCACCGCGTAGGGTAGGATTTGTTCCCACAAGATCAAATCACTGACTTGTTTTTGCTCGAAATGGCCAATATCATGTAACATGCGCTTAAAGCCTTTCAGGGCATCCACTTCAAGCTCGCCGGCTTGATTATACGGTGACAAATGCCACAGCCGGTAAAACGCCAATCCTAAACTACTGCCTAACAATAACAAGGCTAGGCCCATTAAAATTGGCCGCCAAACCCCTGCGCTAAAAGCAGCCGCAATCAAGGCGCCTAAGGTTGGCACTAGGTTCAAACTGCCCAACAACCAACCGTGCGTGCGAATCGCCGCATTGTGCGTGTCGTAATAGCCTAACCCTTTAATGATCCGTTCCTGACGCCGCTGCCATTTTTCAAACTGCGTGGCCAACGGATTGGTACTTTTCTTTTGACCGTAAGTTCGAATTTGGGCCATGGTCACGGTATAGTTCATTTTGGCGCTGGTCTGCCGCCCAACTGTTTGGAACAAATAGCGCAACAACGGTTCTTCTCGGTGTGCAGCGGTTAACTTACCGGTTTGCGTTAACCGATAAGTGGTTTTTCGGCCGCTTTTTTCAGGTTGAATCATGATTTCACCTGCCGCTGCTAATTCCAATAACCAGGCGGTGAGCCCTTTTGTGTCCGGCGCCCCTTGTGCCAAAAGCCCTTGCGCTTGTGCAGCTGGCAAGTTCGGAATTTCAAAATTGTGCACCGGTGGCCCTTGCTTGACGCGATGTGCTGGATGCTTGTGGAACCAGCGACCTTGGTACACTAAATGGCCCAACGCCAGCGCCAGCAACACAACACTGACGAGCACTGGGATCAACTGCGCCCGCTGGCGCCGTTGATTGGCCTGCCGCGCCAACTGCGCTTCTTGCCGCTGCACGGTTTTTAACCGCTGGGCGTCCCGCTGTTTGGTGGCCAGCGGCGTCACGTTAGTTGGAAACACCAGGTGACTTTCAACAAAGGTGTGCGCCGGCACCCGGTTTACTTGCATGACCACCCGGCCTGCTTGCCGCTTAACCTGCGTGGTGCCACTTAACGGGCCGTGGGTCCAAGCTTGCAACTTAGGCACATTTTGGCGTGGCAGTTGCACCGTGATTTTCACCTGATGCAGCGGCACTTCCCACCCTGTCCCAATGATCTTCCAATTCAACTCGGCGGTATCCGCCCAATTGGTCACCACATCTTTCAAAGTGTAGCGATACAAAAACGTCACGTTGTCATTATGCGCAGGATAATAGACCTTGAATTTCACATTTTTCGCTGTCCGCGTGGTGCTGTAAGTTTGCGGCAGCTCACTTGGACTGGCCGTTAACCGTTGCAACCGTTCCCCTTTCAGCACAAATAATGACGGGTTTGACAAGCCGCCGGTGCCGGCAACATCCTGTTGATAGTACACCCCATTAAATGCCCCATCAAAATCATAGGTCACCCGCTGTGCCACTTGCGCGTTGCCATTTTTCTGAACGTTCACTTGAATGTTGTAGTCCGTGATCTCATAACTGCGGGCTTGCACTTGCGTGGTCTGCCAGCTAAACCCGAGCAGCAGCCCGAATAGTACGCCCCACAATCGGCCCCAATATTGTCGCATAACCCCACCCCTTTTTTGGTCGTTGCCTTATTTTACCATGGTTTAAACTGGCTTTCGCCACAAAATCCGCCTAAACTTAAGTTAGAAATGATAGCGTTTTCAAAAAACAAAGGAGGAATCCCGATGGGTAAAAAAGCAAATCACAAAGCCCAATGTCACCAACGCCTGCAGCAGTGGGAGGCGGAGACACAGGCTTTGCCAGAACACATTTTAGAAAAAGTTCGTGCCACCAGCCGCTTTGAAAACTTACGTCAGTATAACTTCTTCATCGCCATTAGCGGCTTCTTATTGATTTTCGCTTACGCTTTTTTATGGAAAATACCAGTGATCTTAATGGTCTCAATTCTGTTAGCCATCACGGCCATTGTATTAGGCAGCTACGACCCCGCCGCAAAACGCCGCACTGCCAATGCCGATGGATTAGTGGTAGGCGTCACACATTCCCGCCACGACAACCAAGTGATGTATCATCCCCAATATGAAACCGTGATCGACGGTCATGTCATTCGCTTTGTGGCCAACAACGGTTCAGCCGCCCGGCCACAAGTTGGTAGCGCCGTTATCGTGGCTTATGACCCACAAGAATGGAACAATATTGATTTTGCCAGCGATCACCAACGTTCAGCGTACTTTTTTGTCTTCTTTTCCGGTTTGACCTTGCTTTTTAGCCTGTTCCTGTTAATTGCCGGCCATTTCATGGCATAATCGCACCACAAAATGCACAGTCCCCACTAAACATGGTAGAATGATGGTAATTACAAGTGAAATGAGGAATGATTCTTGGCTAGTGGTCAAATCGCAATTAATGCGATCGTGATGCTCATTACGTTTTTATTCGCAGCGTTTTTCGTAGCGTCCGAGTTTGCGCTGGTTCAAACGCGTCCCAGTGCGTTGGAAGAAGAACTGAAAAAGCGCGGCGGTAAATCCCGTAAAATTAAAAATGCGTTGAATATGGTGCACAACCTGAATGAATATCTATCAACCACCCAAGTTGGGGTCAGTGTGGCTGGGATTATTTTAGGGTGGATCGGGGAAGCGACAGTTGAAACTGTTTTGGTAGACCTCTTCCATCTGCGCCAAGTGCTAAGCCCCAGCGTCCTACACGCAGTTGGCGCCATCGCCGGCGTCCTGGTATTAACTTATTTGGAAGTGGTGTTCACAGAAATCGTGCCGAAAAATATCAGTATCGACATGCCGATGCAAACCATGATGTTTGTCACCACGCCATTGCATTACTTCCATATTATCTTTTATCCTTTTGTGTGGTTGTTAAACGTCTCCTCCACTGGCGTGGTGCGTTTGATCGGTTTAAAACCAGCCGATGAAGAAAACGACACTTACTCGCAAGCTGAAATTTTGAATTTATCCCGTAATGCCGTTTCAGGCGGTCAATTAGAGCGGAACGACTATATTTATATGGAACGCGCCTTTGAAATGAACGATAAAGTCGCCAAAGATATTATGATCGACCGCACTTCTTTAACCGTGGTGGATGCCACTGCAACCGTAGCGGAAGTCATTGATCTTTACGTCAAAGTTGGCTTTAGCCGCTTTCCCGTGGTTAAAGATAACGATAAGGACGACATTCTCGGTTACGTTTATAACTATGACTTGATCAAACAAGCCGAAACTGACGATCAAGTCCGCGCTAAAAAACTATTGCGCAACATTGTCACCGTTCCCGAAACCGCGTCGATCCAAAAAGTATTAGCCCAAATGGTTCAAAAACAAACCCCTATCGTGGTGGTTGTGGACGAATATGGTGGTACCAGCGGGATTATTACGGACCGGGACATTTACGAAGAGTTATTCGGAACGGTTCGGGATGAAAATGAAAAACCTTCCGAAGAATATGTCAAACAACAAGCAGATGGTAGCTACCGGGTAAACGGCAAAATCACCCTTTACGATTTTGAACGCTACTTCCAACAAGACATGCCCGACTTCGACGACTCTGACGTGGTCACCTTAACGGGCTTTGTGATGCTGCACCACGCCGATATTAAAGTCAACGACGAAGTCACCTTGGATCACTTCAAGTTGAAAGTATTGGATATGGAAAATGCCTATATTGATTGGTTTAGCGTCACGCCAATTTCCGACGATGTGTCTGAAGCAGACTCATCAGAAGCTTAACCAAACGACTCACAGATTTTTTAAATCTGTGAGCCTTTTTTTACAATCCGCTAGCGTCTAAATTGTGTCCAATGCAATAATTCAAAAAAACTTCACATTTTTTCAGCTGGCACCGTGCTAGAATAAAAAAGATAACTTTAAGCCTATTTTAAGGCCCTTTCAGTACAGTAAATGATGCAAATTCGAAATTAAATGAAAGAAGGCTGCTTGTGAATAAACCTGTGCAGGGACCGCGTCATCAAACGCCGCGGCGCCGTCGTTGGCCTTGGATAATCTTATTGGTACTACTGGTGGTAGGTGCTGGCTTTGCTGGAACAGTCTATTATAAGTTGCACCAAACAGCGAATGCCGTGCTTTCAAATCAAAGTGGCGTCAGCTCAAGCACCACCCAAAAAGTCAGTGCCACCAAGCCAATTTCAGTATTACTATTAGGCGCTGATACAGGTGAAGATGGCCGGACTTATCAAGGCCGTTCTGACACGATCATTGTGGCGACCATTAATCCTAAAACTAAAAAAACAACGATGATGAGTATTCCGCGTGATACGCTGGCTAAAATCAAAGGTGCCAGTTCCAGTTCCATTCAAAAGATCAATGCGGCTTATGAATTAGGCGGCGCTAAAGCGACGAAGAAAACAGTTGAAAGTTTACTGAACATTCCAATTGATTATACGGTCACCATTAATATGAAAGGCCTGAAAAACCTGGTTGACGCCGTTGGCGGTGTGACCGTCACCAGCAAGTACAACTTCACCTTTGATCACGTCACCATCAAAAAAGGCACCCATCACCTGACTGGGAAAGAAGCGTTAAGCTTTGCCCGAATGCGTTACGATGATCCATTAGGGGATTACGGACGCCAAATGCGACAACAACAAGTGATCAAGGCCGTTGCGAAAAAACTGATGTCTGCAAATAGTGTGACGAAGTATTCCAAGATCCTTAATATTGTTAAGAAAAATGTCAGCACCGATATGAACTTTAAAACCATGCTCGCCATGGCTGAAAAATACCGGTCAGCCGGCACCACGATCAAATCAGATCATTTACAAGGCCAAAGCGCCACGATTGATGGTAGCTCCTATCAAATTGCGTCGACGAAAGAATTACGCCGGGTCTCGAAAAAGATTCGTAAAACGCTTGGTTTAAGTGCCGTTACCGTAAAAAATACCGAAACGGCCTTAAACGCCGCCAATCCGTATTTTGACGGCAGTACTTATACCACCTATAACGTTTACGCCAATACCGATACCAGCACGGAAACCGCAGATGCCACCACAACCGACACAACAACGGGTACCGATACCACCACTGGTACAGATACAACCGGTACGGACACCACTGGTACCATCAACACCCAAACAAACCAGCAGCCCACCTATTAGTGCCCTTTAAAGAGACCTTCACAGGCCTCTTTTTTAGTCACCATACAAAAAAGTTGAACCACCTGATCAGGTTGCTCAACTTTTTTTGATTTATAAAATAGGTGATAAGAGCCGTGAAAAACGTTGTTTCAACGTTAGCCACCAGGACTGGTTGGCAATTTCTTCATGGGTCAATAACCGACTGACCCGCATGTCCGCTTTGAAAATCGTCTCCAATTCTTGGGCCACTGCTGGGTCATACAAAAAGGCGTTGACTTCAAAATTCAACTTATAACTGCGGAAATCTTGATTTGCTGACCCCACCGTGGCCACCTCACCATCTGCCACAATGGTTTTCGCATGAATAAAGCCGGCTTCATAAATGTAGATCTTAGCGCCTGCTGTAAATAGCAGGTTGGCATAATACTGCGTAGCGCGATAGATAAACGGGTGATCCGGCATGTTGGGAATCATGATCCGCACATCCACCCCGGACTGGGCAGCAATGGAGATTGCGGACAGCACACTTTCATCTGGGACTAAATAAGGGGACTGGATCCAAACCCGTTTCTTCGCGGACGCAATCATTTTGATATACCCTACCTTGATCTGTTCCTTTTGCGCGGAAGGCCCGGAAGTAACGATCTGCAAAGGGGTTTTCGCATTGGCCGGGCGCAATGGTTCAGGGAAATATTTTAACTGATAGTTCAAATGGCGCTTTTCTTTAACGGATGCATTCCAATCCATAATAAAGCGTGTTTGCAGCGCCATCACGCCGTTGCCGACGATTCGTAAATGGGTATCCCGCCAAGGCCCGAAGCGCTTGGAACGGCCTAAATACTGATCCCCCACATTAAAGCCGCCGGTATAACCGATTTGCCCATCGATCACCACAATTTTACGATGATCGTGGTAATTCAATCGGGTTTTGGTAATGGTATTGTGTGAGGTAATAAAGCTGGTAGCTTGGCCGCCTAAACTTTCCAGTTTGCTAAACCATTTCCGTGTCGCCCCCCGGGACCCAAAGGCATCGTACAAAACCCGTACTTCAACGCCTTGTTGAGCTTTTTCTTCCAATAAACGCAACAGCTCATTGCCGATGTCATCATTATAAATCGTATAGTATTCAATATGAACACTGTGTTGTGCCTGACGAATATCCGCCAGCAAAGCTGGAAACTTCGTTTGACCTGTGGTATAAATCTGAATTTGGTTGCGTTTGGTTAACGGTGCCCGGTCAGTCGTCTCAAATAACTGAATCAAGCCCGCTGCCCCTGCTGGTAGATCAGAGGTGTCTGTGGTGGCAAATTCCACATCATCTGTGTGCTGTCGACTGATCATTTCCGCTAACCCGGTGCGATCTTGATGTTCCAAACTAAAAATCTTTTCGCGACCTAACCCACGGCCCGTGAATAAATACAGCACAAAGCCCACGACTGGTAACAAGATCAACACCAATAGCCACGCCCAAGTTGACGAAATATCACGATGTTGGCGAAAAACAGTTACGATGGCGAGAATCATATTGAGCATGACAACAACTTCGATCAACCAATGTACCCACTCCATAAAATCAACCTTTCTTGCGCAATTCTTGTTGTTTTATTATACGCCTAACCAGTTAGCCCTGTCGCCTGCATCTGAAAATCAGTTTAAATTTGCCCGTTTCAGTGCAAAACAAAAACCGCCACCTGCGCGACGGTTTTAACGAACCTATTTTTGAGCCTTGATTGGTTTCATTTTGGTCAAGCTAATGATGACCTTATGTTGTAGATCTTCAATATTCATATTGTCTTTTTCATCATATTCAGTCACTGCGATCAGCGCTGAGTTTTCATACACTTTTTCCACGGTACCTGAAAAATCTGCTTCCATATTACCGTTTGCCTTGCAGCGAACTAAATTGCCAACTTCAATTGCCATAAACACACCTCATTTATTTTTTCAGTGAAACCTGTTTTGGTAACGTAGGCAATATATTAACGCGATTGATTTCAGAATGCAAGTAAAAGTTGTTATTTCTTCATTTTAGGCAAAACTTAACCAAATTCTGCCGTTGAATGTTCGATGGATGATTGACAGCGTTTGTTCATAATAGGTAAGATAAGAACAAACAATGGGCTGTTCACCCTGATAAGGAGTAAAAACTTTGAAAAAATTATTAACAGGTGCCTTGGTCGTCTTAGGCCTATTTGGAGCCTTCGGCGCAACTGCCAGTCACGCCGCAACCACTACCAAAACTTATGTCGCCCCCAAAGTTGGGCAACTGGATAAGCACACTTATCAAGGGAAAACCTATTGGATCCCGGCCATTTATTGGCAAATGAGCAAGCATTATTTATCCGGTCTGACGGTTAGCACGGAAAGTAAACATCAGATTTTAGTAGCTGGTTACTTTGGCGATGCCAAAACCAAACAAGTTAAAATGGCGAAAAAGTCGAAAAAAACGGCCTCACAAGTGCGCTTTTCTGGAACCGTGCGCTACTTTGCTTGTCTGTACTCTGAAAAAGCCTTTATGAAACAATATGTCGCCGCTAGTGGCAGCGACCAGATTGAACGGTTATTAACCGCTATTACCACCACTACACCGATGGTCAATCCTAATAAAAAGTCCACGCAGCTGCAAAGCGTCCCCGTCCTTTATCAATTAGAAGGCGTGAATAAAACCAGCACCTTCCCGATCAACTGGTGGGGCTTATACGATTACAAAAAAGAACAGCTCACCAGCTTGAAAAATAGTACGCTAAACCAAGCCAGCTTTACCATGAAAGATACCACTGGCGCTGACACCAGCGTCGGCTACCAATCGGCAGTGGTGACCCAAGTCACCGTGGATCCGTTACATCTATTCCGGCAACCGGATACCACGACTTCTTAGCAAAAGTTTACTGGGTTTAAGGTTGTTTTAAGACGCAGCGGTTATCTTATAAGCATACCCCAAACCTACCTCATCTAATTTCAAAAAAATAACGCCTTGGCCAATTGGTCAGGGCGTTATTTTGGTTAAGCATGCTTGGCTGCTTCAGTCTGTAAAATTTGATAGATCCGCGTGACATCCTGGGTTGTGCCCCGTAATTCGTAATCACCAATAAAAGGGAACCCATAGGCCTCGGAATACTGGCGCGCTGTTAAACAATACTGCTCGTTAAAGTTGCGGTTTCCAGAGCCCACCACACCCCAACAATACTTGCGATTATCACCAATACTGATATATTCACCTAAAGCTTCGGTCATCAACTCTTGATAGCCGTTGTCGATGCCGTTACCACCAGTTAAATAAGTCGGTACAAACGCAAAATAAGGCGTTGTTTCATCATCATCCGGTGTGGCGTCTGAAATTTCTTTCAATTCGATCAATGGTGCGCTGGCATCAGCGGCGTGTTGGTCTTCCGCGTAGTCTTGCAAGGTTTCAACAAAAGAACGGGTATTACCGGAAATTGAAATATAAAGAATGCGTAATGTGGTCAAAATAGTTCCCCCTCAATTGGTTATAATCATCCAAGTGACCTTGGTTCATTTTAAAAATCATAGTCTTAGCATAAAATGAATCACCGCGAAAGTGAAGTCTTTTATCCGATCCATGATCAAATGGTCATCGTTTCAGCGCTAAAAATGCTATCATGGAACTTAACAAAACTCGCCTGAAAGAAGTGTGTTTATGACAACCTTAAAAGATGATTTTTATGAAGCTATCAATGCCGATTGGCTGAAAACAGCTGAAATTCCCGATGATAAACCGGCAACTGGTGGCTTTCAAGATTTAGTCGAAGCCATTGAAAAAAATTTAATGGCCGATTTTGCGGCCATGCAAACTGGCGCTAAAGCCACTGAAAATGCGGCCCAATCACAATTTCTTGCTTACTATCAGTTGGCACAAGATTTTGACCAACGCAACGCTGCTGGCGCGGCGCCTTTAAAACCTTTGCTAGCTCAATTGGAAGGCTTACACAGCCTGGCCGATTTCCAAGCGCACCTTAGCGACTGGTTACTAGCCGGCCTCCCGATGCCATTTGACCTGGATATTGACGCTGACATGAAAAATGCCACCACCAATGCGTTATTCGCCAGTGCCCCTGGTTTGTTTTTACCTGATAAAACCTACTACGCCGCTGATAATCCCGCCGGACCTCAGTTAATGGGCGTTTTCAAAGATATGATGACCCAACTCCTGGCCTTAGCTGGTTATGATGCCGCCCAGCAAAAAACACTGGTCGATCAAGCTGTGGCCTTTGATGCCAGTTTGGTACCTTTTGTAAAAAGCGCTGAAGAAAAGGCGGATTACAGTAAAATGTATAATCCAGAAAGCTTTGCAGCTTTTACCAGCCACAGCAGCCATTTAGACCTGGCCCAACTGATTCAAAACGTGCTGGGCGCCACACCGGAACAAGTCATTGTCACCGAACCTAATTTCTACGCTCATTTTGACGATGTGCTCAATCCCGACACTTTTGCCAACTTAAAAGGCTGGTTGATCATTAAAACCGTCCGCGGCTTAGCTGGCTATTTATCAGAAGACTTCCGCCAAACCGGTGGTATTTTCAGCCGCGCCCTTTCTGGCAATAAGGCTGCCATGAAGCCTGCTAAAAGTGCTTATTACTTAGCCACTGGTATGTTTGACCAAGTGGTTGGGGACTACTACGGCCGTAACTATTTCGGCCCGCAAGCCAAGGCTGACGTTCAGCAAATGGTTAAAAAAATGATCACCGTTTATGAACAACGCCTGACCCATAATACTTGGCTGTCTGTCGCGACCCGCGAAAAAGCCATTGTGAAGCTGGAAAAATTAGGCATTCAAGTGGGCTACCCGGATGCCATTGAGCCGTTGCAATTAACGTTTAAAACGGACACCACCCAAAGTTTATTAGCCAACACACTGCATTTCATTCACCTCAGCCAGTTGGATAAATTCAGCAAATGGAACCAACCCGTTAAACGGGATCAATGGGAAATGAGTGCCAACACAGTTAACGCCTACTACCATCCTTTCCGCAACATTATCGTGTTCCCCGCCGCGATTTTACAAGCACCCTTTTACAGCTTGGACCAACCTGCTAGCGCTAACTATGGCGGCATTGGTGCCGTCATCGCCCACGAAATTTCCCACGCCTTTGATAACAACGGCTCCTTATTTGACGAATACGGGAATTTACACAACTGGTGGACCGCTGATGATAAAGCCCATTTCAAAGGCTTAGCTGACAATATGATTGCTGAATTCAACGACCTGCCATTTGCAAAAGGCAAAGTCAACGGCAAACTCACCGTTTCCGAAAACATTGCCGACGCTGGCGGCTTAAGCTGTGCTTTAGAGGCAGCTAAAGGTGAAGCAAAAGTTGACTTGAAAGCCTTCTTCGTCAACTGGGCCACCATTTGGCGCACCAAAGCCCGCTTAGAATATCAACAACTGCTTTTAAACATCGACGTTCACGCCCCAGCGAAATTACGGGCCAACGTCCAACCCCAAAACCTAGCCGATTTCTACACCACCTTCGACATTCAAGCCGGCGACGGCATGTACTTAGCCCCTGAACAACGGGTTGAGATCTGGTAAACACTTAAAAAACCTTGTCACAAGCGAACTTGTGGCAAGGTTTTTTTGTTTTGAACCGCTTTAAAGTAACATAAACCCCTATGCCTTTTAATAAGTGGTCACAAACAGATAAGCCGCCAACCCCAACGCCGCAAAAGCAATGGCAAAGCGGAGTTTACGAATCGGCAAGTGGCGCACGATCCGCGGGCCTAACCAACCACCGACTAAAAAGCCAATGCCCATGGTTAACGCCACCGTCCAACGTACATCCGCCGTAAAGGCAAAAATAATCATGGCCAAGCCATTCCCTGTAAAACTAATAAAATTTTTAATGGCATTGATCGTGGTAAACGGCAGTTGCTCCGTGACGGTTAAAATGGCTAAAGTGATCACCCCAGCCGATGCCCCAAAGTAGCCAATGTAGATCCCGACTAAAAATAACGCCACACTTTTTAAAATTGGATGTGCTTGCCCACCAGTTGGCGGCGTTTGCCGTAACAACGTATAAAACATTAAACAACCGGCAAAGGCAATCAAAAAGGGCACCGCTTTGGCAAAAGTGGCCGCTGGCGCCACCAGCAATAAAATACAGCCACATAACGACCCAAACAGTGAAAAAACAGCATTCATTGCCGTTGCATGCTGCGCACTTTTCAATTCTTTCGCTGAGCTTAACGTCGAACCAATGCCCGTAAAAATCTGGGCCGTGGTATTGGTTACATTAGCAGTCACAGGCGGTAACCCTACGCTTAACAGCACTGGATATGACACCAGCGACGCCATCCCAGCAATGGTGCTTAAGAGCCCACCAATTACCCCAGCCACTACTAAATAAAGCTCTACCAACCAAAAATGCATGTCGTCGCCTGCTTTCATTTCACTAATGCTTTTAGTATAGCTGTTTTCATGCTGCTTTGCAGATTAAACTTGTTCTATGATCGCTAAAAATTAAAATGAAAGCTTTTTTCAGTGAGCCACCTACTTCTAAAGCGCCGCATTAAAACGCCATCTTTTTGTAAAAACAGTACTGTATGATGCTTGACATAATTTGTAACGTAGTTGTTAAACTTGCGTGACGTCCTTGTAACGTCACATGACTATGCTAGGGGTTGAACCAACGGATTTTATTCAAAAAGGAGCCCTAACATGATTTCCAAACATAAACTTGCTTCATACACAGCTGCCGGTTTACTCGGCGCAACTGCTGCTTTTGCTTTCGGTACACAAAGTGTGCATGCCGATGCATCTGAGTACAACGCGCAAACAGCACAAGCAACGGCTTGGTACTCAAATAGCCAAACTAGCTATGCGGCGCCTACAACCACCGCTTATCAAGGTCAAACGACGACCACAACGCAACCTACAACTACTAGCTATCAAACCCCGACGACGACAACGGCACAACAAGCCACTGCCGCAACCAGCACCACAACAGTGAGCCAAGGTGCTGCCACAGCGATTGCCGCTGCCAAAGCACAAATTGGGACACCTTATGCTAAGGCCGGTGCAACGCCAGGTGTTGGCTTTGACTGCTCGGGTTTAACCCAATATGCGTTAGCCCAAGCTGGCGTAACGGTTGATCATTACACCGTGGCTCAAGAAAGTGCTGGGACAGCTGTTCCATTGGATCAACTCCAACCTGGCGACCTGATTTTCTGGGGATCACAAGGTGCTAGTTATCACGTTGCCTTATATATTGGGAACAACCAATACATCGACTCACCAACTTACGGGCAATCTGTTGAGGTTGAAACGATCAGCAGTGCGTTCCAACCTTCATTTGGCGTTCACATCAACTACTAATTGATGGTAACAAAAAAGTCGCTCACCACTGAGCGGCTTTTTGTGTGGCTTATTTTTTATCTGGTGCTAACGCTGGGATCTTCAACAATGCTGGCATGATCAGAATAGCCAAAATGCCCCCAATGATCGCAGCGATAAATTGCATCGTCCCCATCATGGTCCCGATCAACTGTTGCTTTGGTGCTGGGGCCTTTAAAATCACCTTGGCCATTAAAACCGCAATAGCCAAGTACATGAAAACGGCCTTGACCCCAGCGCCAAGAATCAACGCAATCACTTTTTGGCCGATCTTTTCAGCGGTATTACCAAATTGTTTGACCAAGAAATGCCAAATCAACACTAAAATCAGGTTCCCGACAATAATAAATGGAATAAAGGCTGGAAAAGCGTTCTGACCTAAAATGGTGGCAGTGATCGGGCTTAAAATGGCAAGTAACACGGCGCTCGAAGTATTCACCAAGTAAACACTGGCGATCAACACCAAGTTCACCCCACTACCGACAAATAATTGCCCTGCTGGCTTTAAAGCGACTTGGATCACGATCAACAAGGCCAGCAGGACCCCTGTTTTCGCAATATTTCTGGTATTCATTTCGAAAAATCTCCTTCCTTTTACATCAAGTATAGTCGTTCACATAGCCTGAAACAACTGTTTGAGATGCTTTCTCATTCGGCCACAAATAAACCTGACTTTTTGATACCAAAACTTTTTTATTGTCTCAAAAATATTATTTAGCACTACTTCTTTTTATTGATTTCACTTGCTTTCAATCAATTTTTCAAAATCTGTGATATAGGGATTTCCCTCAAATTCGGCAAAACGAATCATTTCATAGAAAATCGCCTAACAAGCAAGCGTTTTCGCTGTATAATTGTGGTGGAATGTTGCGACAAGCTCTTCAAAGAAACATGACGTGTGCATCGACAGCAAATAACTGCTATCACTTCAGGGACACACGTTCATGGCGGAGGTAAGATATATGAAAGTCATGTTAAACGACAAAGAGTATGAACTAACACCCGAACAAGAAGAAATGTCCATTTTGGAATTTGCCACGATCCAAGGTGACGACATCCCTAGTCTTTGCTTCTTAAAAGAAGCTGGGAACAACGGGAAATGTGGTGTGTGTAAGGTCGAAGTCGAAAAAGCAGGCACTGGCAAAGTGAAAACCACTTTGGCTTGCCGAATGAAGATGGAAGACGGTATGTCCATTCATACCAACACTGAAAAAACGTTGGAAGCTGCTAAAAAAGCAGTCGTCCGTATTTTGAACAAACACGATTTCCGCTGTGGGAAATGCGTGCGCAAGGAAAATTGTGAGCTTTTAGCATTATCTAGCAAATTACGTGTACGTCCTGAAGTAAAATACAGCGATATTTGCGATGACCTGGAAGCAAACATTGACCGGCGAAGTATGGGCATTACCATTGACCGTAACAAATGTATCTTATGCGGCCGGTGTGAGGCCATGTGTAAAGTCAAAACATCAACTGGCTCCATTAAGCTTCAAAAAATCGATGGCGAACGTAAAATTGCGCCATTGGAAAATGTTTGTTTCGATGACACGAACTGTGTGCTGTGTGGCCAGTGTGTCAACGCCTGCCCAGTCGGTGCCTTACAAGAAACCAGTGAACTGGACCGTGTTGAAGCAGCGCTAGATGACCCGGACAAGCACGTCCTCGTTGCCATCGCCCCTTCGATTCGGACATCATTTGGTGAGTTAGAAGGCGAAGAATTCGGTGTGGACACCATGAAGAAAGTCTATGCCGGTTTACGTGCAGCGGGTTTTGACCGGATCTATGACATTAACTTCGGGGCCGATATGACCATTATGGAAGAAGCCACCGAATTAAAAGATCGCTTGTTAAACGGCGGTGTGTTGCCAATGTTTACCTCTTGCTGTCCTGGCTGGGTCCGCTTATTGCACAACTACCATCCAGAATGCTTGGATCACTTCTCTAGCGCCAAAAGTCCACAACAAATGTTTGGGGCCGCTAGTAAGTCCTACTACCCAGCTCAAGCTGGCATCGATCCATCGACCGTGTACACGGTAACTGTCATGCCTTGTTTGGCTAAAAAAATGGAAGCTCATATTCCAAGTATGGAAGTAGACGGCCAACGGGATATTGACGCTGTGATCACCACCCGTGAATTGGCGAAGCTGTTTAAGGCCCGTAAAGTCAAATGGCGTAAACTGGAAGAAGAAGAACCTGATCAACCAATGTCTGAATTTACCGGCGACGGAACTGGGTTCGGCTTCTCCGGCGGTGTCATGCAAGCCGCTTTACGGACGGCTAAACACATGGTTGACGGTGGCGACTTGGACATTCAGGCGATTGAATGGCAAGACAGTGGCATCCCAGGTGTCAGAGAATTTACCGCTGAACTTGGTGATCTCAAAGCACGTATCGGGGTCGTTAATGGCGCCGTACATGCATTTGATCTTTTCGAAAGTGGTCAGCTCAATGATTTCGCCTTTGTGGAAGTCATGGCCTGCGAAGGTGGTTGTATCAACGGCGGCGGTCAACCCCACGTTAATGCCCACACACGGGTTACCACCGATTTTGTGGCCAAACGCCGTAGCGTGTTGAAAAACGAACAAAAAGAATCTGGCTTCTCCAAGTCTTATGAAAACAAGACGTTGCAAGTCTACTATAACGATTATATTGGTGAACCAGCCAGTCATAAAGCGCATAAGTACTTGCATTACGACTTCCAAACCAACTACGACAACAACGAAGGTTGGCGCAGTGAGGCTGGGAAGGAATTCTCGGAAGCCCATCAAAAATAAACACACTGAACTCGCAAATCATGAACGATTTGCGAGTTTTTTTGCGCCTGATCAGCGAAACTGCTAAAATATTTTTTATACGGGATAAAAATATTTTAGGGCGGTGATCCCATGTTACAACGCCGGTATCAAGCAATCTTCATTGGTATTATTGCGGCCTTATTTTTTTCATTAACCTTTGTCCTAAATGAGCTGATGGCCACCCAGCAAAGTTACTGGCTGTGGACAGCTTGCTTACGTTATTTATGGACCTTGCCTTTGATGCTGCTAGCCATCCCCTTAACCCACAGCTCCTGGACCCGGCTGTGGCAAGCACTAAAAGGTCACCCACTATCCTGGTGGTTGTGGAGTCAGTTTTGTTTTGTACTGTTCTACACCCCACTTTGTTTAGCCAGTCAATTTTTGCCAGGTTGGCTGGTGTCCAGCACTTGGCAACTCACCATTATTTTTGGTGTGCTGACGACACCGCTGACGAAAGTCCCCCAAGTCGAAGCCGGTCAAACCTATTACCGCCGTGCTCGGATTCCTTTAGACGCCTTGCCGTGGATGGTACTAATTTTAGGTGGTGTTTTACTAACAGTGCTGGATTACGCCAAACAATTTCACGGCGTGGCCCATTTAGGTCTCAGTTTAATCAGCTTGATGATTGCAGCAGTGTCCTATCCCTTAGGCAATCGCCAAGTGATGGCAGTCAGTCCGGAAGTCAATGGGGTGGAAAAAGTGCTCGGCATGTTATTGTGCAGCTACCCCACTTGGCTACTAATGGCCGGCGTTAGCGCCTTCACCGTTGGGGCGCCACAAGCTGACACCGTGCTGAACACCTTACTCGTCGCGTTGTCTTCTGGTGTGGTGGCCACGATTTTATTCTTTCAGGCCACCTCAATGGTCGCCGCTAAAATGGCCGACTTGGCTAAAGTTGAGGCTACGCAAGCCATGGAAGTGGTATTTTCAGTGCTCCTCAGTTGTTTATTTTTAGGCCACACTTTCCCTGCTGGCTGGCAATTGATTGGGTTGAGCGTGATGATCATCGGTATTATTGGCATTAGTTTGCGCTAAAAAAGCACGGCCATCGCGGTCGTGCTTTTCATTTGCTTAAATATTGGCTTTTAAATAATTGTACTGCATGGCTTCTTTGACGTCGGCGGTGTCATAACCAATGGCTTCCGCAATCGCATAACTATAAGCCAACGCAGTGGCTGGACCGCGGCTGGTGATCAAATGAGCCGCTTGATCGACAACCACCAAACCGTCCTGATACTTGGCACTGGGGGATTCAGCCTGAATTTGGTCTGACATGCCTGGGAAAACCGTGTAGTCATGACCGTCTAACAAGCCGTAACGGGAAAAAGCCGTGGGCGCAGCGCACATCGCTGCATTCCACTTACCTTGTTGGGCCCGTTGCTGCATCAGTGCCATCAGCCGGTCACTCTCACGTAGGTTTTTGGCGCCAGTGCCACCGCCTGGAAAAATCACAATGTCATAATCCAATAAACTGTCATCTAAAACTTTGTCACAAACCAAATGCACATTGTGAGCGCTGACCACGTTGCGTTTGTCCAACGCCACCATATCGGCTTGTGCGCCTAAACGGCGTAACACGTCAATTGGGGATAACGCTTCGACTTCTTCACAACCATTGGCAAATAAAACTGCTGCTGTTTTTGTCATTTTATATCTCCTCCTCAAAACTTTAATGTCTATTTTGCTAACGCAAAATCTTATTTCCGTAGGATGGCCATTCCTACGGGCGCAACCTCCCTCGTAGGAAACATGGCTCCTCCTAAATACGCTAAGGTCTATTTTGCTTTCGCAAAATCCTATTTCCGTAGGATGTCCAGTCTTGTGGCGTCAGTTCGCACCGCAAGACACATGGCACCAGCTAAATTCTCTAATGTATCTTTGCTTCGCAAAGTTCTTATTTTCGCTGGTTGTCCAGTCTTGTGGGGTCAAACCACCCCGCAAGACACATGGCACCAGCTAAATTCTCCGATGTATCTTTGCTTCGCAAAGGTTTTATTTTCGCTGGTTGTCCAGTCTTGTGGCGTCAGCCCACACCGCAAGACACATGGCTCCTCCTCAAAACTTTAATGTCTATTTTGCTAACGCAAAGTCTCATTTCCGGAGGATGTCCATTCCTACGGGCGCAACCTCCCTCGTAGGAAACATGGCTCCTATGCTAATGAATCCCAAGGTGTGATCACTGTTGGTTGGGTGGTTAAGGCTTGAATTTGAGCCGGCTCCAAATACTTCCGATCAATCACGCACTCGTAAACAAAGTCATCATACCATTCGTCGCTCATCACAAAGTAGCCTTGTTCCCCGTTTTTCTCACCCCAGGAATTTTCCACTTTCCACTTGGTCGGTTGCTCATTGACTAAATCCACCCCAGTTAACGTCATGGCATGGGAAACGGCGCCTTCACCATACGTTAAGCGGTCGGCTTTGGACAAACTCAGGTCAATCCCAAATAATTCGGCTTGGCGGTACAGCTTGCTGTCTAACAAGCCGGCTTGGCGGTTCATTTGTTGTAGCACATCGTTGCCAAACCAAATGCTGTCACCTGCTTGCAACTGCTTCAAGGTAGCGGCCTTCATGGTGGCGAGATCCACGTTAAAGAAGGCCACATCTGGGCCACCGATCACGTTATTTTCCATTGGCAACGTAAACAGCTGATTATAAGGCTTATTTGGTGCGTTGGTCACCACCACATAATCGGCTAAATTGCGTTTGAAATACTTTTTGGCAAAGGCTTGTGGGGTTAAATCAGGGTCGCGGTGATACTTTTTAGCATCATCCCGGTACACAAAATCAAAACTTTCCGGTGGTGTGCCAAACGCATAACTACAAATGCGATAAACTTCTGCTAAAAACTGGCGCTTTTGATCGGCGATGCCTTGGTCACTGGCACTACTATTCGCCAATTTCCGCAACACGATCGCGTCTTTGCGTAACTTTAGATTCAAGACTTCTGAAAAATCGTTGGTATTCTCGCTGTTAAAGGTTTCTGGCATCACGTCTTTCGGTACCAAGCCATACTTGGCCACCAAAGCCGCCGCATTGTGGAATTGACCGCCATCGGTATCTGGCGCTGCTAACAGCCAGGCGACTAAGCGATGATCGGCAGGTAGATCGGCGGTTTCAATAATGTGTTCGTAAAACGCGTTGGCTTTTTCAAAACGGTCCCAAAAAGAAAGGTAATTTTGCGACAATTCAAAATCTTTTACGTTGTATGCTTTGGCAAAGTCATGGCGTAATGTATTTAATGTGGAAAACAGCCAACAGCGGCCGCTTTTCTTTTGATTCGACACTTTACCGGTGTCCAATTCCACTGAAAAAGTGCGGTTTAACCGACTAGCTGCCGTTGGATCTTGGCTGGTGGCCTTAATGCCGTTATTCATCACGGCCCGTTGTAAGGCCGCACTACCAGGGATATGCGCCATTTTCTGTTGAAATTTGGCCACTGCTGCTGGTGTAATTTCATGGGTCATTTCATCATCTCCGAACCTATTGTCTGCTTATTATTTTAGGCTTTCTCACCAGGAAATACAACGAAGTGGCTTAGCCGCTTCACGCAAAAAAGCCACCTGCCGGTGACTTTTTTTGACGTGCTATAAACTAGGGACCTTCACTGCCCGCGCTGCCGTTGTTGTCGGCTTGCTGGTGGTAATGGTGGACGCCTCTAAATGCTTGTTAGCAGTGGCTAACATTAAGCGGATCCGGTTTAATTGGTTAACAATTGAAGTACCTGGATCATAGTCGATTGGGGCAATGTTGGCTTCAGGATACTGATGCCGCAATTCCTTGATCATCCCTTTACCCACCACATGGTTTGGTAAGCAGCCAAATGGTTGCATACAGATGATATTCGGCACACCACTCTTCAACAATTCGATCATTTCCCCAGTTAAGAACCAGCCTTCACCGGTTTCATTGCCTAAGGATAAGATCTTGCTGGCATCGTCTGCCAGTTCTTCAATGGCACTGATGCCTTCAAACCGTTGCGAAGCCGTTAAGGCCTTTTGCATCGGCTGTTCACACCATTTAATAATCTTCAACGCCATTTCAGCAAAAACTTTGGCCTTGTAAGAAGCACCTAATTCTTGGTACTTGTAGATTTGGTTATAAAGTGAGTAGTTCATAAACCCAACAATGTCCGGCACAACCGCTTCAGCGCCTTCTTTTTCCAGTAAATGGACCACATCGTTATTGGCAATTGGCGAATACTTCACTAAAATTTCGCCAACGATCCCGACTTTTGGCTTTTGCACGTTGCGCAATGGCACCGTGTCAAAGTCTCGAACGATTTCTTGCACGTTGCGTTTAAAGGCTCGGAAGCTGCCTTTTTCAACGCTTGGCTTCACCAATTCCAGCCAGTCCGCGTGCATTTTATCCACAATGCCAGGTTCTTTTTCATACGGCCGGGTATGGTAAACCACCCGTTCAAATAAGTCCCCATAAAGGAAAGCAATGGCCACCCGTTTCAGCAATGGCAAGGTGAATTTAAAGCCTGGTGTTTCTTCGACCCCTTGGTTGCCTAAGGACATGGAAACCACTGGAATGTTTTCAAAACCAGCATCTTTCAAGGCTTTCCGAATCAACGGAATATAGTTGGTGGCCCGGCAGCCACCGCCAGTTTGGGTCATCATCACCGCTGTCTTTTTCACATCATACTTGCCGCTTTGTAACGCTTCAACCATTTGGCCAATGGAAATAATGGCTGGGAAACAAGCGTCGTTGTTGACAAAGCGTTGGCCCATATCAATCGCCTTGTTGTCCTGCATTGGCAAGTTCACCACGTTGTAGCCGGAAGCCTGCAACGCCACGTCCACCAAACCTTGTTGGTGGATCGGTGACATCATTGGCATTAACAAGGTATAGCCTTGTTGCTTCATGTCTTTAGTGTAAGTCACCGGTTTGTCAGCGTCAAATAACTTTTCAGGTAAAATACGCCGCTTCCGCCGTTCTTCAACCGCCGCCTTTAAGGAGCGCAAGCGAATGCGAATCGCTCCCATGTTGGTACCT
Organism: Loigolactobacillus bifermentans DSM 20003; assembly: GCF_001434575.1. Classification (GTDB taxonomy): domain Bacteria; phylum Bacillota; class Bacilli; order Lactobacillales; family Lactobacillaceae; genus Loigolactobacillus; species Loigolactobacillus bifermentans. Next base: position 59,091 of record NZ_AZDA01000140.1, read on the forward strand.
TCATCAATTTTCAACACGGTATATAACCGGTTGTACTGTGCCATGATTTCTTCCACTTGGTCGGTGTCAATGGCATCTAACCCGCAACCGAAGGAATTTAATTGAACCAATTCCAATTGAGGATCACGGGCCACGACCCGCGCCGCAGCGTATAAACGTGAATGATAAACCCACTGGTTCACTACGCGTAAGCCTTTGACATCACCTAAATGGGCAATTGAATCTTCGGTTAACACGTGGAAGCCCTCTGTGGTCATGATTTGGGCGATGCCATGGTTGATCTCAGGATCTAAATGATACGGCCGGCCGGCTAACACAATGCCGCGTTCGCCGCTTTGTTTCAGCATCCGCAAGGTATCTTCCCCACGATTTTGTACCATTTGTTTAAAGTGCTCTAATTCTTGATAGCCGGCTTCTAACGCAGCACTGACTTCTTTTTTGGTCACGCCAAAGTCCTTGAAGCATTCAAACAAGTTGTTGGTGGTGGACTCATGATCAGCTAAGTTTAAATACGGATTGCGATAATCCACATCACCATCACGAATTTCATCCACGTTATTTTTGATCACATCAGGATAAGATTGCACAATTGGGCAGTTAAAGTGGTTTTGCGCATCTTGATTTTCCACCCGTTCGTACACCACCGCCGGATAGAAAATCGTCTCATACCCTTTGGCAATTAACGCTTGAATGTGCCCATGTACTTGTTTGGCTGGGTAACAAACCGTATCACTAGGAATGGTTTCCATGCCTTTTTCAAATTGGGCTTGGGTGCCTTTAGGGGATAACACTGCTCGAATCCCCAATTTGGTAAAAAACGTTTGCCACAATGGGTAATCTTCATACATGTTCAACACCCGAGGCATGCCAATTGTGCCACGAGTTGCCAATTTTTTACGTAAAGGTTTGTAGCCAAACAACAACTTGTACTTTTCTTCGACTAAGTTGACTTTACCGTTGTCCTTAGGAATCTTCAGCTTCAGGCCTCGGGCTTCCCCACGTTCACAACGATTCCCAGTGACAAACCGGCGGCCGTCATTAAAGACGGTAATGGTTAACGCACAGTTATTTTCGCATAACCCACAGTGCATGAATTCTTTCGTCGCTGACAAATTATCCATTTCAGCTGGTTGTAACAAAGTGGTCACATCACCAGTTTCATAAGCATTTTCCGCAATTAAAGCCGCCCCGTAGGCGCCCATTAACCCGGCAATATTTGGCCGAATCACTTCACGACCTGAAATTTTTTCAAAGGCCCGTAACACAGCTTCGTTATAGAACGTGCCCCCTTGGCACACAATGTGCTCCCCTAAGTCTTCTGGTCGACGTAACTTAATGACTTTATACAAGGCATTTTTGATCACCGACATGGACAACCCAGCCGAAATATCGCCAATGGTGGCCCCTTCTTTTTGCACTTGCTTGACCTTAGAGTTCATAAACACGGTACAACGTGAACCCAGGTCAGCTGGGTGTTTGGCCAATAAGGCGGCTTGGGCAAAGTCCCGCACATTGTACTTCAATGAGGTGGCAAACGTTTCAATAAAGGACCCACAGCCTGACGAACAAGCTTCGTTTAGCTTAATGGTGGCCAACGCATTGTTCTTAATGGTCATGGCTTTCATATCTTGACCACCAATGTCCAAAATAAAGTCCACATCTGGTTCAAAATAGTGCGCGGCTTGGTAATGGGCCACCGTTTCCACTTCACCAATATCAACTTTTAAGGCGTTTTTGATCAAATGCTCGCCATACCCTGTCACCGCAGTTTTCCCAATGGTGACGCCGGCTGGTAATTTGGCGTACATCTCTTTTAAAATGGCCTCCGTTTTCGCCAACGGATCGCCATCGTTATTATCATAATAGGTATACAACAACTTATGGTCATCGCTCATTAAAGCAACTTTGGTGGTGGTTGAACCTGCGTCAATGCCTAAATAAGCCACCCCACGGTAGCTGGCTAAATCGCGAGACGCAACTTGCGCTTCTGCGTGACGTTGTCGGAATTGTTGCAACTCTTCATCATCGTTAAATAAAGGTGCCAATGATTTCGATGGTTGCATCACCGAATCGTCCCCATGTAACAAACGGTCCAACAACTGCGTTAAGGTGGTGGCTGGTTGATCTGCTGCGTATAAAGCAGACCCTTTCGCCACAAACAATTGCGGATCAGCTGGGAAAATCACTTGGGCCGGCGTTAATTGCAAAGTTTCAATGAAGCGATACCGCAATTGATCCATAAAGTATAAGGGCCCGCCTAAAAAGGCCACATTGCCCTTAATTTTGTGTCCTGCCGCTAAGCCAGCAATGGTTTGATTAACCACGGCTTGGAAAATACTCGCCGCAATATCCTCTTTCCGTGCCCCGTCATTGATTAACGGTTGGACATCCGTTTTGGCAAACACCCCACACCGTGATGCAATTGGATATAAGGTTTTGGCATCTTTGGCGAGCTCATTTAACCCATTGGCATCCGTTTTTAACAAACTGGCCATTTGGTCGATAAACGCCCCAGTCCCCCCGGCACAGCTCCCGTTCATCCGTTGTTCCAATGAGGCACCAAAAAAGGTAATCTTCGCATCTTCACCGCCTAATTCAATACTCACATCCGTTTCAGGAATCAGCGTTTCAACCGTTTTCGTACATGCAATGACTTCTTGAATAAATTTTAAGTTTAATAAATTCGCTAAGCCCATACCGCCTGATCCAGTAATCGTCATGGCAATCGGCTGTTGCGCATCAATGGTTTCTAAAGCCTCACGTAAAATTTTCTCACTGGCGGCCTTTACATCTGAGTAATGGCGCTCATAGCGTGAGAACAACGTTTGTCGTCGGGCATCCATGATTACAAGTTTCACCGTAGTCGAACCAACATCGATCCCACCATATAATTTCGCTTGTTGCATTCAATCAGCTCCCTTTTCCACAAACCACACATCTATTTTAAATAACCAACAGGTTGTTGAATAACTAACAGATTGTCTGTTATACTATACGTGTTTAGTTTAACGCTTCACAAAAATGCTGCAATCAGCAATTTTCGCCAATCTGTGTTTTAAACAACAGATTGCTTAAAAATGTTGTAAAAAGTTGTAAAAAAATCGTTAAAAATTAGCTTAACAGGCCTTACTCGTGAAGGTTTGTGCTAATTGAGAATCTTTATCAATTAGATAGAAATCAGGTCTAACCTATGGCAAAACGTCCCGATCTACGTGTAATCCGCACCAAACGGATGATTATTAATGCTTTTATGAAACTTGTGACCCAACATGGCTTTGATGCCGTGACGATTCAGCAAATTGCTGACGAAGCCATGATCAACCGCGCCACTTTTTATGCGCATTTTAAAGATAAACAGGATCTGTTTGATCAGATCCTCCAAATCACCACAGGCTCCTTTTTGAAAATTCTTGACGCAGATATTTTATTCGATGGCAACAAGATCAAAATGAAAACCATCGAACGAACGCTAACCGAAATTTTTAAAGAGATCCAAGATAACCGTAGCTTCTTTCAGTTGGCAACAGATGGGTCAAACAACGTTCAATTAGTCGAACAGCTCCAAATCTTATTGCAGCAGCGTTACGCTGAGCTGTTTGATAACCTTCACATTACCCAAAATCAAACAGAGATTCCCACCGACTTTATTATTGCGTACATGACCTCGATTTTCATGGGCACGGTGCGCTGGTGGGTTCACTCCGATGGCAGCTTCTCACCTGACCATTTGGCACACTTGATCATTCAATTGATTGCCAACGGTCATTTGACAGTGCTAGGCATCGAGCTGGTAGACGCTTAGATTAGGGGCTTTCCCTATTTTGAAAACGGTTTCCATTTTTAGTACGTCTAATGCGCAAAACCTGCTATACTAATTGTGAAAACAATCATAAAGAAGGTTTGCGTTATGGCTGAACATGCTTTTACCCTGGCTAAACTCGAGGATCACGCTGTTTACACTGCAATCATGCCCTTTCAAGTTGCCACTGAGATCAGCGCCAATTTCAACGCTTTTCCTGGTGACCGGATTCGCATCGTCGGTAAATTTCCCAACGGTGCGTTCGTTTACAACCTTGACGACAAAGCGGGTTTCTTTGTCCCAACGCGCCGCATCGCCGAACTTTTTGGTTAAATCAGCTTCATTAAACACGATTTTGTGCCGCCCTGTCAACGATAACGCTGGCAGGTTTTTTTAAGTGCCATCACTTGCCTGTTAACGTCAGATGAAAGCGCACCGCTTTGCACTTGCAACCCACAATAATTGGTTTCAGTGTCCACAAAAAAACGCCACGACAGATTGTCGTGACGCCTTTTTGATACCTGAACTAAAGGCGCTTTTCGCCTTCTAATTCATGGATCTCAGAAATGTCTTGCGTGACTTCTAAGCAACCCAGGTAATTGCCTTCAGGGTCGCGAATGGCGAAGTAGCGAATGTAGACGAACATTTCACCATGTAAATTGATCCAGAAATCAGCATGGTCCAAGGTGCCGGCCCGGAATTGGTCCAAGATTTTCTGAACTTTTGGCATGCTCTTAGGTGGATGGCAGTTCACCACTGCCCGGCCGATCACCGCCCGGGTCCGTGGGAAGACACGATCACCGTTGTCAGAGAACCATTGCACAATGTCATTGGCATCCACAAAGGTTAAGTCTAATGGCAACACGCGCAGTAGGCCTTCGATTTCGGAAATGGTTAAGTCCCCAGTTGGCAAGCACACTTTTGCTGTGTTATCCGCTGCAATCTCCAAATGTGTTTTCACCTTATTTTGACGCCGTGGGGCACCAGCGGCTGGCGCAGCGTTTTGGGCTAACATTTTCCGAACGGATTCTGGCATACCAGCTGGCGCATCGTCATCGGCTGGTGCTGGTTGGTCAGCTGGTTGGGTTGGCTTAGTTGGCTTAGCGGCCGCTTGACTGCCCTTAGCCTGTGGTAAATCGATGTTCACGTCAATATTAGCACGCATTTCAGTCGCTGCGGCTTCTTTATCAGCGTCAGCAGCTGGATTTTCAGTTAATTTGCCTTGCAAATGTGGCGGAATGATCGGGTTGTCCGGTTGATGATTTTTAGCAACCGTTTCGGTCATGGCGTCAACAGTATCATTCATGGCTTCACTGATCGTTGGTTTTGCATCTGGACTGGGCTTTTTGTTTTCCAAACCTTGTTGGTCGGCTAACGATTGGGCCATGTTATTTAATTCCGCAGCCATTTTAGACGGCTTACGGTTTTTAGCCGCTTCAATGTCCGCTTCAGAAGGATACCATGGTAATGGCTGTGCAATCAGCGTATAGCCAATATCGTCACTTTCACTGGCAATCAATTCCCAATCTTCTGGTAAAAAGACTTCGTCAACCATGGGCAACATGATCTTTTCTTCTTTGAAGATCATTTCTTCAATTTCTTTGTTCACTTTTTCAATGGCTGCTTCGATTTCGTACTTATCTGGCAACGGATCGGCATTCACCATGCGGCTGGCATCTTTGATCCAGCCACGAATTTCGTCATCAACGCCCCACATGACCTTAGGCGGTGCTGTAATGCCATACTTGTCCATTAATGGGAATAACAAGTTTTCCTTACGTTGGTAGTGCTTTTCAATTGTTGCCAAGTCTTTTAAAGCATTTTGCATCCGTTCCAAATAACGGGCACTTTGCGCCTCTTGTTCAGGGGTTGCGGCAGCATCATCCCCGTTAGAGCTTTGTTGCCAGCGTTTTAAAACCGGTAACAATTCGTCGCTTAACAATGAGTGCAACACCATGTTTTCCAATTTCATCGTTGCAACCGGATGACCTGGTGTTTCTTCAGCACTGTTGGGATCAGCTGGGTTAATGGCGCCTTTAAAGACTGCTGCGTGCACATTACACAAGTTTTGAATTTCCATCGGGTTTAAGCCACTGGAGATCAATTCCCGTTCAGCCGCTGTAATTTCTGAAACGTCAACGCTAGAAAATGTATCGTCAAAAATCTTTTTGGCTTCGTCAAAGCTCCCGCCTTCGTGGAGCATTTTTAAAATTTCCACGATCTTCTTCTGACGGTAAACGCTGTTATTCATATCCTCACTCATTACCGATCACCTCAAATCCTAACGCTTCTAACTTTGCAACGATTTCATCTAAAGGCACGTGCTTCATGGCTGCCCCTTTTGGAATCGTCATAAAACGGCCAGCCGTATTTAACATGGCCGGATTTTTAATTTCCTTTAAGCCTAGGTCGGCCAGCACATCTGCAACTTCAGAATGCGCTGTCACTAATTCGTAGACTGTTTGGGTTAAATCGATTGTCCCAGTTGCCATCACTGATCCCTCGCTTTATACTTATTGTTATATCGTTCTATATAATATAAGTATAACAGAATGAGAACGCTTCTCAATACAAATCACTGGAAATTTGCATGTAAATGTGGCATTATTTTCAGTAAGACAAAACGCACGTTAAAAGGCAGGTGACATGTATGCGATACACCAAACAGCACCAAAATAAGCAAAACGACGCCAAGCGCAATGCCACCTGGCAAAAGTTCAAGCAACAATCCAATCAATTAAATGCGCATCGGCGCGGCGTCCGTAACGGCAGCGCTAAATAAAGGCCAATCAAAAAGTGATCTTGCATTTCGCAAGATCACTTTTTTGCCACCTGAAAATAAGCCACCAGCCGGGTGTTTCGCAAACACCAATACACCCCGCCACCAACCACGGTGCCACCAAAATTGGTGATCACATCGTCAATATCTACCACGCGCTGTAGGTCGATTAATTGATCCAGCCCAAATTGGATGGTTTCCAATCCGAACCCCATTAACAAGCCCAATCCTAGTAGATTACGCCAAGACCAGCGTTGCGTGAGGCCAAAGAATATCCCTAATGGTAAGGTCAGCAGTAAATTCAGCCAGTACTCTAGATCAAGATCTTGAAACGGCCGGTAGATCACCATGGCGCGACCGATCCAAATATAACTGGCCTGATGTGCGCCAAAATGGTAAAACGTTGGCGCCAAACACAGTGCCACGATTGCTAAGGCATAGACCCAAAAAGCCATTAACGTGATTTTAGGCCCCCAAGCCTGATCGCGACGAGTCAGTCGCCAAGTTTGCCACAGGACCACACCAATCATGATCAGGAATGGTACCATTTGCAAAAACCACATCTAATGAACCCCCAGTAATTGTGCCAAGGTTGCTAAGACCCCACTATGTTCGTTATCCTGCGCAGTCACTTGCTGGGCACTGTGTTGCACCGCAGCCGGGGCATTGCGCATGGCATAGCTTTGATCGTGAGCCGCTAATAACGGTTGATCGTTGGCACCATCGCCGAAGACCACCGTTTCCGCTGGGCTGATCTGCCAACGTTGTTGCAAAAATTGCACCGCTGGCAACTTGCCCACATCATGCCGCACCACATCGATCACCCCGTAACCACTATCATGGGCCACGAGCTCCTGTTTGAAATAATGATTCAGTTGACTGACAATTTGCCCCGGCGCCCCATGATCCCACGCCAAACTGATTTTGTTGATCAGGTCCGACACTTGGGTCAAATTCGCCACTTCTTGCAACGGATCATAAAATTTCCGCGCCGCCGCCAGTAAGGCCTTGGGTGCGCCAGCCAGTGTGTAAGCGGCCTGCCGCCCCACTAAAATCGTCCGCGCCTTCGCCAATAATGGTGTGGCCAGATCTTGGCTAACAAACCGCGTCAGCCGTTGCGGCGACAAGGCCCCGCTGAAAATCTGTTGCTGTTGCGCATAGATCGACGCACCATTTTCCGCCACTAAAATCAAATTTGGCGCTTGTAGGCCTGCAAATAATTGCTGTAAATGTTGATACTGATTGCCACTACAAGCCACAAAGTAGATCTGGCGTTGTTGCATTTGCGTCAGTAACCGTTGTAACCATTGACGATCATACGCCTGTGCTTGATTCAGTAACGTGCCATTAAGATCCGTTACCACCATTTTGATTGCCATCCAAACCCCTTCTCTCAATTGGTTACTTTTCATTATAGACGATTTGTATCCAAAAAGGCAGTCTCTTGACGAGGCCGCCTTTAAAAAATTAACGATCTTGATAACCTTCGGGATGGCTTTGTTTCCAAGCCCAAGCGGTGCGAATAATGTCATGCACGTCATCGTATTGGGGTTGCCACCCTAAGATCTCACGGGCTTTTGAGCTGTCAGCGACTAAGGAATCTGGATCGCCACCGCGCCGGGGTGCGTTTTCAGCTGGAATGGGTTGCCCGGTGACTTCCCGTGCAGCTGCCAACATTTGTTGATTGGAGAAGCCTGTGGAAGAACCTAAGTTAAAGGCTTGGCTATCATGCCCTGCTAATAAATAATCTAAAGCCAAAATGTGCGCATCGGCTAAGTCCAACACGTGCACATAATCACGGACATTCGTGCCATCTGGCGTGTTGTAGTCATTGCCAAAAATTTGTAACTTATCACGCTGGCCAGCAGCGACTTGTAAAATAATCGGGATCAAATGGGTTTCAGGATGATGATCTTCGCCAATACTGCCGTCGGCTTTGGCACCGGCTGCGTTAAAGTAGCGCAAAGCCACAAACTTAATGCCGTAAGCCTCGTCACACCAACGAATCATATGCTCCATCATCAGCTTGCTTTCACCATAGGGGTTGATAGGGGCTTTATGATCGTCTTCTTGAATCGGACTTTTTTCAGGAATGCCATAAGTGGCCGCCGTTGAGGAGAAGACCATGTATTTCACATCATGGGCTTGCATGGCCTCCAGCAACGTCACCATGCCAACCACGTTGTTGTCGAAATACTTCAAAGGGTTCGTCATCGACTCGCCGACTAAGGAAAAGGCGTCCATGTGGATCACCCCTTCAATGGTTTCCTGTTCAAATAAATCGTCTAAAAATTTGCGGTCACGGGTATCCCCTTGGTAAAAGCGCGCCTTAGGATGAATTGCCTTGCGGTGGCCTGTGGATAAGTTATCCGCAACCACCACGTCCCGCCCTTTTTCAATCAAACGATCGACCATATGGGATCCGATGTAACCGGCGCCACCTGCTACTAAAATTGCCATTCGAGAAAACAGCTCCTATCTATTTTTTTACCATCATAGCACAAAAACGCCACGGCTGGCAGTTGCAGTCGCGACGCTTTTCACTAGCCGATCCGCAATTCTTTAACAAATTGCGTGTCGACCACAATTTCATCGGCTTCCTGATGCGTTGGCACCCGGCGTAACAGGTGTCGCTGCTTCAAATAGCCGCTAAAACGTTTAAAATCTGGAATATTTAAGATTTGTTTATTTTGTGGCTGCGCAAAATCGACTTCTACTAACTGAAAATCAGCCGGCAAAATTTCCATCACCTGACAGATTGCCTTAATGGCCACTTCACCAGTGAGTAACAGCCTACTACAAACAAAGTCACGTGTTAATTCTTCATGTCCCACATAAACCACTTGCCGCTTACCCGTTGGCGGCACCCAGCTTGCCGTATAATGAATAATGATCTTATCACGGTTCACCTTATTTTCAAAATTGATCTGGTATTGTTTCACAACGCCACCTACGCTTTCTAAGCTACCGCAGCTCCCCCAAAAAACTTTTTGTCAACATTTAAGCAATCAATTGACTGCTTCAAGTCTAGCATGAATTAGGCCAATTTTGCCAGGATTTCGCGCTTATAGTTCAGAAAAGTTGTGGTTCAGGCCGCAACCTACTCCGTTTCCGGTTGTAATTCGCTGACGTACGTCTTCAGCTGGGCCTGATCAGCGGCAGTACTGTCGTATTTTGCCACCAAGTCTGCAATGGTCATGGTGTTGGTTTCCAGCTTACCATGGGCCACGTCGGTGGTGATCACCAGGCCTTTGTAAGTGACAGTATCACCGTTGATTTTATAATAAACATCCCCGCTGCCGTCACCGTGGGTATGAACGACCTGGTAGCCGTTGATTTCGCTTGAAAAGTTTGAACTATAGCTTGGACTGTAGTATAGCATACCGTTAGACGCATAGTCTTGCAGCACGTCCGACGAATAATCGATTGATGCCTTTTGCATCCACAGCATTAACCCCACAGCCTTATCATCCACTGCCGCCGTGGTACGACTGGATGCGGCAGCCTGGCTGGAACTGCTAGCGACCACACTGGCACGACTGCTGGTAGCCGACTGCGTACTGCTACTGACTTGAGATGAACTGGCCACTTTTTAGCGGAAACACTGCTCTTCTTCTGAGTCACTTGGGTTGACGTGGCCTTGTCAGCACTTTTCGTTGAACTAGCGCTTTGTTGCCCACAACTGGTTAATAACAGTAACGTTGCCCCTAACATCACGCTGGAAAACACCTTTTTCTGTTTCAAAATACTGCCCCCAAATAATTTAATTAAAATCGCATTTTGTAATTTAAGATTGCAATATTTTTTCGTTTTTGTAAACGCATTCACAAATTGATCTAACAAAAAAGCCCAAGCCTTTCAGCTTGAGCTGCTGCTTAACGGTCACGATGGGTCCGGCGGGTGGCCGTGGTTTCCGTTGTGACACGTCGTGTTGCAGAATGCGTGGTTGGAGTTGCCGCTGAACGTGGTGCGGCCGAGCGGGTTGGTGCTGAGTCGACGGTGCGTGGTGTGGCAACTGTTTCACGGGTTGGCGTGGCAGCACGTGGTGGCGCTGTTTCAGGTGCCACATAGGTGTTGCGGGTTGATGTCGCCGCAGTGTAACGCGGTGCCTGAGTAGACGTTTCCGGCTGCACCGGTGCCGTTGGCTGCGTCATTTCCCGTTGCGGCATGGCCTGTGTGGTGGTGCCATGGCTCATGGTGGCAGTTGGGGTTGCTTCTCGGTCCTCATGGGCCAGTTGAACAGTTAACCCAAATGGCTCTTGCCCCGTTACAATACCGGAGCGCCCGGCAACTTTATACGGGCCCCCGGTTAAGTATGCGCTGGCCAACACCAAATGGAATTGTTGGCGCGCCTGACCAACTGGCATCAAGCCAACGGATTCAATCGTCCCAACTTTGCGGCTGTTAATGGCATTTTGACCAATATAAACCGCTAACTGGCCGCGTTCTTCGCGTAATTCATAAAATGGTACTTGGGTGGCAGCACCAATGGCGTAAAACGGTTCGGAACGGTGTTGGGCCTGTTGATAAATTTCTCGGTCGCCTAAACCACCGTAGTTTAAGCTTAAGTAGCCACTTTTGACCAGTTCATCAACTGTTTGGTCTAACGCTCGGGTATCCGCTTTTAAAGTCGCTGGTAACAATTTCTTAGCGTTAAACAAACCAGCCGCTGGCATCACTTTGGCAGTGGTCCCAGCAGCGGTAGCCTTACCTGTACCAGAACTGATCATCGGATCATCGCTGGACGTGGCCGCCTTGCCCCCTAATAATTTTTCAATTTTAGGAGAAATATCGAACTTGGCTTTTTTAGTGGTAAAGTAATAAATCACATTTAAAACGGTAAAGTAGGTCATTCCTAAGAAGGCCAGCAGAAATAAGAATCCGCGCCCCCATGCGTGTAAACGCAATAATTTAATGGCCAAGTAGGCAATGTAGCCGTCTCCTAAAATACCAATCGCCGTATAAATTCTATTTTTCAGTTTGACGTTCATGTTGAAGAACCCTAAATAGTGGTTCAACATGTCTAATAAACTCAGCACGCAATCTCACCTCGCTTTTGCTTAATTTGTCGTTGTTGTCGTGGTATTGCCTGTACCGCCAGTGGTGGTCCCACCGGTTGTGGTGTTGCCAGTGGTCCCGCCGGTGGTCCCAGTGGTGGTATCACCAGTTGTGGTGTTATCGGTGGTATTCCCCGTCGTGGTGTTGGTATCTTTAGACGAGTCCGTGGTATCACTGTCAGTGGTACTCTTACCGCTATCTGTGGTGCCATCTGACGTATTGCCAGTGGTGCCCTGGGTATTATCCGTATTGTCTGTATTATCCGTGGTTTGACCTTGATCCGTTGTGGTATCTTGGTTCGCCGACGTATCTTGCGTTTGTGATTGATCATCGCTGCTTTCTGACGCACGATCGTGTGAACCGTGGCTGTCATCACTGGCACTGCTGCTCGCGTGACTTGGCGCACTAACAGCGCTACTAGAAGTCACCGAGCTGGTTTGGCTGGTGGACTGGGTCGACTTCACCGGGGACACTTTGTCCGCAACCACGTTGGTGGCGGCTAAGCCTAGAAAAATCGAAACAATTGCAAAAGGTGTAATAAATGGTGGCGTCCGATAAGCCATTTTGAAAAACCTCCCTTACTCTAATTCTAACCTATTTAACCATATCTAGGCCGGAATTAGTATCGTTGAATGGTAAAGAATTCGTTAAGTCACAACAGCAATCAGCCTAACAAAAGCACCTTAAAATTAACTAAAATCCGCGGCCTGTTCCCGGCAAGCGGCACATAACCCGTACAACTCAAAATTGTGACTATCGATTTCACAATCCGGTAACTGTTGGGAGAAAAAGTCCAGTGGGCACATTTGTAATTCCAACACTTTGCCACAGCGCCGACAGATAAAATGATGATGATGGGGATGCTCAAAGTCACACTGGTACTTCACCGTGGCATGGTCGCCTTCTTCCCGTTGTTCCACAATGCCCAAGTCCGCAAAATCTTTGATATTGCGATAAATGGTGTTGTGGCTCATCCCTGGAAAATGGGCCCGCATATGGGCATCTACCGCGGTAACGTCAATATAAGAATGTTGAAACTGGCTGAGATAGTGCAACATTTCTTGACGCTGCTTGGTGATCTTCAACCCATGTGCCCGTAACAAAGCCACTGCATCGTTACTATTTACTGCCATTTTAAACAACCTCACTTTTTATTTAAACCGTAATCATTATTATTTAGCTAATTCAATTTATTCTAGCATGCCGGTTTTAAAAAGCAAGCGAATTGGCACTGGTCAATCCTTGACAAATTTTGCTCAGGTTATCACTTGCAGCTTTAAAATCAATTTGGTACCCTATAAAAGTAGTCAGCTATCATGTGATAAATTGATAAAGCATATTGCTTGACCTTTATCGTCAAAGAGACTAAGATATTGTGATATGTTGATTTGTGCCGGTTTACCCGCTAGCAACTAGAATCAACACACTTTTAAACCCAAAGGAGGAATGACAAATGCAATTCGGAAACTTTTCAAACAGCTGGTATCGGATCTCACTGGATACCGACGCCCAAATTTTCTACGCAACTAGCAAGGAACATCCTGAACAAGTTGCAAGTGGTATTACCATTGATGAAGCTGTACACAACCTCAGTACCGCAAACTTTAGTAATCGAGGACAACAATTAAAACATGAAACTGCCTAGTTTAATGCCTTTATTGATATAAAAGCCGTCAACCAATTTGCCCTGGTTGACGGTCTTTTTTTGCTTTACAAGCCTTTGAAAGCGCGTATAATAGGCTTTACATCAGCACCACCAATTGATTTCTAATGTGATTGAGCGTTATTTTTGCGCCCAAAAAATCAATTGGAGGTCTTTTTTTATGCCATTTAATCAAAACTTACACGCCCAAGGCTGGCGCCAACTGACGCAACATCATGAACTACAAGCTATCAAAACCTTCACCCGGCTGAGTCAACAAGGCCAGCCCACCGATTTAGTCCAAGTGGGCCTGAGCTTTTGCCAAGGCCGTGGCGTCCACCAGGATCACCGCATTGCCCGGCTGTGTTTTCAGCTGGTGCGCCTGGATCATCCAGTGCTAGGTGAAACTTGTTTGACTTATTTAAAGCAATACCGGAACAAACAGCAAAAGCAGCCGGCACAATCGACTTGGCACCCACGTTACCGGTAGTCAAAAGCACCACCTCTGTTTTATGTAGAGGTGGTGCTTTTTTAACAGTTGCTTCTATTAAAAGAGGGCATCGATTTGGTGTTTAGCTTCTGCCCAGTCGTCATTCACGATCACATGGGCCACATCTAGTAACGCCTGTGGGAGCTTTAGATCGCGCCGGTATTCGGTGCTGGCCAGACGTTGTTTGATCATCTGTTGCTGATCGCCGCGGCCTTGAAGCCGAGCTTGTAAGTGGCTGGCATCACTAATGGTTAAATACAAAATCGTAATTTTTGTACCGAAGGTTTGCCAGTACGTTAAGGCGCCTTTGGTATCCAGCACAATGCTGACTTGGTCTGACGTTTCCCAAGCCCGTTCTACGCCTTCGCGAGAGGAGCCATATTGATAATCAGCGTACGTCACAGATTCAATGAGATGCAGTTTTTTAAAGCTGGCTGGTGTTTCAAAATAATAGTCCTGACCGGCCACTTCGTTTGGTCGCATGGGCCGCGTGGTATGCGTCACCACACGTGGCATCCCATACTGTTCTGTTAAATAACGACTCACCGTGGTCTTTCCTGTTCCGGTGGCCCCGGTAATCACAAACAACTGCTGTCCCATGCTGCACATTCGCCCCTTTGTTTTGCTTTAAGTCAATCTTACGGAAGTTCGGTGTGAAAAACAAGTCAAAAAGTAGGTTCCGCTAAGAACCTACTTCAATGTTGCCATTAAATTCACCAGTGCACCTTGCGCATGTAAGCCAAACCGCGGATCCCCGTGATCAGCCCGGGTTTGCGCAATGGCCTGGGCCATAAACGTCATCCCCAGCTGAACACTCGTGACCAGGTCTCGTTGCCGTAACAAAGCCGCCCCTAGCACGCTGGCAAACCAATCACCGGTGCCAAAATAATGCCCAGGTTGCCGCGGTTGTTGCACCGTCGCGGTTTGACCTGCTTGATAGGTACTCACGCCCACCTGATTGCCTAGCGGAATCCCAGTTAGCACCACGGTGGTCACGTGGAACTGTTGACTGAGTGTGTGTGCCAATTGTTCCGCCTGCACCGGGGTCCAATCCGTTAACCGCGGCGTTTGGCCCAGGAGCAGTTGGGCCTCGGTGAGATTTGGCGTGATCACCGTGGCTTGGGGCAACAAGGTCCCTAATGCTTGGGCATAGTGTTGGTCAAACCCACTGTAAAATTGGCCGTTATCCGCCATCACCGGATCAATCAACCGCAAAGGCGTGGCCTTAAAATTTGGTAACCACTGTTGCCAGACTTGCAACGCATTAGGGCCTAAGTAACCTAAACACAGCCCTTGAAAAGTCAAATCCAATTGTTGCCAATGCTGCAAGATCTGCGGCATTTCAGGGGTTAAGTCGTGAAAAGTGTTGGCGCCTAAGCCACCTGTATGCGTCGACAATAATGCTGTGGGCAGCGGACAGGCTTCAAATCCCAGTGCGGCAAATAACGGCAACGCCACCCCTAAGGAAACTTGGCCCACGCAAGAAAGGTCCTGACTCAGCAGGACCCTTAATGGTTGTTTCATTAAATAATGCCTTGGGCCATCATGGCGTCGGCAACTTTGTTAAAGCCAGCAATATTTGCACCAGCTAAGTAATCTTTGCCTAAATCATATTCATCAGCAGCTGCTTTTGATTCAGCGAAGATGTTTTGCATGATCTTCTTCAAGCGGTTGTCCACTTCTTCAAACGTCCAGCCGAGACGTTCACTGTTTTGGCTCATTTCTAAGGCAGAAACGGCAACGCCACCGGCATTGGCTGCTTTTGCTGGGCCTAAGAGAATGTTGTGCTTCTTATAGGAAGCAACAGCTTCTGGTGTACTTGGCATGTTAGCGCCTGAGGCAACGACCTTAGCCCCGTTTTTAGCCAAGCGTTCCGCACGTTCGCCTGTAATTTCATTTTGGGTGGCACATGGCAAGGCAATGTCATAGTCCACATCGAAGTCCCAAACAGAACCTTCATGATATTCAGCGGTTTCAACGCGTTTGGCGTAGTCGCTAATGCGGCCCCGTTCAACTTCTTTGATTTGTTGGACGACTTTATAGTCGATGCCATTTGGATCATAAACAAAACCATTAGAATCAGAAGCCGTTAACACAGTGGCCCCCAGTTCGGTTGCCTTTTGAATGGCGTAAATCGCCACGTTACCGGCACCGGAAACCTTGATCTTTTTGCCGTTTAAGTCATCGTTATCAGCGGCCAATAAAGCTTCTGTGTAGTATAATAAACCAAAACCAGTGGCTTCAGTCCGGGCTAAGCTCCCACCAAAGGAAAGGCCTTTCCCAGTTAAAACACCAGCTTGATAGCCTTTAAGCCGACGATATTGGCCATAAAGGAAGCCGATCTCACGGCCGCCCACCCCAATATCACCAGCAGGAACATCTAAATCTGGACCGATGTGACGTTGTAATTCTGTCATAAAGCTTTGGCAGAAGCGCATGACTTCGGCGTCAGACTTGCCCTTCGGGTTAAAGTCGCTACCGCCTTTGCCACCGCCAATTGGTAGGCCCGTTAAGCTATTTTTGAAGACTTGTTCAAAGCCTAAGAACTTCACGATCGACAAGTTAACGGTTGGGTGGAAACGCAAACCACCTTTGTAAGGGCCGATCGCGCCGTTAAATTGAACCCGGAAGCCGCGGTTGACTTGAACGTCACCATTATCGTTTACCCATGGGACACGGAATTGGATCCCACGTTCTGGTTCGGTGATGCGGCCTAATAAGTTGGTCTTAATGTATTCAGGGTGCTTTTCTAAAACAGGCACGATGGTTTTAAAGAAGTTATCAATGGCTTCTAAAAATTCTGTTTGATTGGGGTCGCGCTTTGCAATATCGGCACGAACCTGTTCAAGATAATCAGTTGCTGCAGACATATTTTAATCATCCTTTCCAAAATAAAAAAGTGACGTTTCGGTGTTGCCTTCACAATTATAGCACAAGATTAGAACTTTCACAGAAAAGTCATCAAAAAATTATAATTTTTTGTGAGTATCCCACTTCTAAAAAGTTTTTAGGCCACATAACATTAAATTATTCTCATCTTATCAAGAAAAAATTTCAGTCAATCGCCGTGCTTGTGAATTTTAAGATAACATTAAGCTAACCTGATTTTGTCTTAAGTTCTGCCAAAAAGCAAGCTTTTTTAGCGGACTTAGACTAAAATAAAAGCGATTGCTTACTTTTTACAAGGAGCGTGATTTTTTATGCTAGGAATCGGAATTACCCAAGGCGCAGCTACTGCGTCACAACAAACCTTTCAAACACGAGAATTACCTGAGCCTGTCGCCACGGATCACGATGTGGTGGTTCGCATCCAAGCCACTTCTGTGAATCCTGTGGATACCAAAGTGCGCCAAGCCACGCAGCAGCGGGCGTTAAAAATTTTAGGCTACGATGCCGTGGGGACCATTACCCAAGTGGGCGCTGCTGTCACAGACTTTCAAGTAGGGCAGCGGGTCTTTTACGCCGGCAGTAACCAACGGCCAGGTGCCAACGCTGAACAACAATTGGTGGACGCTCGGTTGATCGGCCATGCCCCAGAAACGCTAACGGACGCCGAAGCTGCCGCCTTACCGTTAACCATGCTCACGGCCTATGAACTGTTATTTGAAAAATTTCATCAGCCCTTTGCGGCCAACGCCAATCAAGGCAAAACGGTGTTGATCATTAACGGCGCTGGTGGTGTGGGCTCGGCAGCGATCCAACTGGCCAAATGGGCTGGCTTCACCGTGATCACTACGGCCAGCCGGCCTGAGACCATTGCTTGGGTGCAACAACTTGGTGCCGACCAAGTGCTGGACCACCATCAAGATTTATTGGCGCAACTAGGCCCCGACGCCGTCAACAGCCTTGATGACGTGATGATCTTACACAAGACTGAACCTTATTTTGAAACAGCGGCTAAATTAGTCAAACCCTTAGGCCACGTGGGGTCAATTGTGGAAAGTCGCGACCCCTTACCCCTGGGCTTGTTAAAAGACAAAGCCGCTAGTTTCGATTGGGAGTTTATGTTTGCCAAGGCCAAGTATCAAGTCGACTTGGCCAGTCAAGGCGCCTTTTTAAACCAGTTGGCGCAGCTAGTGGACAGCGGTGCCATTCGCAGTACGTTGACGAAAACCCTAACTGAGATCAGCCCCACCACTTTACGGGAAGCCCATATGTTGGTAGAAGCTGGCCATATGCTGGGAAAAGTCGTGTTAACAGCACCATTTAAAGGCTCTGAAACCACTGAATAATTGTAATCACGCACGTGCCTAATGATGGCGCGTGTTTTTTTGCGCGATTTTGGGTTTGGTTACGGAGATACGCGGAAATTAGGATTATTTTTGAAAATATTTATTTTTAAATTAGCCGTATAAAGGCCGACCCACATGTTATCCTGTCTCTATTACAAACATTACTCAAAGGATTTGGATCAATGCAGATTAAAGACTATACCTATTATCATGGCACCAGTCGTACGAATGCCGCACTGATTATGAGAAATGGGTTTTATCAGCCACCATTAGTTTCGAAGACAGATATTATTGAACGTAACATTAAAACTGGTATTGGCTCCTTAGGAATTGGTGTTTACGCATTCTGCGCTATTAAAGAACATGCATTACTATTTGCTCATAGAAAGATTAAGTTAGAACCCGCCATTATTTCATTCAAAATTCTAAATGATGACTATATTCTAAATTTTACAATTCCACAAACACTCCGTATCTATAACGAATTTTTATTAAGTGCTTACCGCACTATTCAAGAACTCAAACCAAAATACAGTAATAAGGGTTATAGTAAAAGTTTAGACGGTGCTATTATTGAAACTTTTATGCAATTTTTAATGCAGGAAAATTATGTCACCCATATCCAAGGCGTTTACAAAACAAGTATCAATAATTTTGGAAACTATCTCAATTACTCTTGGATTCCAAACTCTATTGAACTATGTCTAAAGGACATAAGTCTCATTAACCATGCTACAATACAATTAGCATAATTCACAAAGAGGTGATTCCATTGAAATTTAATAAACCGATTGACACTATTGTTGAAGAAATTAAGCAGCGGGATCTTAACGATTATCTAGCTAAAAATCTTGCCCGTTTTGGCTTCTATGTCGCGCCATATGATCAAGATTCCGATTCAAAAATGCCAAACCATCCCGATCACCCTCATACCCCTAAAAAATAATGGCCACGCAAAAAGCCGACCAGCAGGCCGACTTTTTCCGGTTATATGACAGGTTTAAAGGTTGTTTCAAATGATGCAAGTACGACTAGTTTGTGGTGGCAATGTTTAAAATAGCGTTACGACCGGAGAAAATGGCATAGCCAGCGGTGCTCCCTGGCAAAGTCACCGCATACGTGTCGCCGACTAACATGCCGGCAGCGTCGTTGCCAACGGCGTACAAGCCCGGTAATGGATAGCCGTAGCTGTTTAAAACTTGGTTGTCGTTGTCCACACGAATGCCACCTAAGGCACAGGCCATGCCCACACCTAATTCAACGGCATAAAAAGGACCGGTAGTGACTGGGGTTAAGTAGGCTGCTTTTTTACCAAAATCGGTATCTGCGCCAGCGGCAACTAAACGGTTGTATTGGTCAATGGTGCCTTGCAAAGCCGGTAAATTCAGTTGCTTAGCAAGGTCAGCCAGGGTGTCCGCTTTGGTTAAATAGCGACTCCCTGCTTGCAAGTCATGGTCCAATTCCTGTTTTAATGCCGCAAACGTATCTGGTGAAATGGGCGAATTGCCCACTTCTTTATACAAACCCACTTCCGTTAAATGATCCACTGCGGCTTGATCCAAAATGGAGAAGACTCGGGACTGGGTTAAAATGGCACTGCCAGCGTGGCACATGTTGTCATTCACGTCTTCATTGACAAACCGTTCGCCACGTTCGTTGACCCACAAAATGGCTTCCTGCGTGGCAGCAGCGGCTAATTGCGATGCCATGTGCACGTATGGTGGGTTCACTTTATCATAAATCGCGCCGCCACCATATTGAATGGCGCCCATTTGGTAATGTTCAGCCCCCGTAGCCCAGGCCATTTTCAAACCGTCACCGGTGGCTTTGCCATTACTGACGGCCAACAATCGGTTGGATAATGGGGTGCGTTTATTCACCAGTTCAGGGTTGTCCACATACCCCCCTGTGGCCAGCAACACGTTTTTGGTTTGTAGTTCTCGTTGTTGACCAGTGGATTGGTTGCTGATCACCAAACCCGTAATGGCACCATCTGCGGTTAATAACTTTTCAGCCCGGGTGCTGGTGATGATTTCAGCACCGGCAGCCACCGCCAAGTCGTACAATTTGGTCACAGCCGCATGGCCGCCGCCTTCAAACGTATGAATCGTTGGCCAGCTATCGCCTTGGGGGCCGACTTTGGCAAACTTAACGCCTAAGTCCCGGAGCCAGTCGATCATGGCCCCACTTTTATCAATCAATTGCTTTAAATGCGGCGCATTGGCTTCGTAATGCGAATAGTTGAGTTCGTCTTGGAGCAGTTCTTGCTTGCTAATTTTGATCTGTTGTTCTTTTTGCAGGTAACTGTCCACGCCCATGGCACCTTCAACGTAGTTCCCGTTGCCCCCTAAGGAACGGCCTTTTTCAAGTACCAGCACGTCCAGCTTTTGTTCCCGAGCGCTAACGGCGGCCGCTAAGCCAGATAAACCAGCGCCGACGATGATCACGTCATATTGTTTTTTCTGAGGAAACATCCCAATCACCTCTTATTTCAAGCCGACGGAAACACCGCCATCGCTTAAGATCGTTTGACCAGTCATGAAGGTCGCTTCTGTGGCCACGAACACGTAAACTTTAGCCACTTCAGCAGCCGTTTCAGCCCGCTTCATTGGCACGGTTGGCAAGATTTTTTCTAAAAAGCCACCTTCGTTTAATGGGGTCTTGGTTAAACCAGGGGCGACACAGTTGACGCGGATGTTTTGATCAGCGTAGTCAATGGCCGCAGCTTGGGTCATGCCCATGATGCCGTTTTTAGCAGCGTTATAAGCGCCCATGCCCCCTGGGTTGTAGATACTGCCTAACGCACCTGCGTTGACAATCGAACCTGAACCTTGTTTTAAGAACAATTTCAGTTCAGCCCGCATACACTTAAAAGTGCCACGAAGGTCTAAGTTAACCGTTTTATCAAAATCGTCATCGGTTAATTCTGCGAACGGCTTGAGTACCCCGCCGCCAGCGTTGTTAACCACATAATCTAGTTGACCAAATTCGGCTAAAGTTTGATCTAAACCAGCTTGAATGCTGTCGTTGTCCATGACATTCATGACCACGCCTAGCGTTTTGCCAGCGTACTTTTGGCCTAGTTCAGCGGCAACGTCTGTGATTTTAGGATTGTAATCGGCTAAGACCACGTTAGCCCCTTGTTTGGCAAATTCTTCACTAATAGCGTAACCAATCCCTTGGGCAGCACCTGTGACGAATGCGACTTTATTATTTAACATCTGCAATTCCTCTTCTTTCTATCTTAATTTGCTTGGGCCAGTTCTAAGAATTGATTGAAACATTCATCTAAGAAATCAATGGTATTTTGATCCGTTAACTGACCTTGTTCATCAAATTTTTGTTTGCCTAAACCTAACAAGAATTCATTGCCAGCCATGACTTTAGCCGCTAACCCAGGCGAGTTTAAAATTTGCCGTAAGTTGTCTTGGGCCCGAGATGTGCCTTGGACGCCTAGGGAAGTCCCCACTAACATCACTGGTTTTTGATACATTAAGTCTTTTTCACAAGACAGCCATTCCATCACACTTTTTAAAGCAGCGGTAATCGCATGGTCGTATTCTGGTGTGGAAATGATCACCCCGTCCGCGGCGTTGACTTGGTCATACAAGTTTTGCACGCTGGCTGGCCGGTCTTCGCTAAAATACGCTTCATTAAATAATGGAATATCTTTAATTTCTAACAGTGAGATTTCTTTGTTGGCACTACCGTAACGTTTTTGCATGTAGGCCAAAAGTAAGCGATTGTAGGATTTAGGGGCATTGGTGCCCACGATTTCAAGTATTTTCATAATACGATCACACCCGTTCTGTTTGTTTTAAAGTTGCTAAATATTTAGTGGTTTCATCGGCAGCAATGCGGCCGGAGATCCAGGCAAAGCCATTGGCAATCCCTTCAAAGTTCGAATAAGCGTCGGAGTACAAGCCGTTGGCGTTGTTGCCTACCACGTAAACCCCTTTGATCGGGGTCCGGTTTGGCCGCAATGCTTCTAAGTTGGCGTTAACGTTCACTCCATTTAACGTGCCTAAAATCGCACAACGTTCTTTCACGGCGTAAAATGGGCCAGCACTGACTTTGAATTTGAGAAACTTGGCTTGCTTGGCAAATTGGGGATCAGCTTGTTGATCAATGGCTGCATTGTAAGTGGCTAAAGTGGTTGCCAACTGTTCCGTTGGGACATCAAGTTGGGCGGCTAATTCTGAAATTGTATCCGCTTTGGCACCATCACCAGCCGCAATCACAGCTGCCACGTCTTGTTGCAAGGTGGCATACGGCCCCGCGGTTAACACAGGTTCATGTTCCGGTTCGGTAAACTGCCGTGAAAAGGCATCTTCCCAGTTCACTTGCTGCGTCTGGAAATGATCCAACGTGGCTTGGTCGAACAACATGTAGTAATAGCCACCTTCGGCATGGGCCACATTACCCCATTGTGCAAAATCATAAACCACTTCTTCATTGGTAAAACGTTCACCGATTTTGTTGACCCATAACAAGGGTAAATTGGTTAAGGCTTCAACTTTATTGTCCCGTTTCATCGGGTTCACTTGGAAGCTTGGGGCACAACCATGAGCAAAAATTACTGGGTTGTGTTGTACGTCACCGCCAATGGCTGCCACCATGGCAATGCCATCGCCAGTGGCTTTGCGTTCACCTAAATTCATGAGTTCGCCAGCGTCCGCAAAGGCTTTTTGCATCATGGCTGGATTTCCTGGGTAACCGCCATCCCCAATCACCACACTTTGACAATGAATGCGCAGTTTGCTGTCGGCTTGTTCGGCAATCACGGCTTTTAGGCCATCGGCACCGTAGTCTAAGGCCACCCCAGCGGTTTCGGTTAAAATTTGATTGCCGCTGTCCTTGATGATCTGGGCCATGTGGTCCCAAGCTGTAAACCGTTCATCGAAGGAATTAAATTCATGGTAAATAGGTTGGTCGTACAAGTGAGCGGGTTGGGCATTGGGCGTTAAGCTGGTGGCCAGGCCAAACTTGGCCATCCAATCAATGGTGGCGGCAGACTTTTTCAGCACCCGGCTCATTAACGGTCCATTCACTAAGTAATGGCTTTGTTGGGTCATTTCTTGCAAGGCTGCTGGGAAATGATAGTCCACCCCGTGCTTCTTTTGGTCGGCACTATCAATACCGTAAACACCATGGGCGCCAAACTTGCCGGCACCACCTAACTTATCCCCCTTTTCCAGGAGAACAAACGAAACGTTATTTTCAACCAATTGCATAGCGGCGCTGATACCAGATGACCCGGAACCAATCACCACCACCTGTGTTGTGATTTCTTTCATGATAATTCCCTCGATTTTTTAGGTTTAGTGGACCTGGGCTTGATGAGATGCGCCAAACGCTAAGCGTTCTGCGCATAAGTTGGTGAGCAACGACAACACGTAGGCAATGCCATAAAGGGGTAAGAACGTGCCAATAAAGGCAAATAGAAAATCAGGAAACGCGCGTACGTTGTAGAAGTTCAAGACCAGGCCAATGACAAAGACGTAAATAAAATTCAGTACAATGTTGGCGACTAAGCGTCCCAGCACCCCTTTGGGATTTTTAATGTGTAACCGTAAAGGGATGTCCACGGCCATTTTTTGGATCGGAAAAATCAGACTGACTAAGCATGCAAACACGAAAGCTAATAACACATTTGTTAACCAGTTCACCGGATTCGTCTTAATATGTGCGATGAATGGGGCGGCTGTAGAAATAACCACGGCAAGTGGAATATTGTTGACCAAATTGATAATGAGAATCTGTTTTCTGCTTGGTTTCATAGTTGATTTACCTCCTAAAGGCTCTAATGTCTATTTTGCTATCGCAAAATCTTATTTCGGAGGATGTCCATTCCTACGGGCGCAACCACCCTCGTAGGAAACATGGCGCCTCCTAAAGGCTTTAATGTCTATTTTGCTATCGCAAAATCCCATTTCGGAGGATGACCAGTCTTGTGGTGGAAGATTCCTGCCCCAAGACAGTTGATCTTCCTCTATCCAATTGTGACCGTTTTTGTTCTGTCAGGTTTGCTGGCTTTGATAAAGTGCCGGTAAGCTTTCTTGCGCTCTTTATAAGCAGGTAACTTCATGGTTTTCAGGAATTCGCCTTCGATTTTGTCTTTAATATCATTGCCGTGAATGAATTTACCGGACAAGGTATCGTGGGCTTTTTCTAACTGGTCATCTGGGAACGTGAAAACAGGTTTACCGCTGGTTGTGTCGATGGTGCCAACCATGCCGCATTGCGAACAAGTGGCAGCGCCTGTTTTAGGATCTAAGTAGAATAAATTACTATGGCAGTGTGGGCAAACACCAGGTTCACCTTGGTATTGGGCGTGCTCAATGTCGGCAGCGGCTTCAGCGATATGAGTGCCAACTTCGCGGACTTCGGCTAAACGCTGGTCGTCCATGATAATGCCCTTAGCCCAAGGAAACCACTTGTTATCAATGATCTGCCACATGGTGGTTAAGGCATGCATGGCGTGTTCAACTTGCACCCGAGTACCCCATTCGGAACCGCCAACGCCCATGTAAGAAATGACTTTATCTTTTAAGATCCGTTGGTCGGTCTTTTTACCCCCTGTTTCAGCGGCAATCTTATCGTTAATAATATTATTGCCACGATCTAACCGGGGACCAAAACGATCCATTAAGGTGTGGAACATGCCGGAAGCCCCTTCTTCAAAAATGGGATCACTGATGACGATCCCGTCAGCGTCTAACATTTTATCCAGCAACCAGTTAAAATCATCTTTTAAAATACAAGTATTGCCTTTGCCTGATGTTAACGCACGTGAACAAGTGACACAGCCGGTACAGTGTAAAATATTCAGTGTGGACATTTGAATAAATTCAACCTCAGCGCCAGCTTCTTGGGCGCCTTCCAACGCTTCGATACACAGTGAATCGTTGGTGCCATTTTTCGTCCCAAAAGAAATTCCGAGTACTTTCATCTTTCACAGCTCCTAACCTGATTAAATCGGTTTCATTTTTAAAGTAATATGTGAAATGAACCTGTTTCGTTAAACAAACTGCTGACCGGTGGCAGTGCAAACATGGGCTTTTATTTCAATCTGATTTTTATCTTTTAAAAAATAAGTTAAATCATTTGAAATTTTTCTCAAGTGTATACAGTTCCTAAAAAGCTGTTATACTAAGCCTAACAAGGGCTTCGCTTTTTGAATTAGCCTTTGCTTGCTCACAAGTTCATTATATGATAAGTTGTGAAATAGAAAATATCCGATCAGGTTAAGCCCAACATAACCTGACAGTTAATACATGTGAAAAGGTGAATTTAATGCGTAACTTAGCCATGAACCCGCTTCAAATTGAATACTTTTTATCCGTGGCGCGCACCAAAAGTGTGGCGCAAAGTGCCCGCGAATTATTTGTTTCCGCCCCTGCTATTAGTAAACAGTTGGCTGCGCTAGAACGTGATTTAGATGTCACCTTATTGACCCGCTCACACAGCGGGATGACCTTAACCCCAGCCGGCCAGGAATATTATGATTTTTTCGCCAAAACGTTCACAGAACTGAACGCAATTAAGCAACGTTATGTCGCAAAGCAAACCGCTACGTTAAATTTTTCACTAGGCATTTTCAAGGATTGGCCCCTTTATGATCGTTTGCATAAGCTTGAGCAACGTTTAAAACAAATCTTTCCGCGACTGACGCTAACCATTCAGCCACTGTCAGTTTCAGAACTGGTAGCAGGCTTGACCCAGCAGCGTTTGGACATGATATTGTGCATGCCAAATCGCCTGTTAGCGCCACAACAGGCCACCCTGACCGAAACCAAGCTTTGCACGATTCAAAAAATGCTAGTGTACGCCAACTATTTATTGGGTTCGGCTCACAAAAATGTGACGGTAGCCGATTTTGCCCAACAAACCTGGTTCAGCATTGCCAACCCGTCACAACAAGCGGCATTGGCTGACGACGCCCTGATTTGTGAGCATTACGGCCTTGACCCCAAAATTGTTTCCACCGCTAATTTAGACGCCACCTTGGCCATGGTCGCCATGGGCAAAGGCGTGACGATTTTGGATAAATGGTCTGTGTACCGCTATTTTCCAGAACTAAGTGGTATTCCATTGGCGTTTAACCGCGAGGTGTGTCTATTTGCCCCGCAAGCAACTGACGATTCGTTGCAGCATACCATTGCGCTGATTTTGAAGGATATTTTTTAAAACAAAGGACAGCAAAAAAGCGCTCGGAAATTTTTCCGAGCGCTTTTTGTACCGTCTCTAACCGACTTTGCGTTTGCCAAACCGACCGATAAATCCGGTTAGGCTGATCAGCAGTAAGCCTAGTAACATCAAGTTCGAGTTCGTTTCTGAACTTGTTTGTGGCAAGGTCGTTGCCGTTTGCTGCATTGGTTGGGTGTTCGTTTTGGTTGCCACCGTTGGCGTGATCGTGGTGTCAACAGCTGTACCACTTTGAACTGTATCATTTGCTGAACGGTTATGGTTGGTTGTTGCAACCGTTGGTGTCGTTGTCACACCTGACGTAATGGTACCATCATTGTTGTCACTTGATTGGCCACCGTTGCCTGTGCTGCTTGGTGTGGTCGTCCCGCTGTTGTCGCTTGGTTGACCGCCGTTATCTGTACCGCCTGGCGTGGTGGTGCCACCATTGTTGTCGCTTGGTTGACCGCCATTATCTGTACCACCTGGTGTGGTAGTGTCACCATTGTTGTCACCTGGTTGGCCACCGTTATCCGTACCGCCTGGCGTGGTCGTCCCGCCGTTATTGTCTGTATCTGGCGCGACAATTTCGATTTGGCCAACAGCGACACCGTTTAATGCAGTATTGGTGCCTAATAAGGCTTGAATCCGAGCTTGGCCGGCAGCGCTTAGTTGATATTGATACTGGCCTAAGGCAGTGCTGTCATGAGCCACAGTAATGTCGCTGGCCTGCAAGGCGATTTGTTGCCCGTTTGCCAAAGTTACGCTTAAGTCAGTGGCGCTGGCAGCTGTGTGGACCCCATCATAGGTGACTTGACCAGTGCCTAACGTATAGCCAATGGCCTGCGGGGTAATGGTCAAATTGCCGGCAGTTGTGGTGATGCTGTAATTCGTGTTGGCCGTTGGATCAGCGGTGACGTCAATGGTGTAGGTACCGACATTCGTTTCACCACTGACATCCGTTAAGGTATAAACCGGCGCCGTGCCTTTTTCAGGTTGACCGCTGACTGTGGCAGTTAAGGCAACTGTAGCACCTTTGCCGTCATAAACTTTTGTGACCGTTGGCGCTGTGATCGTGATAGTCGCTGGTGTAATGGTTAATTGACCAGCTTGCACGTCATCCGCTGTGATTGTGTAATTTGGATTAGCCGCTTGTAACTTTGCTAAACCGCTAGCACTCAAAGTAACATCATAACTGCCGGCGTTTTCAGAAGCATCGCTGCGGGCAAAATCGTCGCTGGTCCAGTCCGTTGGGGCCGTTAAACCATTTAAGGTTACAGCGTAAGTCGTTGGATCCGTGGCACTGTCCCCATCGTAAACTTTAGTCTGATTGCCAACTTTAATACTATCGGTGGCCACGCTAGCTGGCGTAATGGTCAAGCTGCCTGACTTGGTGACAATGTTATAATTCTGGTTCGCCGTTGGATCAGCGATAACGTCAATGGTATAGGTGCCGACATTGGTGTCATCACTGACATCCGTTAAGGTATAAACTGGCGCGATACCTTTTTCAGGCTGGCCGCTGACTGTGGCGGTTAAAGCACTCGCAACACCTTTGCCGTCATAAGCTTTAGTAATTGTTGGCGCCGTGATGGTTAATTCAGCTGGCGTAATCGTCAGTTGACCGGCTTGCACGTCATCCGCTGTAATCGTGTAATTCAGATTAACTGCTTGTAACTTCGCTAAGCCGCTAGTGCTCAAAGTCACATCATAACTGCCTGCATTTTCAGAAGCATCGCTGCGGGCAAAATCGTCGCTGGTCCAGTCCGTTGGGGCCATTAAACCATTTAAGGTTACAGCGTAAGTCGTTGGATCAGTGGCACTGTCCCCATCGTAAACTTTAGTCTGATTGCCAACTTTAATACTATCGGT
>NZ_AZDA01000140.1:87159-146298 GCF_001434575.1 Loigolactobacillus bifermentans DSM 20003
CGATTGCGTCGTGACATTATAGTTCTGGTTCGCCGTTGGATCAGCGGTAACGTCAATGGTATAGGTGCCGACATTGGTGTCATCACTGACATCCGTTAAGGTATAAACTGGCGTCGTGCCTTTTTCAGGCTGGCCGCTGACTGTGGCCGTTAAAGTACCCGTAACACCTTTGCCGTCATAAACTTTCGTGACCGTTGGCGCCGTGATGGTTAATTCAGCTGGTGTAATGGTTAATTGGCCAGCTTGCACGTCATCCGCTGTAATCGTGTAATTCAGATTAACTGCTTGTAACTTCGCTAAGCCGCTAGTGCTCAAAGTCACATCATAACTGCCTGCATTTTCAGAAGCATCGCTGCGGGCAAAATCGTCGCTGGTCCAGTCCGTTGGGGCCATTAAACCATTTAAGGTTACAGCGTAAGTCGTTGGATCCGTGGCACTGTCCCCATCGTAAACTTTAGTCTGATTGCCAACCTTGATACTGTCTGTTGCCACGCTGGCCGGCGTAATCGTCAGACTGCCCGACTTGGTGACAATGTTATAGTTCTGGTTCGCTGTTTGATCAGCGGTAACATCAATGGTATAGGTGCCGACATTGGTTTCATCACTGATATCCGTTAAGGTATAAACTGGCGCCGTGCCTTTTTCAGGCTGGCCGCTGACTGTGGCGGTTAAGGCAGCTGTGGCGCCTTTGCCATCATAAACTTTCGTAACCGTTGGCGCTGTAATCGTGATAGCCGCTGGCGTAATCGTCAGTTGGCCGGCTTGCACGTCGGTAGCTGTGATCGTGTAATTTGAATTAGCCGCTTGTAACTTCGCTAAACCGCTAGTACTCAAAGTAACAGCATAGCTGCCGACGTTTTCAGAAGCAGCGCTACGCACAAAATCAGTGCTAGTCCAATCCGTTGGGGCCGTCAAACCATTCAACGTTACATCATAAATCGTTGGATCCGTGGCAGTGTCGCCATCGTAAACCTTGGTCTGGTTGCCAACTTTGATACTGTCTGTTGCCACGCTGGCCGGCGTAATGGTCAAGCTGCCTGACTTGGTGACAATATTATAATTCTGGTTCGCTGCTGGATCAGCGGTAACGTCAATGGTATAGGTGCCGACATTGGTCTCACCCCTGACATCCGTTAAGGCATAAACTGGCGCAACACCTTTTTCAGGTTGACCGCTGACTGTGGCGGTTAAAGCACTCGTAACACCTTTGCCGTCATAAACTTTTGTGACCGTTGGCGCGGTAATCGTGATAGTCGCTGGTGTAATGGGTAATTGGCCAGCTTGCACGTCAGCCGCAGTCACCACATAATTCAAGTTTGCCGCTTGGAGTTTCGCCAAACCACTGGCACTTAGCGTCACGTCATAACTGCCTGCATTTTCAGAAGCATCGCTGCGGACAAAGTCGTCGCTGGTCCAGTCGGTTGGCACGGTGACACCAGTGCTAGCGGTCAGGTCGTAGGTGGTTGGGTCGGTACTGGCATCGCCATCGTAAACTTTAGTTTGGTTGCCAACTTTAATACTATCGGTGGCCACGTTAGCTGGCGTAATGGTCAAGCTGCCTGATTGCGTCGTAATATTATAGTTTTGGTTCGCCGTTGGATCAGCGGTAACGTCAATGGTGTAATCCCCCACATGGGTGGCCGTGCTTACATCGGTTAAGGTGTAGTTTAAGGCAGCCCCGTTTGCAGGTTGGCCGACAATGGTGGCGGTTAAAGTTTTTGAATAGCCGTTGCCGTCATAAACCTTGGTGATTGTTGGCGCTGTAATGGTCACGTTTGCCGGCGTAATGGTCAAGTGACCGGCTTGTACGTCGGCAGCAGTCACCGTGTAATTTGGATTAGCGGCTTGTAATTTCGCCAAGCCACTGGCACTTAAGGTAACGTCATAGGTGCCGACATTTTCAGAACTGCCAGCCCGTTGAAAATCAGTTGCCTCCCAGTCGGTGGCCGGGGCAAGTAAGCCATTGCTCAGGGTCACATCGTAGGTTGCGGGATCTGTTGTGGCATCACCATCATAGGTTTTCGTTTGGTCACCGAGCTGAATGCTCGTCGCACCCACACTGGCCGGGGTAATCGTTAAGCTGCCCGGTACCGTGGTGATCGTGTAATTGGCATTGGCGGCGTCCGTTGCGGTGACAGCAATCGGATACTGGCCTGCATTAACGGCGCCACTAACATCGGTTAATTGATAAACTGGTGTGACCCCTTTTGCAGGTTGACCGGCAACGGTGGCCGCTAACGTTGTGGTCACTGCCTGACCATCATAAACTTTGGTTAGGGTTGGTGCGGTGATCGTAATTGGTGCTGGGGTAATGGTGAAGCTGCCAGCGGTAACGTCTGCGGCGGTTACCGTGTAATTAGGATTAGCAGCTTGCAATTTAGCTAAGCCGGTGGCACTTAACGTCACCGCATAGGTCCCGGCATTTTCAGAAGTGTCGCTGCGAACAAAATCAGTACTGGTCCAGTCCGTTGGTGTGGTTAGGCCGTTACTCAGAGTCACGTCGTAAGCCGTTGGATCCGTGGCACTGTCGCCATCGTAAACTTTGGTTTGGGTGCCAACCACGATACTGTCTGCTTGAACACTGACTGGCGTGATCGTCAGGTGACCGGCCACCGTGGTGATGCTGTAATTGGCATTATTGGTGGTGGCGCTTGGTGTCACGGCAATGGTGTAGCTGCCCACAGCGGTCTCACCGCTGACATCGGTTAAGCTGTAATCCGGTTGGGCGGCCATGCCGGTGGCGCTGGTCACCGTGGCGGTTAAGGCAGCGGTATAGCCGTTGCCATCATAGGTCTTCGTTACCGTTGGCCCTGTAATGGTCACCGCCAATGGGTCAATGATCAAGGCCCCAGATTCAGTGGTAATCGCGTAATTGGCGTTGGCCGTTGGGTCAGTGATCGCCGCAACCGAATAAGTGCCGGCGTCAATGGCCTGGCTCAAATCACTTAACGTATAGACCACTGGTTGACCAGCGGTTGGTACGCCGGTCACCGTAGCGGTCACGGTGGCTTGGTTCGTACCGTCATAAGTTTTGTGCACCGTTGGCACAGTAATGGTCACCGGTGCTTTGGTAATCGTTAATTGACCGGCCATTGTGGTAAAGCTGTAGTTGGCGTTGGCCGTTGGTGTGACATCAATCGTGTAAGTGCCGGCATTTTTAGCGGCGCTAAGATCTGTTACAGTGTATGTGACTGCCTCGCCATGGGTCGGTACCCCACTGATCAGCGGGGT
This sequence comes from Loigolactobacillus bifermentans DSM 20003, assembly GCF_001434575.1. GTDB lineage: Bacteria > Bacillota > Bacilli > Lactobacillales > Lactobacillaceae > Loigolactobacillus > Loigolactobacillus bifermentans. The sequence continues at coordinate 90,391 of NZ_AZDA01000140.1, forward strand.
GAGGTCGCCGGTATAGGCCGTTCCGTCGTAAACTTTGCTGGCACTAACGGCGGTTAGGCTAACCGGGGCTGGCGTGATCATCAATGCCCCTGCGGCAACCGATGTTGCGGTTAACGCGTAATTGGTGTTAGCGGCCTGTAATTTGGCTAAACCAGCCGCACTTAAGTTAACGTCATAGCTGCCGACGTTTTCACCTGCGGTGCGGGTAAAGTCAGCGGCAGTCCAATCCGTGGGTTCCGTTAACCCATTTGTTAAGGTCACGGTATACACGGTTGGATCCGTGCTGGCATCATTATCGTAAACTTTGGTGTTGGTGCTCACTTGTAGACTGCCGTCTTGAACAGGCGCCGGGGTGATGGTCAACAGGCCGTTACTGGCCGTCACCGTATAATTTGGATTGGCGTCAAGGGTCACCGCAATGGCGTAACTGCCCACCTGGGTATTGGCGCTAACGTCTGCTAACTGATAGTTCAAGGCCGCGCCGTTGGCTGGAAGACCGGTAATCGTTGGGATCAAAGCGTCGGTATAGCCTTTGCCATCATACGTTTTTGAAACCGTTGGCCCACTGATCTGCACTAAAGCCGGGCTAATGGTTAAGTCATTGCTAGCGGTGGTGATTTGATAGTTAGGATTGTCACCTAACACCACGTTAATGGCATAGGTACCAGCATTCACATCGGCACTCACATCAGTTAAGCTGTAGGCCAAGGTGTCGCCGGCAGCCACATTGCCACTGATGCTGGCGGTTAACGCCTTGGTATACGCGGTGCCATCGTAAATTTTAGTCACCCCATTAGCTGTGATCGTCACCGGTGCCGCTGTGATCGTTAAAGCACCGGCTGTGACACCATCAACGGTGACGTTAGGATTAAGAGCCTGCAATTTGGCAATGCCACTGGCACTTAAGGTTACCGCATACTGGCCCACATTTTGGCTAGTAATACCAGTGGTATCAAAATCGCTGGCGGTCCAAGTGGTGGGTGCGGTTAAGCCATCGGCTAAGGTCACCGTGTAAGTGGTCGGATCGGTACTGGCATCGTTGTCGTAAACTTTGCTAGCACTGCCGACGGTAACCGCCCCGGCCGTTAAAGTCGCTGGCGTAATGGTTAACTGACCGGACTGCGTGGTAATGGTATAGTTGCTGTTGGCTGTTGGGTCAGCATTGACGTTAATAAGATAGTCGCCCGCAGCTACCGCCGTGCTGACATCTGTCAAACTGTAAACAGGGGTCACGCCTTTAGTCGGTAGGTTGCTTACGCTGGCCGTTAAGGTCGCCGTGTAGGCCTTGCCATCGTACGTTTTGCTGACGGTTGGCGCCGTGATCGTAATGGCAGCTGGGGTGATTTGGAACAACCCATTTTGCACATCACTGGCGTCAAAGGTAAAGGTTGGGTTTGCCGCTTGTAACTTGGCCAGCCCACTGGCGCTTAACGTCACTTGGTACAGGCCAACATTTTGACTGGTCACCCCGCTGAGATCAAAGTCAGCGGCGGTTAAGGTTGGCACCACAAAGTCTGAATATTGGCTTGGGGCCAACACGGTGAATGTGGTGGGATCGGTGCTGGCATCGTTGTCGTAAACTTTGCTGGCACCTTGCACCACAATGCTGGTGGCCAATTGTGGATTTGCCGTCACATCAGCTGGGTTCGCCGGCTGCGTCGCTGTATTAGGCGTGGGCTGGGTCAATGGCGCTGGCGTGTAGGTAACCGTAACGCTCACGCTGCTTGGTTGGGTGGTGACGGTCGCCAAAGCATCCTCATACGCCGTGGCCACATCGGCCTGATACCCGGTGACGGTTGGGGTGCTCACTGCCACCGACGCACTGCTTGGAACCCAAGTGGTGGTCCCGGTGACGGCATCAGTAGTCCCCGTCCAAACCACTGCTTGTGTGTGATCCGCTGGGGTCGCTGTGCCGGCACCAGTATAGTGTACCGTATAATCCGTGCTGATCACTTGGGTGCTGTAACGTTCCCCTAACACCATGTAATAAGTATGCCCGCTAACACTGCCATCGGCGGCTACTTGTTCTTGATAAGTGATCAACTGATCATTGCTTAAATAAGTGCCAGTGCTAGGGTCATACATCCCTTTGAAAATGTATTCCGGTGCATCTGGCAGCGCTTGCCCAACAGTAAGGCTCCCTAACCCGGTGACTTGAAACGCATTGTAAGACGTGCCCACTAAGCCAGTGGTGGTAATCGCTGTGCCAGCCGGCTGTGGCGTGCCCACCCCTGTATCTAGCGCAATGTACCAGCTATCGGTAACATTTTGAACCGCTTTTAAGGTCATATTGGTATCAATATCACTGCCGAACTGTTGCCCTATGTCATACGTCCCGCCAGTATACGCTTCAACCCTGGTGAGATAAGTCCAACTTTTATCACTTAAAGCGCCTTGCAACTGATCCGTATCCAGCGTTAACGGATAGCTAATAATCAGTGATGTTTGTGCTGCCACTGGCAAGCCGGATACCAAAAGGCCAACTGCTTGCGTCGGATCAGTTGTCGCGCCAGCATCTGTTGTGTAAGTCGTGTGATAACCCGTCACCGCGTTACCGTCTTGATCCGTGACCGTCACCGGCCCGGTGAGCGACACACCATCGCCTAATAACACGAAGACCAAATTATCAGTAATATCCGTATTCGAGCCGTTGGTTAAAATGGTTTTCCCAACTGCCTGATCATCATCTACCCGAATGGTCCCGGTGCTCACTTGCGCCCCACTGTCAGCGGAGCCTTGAACGGCATTGGTGGTTTGGAAAACAGAGGCTGCCATCACGGTTGCCATGGTGCCTTGCTTGCTTGTTAAATTGTACATATTACCTGCAGCCAGATCTGCTTCTAAACTGCCCAAACTAGCCAATGGCGCAGTTTGACCGGCAAATTTATAATGGCCGTTAGGTTCCACGTAAATCGTATTGGTACTGCTGATCGTCGTCCCGCCAAGGGTATCGGCATTGATCATAACTGGAATTTGCAAGGTATTGCTAATTAAATAGTTATTAATCCCTGCAATCGCGATCCGCTGTTGACCATTTTCGTCGGCTAAATGGGTCAACGTCACCCCAGCCACATTTGTCACAATTTTTTGTTTCACTAACGCATTTAAAATATCACTATCACTGGCAAAAGTCGTGTGTAGTGGTGCAACAACAACCAGCGTCATCGGGTAAGCCGCTTCCACCGTTAGACCCGAAGCACTGACTTGACTTCGACTGAGAACGACACCTGCATCAGGGTTACCCCGATAACCATTGGTTAATGTCGTGGTAAGCTGAACGGTGTCACCAGCCTGAACCATGGTGTTACTCGTATTTTGGCCGCCATTTAATAAAACCAGTGGTTCACTATCAAACGGTTGCGCTTTATTTTGGCTTGCTGCAACTGCCACCGTCCCGTCGATTCCGACTAACTGAAATGTCGTATTCATAGTGACCGTCGTTGCAGCCGTGCCATAAGAGGTCAACCCGACACGTGTTGCAATCGTTTTAGCAGGTACACTTGTAACCGCTTTGTTGGTTTTTAATGTGATGCCCACTACGGGATCACTCGCACTGCCTAAAGTCGTGAGATAATTTGCTTGACCACTGACGTAGGCCATGGTTTCTTGCTGACCACTAGCTGTGGTAAAGGTAATGGTGAGATCCGTGCTTAACCCTGCTGTCGCCAGACCACTATCGCTTAAGTTATAGAGGCCTGTAATCCCCATCGGTGAATCAGGATTACTGTTGGTCATCGTCAATGTCGCCTGGTCCAAGTTACCCGTGACATAGTTAGATGTGTCCCCAAAACTCCACGTCCAACCTGTATTCCCCGCTTCTAAGGGTAATAATGTTTCATCATAACCATCGTAACCAACACCATCACTTGCAATTTGCGTTGCAACAATATATTGCAGTGGATCTTGATCACTTTGATTGGTAAAAACATATTCCTGTTGATCTAAAAACCAATCGGAAACAATGGTTGGCATGCCATAATTCACGTTCCCAGTTGGTGTCGTCACCGCCTGTAACGTAAAATGCATAAAACCAGTTTGGCCTTTCATATCGGAAAAATGCATGCCTGCTGGAATTGTTAAAACGGCCGTATTGCCTGTAACGGTCATGGTATAACCTAAAGCAAGTGCACTTGCATCGATTGAACTTGCCGTAATTTTAACCGTATCCGGGAATGTAATTGTAACCGTTGAATCAGCCGTAAATTGTGTGATTGCTGATTGATTCATAATCGTTGAGTAATCGCCGGGATAACGTAACCCGTCAATTGCCAAATTATTTTGAATATCGTTGACAACTTGACCGTCTTTGATCAAACCGTTTACAATACTCCCCCCTGTTACACCACCATAAAGATTGTAACCTTGATTTGGCGCACTGGTTTGGGTATAAGTTTTATTCAAAATAAGGCTATTCGTGGCAACCGTCGTCCCGTTTAAAGTGACCGTTATTGGCAAAATGGTGTATTGTTGCCCATCACTTAAAACTGACGCACTGGTATTTAACTTGAAATAAACATCTGTTGAAACTGCAGCGACAGCCGTTTTAAATGTGTAAGTCACCTGATCACCACTAATACTGGCTTTTGTGCCTGAAATATCCGGCGCTGTAACATTCGTAACAGCTGTTGTGCCCAGATCAATGATCAAGGTATCCCCTGCAGCAAAAGAACCAGAAACGGTGACTTTTTGTTGCCCAATATTTTTATCAAAAATGACTTCATTGGCCACATTTTGACTGCCGCCATTTAAAGCAATGGCAATGCCATTGCTACTGGTTGGTGTTGGCACACTAGGCGTGGTGCTGGCCGTTGAAAAAGTGGCATCCACGAACGTCCGCACCTGACTACTGCTAGCCGCAGTACTAGCGGTGTTGGTGGTGCTGGCAGTATTAGCGGTTAGCGCGCTACCGACCAGTCCACTAGCTGTGTTTAAATCAGTTGCTTGGCTGGCACTACTAGTCGTCGCCGTACTGGCTGCAGCTGAACTAGCGCTAGAAGCGGCACTACTGCTGGTCGCTGAACTAGCAGTATTACTGGTTTTAGCGGCGGCACTGATGGCACTAGAGGCAGCATTACTAGTTGTTACTGCGCTGGCTGCAGCCGAACTAGTACTGTTACTAGTCGCAACCGCTGCACTGGCAGCGCTAGAGGCGGCACTACTAGTGGCTGCCGTGCTAGATGTTGCTGAGCTAGCACTGTTGCTGGTCTCAACTGCTACACTGGCAGCGCTAGAGGCGGCACTACTAGTGGTTGCCGTGCTAGATGTTGCTGAGCTAGCACTGTTGCTGGTCTCAACTGCAGCACTGGCAGCGCTAGAGGCGGCACTACTAGTTGCCGTGCTGGCTGCAGTCTAGCTAACGCTACTACTGGTCTCGGCAACCGTGCTGGTCGTTGCAGTTGCCGCATGTACTGTTTGTGGGAGCCCAACGAACCCCATCCCGAAGAAAATCGTGGTTAAGCCAGCCACGACCCAAGTTTTACCCGATTTATAAAGTTTAAAATGTGATTTTGATGTTGAATAAAGTTGCGCCAAGGTTTGATGGTTTAAGTTTCTAATTTTCATTCAGCTGACCCCCTAATTTGATATCATAATGTGCCTTAAGTCTAACTTAAAATCACAATTAATGGCGTCAAATCAACGATTTCGCTGTTCCAACTTTCGAAAATACAAACTACAAAAAATGAACAAACCCTCGGTAGACGTGTTTTTTATACACCTACCCCCCGTTTCAAGTAGCAAGCACTTTTTAGCAATAAAATTAAAATAATTTTATATAAAATAAAGTAAAATTTATTATTCCTTGCAATACGGTCCCATTTACAAGTTCAAAATTTTATGGCAACTAGCAGCCGATCAAAAAAAGCGCTTGGCCTTAATAACAGGCCAAGCGTCTTTTCAAACCAAACTTATCTAATCGTAATCCGCTACTTTTTTAACGTTGTTGCTGCTTTCCAAAGCGTGCCACAAAACCGGTTAAACTGATCAACATCAGACCAATGATCGCTAAACTGGCGGTTGTCCTTTCGCCAGTTTTTGGCAGCTGGTGACCATCTTGTTGTGTCCGTGAAACTGGTTTAGTAACGGCTAGCTGTGATCCCGGCTGTTGCCGAACAGCTGTGGTCGTTACTAGCCGGCCCGGTGTAATCGCTGTCGGCACATTGGATACCGTTGGTTCCGTTGGTTCCGTTGGTTCCGTTGGTTCCGTTGGTTCCGTTGGTTCCGTTGGTTCCGTTGCAGTGTAGGTCACGGTAACGGTGCTGTCAAGCGCATTGGCGTCAGGAATTGCAGTGCCAACCACTGGCTGGTCCACTGTATAGCCGGCAAGTTGGGGACTGCTAACGGCCGCAAAAGCACCCTGAGCTTGCCATGATCCAACTTGTAATCGTTCCCCTGTGACGCGATCAATCAGCACTTGCCGGGTGCCATTAACCGTTTGAACCACAGTGGCCGGTGCACTGGCCGTGCCGCCTTGCACCACATACTGGATCGTGCGCGTTAACGTCTTGGTTTCGGTTTGCAACTGGCGATTGTCCGTGTAATACAAGGTCATCGTCTGATCACCAGTGACTTGCCCGGTTAAAGCGCCCTCCACCCGATCAAAGCTGTAATGCGCAATGGTTGGGGCTTGCAAAGTATACGCATTGCCCACATAGCTGTGTAAAACTTGGTCAGCTTGTAGCGCATTACCGTATTGATCCACAAACTTAAAGGTTAATGTGGCTGGGGTTTCCGTTGGTACCTGGCCATCTACTTGTTGATAGTGCAAGGTAATCGTCCCGTCGCCGGTAATCGTGCCACTTAACGCACCATCCGCATCTTGATACGTATACCCAGCAAACGTTGGCGCTGTTAAGTCATAGTGGTTCCCTACGTAACCTTTTAAAACTTGGTCAGCTTGTAGTTGATTGCCATATTGATCCATGAACTTAAAGGTTAATATAGCTGGGGTTGCCGTTGGTACCTGGCCATCTGCTTGGTGATAGTGCAAGGTGATGGTCCCGTCACCGGTAATCGTGCCACTTAACGCACCATCTACACTTTGGTAGGTATACCCAGCAAATGTTGGCGCTGTTAGATCATAGTGATTCCCCACGTAGCCCTTTAAAACTTGGTCAGCTTGTAGTGCATTACCGTACTGATCCACAAACTTAAAGGTTAATGTGGCTGGCGTTTCTGTTGGTACTTGACCATCCGCTTGGTGATAGTGCAAGGTGATGGTGCCATCACCCGTAATCGTACCGCTTAACGCACCATCTGTATTTTGGTACGTATACCCAGCAAACGTTGGCGCCGTTAAGTCATAGTGGTTCCCCACGTAACCGTTTAAAAGCTGGTCAGCTTGTAGCGCATTGCCATATTGATCCACAAACTTAAAGGTCAATGTGGCTGGGGTTTCCGTTGGTACGACTAAATTAGGGCGATAAACATAGGTGACAAATTGGGCTTGGGCTTGATAGGAACCGGTGGTGGCACCGATCACACCTACCTGCGTATAGCCAGCTAATACTTTAGCTTCGGTTATCCAAGTGGTATCGGCTAAGCCGGTCAAAACAGTTTGCGGGCTGATCACATGACCGAGCTCGTCCAAATAAGTTACAGTAACTGGCGCGCTTGGTTTTAATTGATAAACGTACGTCACATCCGCCATAGCGGCCAAATTCAAGTCATTGTAAAAGGTTCGCAAACTGGAGCCTGGGGTATTCAGATTAAAGTCCATCCAAAAATCATTTTCACCGTCATAAGTCACGGCATCCCCATGGGCAATCGTTTTCGTCTGAACGTCTCCAGTGGTAAGATCCGTGATCGTCAGCTGAATGGTTCCTGCCTGGTCAAGGCGCGTAACCGTGACATTGATCGGTAAATAAGGCATGCGGTATGCGTCCACTGTTTCATCGTAGCGATAATTCGTATAATCTTGCAACCGGAACGTATAGCTATTACCAACGGCTAAATGACGTTTAATATGGTAATCGGACACAAACGATGTGTCATCATCGCGACCATATAAGGTATTGGTGTTGGTCACATCTGGCTCAATGTCAGTAGCAGTGATCGGCTGACCGGTCACCGCGCCATCCACTAATTTCCCCACAAGTTCATAGCCTTGCGGTGCCGTTGTCGCTGTGGTGGCATAGGTGTCGCCTGTGTGAATCATTAATTGGTCACTTGGCAATTGCGTCAGTTCTTGCCCAGTTGCAGCATCAATGTGGTGCACCGTGGTGGTTAGGGTATTGGGCACCACAAATAATTCGCCAGGGTTCCAATCAAGGTAAGATACGCCATTTGATTGATACTCATCCCCAAAATTCACATCTACATTGCTGCCACCAAAATGTAAGGCCACGTGTAACGCGCCGGACCATTCATCAGGTGCAGCGGCCACCGCCGCAATAATTTTCTGATTCGCATCCTCGGGCATAAACGTAAACTGCAAGGTTTCCCCAGCTGGATTGCTTAAAATAGCGCCAGTCTGGTCCACAAACGTGACGGTAAACGCTTGGGTGATTGGATCGGATGAGAAAACTAACCGTAAGCCGTTAGCAAAGTAACTGGCCACCCAACCGTTAATGCCGTCGTTGGCAATGGCAGCGCCGGTCATGATGGGTTGATCGTTAACGTCCCGCACACCTGTAAAATCAGCCACCGCATAAATATTTTGAATGTCCCCTAATTGGCCCGTTTGATGCACCGCTAAAATTTGACCCTGCGCGGATTGGGTTTGAACCGTAGTCACCGTTAGCGGTAAGCCAAGTACCGTTACAGTTTGAGTCGCGCTTGTCGGTTGATACGTTAAGGTAACGGCTTGTGGTGTCGTCGTATAAGCACCGGTTAACGCTGCGCTGGCGCTAACGTATTGGAACCCAGGGATGGCTTTCGGTGTGATCTGATAAGTATCCCCTAAATTGCCCGTTAACGTGTCATTGGCTAAAATCGTGTGGCCCGCGGCGTCCACATAATGGACCACCACCGGTGCCGCTTGGGTCGCGTCAATTTTTCGATAGACCCAAGTCACATTCACCGGTGTTAAATCAAGCTGGTTGTGAATGGTGCGTAAGGTGAACCCAACGCCGCCATCGTAATCTGCCCAATAATCATTGGGATTGTCATAAGTGGCTAAGTTTCCATGGGCAATGATCTGTGTGGTAGTGGTATCCGTGGCGTGATCGTAAAAATCAACTTGAATATCCCCGGCCAGATTCAAACGCGTTACGGTCATGTCAATGGCGAACTGTGGCGACCCGGCCACACCCCAATGATATGCGTAATCTTGGAGCACCACCGTATAACTGCCGCCAACGGCTAACTGGCGGCTTACCGTATAATCCGACAGATAACTCAGGTCATAGTCTAGTGGCTGCGTCACGGTGGCCTGATCCGTTGCGGTAATCGCTTGATTGGCAATCGATTGCCCTGGGGTGACAGTGACGCCTGATTTCAGCTGGCCCACTAAGGTGTAGCCTGGAATTTCAGGTAAGGCAGTGGCAGTAATGGTGGCCCCAGTTTGGCCCGCCACCGTTTCGTCAGTTGCAATGGCGGCCCCAGTTTGTTGATCAACGTACTGTACCGTTATCGGCGCAACATTTGGCAAGCTGAATAACATGCCTGGATCTGCATCCGCGTCCTGATAGGCATTGATGGCTTTTCCATTGTCATCATAATCGTTACCACTGTATAAAGTCGCATAATTGAGATCCAAATTAGCGCCAGTATAGTTAAACTGCAACACTGTTTGCGCCGTTTCAATCACCCGATTTTGGGCATCCGTCGACTGACTGGTTTGTAGTATCAGGTTCTGTGTTTGGCGCTGGTGGCCACTGAAAGTAGCCGTCATCGCGGTCCCGGCCTGACTGATTAGTGACTGGCCACTACCGTTGACAAAATAAACCGTCGTTGCCGCTTGCGTCGCATCATAGGCGAACAACAGCTTAACGTCGGCTCCTAATGCCGCCCGAATATCAGGGCCCGCCGATACCCATTCTCCAATTGCCGTGCCGTTCATAATCGGCTGGTTGCGCATATCCCGCACCCCAGTAAAATCAGCAATGGCATAAATATTGGTCATGGTACCAATAGTGCCCGTGGTGGTCGTGACTTGCACGTTCCCCGCGGCACTCTTAACGGTTGTCGAGCCAACTTGCACCGTTAAGCCTAAAATTGTGGTGGTCGTGGTGGCAGGTGCCGTTACACTTCGGAAAGTAGCGTGGCGAGCGGGCGCCGCTGATGCAACGGGACCATTAGCGGCAGCGCTGGTAGCCGTCGTTGTGTTAGGTTGTTGGGTGGCTGTCGTTTGTAACGAACGTGCCACCGTATCAGCGTCACTTGTTGCCGCACTAACCGCGCTGATAGGGGCCGCTGAACTGGTCACGCCACTAGCAAGATCGGTTGCGCTAGGCACGCTGCTGCTTGCGGCGGAACTAGTAGCCGCCGTTGAACTGGCAACACTGCTGGTTGACGCTGAGGCATTGCTTGCGGCGTCACTAGCTGGGCTTACTGCATCGAGCGCACGATTGCCTGAATCAGCGGTATTAGCAGCACTGCTGGCCGAGTCGATTTTCTGCGCCGGCGCAGCGGCTGATGTAGCGGCAGAACTGACCGGTGCTGCCGAACTGCTGGTAGCCGCAGTTGTTGGTGCAACTTGCGTGGTTGTTGTCAATGTTGCTGCTTGAACAGGTTGCTGTTGGGCCCACCCTAGGCCAAACCAAACTGTGGTGAGGCCAGCAATCACCCATATTTTTCCCGACTTATATAACTTAAAATGTGCTTTTTGTTGCGTACATGCCTGCTGTAGGCTTCCCCGTTTCATGAAAAGTCCCCCTTTTTTCCTTCCTCGAATGGCCGATTTTGACGACACATTAAACCTGTCTATTTACGCTTAACTGTACCTTAAATGAACCTTAAAAAGGGCTGATATCGTGATTTTCTAATGTCAATCTTCGTAAGACTTTTATTCAAAGATTGGCTAAAGCCGCATTGCAAACGGTTTACAGGACATGGTTGACATGTAACTGCGCAGAAAAAAAGCCTGACCGCACCTTGATCGGTACCACCAGACTTTTCATACGCATCATGTTTTAGGACCGCGGCATCAACAACGTATTCAGCGACAAGATTGTCTGTAACAAGCGACTTTTAGCCATTGGAAAATCAGCCTGACTTGCTAGTATCTGTAACGCCTGATCTTTTTCATGGATCTGATGCAGCTGCAACTGTTGCTTCAAAAGGGCCTCGTTTTCTGCTTGAAAATCAACCCCTAAATCGGCTAAGTTACTTAAGGTCCAGCCATCATCCGTGATCAGCAATTGACCAGCGTCTTGTGCCACCACATAGATTGAGATCTCATCCGAAAAGGGATCTAGCAACGGCACATCGATCTGAACCGTTTGTGGGTTAATGGTGCGGTAAGTGGTGTTTGCCTGTGCCCACTTGGCATCGGCGATTTGTAATTGTTGGGCATTAAGTACCGTCATCACACATTCCTCCTTTAGAACCGTTACACTGACCTTATCATGCTCACTGGCTTGTCCCAAGCGATTTGTTGTTTCAAAAAAAATCCAACCGCTCAAACGAGTGATCAGACTTTAAAGTTGCAACTTAACGTTTTTTCCGTGCACCTAACCAGTAGAAGAAGCCGCCCACAATGGCGAGAATCAGCACGATGATGATAGCCCATAGCCACCAAACGGCGCCCCACCGGTTAACGTGGGTGATTTGTTTTGTAGCAGTGGTGGCGCTAATGGTAAATGGCCGGTTAAAGTGCCAAGTTTTGCCGCGGGCCTTAACGGTGATGTGGGCCAGATAACGGCCAGGAGTGGTGATCTTCTGCCCGACATTCATCGTGTAGTTAAAGTTGGACGTTGGCGCCATGGAACCATTGGTTGTGTGCTGGCGATACAGCACTTTTTGGTGCCCTGGTTTGGTCACCATGGTTTGAATGCGCATCCCTCGGAAATAGGTTGGCTGCACATTGCGCAACTTGGCCACAGCTGTGAGATTATCGCCATGATTAGCCGTTTTGGCTGAACCCATTTTCAGCTTTGGGGCCAGCCGGTGGGGGGAGTCTTGGCTCATGGAAATGCCGATCGTCATGGCAAACCGGTTGGTGACATTGCTATTCGTCCCCGTTTTACGGGTGTTGCTATAAACATAGAAACCGCCTAATAGCATCCCTTTGAAGCCTTTTTTAGGGATTTGATAAGTAAACGTCACTGTTTTTGTGGTTTTAGCCGGTACCGTTACCGTTTGTTTTTTAGACAAAATCTGAGTCAAATTATGCTTAGCGCTGCGATCTAGCTTACGTTTGGTTGGCGCATAATCAATTTGCCCGCCCTCACTTGTGGTGGCTTTAGTGGGCGTGATGGTGAAACTTTGATCCGTAGCACCATAATTTTGAATTTTTATACCAACGCTGCCGGTTTGATTAGGGTTAACTTTCAACTGAAAATAGCCTAAATCGCCGCCAACTTGTTCACTTGGATACGCCGCTGGTGACACTGTAAAATTAGCGCCTGTATCAGCCGCTTGAACCGGCGCTGCAAAGCCTAGCAAAACACCCAACATTATAACGCCAAATAACCATTTCAATTTTCTAAACATTTATAAAGTCTCCTATGAAAAAAGGCTGCGGTTTCCCGCAACCTTTTTGATTGTTTGGTTTATTGTGCGGCAGTTAAGTTCCAAGTAACTGTACCGTCATATTGGCCAGCTGTGAAGTTTGGTACTGCTGGTAACTGTAAAGTTGCGTCGCTGGCCTTATCAAACGTATAGATAGACGTACCCGCATATGCATCCTCATTTGGGATAACGGTTGCCGCTGTGGCATTAATTGTTGCACCATTTATTTGTACAACACCGTCTGCACTACTATTACTACCAGCAACAGCATTAACCGTTAAATAAGCATTTGGTAATGTCGTGCTATCGTCATTCGTGTTATCATCATCCTTCAGTGTAAAAGGCGTCGTCAAGCTAGCAGTTAAATTCCAAGTATGATCTCCTGCACCACGCGTATCCTTAACCTGTAGTGTACTAGAATCCGGATTCAAATCCTGCTTACCACCTAAGGCCAACGTTGAGGCGTCAACGTCACCAAAATTAAATGTTGGTGTACTAGACAATTCCAAAGTCCCGTTATCAGTGACGCTAAATGATGCTGTTGACTGCCCAGAATCACTGTCCTTTGTGGCCGTTGTCGCATCCGCCTGCGCTGTAGTCGCCATTAAGCCAGTGGCCACTAGTGCCGTTGCTAAGCCTAGTGAGCAAACTTTTTTAAAACTTACCATGAATCTTATCCCCCTTAACTAATGACTATTTTCTATCGTTCGATCTGGAAAAAGGTTGCCAGCGGGCAGCTTCCCGTTAACCCCACTCTTTCCAGTGCTATACGTTCACTTAATCATAAGCTTATCGTTGGCTTCATTCTAGCTTATTGTCATTAATAAGTAAATACTTTCTAATTTAATCAGTGTTTTATGTGACGTTGTGTTACCAATTGGCGATAAAGCTCACTGTCTTGTCAGTAAGCTTAGGCCGTGAGTGGTAATTGCGGCTTGCCAAAATAATAGCCTTGGAAATACTGAATGCCTAGGTGTTGCGCCCAGGTGACTTCATCTGGGAATTCTAGGCCTTCTAAAATAAAGCTAATTTCCTGGCGCTGGGCAATGTCCAGCCAAAATTGAATGCGTTCGTGAATGCGCGCGCTGCTTTCTTGACGGCGTAGATTTTGAATGGCAAATTTCACACCATTGACGTAAGGCAATAACTTCTGAACCAATTCATAACTGTTATCGCTGCCCACATCGTCAATATAGATCAAAATCCCGGCTTCCCGGTACAACGCGGATACCCGGCGCATTACGGTTACGCTGGGCACATCGGTGATCTCAATGGTCAGTTGTTGCGGACCGCGGCCGGAATGCATATAACTCACCAAGGATTTCGCCGTTTCAATGTCACTAAATTGGGCTAAGGTTAAATTAACGTTCACCCGTTGCACGTTTAACACCGTTAAGGCTTGACTGATCAACACAATTTGTTTATCCACGGCAATGTCAAACCGCGCCGGTAACCGCCACTGGTCACTTTGACTGTCGTAGCGACGTAACAATAATTCAGCCGCCCAATGGACGCTGCCTTGGGCATTGACCCCTTCGATGGGCTGGGCAAAATAAGCAAGTTGGTTCACATCTACATCCCGGTCATACGTCGTGGTTTGGCCTTCCACCGTTAACACATCGTGACCATGGATCTTGCTAATGTACAAGCTATCGTCAGCCCGTTTGTACAGGCTGTCCACGCTTTGATCCTGTTCATGTAAGGTGGTGACCCCGGCTGACAACGTTACCTGCGCCGTGGTGTGTTCCACTGGAAAAGCGGTGGTGCGTACCTGCGTCAAGCATTGATTCACCACGGTAATGGCCTGGGCTAAGCCCACTTTAGGCAAAAGCAGCGAAAACTCCTCGCCGCCTAAATGGTTCAACTGATACGCCACTTGGGTTTGGTCTAACACCTGCCGCAACGTTTGGGTCACCGCCATTAATGTGGCATTGCCGGCCATGTGACCGTAAGCTTGATTAAATTGTTTAAAATGATCCACATCAAATGCCGCCACAGTTAACGGTTCGTGGTGCACTTGGGCGCCGCGAAATAAACTGGCCGCCACCGCCCGGTCCTGGGCCACGGTGGTGTCATTGACCACATCATCGTAATCGATCAGGGCCTGCATTTGTTGATCCAATAAAAATTTCCGGTGGGTACGCGCCCAAAATAAGGCCACAAACGTACAGATCACCAAGTACATCCCGGCTGCCTGCCAGGCCAGTTGCGCTGTAAACGGCGCCCACGTCACATCCAACCAGAAACTGAACACCATGCTCACCGTGATCACAAATATCCAATGGGGCGTGTGCCGCAACATGTGATGGGTGCGCCGAATCAACAAGAGATTCACAAGCAGTAACACCAATAACGGCCAATTACGGGTCAGCGTACTGCCACGTTGGAGACCCCAAATCACCACCACCCCGAGGCCACGCCAAGCATAGCCCCAATTGGTGACGGCTTCATCAAATAACGGCAAGACAATCATGGCCACGCCGATGTTAGCTAACATATTGCTTTCCATAAAGCCCTGATAAGTACCATATTCAAATAATAAGGCCACCCCTAAAGGCAACAGCCACTGTAACACCCGATAAGTCGCGCGTAACTGCTGGGTCACTAACGTCGCTTGGCGCCACAGATAGCGCTCAAACGACACAAACCCTGTGATCAAAAACGTTGCTGCCAGGGTTTGCACGAGCCAGAGGCCTAACGGTAAATTGACTTGATCCAAGTTTGAGACCTACTTTCTAATGCGCTCGTTTTCCAAAAACGACATCTTATATCAGACAAAAAGCTTTAAAACTATCTAATTTTAGTATACGGCACTTTTCAGAAATTTAGTAGCGCAACATTAACCAATTATCACTTCGCAGCTGGTACCGCCGTGTTTTCCCCAGCCGTCCAGGTAATGGTGCTGTGGTAGTTGGTGGCTTGGGCAGCAGGGGCCGGGTCAAGGGTCATCTCAGCCGCAAGATTGCCTTCTAAGCTGAAACCTTCCTTCGTGGTAGTGCTCCCAAATAACGTCACCAGACTGTTATCATCAGAAACGGTGTGCGCTGCGACTAGAAATTTGTCGTTATCCTCAGCCGACGCTAAAATGCCAGAACCCGCAAGGCTAGTTGTCGGCTTAAATTTAAATTTCAAATGCACACTGCCCCCGCCAGAATCACCGGTTAAAGTGCCGGTTTGCGATTGAAACGGTGAGACTTGTGCCGAAATCGTCCAATGTTCGCCGCTTCCCATGTAACTGCTAAAAGCAAAGGGCGTCCCACCAGTCGCAGTTAAAGGCTGGTTGGCCGTTTGAAACGTGCCATTGATGATTTGATCCAGCCGCGGTGCGGTACCCTGGTTCGTAAACGTCAAATCACTAGGCAACAGATCGATCTGCGGCACCTGGTCCCCGGTCACTTGAACCATGACAATATTGGAGTAAATATCTTGATCATGATAATGGATCTTCATTTGGTACTTGTCCCCGTAATTGCGATACGTGATAGCGCCTAGGGACATATAAGTCTCGACGCCTTCCGCTGACATGATGTGCTTTGCCACCACGCCACTTAACGCCGATACAGATTCGCCGGTATAAGCTGGCTGATTGTTATTATCACCACTGGCTAGTGTTTCTGGAAACGTCACAAACTTGATGGCCGCACTGGTATCGGTACCCACATCATACGGGTCGTAAGGTGTTAACGCTAACGCGGTTACCTGAATGGTTTGTTTCACCACCACGTGTAGTGCAGCGTCGTCCGGGGTCGTGGCCACTAAGTCAATGCTGCTAACATCATCCGTTGTGGTGTTCGGGTCTAAAGTGACTTTGCAAGTGCCACCGCTAGTCGGGTCTAACGATACAAGGCCACTTCCTTTTTGATCAATTTCAGTAGTGGTGTCATGTTTGTAAGCTTTCCAGGTCATCGCATCAGCTAAATCGCTTGGCATCGCCGCATTATCCTTCTCACTCACTAAATTAGCCGTCACATTATCCGTTGGTGCTTGTAACGCATACGTGCCCGCTGTCTGAACAGTACCAGCCGTATCCCCTGCCAAAGACGTTGCGTGCGCTTTATTGGCAAATAAAAAGTCCCGCTGATCCTTAAAGGTGATCGCATAGCCCCCGGCATCCTTTTCCAGTTGCTTTTGCGTTTCAACTTCTGTATTGATCTCATTTAACGTATCGTTGATGTCTTGGGTCAGTTCAGTGGCATCCCCACTGCCTGATTTGTACTGCTGAATCAGATCAATCAGCTTGGCAATGAGTTCCTTCCCTTTCGACTGATCCAGATACTGTGAGTTTTGTTCGATGCCATCTGAATCAGTGGTCGATGTATCACTATTTGAGCCAGTCTCTAAAACCGATAAGGTATCCCCGTTACCAATGCCCGCCGATTTGGGAATGATCCAAACCCATTTTTTCGAGTCCGGCACTTTTTCGGGAATGGTCTTATCGTCAGCTGTGGCGTCACCTTTGATCGACCAGTGAATCTGATCCCCTGCCAAAGTCCCAGTTCCGGTGGCAATGCCGGTGTAAGTTTCCCCATCCACCGTGATCGGTTCCGGAAACATAAAGATATTCGCAACCGTTGGCTTTAAATCGATTGCGAAATTCAAGGTCCCCGTTTGGGTCTTAATGTAGGTTGAACCACCGGTTGTTGCTTCAGTATTATTAAACTGCTCGCTGACACGCAGCCGCTTGAGGCTGGTAACGTCTAAAGCGGCCATTGCCTTTTTTACATCCACCGTGATCGTGATTGCGCGCTTCACTGTCACAGTGTTGTTTGTATTTGAGATCGGGCTACTGCCACCAATGGGAATGTAGGATTGGCCTGCTGCAACAGGACTCGTGCCTGTACCATCACTAACGGTTACCCCGTCTGTGTTAAAATCCATCCATTTATTCGCCGTATCCGTTGAAAGCACTAATGTGAAGTAATTAAAGCTGTTACGCCAGCTTTGCTTAAAAGCCGACGTTGAAAAGCTTTGTGGCTTGATCACAAACGTCAGCGTGGCATCCTGGTTGATTGCAATTTGCGACCCACTGGAACGCACACCACTGGCCGTCACTTCTGACATTTTAAAATAAGGCACCACATTGCCACTTTTCGCATTGCTTAACAAGGTGCTATTTGACCCGGCATCAATCGAATCCGTGGTGACATTTTCGCTGTACATCCCATTTGTTATGAGATCTTCACTACTGTCGTCGGCCGCCACTCGATTTCCTGGTATGACCATTAACCCAATACAAGTGGCGAATAGCCCAACCCAAAAAGCCAATCGCTTTGTCATCCATTCCGCCTCCAATATCGCTTAATGTTGCTGCTTCCGGCGCCGCCATAAAATTACGCCTAATAAGGCAATGATCACCACCGCTAACCCGATCAAGACCCACACATACCACGGTGTCCCTGGCGTGGTAATGCTGGTAGCCGAATCAATGGCTGCCGCTTGCTTGCGAGTCACCGTAAAGTGGCGAGTGAAATGCCACTTGCGGGTACCTGATTTAGCGTCTAACTGCAAGGTGTACTTGCCGGCCCGTAAGCCATCTGTCGCCAGCGTCGCAAAGTCATAATGCGCGTTTGGCGCCATGGCCTGTTTGTGCGCCGTACGACTGAGCAAGACCTTTTTGGAACCTTGTTTGGTGACCTTGGTTGTCACCGTCATTTGGCCAAACAGCTCTGGCTTCGGGTTTTGTAACCGGGCTAAAACGGCCGCTTGGTGATTTTGTTGGCTGTAACGGACTTTGGCAATTTTTAAATCTGGATGCACGTACTTTTTGCTGGTGCGTAAGTTGATTGCCGTATACATGCTAAACCGGTTGGACAAACTAACCCCTTTGCCCGAGCCGCCGTAAGTTTGTGGGTCAATGGCGTATAACGCCCCTAACTTCATCCCTTTAAAACCCTTTTGCGGAATATTTAACGTAAACGTCACCTGCTTCGACTGGTGAGCAGCTAACGTGATGGTTTGTTTGCCAGCGGTCATGCTGGTTAGCGGGTGCTTTAACGTTTTATCCCGATTTACCCCAGGGGTGTAGTCGATTTGTCCGCTTTGCGTAATACCAGCATTGGTGATTTGTACTTGCACGGTTCGCTTTGACCCCGCTAAATTCGTCACTTTACCAGCAATTTTCACCTGACTGCCTGGTTTAGCCACAATATCAAAAATCCCAGCCTGTTTACTTTGGCTGTCACTTAAAACAGGCGTCAAGGTAAAACGGCTGCCACTTGCCGCATGCGCTGGTTGCCCACCAGCCAACACCAACCCCAACACAACACCGATCAAGGCCATTAATTTGCGCATCAAAATTCCCTTCATTTCCTATCAAAATAAACCTTCACAAGGTCTTGTGAAGGCTTTTTAAAGACTTGTGGTGCGAATGGTTAACTGTTTGAAGTATCGTCAGCAGCAGGAACATCATCAGAAGTTTGACCAGCACCTAAAAGCCAATCAATGGTTGTACTGTAAGTACCCGCCTTGACAGTTGTATGTTTTGGCAAGACTAACGTAGCAGCTTTCGTAGTATCTGACACAGCATCCTTTGTGGTTGTGCCAAACGTAGCCGTTGTTTTACCAGCACCAGTTCCTTTAGCGGCTGTTAATGCTGTGCCATTCTGTTGTAAATTGGCACTTGCCAAAGCTGGATCTGTAATATCATCTGCAGTAACCGCTGCATCCTTACCGTTAAGCGTCATGCTGTCTGCACTAAACTTATCACTACTGTCAGCATTGTGGAATTCACCTAATTGCCCTTGTAATGTCCACCCAGCATCATTCCCTGAGTAATCTGTGACTTCTAAATCACCCGATGCAGAGCCATTTAAGGACTGAGAATTTGAAATCAAGGCCTCTTGCCCAATTGTGCCGAAATTAAAGCTTGGTACACTTGTAAGTTGCAAGCCTGCTTTATCGTCAGAAATCGTAACTTCAAAATTGGCATTACTGTCAGTCTTATTTTCCAAATTATCCGCCGCATGAGCCGTCGTCGCAACCCCTGCAAATAAGCCAAGTGCTAACGCAACACCGGCAGTTGTTAATGCTTTTTTCATGTATATCCCTCCAAAATATGTGGTTATTATCACAGTTGCATTTATCATAGCATAATGCCATAAATAAAGAAATAACTTATTATATAACGATATTATTGGGAATAAACCGAACAATTTGTTTTTTTCAAGAAAGCGGCCAATTCACAAGGAATATTGCACAAAAAAAATAATAATATGTGATTAGCATATTATTATTTTGTCATAATTTTTGATGAGTCAACGATATGTTACATCTCAAATCAAAATGTTCAAATTAGATTCAACTGTTTTTAGTCAATCATTGTAAACTAGCACTTATTTCACATGTTCTAATTAAAATCGGCAGCGATGGGTAGAATATGCGGTTGGCCGAAATAATAGCCTTGCACAATATCAGGATGAAACGCGGCAATCAAACTATTATCCGTGTCATATTCAAACCCTTCTAGTGCAAATGTTTTTTGCTGACGCAACGCCATTTCTCGCCAAAACTTAATTTGTGTGTGAATTTCATCCCCTGGCAATCGGCCACGTACATTTTGCAACGCATACTTGTATTCCACTGTGTAAGCGGCCATGGTTCGCACCAACTCATATTGGTTCGTACCGGTGCCCACATCATCTAAGCACACCGCAAGCCCCGCCTGTTGGTAAGCCTGTGCCGCATGCACTAGCTCCTGCAGTGTGGTGCTAGCTGTCCCCTTACCTTGACGCTCTGTTAATTCCACATATAATCTGATTGGCGTCTGTGCCTGCAGCGTTTTTAGTAGCCGACAGTAATTCAAATCCACAAACTGTTCTTGATCAAGATTAAACGAAATACAACTCAAGCCCTGTGGAAAAGTTTTCAACGTCTCCGCCAATAAATGAATGATCTGTTGCGGCTTAAACTGACTAAAATCAGCTGGCAACCGCCAGTCTTCCCCTACCGTAGCCTGTTCACGAATAAATAATTCATATCCAACTAATTTTACAGTCGTAATCGAATACTTCGGTTGCGCAAAAAATCGAATCAAACCGCCATCCCCCTAATCATGAGCTTATGGAATAAAACCGTCTCATAAGTGTTAAGTTATGCTACTTTTTTTAAAGTGAATCATTGCTCTAAAATGGCTCTTTTTTAAGCCATAAATCGAATTTTCATACCGATTCTATAATAAAATAGAAAAACGCCGCCGCTTTTTTGACCGTCTCATAACTTAACAGTTGTGCGACCCTCTTATCAGTTGACCCTCATGAAAACAGCATGAAATAATTAGTGTAAAGGAGCTGACCTTATGAAAATCGGTTACGCGCGTGTTTCGACCTTACAACAAGAATTAACCACTCAAGTACAGGCTTTGCAACAAGCTGGTTGTCAGCAAATTCTTTCAGAAAAATTCACTGGC
Organism: Loigolactobacillus bifermentans DSM 20003; assembly: GCF_001434575.1. Taxonomy (GTDB): domain Bacteria; phylum Bacillota; class Bacilli; order Lactobacillales; family Lactobacillaceae; genus Loigolactobacillus; species Loigolactobacillus bifermentans. Next base: position 111,407 of record NZ_AZDA01000140.1, read on the forward strand.
ACTTCCGCCCAACGGCCTGTATTCCAAGAAATGTTACACTAACTAACAAGTGGTGATACATTGGTGGTCACTAAATTGGACCGTTTTGCTCGTAATACGTATGAAGCACAGCGTATTATCCATCAGCTTTTTCAGCGTGACATCGCCGTTGAGATCCTTAATATGGGGACAATTGAAAATACGCCGACAGGGCGGCTGATCTTTACGATTTTTTCCGCTTTCGCTGAATTTGAACGGGACCTGATCGTCAGTCGGACACAATAAGGAAAAGCTTATGCCAAAGCCAACAATCCCAATTATCGGGAAGGCCGGCCGCCCCGGTATTCGCAAATACAGTTAGATCAAGCTTTAGCCTTGACCCAGCAACATACCTTTGCACAAGTAGCCGCCTTGACGGGTATTTCCCGTGCGACTTTATTCCGAGCCGCTAAGCGCCAGCGTCAAACTGAGTAACCCCATAAAATGATTCGCTAACGCTTATATCTTACTAAGAATTCAATAAAAATACAATTTAAAAATTACCCTGTTAAATGATAAATTTTCTAATCCACCAATTGCCCAAAATCCTCAATCGAGCAGTTTTGGCCCAATCCATTTCCGCAGGCGGCGATGGATCCGATACACTTGGCGCACGCTGCTCCCCATGCTATCCGCAATCTGAGCAGCACTACAGCCGGCCATGCGCAAGCGGAGAAAGGCCAGTTCTTCGTCACTACACCGATTACAGATCTCTTGATACACGGTGGCCTCATGGACGTGCTCCACGTAATTCGGCGCCGGTTTGATCATCCCCAAAATAAACGGCGCGCCATGATAAAAATCTTGCCGGCGTTCCTTGCGCAAAAGATGTTGCAAGTCCCAAACTACCGCGCGGCTAATGTACCCTAGCGCATTGTTAAAATTCACAAACTGGGCCTGCAGCGGTCGTTGCATGCACGTACAATAGGCGGCAATAAAGGACAATTGCGCCTCACTTTTAAAATCGTGATAATCTTGATTTGCCTTGGTGATCTGGCATTTTTTTAAGGCACCGTGGACGATTTCAGGATAAAGGCGTAAGCATTGAAAAGCATCCTGCACGATTGGGGCTTGTTGTTTCATTGGTTAAATCCTTCTTTCACAAGTTATGCGTTTAGTTTAGGCAAAGGCCGGTTTTGCGTCAAAATGCAAAATCAGGTGTCTTAAACAGAAATTGCGCATTTCAGTCGTGAAAATCGGTTAAAATCAGGATTCTCATTGAATTATTTGCGCCTTCACATCAAAAATAAAGAATCAAGAAAGCGCTTTAATCTTTGATTTTGTGTAAATTTTGAAAAAGTGCTACTGTGAAAATAGCGACAAGGGGTGACATCTTTAAGTTTGGGAATGCTATTTTTAAAAAGGAGTCTTTTTGAATGACCATTGATCTCAGCACCATTTCGCACCAAGAATTGCAACAATTGGCAACTTATACCGCCGATAACACATTGGGCAGTGACATCGTGTATCTGAAAAGTTTAGCCGACCCAATCATCCTCGATGGGCACGTGTGTTGTTCCCTGTTGATCGACAAATACGGGCACGTGTTTTTATCTACCACCGCCGAAAGTGGTTACTTTTGCGCCTTACAAAAGCGCACAGAACACTACTACCACAGTCAAACTACGGAGAAACTGTTGGGAATCTCACCGGCACCATTTTGCTTTGGTGCCATGATCTACTTGCGCTTTGGAGGACGTAAACAGCGCAGTTGGCTGGCGTTTCATGAGGTGGTTGATTTTCACGAAGCCCCTCAGCACCGGGTGCAGTGTAAATGTCACACAGGCATTTCGTTGATTTTGGATGAAGATTACCAAGGCTTTAAAGCCCAGGCTGATCAAGCGGTGCAGCTGGCTAAATTTCGGCATTATACCATTATCGCGCCTTTAAACGTGGTGCCAGAATGCTTCTCCCACTTGCAATACGCCAGTAGTTGGGTGTGGCGTCATGCCCACGATGATCCGGACACCTTGGTGATCGACGGGCAGCCGCAGCCCAACGCTGTCACGGCCTTTGACTTTAATACTTACACGGAACAATGGCTACTAACGCTGTTCACGCAAATTTTGAAGCAGACGCCAGCGTTAACGGAAGCAGATGATGCCCTAATGGCCAGTGTGACCCAAGAGGTCCATCAGTACTTAAACAAGTACCAACGCGAATAATGTCTAAAACTGGTTATAACTGGTTCTGAAATGGTCAAAATGGCATTTTGACCATTTTTTTTATGGGCGATTGTAATTCGTGGCACGAATTACAATCGATTGCACACAACTCATTTATTTGGGGTGATTTCTGTCACAGATCGGTTCATTTCCTGTTTTTTTGAAAGGCGCTTAAACGCTGTTACACCAAGGCTCAGCCGACTTGTAACACAAATGTAATAAAAAAAGTTGGCACGCTTCAGGGGGGGTCGGGTTTTATATAAGCGTAAAGAGAAAAAAATAAAGGAGCTGTTTTGTTTGGCAATTTACCTGCACTTAGACCGTTTGATCGGATTACCAGAATATCGTCAGCTACTCAGTGACCACAGTCGTGTGCGCTACCCGGCGCATTACTTATGGCTGCGGTTGTTGATCGAAGCAAAACGGATCAACGATCACGGGCGGTTTTCCCACTCACGAACCCAGCCTTACACCATGAAGGCCATCGGTCAACTGACCTACATGCCCAATCCGCGCACGCTGAAACACGCGTTAGACCTACTACACAGCCTGCAGCTGATCACCGTGAAGGCACACATTATTTACGTTTCCCACTGGGACTATCTCACGCGCCAAGCGGAACATCAGCTTATCCCGGCCGCTACCCCGCCGACTGACGTGCAACCGCCGTTTCAAAGTGAACGACGCTACCCACTGCCCAAAGTGCCCCTTACCGAAGGCCTTAAAAAACAAGCCCGGGACTTGTTATTTGAATTCAACCGAGAACAACCTGACCTGAATAACGGTCAAAACCTGCGCTACGTTATTTTTTGGCTGCAACAAGGCTACAACCCGGCGACACTGGCTCGGGTCTATCAGTTCAAACGCGCCGAGTGGCAACGTTCACCGCGAATGCAACCGTTTATTCGGCCCAGTACCATTTTCGGGGCGAAGTTTCCCAGTTACCAAGCTGCCTTACCGGCTCCCCCGCACGTCCATCATTTTAAAGGCCCCACTGCGGAAGCCGCGCTGACCAACTTGTGTGTCGCTTGTAATTTCGACGTGGCGGCGATTTTAAAACAAGCGGCGCGGGAACACCTGACTACCACCGAAGCGGAGGTGACCGCCCTTGTCCAGTCTCTCCGAGTATGAATTTGGCGTTGTGAACTACCTGGTTTGTCACCCGCAGATCATTAAGCAGATCGACTTAGACCCCACTTGGTGTAGCGCCTTACAGTATCAGCATTTAGTCACCATTTTGCAAAACCAGAACGGTGATTTTAAGGACGCGGTGGCGGTGCGTTTGGCCTTTGATCAAGAATACCCTGGGGAGATCGATGACTTGTTGTGGGGCCAGCTCCACGTTGAGATCACCCAACAAAAGCACTTTAACAGTTTGCTAAAAGGTTTAAAAACCCGCTACCACCAGCAATTACTTAGCCAATACAGTTACGATTACACCAAACTTCCCACCGCCGACAATCTGAACAAGCTCCAGGCCCAAGCTCAGTTGGTCCAATGCTTGAACCAGCCCACCATTACCACACTCACCATGTCGGAACAGGCCAAAGCCGCCGAACACCGCCTGACCCACACCTTAGCGGCCGGGTTAAAAAGCTTTAGCGGTTTGGATGAGATCTTAGGCGATGGCTTGCGGGGCGGCACCTTGTGGACCATTGGCGCCCGCCCTGGGATCGGGAAGTCAGCGTTTAGTCTGAACTACATTCAAATGGTGCTGGCCCGGCAACCGGCGGCTTACGTGGATCATTTTTCACTGGAAATGACCAGTACTGAAAATTTCCAACGCCTATTGGCCTATCACACCGGCATTCCCGTCAGTCGTTTGCACAATCCTTGTTCCCAACTGAAATCGGCTGAGAAAAAGCAAGTCCGCGCTGTTTTGCCGCAACTCGCTCAGCAACATTTATGGCTCCACGATAAATTTTTAGTGCTCCCTGAAATCATTAAAGTCATTCGCGAGCACGTCCAACAAGCCCGCCAAGCCCAAGAACCTTACGTGGCGTTGATCGACTATTTACAGATCACCGCTTTAACGCGAGTGCGGCAACGGCTCACGGATCGTCGTTTGGAGATCGAGGCGATTACCCGAGAACTGAAACTGCTGACCAACGAGCTGGACATTCCCATTATTTTATTTTCCCAGCTGAACCGTGAACTGGAAAAACGCCCGGACCGCACCCCGCAGCTAGCCGACTTGCGAGAATCTGGCAGTATTGAACAAGATTCCAACTGCGTCGCTTTTTTGTACCTAGATGACCCAATTGCTGAGCGTAACCCCCAGCGCCCGATCAACTTGATTTTTCGGAAAAACCGCTCAGGCCGCCTAGGAGAACTGCACTTCACATTTCACACCACTGAAATGCGCTTTGAGCCTTTGTATGAAAATGAGCCTGACGTTCAAGTCCCTATGCCAAATGGGGGCATGTTACCGATGAAACCCCACATTCCCTAAGGAGGAACCGAATCATGGAAAAAACCACTGTGACCCACGCTAAAACCCATTTTAACCGCTACGTCCGCGACGTTGCAGCCTACAACGAGCTATTGCGCATTGAAAACCAACGCACTCACGAGGCCGTGATCTTAGTCTCTGAGCGCGTTTGGTTGGAACTCGCCGCTGCCGCCTGAAAACTTTTTTAAAAAAGTTGGCACATTTATCAGGTCGCCGGGCTTTATATACATGTAAGCTGGCCAGACTTACTAATCTAATCAAGAGGTGTTGCACAATGAAAAATTGGATCAAAACAAACGTTGAAATCAAAGTTGCCGGTGACAACATTGCCACCGAAGCAAGCCGGATCTTCCACGATGTGAAAGCCGATGTTACAGACGCCCAATTGGATCAACTGGGCCAAGTGGTGGAAGACCTTTCGGATGATACTTACGTGGCCGCTGTGGTGGTGAACTACCAACGCCATGAAGCAGGCGCCGTCGCCTAATCAGTGTTCGCTGTGTGCTGCTGTGCAGTGAACCCCGTTGCTAAAACTGACCGCATGTCGATTGAAAGGAAGCGTTTATTGAATGAAAACATTAGACTTAGAATTTTTAAATGAAGTCGGTAAAGCCAAGCACTTGCGCCTGGCTTACGCCAACCAAGACCTGGATGAAACCACCGTGAAACACGCGATGGACACCATTGCCGGCCTGAAAATGTTCGAAAAGGATCTTGTCAATCCTTACGCCACCCCACGCGCGGCGACTTACATCGAACGTAAAGTCACACCGATTTTCGGTGGTGACGATACCGAAGCCGCTTAGTTAGCGGTACTAAAAAATGGTCTTGTCCTAGGGGGCAAGGCCGTTTTTTTAGGGGGAAAGAACCGGCCTTTGTGCGCATTTGTCCTAGTTGGTGATGAGCGTTGTCGCTATTTTTAAAACGACAACCTGCTAGAACCACATTACAATTGCCTAAAAGCTTGTCATGCTTACGGCTAATATTCGTGAACACAAAACCACATGACACCCTAAAAAATAACGCCAACAAAAAAAGTTCGCACTCACAGTAACAAACTGTGCTTACGAACTTTTTGAAGTAGCGTTAATCGACTTTGACTTTGCCGTGGAACTTCGCAAAATAAAGGATGGTCATGATAATCAAGAAGCCAGCCCCCACCATGATCGAGATCCGTGTTTCAGCGTTAAAGAACATGAAGATCAATGTCACCGTTAAGAATGCCAACGTGATGTAATTAGACCAAGGTGAAAATGGCATTTTAAACGGATGTTGCGCCATTTTGTCCTTGTGTTGTTTTCGAAATTCGATTTGACTGATCAAGATCACAAACCAAGGCACCATGCCCGGTAGCACACTTGAACTGTAAACCATCACAAAAATGTTGTCCGCGCCTTTTGAAAACAGCGGCATGATAAAGTCCAGCACCACACCTAAGAAAATCCCAATTGAAATGGCAATGACAGAATAAAAAGGCACGCCATGCCGATTCAACATTAAAAAGCGCTTTGGCAATTGACCGTTATTGGCCAGCGTATAGGACATGCGACTGGCACTATAGATTCCAGAATTTGAACCTGATAACGCCGCCGTGATCACCACAAAGTTGATAATCGATGCCGCTGCAGTGATGCCAATTTTAGCGAAGGTCTCCACAAACGGTGAGCCAACGTTATTCAATTGGTTCCAAGGATAAATACTTAAAATCACAAAAATAGCGCCAATGTAGAAAATCAAAATCCGAAAAACTGTTGAGCGAATCGCTTTCACCAACGTTTCTTGAGGATTTTGCGCTTCCCCAGCCGTAACACCAATTAATTCAATGCCTTGATAAGAAGCCAAAACGATCGATAAGGCAAAAATAAAGCCTTTAAAACCACCGGTAAAGAAGCCGTGGGTCCAAATATTTGAGATCCCGATGGGGTGGAAATGATTGCCGATCCCGAAGACGATCAACCCTAATCCGATAATGATCATTAAAATAATGGTCACAACTTTGATCAAGGCAAACCAAAATTCCAGTTCCCCGAACATTTTCACTGAAATCAAATTGGCTAAGGTTAAAAAGGTAATCGCAACGATCCCCGGAATCCAAGCCGGTAGCCCTGGCCACCAAAACTCAAAATACCCACCGATAGCGATCATTTCCGACATCCCCACAACGACAAACTGAAAAATATTGCTCCAAGCGGTTAAATACCCAGCAATCGGGTGAATATATTCTGTTGCAAACTTTGAAAATGAGCCGGTATCAGGATCGACGTATAACATTTCCCCCAAGGCGCGCATGATCAAATAAAGAAAAATACCAGCGATCCCGTATGCAATCAGTACAGATGGCCCCGTCCATTTAATCGTAGAGGTGGACCCCATAAATAAGCCAACACCGATCGTCCCGCCTAGTGCAATCATTTGCATTTGGCGTGCACTTAATTTTCGTTCCATAAGTTTAGTCCCTTTCACATCATCATGATAGCAACCGACCTGCCATACCAAGTTACGCACAGCGCTAAGCGGTCGCTTTACCCCTATCATGATAATTAGTTTCGTCTGAGAATAATGGTACACAAACTTAGAAACAAGTGCAAATCGAATTCGATATCATTGGCTAAAAATCGGGTAACTGCGCGTATTTTTAATTCCAAAATTAAAATTGAACGCTTTTATTTTTAAAATCACATGAGCAAACTCTCATCATTCACTACGAAGTGATTCCCTTATACCAATTTTTTTGTAGCCCCCAAAGCTTACCTAACATCCTATTGGAAGCTGATCAGGCCACTGCTTGTAACGGCTTAAACCAACTGGTTAACAGTAATTGATAGGTGGCTTGGTCCAATTGCACCCGATAACACCGCCGCTTATGCTGAGTCTGAAACATCAACACACTGTAGTCCTGGGAATGATAATCGATCTGGACGGGTTTTAACATCACTCGGCTACCTTCAGTATGCAAACTACCATCCGCCAATTGAACAAAATAAACATTTTTTGTTGTCCCATTGTTGATTCCCATTAAGCGCCGCGCATCGGCCTGATACACATCGAGTGCAATATAATGGAAGGTTTGGGCCCAGCGTTGGCTTTCAAGTGCTTCAAATTTTCGTTGCCGATCAAACGTCGCGTCTTGCCGATTCGTCATGAAAAAGCCCACTGCACCACTTAATAAAAACGTCACCCCTAACACCAGCAATAACATTGCAACCCCATTTACTAAATGCCAATCAATCCACATCGCGCCAAACTTCCTTTCTCAAATGCCGTAACTCTAGTATACAAACATGTGTTCTATTTTGCAAGCGCTAATGAGAACAAAAAAGAACAACCGCGATTGACGGCTGTCCCCTGTTTGATTTTGAATTTAATCATAAGCACTTATTTTGCGCTGGCCTACCGCCCTGTAATCTGTTATGGTGAGGGCAAGTACCCACGCACAAAACCGTTTCACTGAAAGGATGACACAACACTTAACGTGTACACTGAAGCCGTCACAGTCGATCTGGATGCTTTTATCGCTGAAATGATGCAAGACGCCAGTCATCGTAAAGCCATCAATGCCGAAAAAGCAAAACTAGCAAGTGCCATTGCTGTTTTAGAAGCCCGGGAAGCCGCTGGACTTAGCCAACAAACCTTAGCGGATCAAGCGGGCCTCCCTCAAACCACTATTGCGCGAATTGAACGCGGCAACAACACCAGTATTGAGACGCTAGCGAAAATCGCCTCTGCATTAGGGAAAACCGTCTCTGTTGCACTGATTTAGCGCTGATGTCAGCGCCACCAAAACAGCCCACTGTTTTAATTCAGTGCTTGTAACTGCCGTAATGCGTTGGTGGTAACGCGCGACACGTTGATTCGATTCAGCCGCGCCCAATCGTCGAGATCACTGGGAATACTAATGTTGCGCCGTACCCCTTTTGTGGGTAACGCTGGCTGTGGCGTAACCACCAAGGCCACTAATTGCTCGTTAGACGCTAAGGGCCAATCTTGCTGAAATTCCACTGGCGGCGTAACCGTTAACCGTGTCACGGCTTGCCGAATTTTCTGCAACGCTTCACCAAATGTTTGTCCCTGGGCCACCACGTCTGGTAACCCAGGAACTGTCGCCCTAAAAGACGTGCGCCCTTCCTGCACTAACGCCGCTATGATCACTGGCCAAACTTGTCGCGTGGTCATCTGCCACCGCCCCCTTTACCGCCAGCTTACACGCTAAAACAGCAAGAAACAACGATGTCGCTTTTTAAGACTGATTTTGTAAAAAGAAGCTCACAAATTTCATTACTTCAACGTTAACCACCGGTGAACAACTGCCGGAAATAGTTATTATCCACAGTCTGCAACTTTTTTAGGGCTTCAGTGGTGATCCGTGACACATTCAAATTGATACGCATAAAATATTTACTCTTTAATGAAAAGTATGTATAATATCAGTATAGAAAGCAGGTAAGCACATGCCTATGAAACCGGAAAAGCTTGAAAAACTTGTGCTTCAGCAAGGTTTTAAGCTTGTCGCTCACAAAGGAAAAGGCAGCCACCGCCGCTATCAGCATGCGGATGGCCGAACGACCGAAATCAACTTTCATTCCAAAGAAATCCGAAAAGGCACTTAAGAAAAGATTTTCAAGCAAATTGGGCTTAAATAAGTTCAATTAGCATCCGTTTTAGGAGATGACATGATGACCGATAAAACATTAGTATACCCCACCATTTTCGCTGAATACCATGATGATGGCGACTACTTTACGGTAACAAGCCCTAATATTCCCGGTATGGTCACACAAGGTGATACCCGACAAGAAGCGGCTATCGAAGCAGTGGATGCAATTGCAACCATGCTTGATGGTGAAACCTACCCAGCAGCACAAGATCCAAAAGATTGGTCACTAGCCGCTAATGAATCGATCGTCTATATCACGGTTAACATGAGTGATTGGTATCGCGAAAAAGAACGCGCATTAAAAACCAAAACTGTGCGGCGCACGATCACATTGCCTGAATATCTAAACGACCTGGCAAAAGAACGTCAGGTTAACGTGTCTCGAATTGTCCGTGAGGCTTTAGAAAAAGTGTTAGAAGGGTAACGCTTTAATGAGGCTCAGATAACCCCAACTTAATCAAAGGGCGGCTGGATTTAGCGTTGTTGGGAGCAAATTATAGTTTGTTTATCCTTTAGAGAATAACTCGGCAGATCAGGGCAACTGATCTGTTTTTTTATTTTAAAAATAGGCTCAAAAAAGGGCGCCCAATTTAATGAGCGCCTCACAAAAAAATAAACCGCCGGTACAATCAATGAATGTACCGGCGGCCACGTCAATAAAAGTCGTTTAGAACTTAGCGAAATCCGAAAGCTAGTTCGTGATTGCCAACTATCTGTTCAAATCTACATTAAGCAAGATAGCTATAAGGGATGGCAACATTAGTATAGCACCATCCGCTAGAAAGAGCAAACTTTTATTGAGATAAGCTAAAAAATATTTATGGTGGTTGAAGACCTTTTTTGCAGAATTAGCACTCATTAAAAAAATATCATGATATTAACGTACTTTTTATTAACAGGCGTTTATAGCCTGATTAAGAAAGGAGCACGTCATATCATGTCTTCAAATCAACTGACTCACCTCATTAATTTACCGAAATATCTCGACTACCCGCCTTCATACCTGATTGTACCAAGATCTGGTAATCATACTCGCTACACACTTCATTCATACCAATTGCAGTTTGAATTGGATATTAACCGGGCAGGCCACCGCTTAGAGAAGTGTACATTCCAACTCCGACAACAACATCTCATTTTAGTACGTTTAGATTTAATAGGACGTACGCATTTAAATCCACCTGGGAATTATCCCTATGCAAATCAAGCAATACCTTGTCCCCACATTCACTTGGCCGATTATCGATCAGATGGCATTGCAATTGCATTGCCATTACCAGCTTCAATTGTTAGAATCGACATATCAGATGCCAACATCCTATTGATACTGATTATTTTTTTACAGCGTATAAATGTCGTCAACCGAAATTATTTCACATATAAGGTTCATTAAAGGAGGAGCACATACCATGGATGTCAACGCGCTAAACACCAGTTACACCAACTGGTTCAAGCAAAATTTCAAATTTACCAGTCATCCCGATTTCATTGAGATCCAGACCCCATTTACCGATCCGCTGCACGACTACATTGCCCTTGTCCTGATCCCGACCAAAAATGGCTTTTGTCTCAGTGATGATGGGTATACCTTAAATGAACTGGCCACGCGAAATTTTGACCTCACCTGTGCCCAGCCGGTGTTACAGTCCTTGGGCATCACCGTCAATGCCCAGCAAGAACTCACCGTTACATTCCCTGATCTCGCCGCCTTACCAGCCGCACAAAATCGTTTGATCCAAGGCATCTTGCAGCTTTACGGCATGGCGGCCACACCTTTTCCCACCCAATAGCGATTTTAATCAACTTCACCCGCAATCACCGCCACGATGGCGGTGATTTGCTTGCCGGCACGCAAAAAAAAAACGCCGAACCGCAGTCCGACGTTTTTCAAAAGCTTCTATTTAAAGATTAGTCAAAGTCAACGTTGTGTGGGAACTTAGCAACGTGGGCTTGGCCGTCTAATTCTTCTTCGATGCGTAATAATTGGTTGTACTTGGCAACACGTTCTGAACGGGCCATGGCACCAGTCTTCAATTCGCCACCAGAAACGGCAACGGCGAAGTCAGCAACGAATGTATCTTCAGTTTCGCCTGAACGATGTGAGATCATTGTTGTGTAGCCGTTCTTCTTAGCTAAGCGAATGGCTTCAACTGATTCAGTAACAGTCCCAATTTGGTTCAACTTGATTAAGATAGAGTTTGCAACACCCTTCTTGATCCCCTTACGGAAGATGCTTGGGTTTGTAACAAAAATATCGTCACCAACTAATTGAACACGGTCGCCAACTTCTTCAGTGAACTTAGCGAAGTTGTCCCAGTCGTTTTCAGAGAAAGGATCTTCAATTGAAATGATAGCTGGGTATTTCTTCAATAAGTCGTTTACGTAGTAATCACGTAATTGGTCAGCGTTGAATTCGTGGCCTTCAAATGTGTAGATACCAGTTTCTTGGTTGTAGAATTCTGATGAAGCAGCATCCAAAGCGATACCAATATCTTCACCAGGCACGTAGCCGGCTTGTTCGATGGCTTTGTAAAGCATGCTGACAGCTTCGTCAGTAGACTTCATGTCAGGGGCAAAGCCACCTTCGTCGCCTAAACCAGTTTGGAAACCAGCTTCTTCCAAGACCTTCTTCAAGGTATGGTAAGTGTCAGCAATCTTTTCGATCCCATCGCGGAAGTTTTCTTTCTTGATAGGTGTGATCATGAATTCTTGGAAGTCGATGCCGTTATCAGCATGTGCGCCACCGTTGATAACGTTATGGAATGTTTGTGGTAATTCGATGTTGATCCCACCAAGGTAACGATACAATGGTGTACCAAGATCGTTAGCAGCAGCACGGGCAGTTGCCATTGAAACGCCTAAGATAGCGTTAGCGCCTAAGCGTGCTTTGTTTGGTGTGCCGTCTAAGTCGATCATGATTTGGTCGATTTCAGCTTGATTAAATGGTGAAACACCCTTTAATGCGTCGTTGATTTCAGTGTTAACGTTGTTAACTGCTTTGCTAACACCTTTACCCATTAAACGCTTGCCGCCATCACGTAATTCAGTTGCTTCAAGTTCACCAGTAGATGCACCTGATGGTACTGAGGCGCGACCAACGGTACCGTTAGTTAAAGTAACGTCAGCTTCGACAGTTGGGTTACCACGAGAATCAAATACTTCGCGAGCCTTGACACTTTCAATTACTGCTTTTAAAGACATAAAGTTGTTTCCTCCTTAAAGAAAGTCGCATTGTCAATTTCAATTAACACTGCATTTCATTTAACATAGTAGCACCTTATATTTTGAATAACAATGAAAATGAGCGTTTTTTTGAAAATATCTTTGGAAAGCGTTTTCTGGCAGTGCTTACAGCAGGTTTGCAAGGTCTTGGAAGAAACTGGGATAAGAAACATTAATGGCCCCAGCGTCATTTAATGTTAAGGGTTCAGGGCTTAACAACGCCGCCACCGCTAGCATTAAGCCGATCCGGTGATCGCCGTGACTGTCCAACTGATCCGTGGTGGTTGGCCGCAATGGTGTGGGGCCGGTGATCACCATGCCATCGGGCTTTTCCACAATGTTGGCGCCTAATTTCCGCAATTCAGCGGTGACAGTGGCAATGCGGTCGGTTTCCTTCACCCGCAATTCACCGGCACCAGAAATCGTGGTGACCCCTACCGCTTGGGTGGCCGCTAAGGCAATCAAGGGCAATTCGTCGATGACGTTGGGAATTTCTGCTCCGCCCACGTCCGTACTATGTAGCGCCGCTGGCCGAATGACCAAGTCCCCCATACTTTCGGAGCCGGGTTCCACCTTTTCCACTTCGATGTTGGCCCCCATGCGACTGAGCACGTTGAGGAAGCCAGTGCGAGTCTCATTTAGACCCACTTGTTTCAAATGCAATTCACTATTCTGAACCAAGGTCGCCGCTGCGATCATGAAGGCCGCTGAGGACATGTCCCCAGGCACCCGGAATTGTTGGGCTTTGAATTGTGGTTGTTGGCCAATGGTCAGCTGCAACCCTTGCTTGTCAATGTGCCCGCCAAATTGTTGCAACATCCGCTCCGTGTGGTCACGGGTTTGGGCTAATTCCGTGAACACCGACGTGCCTTCCGCCTGCATGGCCGCAAACAGCAGCGCGCTTTTCACTTGGGCACTGGCCACTGGAATCGTCATGTTCACTGCTTGTAACTGATGATTGCTGGCAATGGTTAACGGCAGGTAATCCCCGTCGGTGGCGGTGATTTGCGCTCCCATTTGTTGCAACGGTGCGATCACCCGTTTCATGGGCCGTTTACTTAACGAGGCGTCTCCGCTAAAGGTGATGGGAAAGCCTTGTTTACTGAACAAACCCATGAGCAAGCGGGTGCTGGTGCCTGAGTTGCCGAGATCAATGGTGTCCTTACTCGGTCGAAAGCCATTTAAGCCCACCCCTTCAACCGTTACCGTTTCATCATCATGCTGAATTTTAACGCCTAGCTTTTCAAACGCGCCAATGGTGTGCAAACAATCGTCCGATAATAGGAAGTGTTTAAATTCGCTGGTGCCTTTTGCCAAGGCGCCAAACATAATGCTGCGGTGAGAAATACTTTTATCGCCTGGCACGGTGAGTTCCCCGCGTAGGCCAGTTGAATGGTAAGGTAATGCTTTCGATTCAGTCATTGATTTTTCCTCCAATTTTTAAACAGCAACTAAAAAACCAGCTAGGCAGTCATCTAGCTGGTTTCTGGTCGGTTTATCCGTATGGAAAAAAAGAATGACCCAGCTAGATTCTCACGTCTAGCTGGCACACAACAATAGTGGCTAAGCTTTAGACGCGAACGCGTTTTCCAGGCGTCCGCATCAAAGCTGCGGACGCTAACTAAAGTAGTAGCCCCAATAATAGGTATTAAGTTGCGTAAGTTGTGTGGTCATTTCAAAATTCCTCTCTTATAAAGCTTGCTTTGATTAAAACACATTAAGATTATCCCGTCAACCCTAATCTGATTTTAATTTTGTTCAGAATTCGGCAGGCGCTTGGTAAAACGCGGAGGAACGCCCTCCGGAAAAGCGGGGCTGGAACGCTTGTGGCTCGCTTCAGAGCTAACTTTGGCGAAGATCGCCAAAGTGGATCTCTTCCGTCTCGCGTGACTACTAGGCGGTAAATCGCCAAGTATCACCGTCACGGCTGAGCCCGCTTTTCCTCCGGGCTTGAATAGTACACCGTTAACAGATTCATGACAAACAACATTAAAACGGCTCGCAAGACGCTTGAATAACAGTCAATCTGTTAAGTGGCACTTTAAAAATATGCATCAAATTTTAGGCAATCACATTTGGCTTTCAAACGTCTCGCTATCAAAAAACGTGCGTTAGACTATTATGCCAATAATCTAACGCACGCTTCAACATTCATATTTTTTAGACAGAAATTGCTCGCCCACTTGATACCGGCAAGTATAGGCTACATAGCAGCTTACGGCTAATTCTGATGACAACAACAAATTTAAGTCCGAAGGCACAAGTGGGCTCAGCGCCATGTTTCTTGCGGGCGGTCTTCCCACAAGAATGGACAGCGCCCGACAATTTTAGCTTTGCGTTAGCAAAGTATCCCTAGTGCACTTAGTAGCGCCATGTTTCTTGCGGGCGGTCTTCCCACAAGAATGGACAGCGCCCGGCAATTTTAGCTTTGCGTTAGCAAAGTATCCCTAGTGCACTTAGTAGCGCCATGTTTCTTGCGGGTGGTTTCCCCACAAGAATGGACAGCGCCCGGCAATCTTAACTTTGCGTTAGCAAAGTATCCCCAGTGTACTTAGTAGCCTTGAAATTGTCGTTAGCGATTTATCGCTTACGACAAGGTCGAGCTTTGAAACAAGTGATTTTCTTGGTTCAAAGTCGGCCCGCAGCGTTCCAGCCCCACTTGTGCCGTAGGACGACTACCAACGCCAGCTTGGACTAATACTGCGCCAATTCCTCGTTATAAGCTTTCAACTGGGCCTGTAAGCGTGGTAAAGCGTCGGCGTCGAATTTGTCTAAAATGGCTTGGGCTAAGGTGATGGCCACCATGGCTTCGGCTACCACGGAAGCCGCTGGCACCGCCGTGGTGTCGGAGCGTTCCACGTTGGCCACGAAAGGTTCTTTCGTGTTGACATCTACGCTGCGCAGCGGTTTGTACAAGGTTGGAATGGGCTTCATTACCCCTTTGACGATCACGGGCATGCCGTTGGTCATCCCGCCTTCAAAGCCACCTAAATGATTGCTGCCGCGGTAAAAGCCTTTGTCGTTGTCGTAGAAGATCTCGTCCATGTCTTCGCTACCGGGATGCTGGGCCAAGCCAAAGCCATCCCCAAATTCAACGCCTTTAAAGGCATTGATGCTCACAATGGCCCGGGCCAATTTGGCGTCTAGCTTGCGGTCTGCACCGACGTAGCTGCCTAAGCCAACGGGTAAACCAGTGGCCACCACTTGAACCACACCGCCAAGGGTATCGCCTTTTTGCTTGGTTTCATCGATCAGCGTGCGAATTTTAGCGGCGGCGTCTTCATCATAAGTGCGCACATCGCTGGCATTGGTGATCCGCGTTAATTCCGTTAAATCGCCAATTTCAGGTAATTGCGCCGGATCCGCCGCAATGCCTCCTAGCATTTGCACAAAGCCTAAGACTTGCACCCCGACTTCGGCTAACAGCTGTTTGCACAGGCTCCCAACGGCCACCCGCATGGTGGTTTCCCGGGCGCTGGAACGTTCCAACACATTGCGCAGATCGGTGTGTTGGTACTTTTCACCACCGACTAAGTCCGCATGGCCTGGCCGGGGCTTGGTGACTTGCCGCACAGTGTTTTCAGGCGTTTCTGTGGCTGTTGGGCTCATAATGTCGCCCCAATGGCCGTGATCCCGGTTGGTGACTTGTAACACAATCGGCCCCCCAAGGGATTTTTGATGCCGCACGCCAGCGGTGATCTGAACTTGATCGGTTTCGATCTTCATTCGATTGCCCCGGCCGTAGCCTTGTTGGCGCCGTTTAAGATCCGCATTGATTTTTTCTGGATCAATGGTCAATCCGGCTGGAATGCCTTCGATCACGGCTGTTAATTGGGGACCGTGTGATTCCCCAGCTGTTGTATAACGCATAAGTTCCGCCTTTCTGAACAGGTCTCAGCGAAATGAGAAACACAGCCGAAACCCCTCATTAAAATTTCATTTTTGAATGCTAATAGCTTACCACAACCCTTTCAAAAAGGCTTGGTTTTCGTTAAATTTCCTGACCATTCTACATTTAAACGTCAATCTATGCTATGTTTAAAGGGATTCAATCAAGCGCTGACAAGTTATCTCAACCTGTAAGTGCCGCTGTAAATTTGTTCAAAGGGAGTTTGCCAACGTGTCCACGCAACTGATCACACTTTCATATATTTCGTCCTTAATTGCGAACGTTATTACTTTGCTTGGCGGGATCTCTGTGTTCACCTGGCTTAAAGATGAGGCCAAACTGCCTTGGATCAGGCGTCACCGCACCTTGCTACTGATCTTAAGTGGCTGTTTATTTCTGGCTTTTTTACACCTTGAAGCTTGGGTCAATACGCAAATCGGCACCAGCCATGAACGCTTAGGGTTACATTGGACCTACCTCAACGTGGAGATCGTGGTGCTGTTTAATTTATTACTGCTGATTCGTTCCAAGTGGCAATTGCTGGTGGGTGGCAGCATCGTTGGCCTTTGGCTGTGGTCCAAGTGGCCCGGACATGATTCGCTAAACGGCGTGGCGCTGGCTGGGCTGCTGGTTTTGCTGGTGATCAGTCAACTGTGCGGTGACTGGGCGTGGCGTAAGCGCTGGCACAACACCTTATTGTTCACCGGTTTTGCTGGATTTGCCTTGGCGGTGGCCAATCAGTTTTACCCCACACAAGATGGTCTCAGTTGGGCCCGACAAATTGGCGCGTTGATCATTTTAGAGATCGCCGCTTTTGAATACAACCGGATCTTGCATCACCACGCGGTTTTAACGCATATCTTTGCCCATGAAGCCAAGTACGATCCGTTAACTGGCGTGCGCAACTTTGGGGCGTTTAGTCGCGATTTAGAACGGTTGTTTCAGCAATTTCAGACAGATGCCACCCAAAAGTACGCCATTTATACCTTAGATATTGACCATTTCAAACGGATCAACGATACTTACGGCCATTTAGCCGGCAATCAGGTGTTACAAACAGTCTCCCAACACTTAAACCAATATATCAGCGACCTGCCTTACCCGGCCCGGTTATACCGTACCGGTGGTGAGGAGTTCACCGTGATTTTAAATGCCATTACCGCCAGTGCCAATGAGGCGGAGCTGATCTCACGCGGCATGCAAACAGTGGTGGCCACGTTGGACTTTCACTTTGAGCAGGCGCAGGTCAACGCAACAATCTCCATTGGGGAAGATCGGGTGTTAGCAGCGGATATTAGTTATTTAGACCTGTATAAACGCGCTGACCATTTTCTCTACACCTCAAAGGAAAACGGTCGTAACGCCATTACCTTGCGCGGCAAAACGTTACCGCGGGAAAGTGCGTAAAAGGTGACGGTTACTTCACGATTTCTTCACATTTCTTATTTAAACTAAAGGTGTTCCATTAAATGAAGCGCTGCCAAACGGCGGCGTCGTGGACTGTTTGCGCAAAGCCGGTTTTGAACTTGAAGGTTCTCAGCTGTAAAGAATGGTCACACACCTAACCCGATTTTTAAACTTCATAAACAATATAAAAAAGGCGAGCTCGCGTTAACGAGCTCGCCTTTTTAGCGCGCCTTAATGGGCAATATTTTGAGGTTCAACCTGTGCTTGTTGGTCAATGGCTTGTTTCAAATCATCATAAAAGCCTGCGTAAGTGGCGTTTTTATAAGGGTTTAACCATAAGAAACCGAGGCCTAACGTGAGCACACTTAACAGGCCCCAGCCTAGGAAACTTAATTGCAAAACGAAAAAGTCCCATTTATGGCCGTTCATCATGCGGCGACTAATGGTAATGCACTCGTTCACGTTCACCGGCTGGTCTCCGTTGACCCCGCGCCGATCCTTATAGATCAAGTACGCCTGGGAATAGGAATAGCTTTTCACAATGCCGGGGATAAACAGCAACATGGACCATAACGTGGTGTAGCAATACGTTAGGACCATTAACCCAATGGTGCCCCAGAAATAGCGTCCGGTAAAGACCTGAAACGCATCACGCAAAGGCACCACTTGATAATCGCGATTGCGCAACCAATCCAAGAAGGTGTACTGGACCCCGACCATAAAGACGGTGCTCACCGCGCCACGGACAATGGCCGCGTAATTACTGCGATTGCTTTGTGACTCTTTTACCGCATAATTGGCAATATCCTCATAATGATAGCCCATGGTGCCTAAAATACTGATGGTGGTGATAATGACCAATACGATCAAGGCCATGATCAACAACGTTGGAATCAGGTTCAGTAAAATAGCGGTGCCCCAATGACCCTTTAACAAGTCTTTGGACTGTCGTTTTAGTTCTTTGCGTGTTTTCATAATCTGCTTGTAGCCCCCTGCTTCATTCCTGGTTATCTGGGATACATTATACAGATGTCCGCCTGAAAATACAAAGCGCAACAAGCCCCGCTTTTTAACCAAAACACCACCGCTTTGCCTGTCACAGCTACTAACTGACATTCATTATCACTGCACTTGAACCACGTTTGAAACGGTTAAACACTGCCCAAAATCGGTTAACCGCTTGTTATTACGGAAACGATGTCATTTCCATGAAGATTAAATCAGTCTGTGAACTTTAATGCTATTTTTATTTAGACCAATTTATGCTAGTATTAAACCCAATGATACCCAGGACTGGGTATCAAACGGGAGGTTGTCGCGGTTCTGCCTGCGCTGACAGCCGATGAGGAGTGATTTTTATGTCAGTTAAAGACAAAATGTGGCAGAAACAAAGCTTGGACAAGTATCTTGCAAAAGACAATCAATTTGTGAAATCTTTGTCGGCCTTTGACTTAATGGCGTTGGGGATCGGGGCCGTCATTGGAACGGGGATCTTTATTTTACCAGGTACCGTCGCTGCCCTGAAGGCAGGGCCTGGGATCATGTTATCCTTTGTCATTGCCGCCATCGTCTGTGCTACCGCGGCCATGTGTTACGCAGAATTTTCCGCCGCCATGCCAGTAGCCGGTTCCGCTTATTCATATGGGAACGTAGTCTTTGGGGAATTTATTGGCTGGATCCTAGGCTGGGCCCTGATCTTGGAATACATGTTAGCCGTTGCCGCAGTTTCCACTGGTTTTTCGGCGTATCTCAGTTCGTTTTTGGCAGGCTTTGGGGTCCACCTGCCAACTGCCATTAGCGGCTCGTTTAGCCCAGCCCACGGCACTTATTTTAATTTATTCGCGATTGTCATTGTTTGGCTGATCACTTGGATGTTAAGTCACGGGATGAAATCGTCTGTCCGCGTGAACAACACCATGGTCGTTGTGAAAATTGCCATTATTATTATTTTCTTACTGGTGGGCTTCTTCTACGTGAAACCAACCAACTGGCATCCCTTCTTACCTTTCGGTTGGAAAGGCGTGTTCGGCGGGGCTTCTACCGTCTTCTTTGCTTACTTAGGCTTTGATGCCGTTTCCTCTTCGGCAGCCGAAGTCAAGAATCCGCAAAAGGCGATGCCAATTGGGATCATTGGCACCTTAGTGGTAGCGACGATCTTATACATTTTGGTCTCCGTTGTCTTAACCGGCATGGTGCCATATAAAGACCTGAACGTGGCGAACCCGGTTTCCTTTGCCTTACAAAAAGTCGGCCAAAACTGGTCCGCTGGTGTGATCTCCATTGGGGCCTTAGCCGGCATGTTCACCATGATGGTCACCATGATCTACAGCTCTTCCCGCCTGGTTTACTCCATTGGCCGGGACGGCTTGTTACCAAAATTCTTAGGTAAATTACAAGGCGAACACCATTTGCCACAACACAGCTTGGTGATCGTCACGATCATTATTTCGATTTTAGGTGGCTTGGTGCCATTAGACCAGCTCACCAACTTAGTCAACATTGGGACCTTGTTGGCCTTCACCTTTGTCTCCATTGGAATCATTCCGTTGCGCCGCAACCAAGCGATTCCCAACGATGGTTTCAAAGTCCCCGGTTACCCGGTATTGCCCATTATTTCCGCCATTTTATGTGTCGGTTTAATGGCCACTTTACCCGCTGAAACTTGGATCGCGTCGATCATCTGGTTTGTGTTAGGGATGATCATTTACTTCTCTTATGGGATTCGGCACGAGAATATTTCAGCACAATAGCATTTAAAAATACCACTAAAAACAGCCTTTGACCTGTCGTCAAAGGCTGTTTTAATGCTGTGCTAAAGTTCGTAAAAATCGTCATCGTGCCGTTTTTTTAAGTTTGCCGTACCTAATAGTCCCACTGAACCTAAAATCGTTAGGCCAAGTGCCACTAACCAAGCGTCATCTTGCTCGCCTGTTTGCGGTAACGTTGTGGCGTGGGTGGTAGCATTGGCTGTTGAACCCGTGTTGGTCGTTGCTGAGGCTACAGTGACGTGTGACGTCTGTGCTGGCGTCTGTACACTTGTAACGGCGTTAGTCGCATTAGTTGGCGTTCCAACACTATTTGAGCCGCTTGGCGTGACTGGCAGATCAGAATCAGCTGAGCTGTCTGGTGTCATGGTTGTGCTGGGTTGATCACCTGGCGTCACCGCGGAATCAGTTGCATCATCTGGTGTAACTGACGGTGTCGTTTGCAGCTGATACTGATAAGTCAATTGCATCGCATTGCCTTGATACGTGCCGGTCACCGTCGCCGGTGTAAGCAACGTATAATGGGCAATCGTTGGCGCTGTTACCTTAAATGGCGTTCCCACTAACCCACTTTGGGTGGTATCTAGGGCAATGGTCTGACCGTTTTCGTCCACGTAATGCACCGTTAAAGTTGTCTTCGTTTGACTTTCATCTGGCACTTCACCATCTTTTTGGTACTTCAGGGTCAACGTCATTTGATTCCCGGTATACGTGCCGGTGGTGGTGCGCTGACTTGGGTTACTTAATGTGTAGCCGGAAATCGCTGGCGCCATTACTGTAAAGTCAGTTCCAATTGTCCCACTTTGCGTCGTATCTGAAGCAATGGTGTCACCGTTTTGATCCACATAATGCACGGTTAATTGTGTTTGCGTTTGACTTTCGTCTGGCACGTTGCCATCTTTTTGATACTTAAGCGTCAAGGTCATTTGATTGCCATTATATGTGCCGGTGGTGGTGCGCTGGCTTGGGTCACTTAGCGTGTACCCCGCAAGCTCTGGGGCTGTCACTGTAAAGTCAGTTCCGATTGTCCCACTTTGTGTGGTGTCTGAGGCAATCGCATCACCGTTTTGGTCCACATAATGCACGGCTAATTGTGTCTGGGTTTGACTTTCATCTGGCACCTCACCATCTTTTTGGTACTTCAGGGTCAAAGTCATTTGATTGCCGTTGTACGTGCCGGTGGTGGTGCGTTGGCTTGAATCACTTAACGTATAACCTGAAATTGCTGGGGCGGTGACTGTAAAACCAGTTCCAAGCGCGCCACTTTGAGTGTTATCTGGGGCAATGGTGTCACCGTTTTGATCCACATAGTGTACCGTCAACTGAGTCTGGGTCTGACTTTCATCTGACACTTCACCATCTTTTTGGTACTTAAGCGTCAAAGTCATTTGATTGCCGTTGTACGTGCCGGTGGTGGTGCGTTGGTTTGAGTCACTTAACGTATAGCCAGAAATTGCCGGGGCGGTGACTGTAAAGCTCGTTCCAATCGCGCCACTTTGGGTGTTACCTGGGGCAATGGCGTCACCGTTCTGATCCACATAGTGTACCGTTAACTGAGTCTGGGTCTGACTTTCATCTGACACCTCGCCATCTTTTTGATACACAACAATATAAGTCTGATCTTGATCACCAAATTTTACAGTTTGATCAGTTGTTGCCTCTGCAGGACTGGTCACCACATGATACCCCTTAATAACCGGGTTCACTTGATGACCTAAAACAGCATCAGCTGGCGTATACGTCACGTCATCTGTCACAGGATCTGTCGATGCGGTAAAGTCGGCGTGAACCGTATAGTCATCAGCTAATGACGTGCCATCACTGGTTTGGTAATGGACTGTCTTCGTCACAGTATCTTTGGTGATTTCCGGCGCATCCTTTTCATAAACCACCGTATAGATTTCATCTTGATCACCAAAGGTTACGGTTTGATCAGTTGTTGCTTCTGCAGGACTGGTCACCACATGATACCCCTTAATAGCCGGGTTCGCTTGGTGCCCTAAAACAGCATCAGATGGCGTGTACGTCACGTCATCTGTCACAGGGTCTGTCGATGAAGTAAAGTCTGCGTGAGCCGTATAGTCATCAGCTAATGACGTGCCATCACTGGTTTGGTAATGGACTGTCTTGGTCACAGTATCCTGGGCAATAACAGGCGCATCTTTACGGTACACATAAGTCACTGTGCCGCCTGCATTCGCTAACGTCCCGCTAGCAGCTAGGCTATCAGTTGCCATTTCCTTAAACGTGTAGCCCTTGATTGCTAATTGCGTTGTGGCATACGCACTGCCCACATGTTGATTGCCATCAGGGTAGCTCACCGTTCCGGTGGCAATGGGGTTGCCTGCTTCGTCAACATAGGCTACATTCACGGTCACGTCTGTTGCGGTGAGTTCGTATTGAGCATAGTCCCCATCAAACACATTGGTCACCACTTGATCAAATGCAGCGGCGCCATTGGCTTGACCGTCAACCAGGTGCAGTGAGTTGGCTTGTAACGCGTAGCCTACTGGGATCAGCGCCTGATCTGCAGCAGAAAGGTCGGCTTGTGTTGTGGGATAATCGTTGGTTAACGTGTCCTGCTGATCCGTTAAGGTTTTATCCAAGTCTGTGAAATAAATGTACTGATCAGCGCCAGTGGCATCGACATAGTGCGCCCGCGCATAAATGGTGGAACTGCCGGTAATGGCAATGCTAGCAGCTGTCACAGTCGTACTGGCCAATTTGCCTGAGGTATAGAACGCCGTGCCAATATAACCAATTTCACCAGCTTGGTCCACCATATCGGCCGTTGTGCCCGTTAGTGCCATGCGGCCAGTTGTAGTATTTGCGGGGATGCTATCAAACGTAATGGCAACGGACCGAATACTCCCCCAGTTGTCCCCCACTTCAGCCGCCGTCAGATAGTTGGTTAAATCAGGTGTATCACGCGTCAGGTCGCTTGCACTGGTTGAATACAACACAGTGGCACCAGTTAGCGGAACTGTTGTGCCAGTGGTGGTGGTTAAACTGGTTGGCAACGTCATGGGGCCAGTTAATTGATACGTATAAGTTGACCCCCGATCATCCCCTGCCTCTGGCAAATTAATGATCGTCGTGACATCACTTAAAGGCGTCCCACTGATATTCATCACGGTATTATAAAAAGTCAGCGCATTCGAACTGTTTTTATCGATGGTCGCATTAGTGGTCGGCGAAAGATCATCCCCTTGTGCCACACTAAAAACGTTGACACTTGAAACGGTATCGATCTGCCAAACACGTTTCCCAACCAAAATAGCAGCGGCGTCGCCAGCGGTTTCACTCAGATCTGTTACCGTTGTATTCGGTTGAATACCGCTGATGATGGTTGTACCAGGCGCTGTAACATAGGCTTTTAGCGTATAGCTCCCCACCATGGCATCCGGTGCATTGTGCAATGACAGGCCTAACATCGTCAGGTAAGCGTTGGTAAATTTCAAATTAACAGACTCGCCTGTCCTAGTAAAATCAACTTTCACCACCGTATCGCCATGATCATCCGTACTATTGCTGACGACTGCATTCTGATAATTAATGACTTTGTCAACGACAAACGCACTTGGAATAACGAAGTAAAAAATGGGTTCATCCAGCTGCATCACGTTTTGTCCCAAAGAACTTGTGGTTCCATAAACTGAAAAGGCACTTCCTTGCCCTTTACCAGGTGCTAATTCACTATGGGTGCTGTAATCATCCACATCGACCCACGCAATTGAGCCGCCAACGACTGTTTGCGTAAAAGTCGCAGGATCACTAGCAGCACTACCAGCAACTGTCATCGTGATGGCGCTGGTCAATTGGTCACCGATGGCCACTGCGCTGCCATCATCATACTGGGTTGCTAAAGTGCCTGATAATTCAAAATTAGCTGACGTGGCACCTGGTGCTAAATAATTAGGTGTCAACACTGCAGTGCGGATCACACCTTGACTGGTGATCGTACCACCAGCCGCAACAGTACCTGTTTCAGTGGTGCCATCTGCCAAAGTAAGCTGATACCCATAACTGGTTGTCCCTAGCATGTAGTAGGCTCTGGTCACACCACCAGCAGGCACAGCGATTTGATTGATTGTCAGACCATCTGGGACTGTTAACGTAATGGTGGCATTGTTTGTGCCTGCAGCAGCATGATATTGCGCATTAAACTGCAGTAACGTTTTAGGGTCATTGCTGGGATCTTGATCCAACAATAACTGTTTCGAATTGACGCTGCTATTCCCCAGGGCGCTTGTGATCGTACCGACATTCTGGGTTGAATCGGTGCCTAAAATAGTTGCCGTCCAAGGACTGGCGGCTGTATAAGTATCTGTGTCAAGCTCACCTGCCGCATTGACCACTTGTTGGACCATTGTCACTGCGCCTGCAGCCGTTAACGTGGTATCCGTGGCAGCCTGGGTCGTCTTAAAATGCCCTGCGATCCGATAAGCCGGGTCACCATAATAAGATTGTGATCCGGACCCTTTGGGCACGGTGATCACAATCGCCCCGCCAACCCCATCCGGTTGCGCGATCGTCGTTTGGTCGCTAAAGGCATTCAGTTCATCCGTTAGTTCCTGATTCAACTCGAAGCCGGCTGGCGCTGGTATTGTGATCACCGTTCCGGCATTGACCACCTGATTAACCCGCAACGCCTGATCCGTATCATCGTAAATCCCATCGCTTTGTTTGATCGGCACAGACCAAACATAATCCGTATCTGGCAACAGGCCCTTCACACTAGTATTGGGATAAGTTTGTGTTGGGGTTTCCACATGTGCGGTTGGGGTAATGGTCTGCGTGAACGATGCCGAACCACTAGCTTGCTGATTGCCATTCACATAGACATCAACGGTATAGGTTCGGTCACCAACGGTTAGCAACGTCTGATCGGTATAGGTTTCTCCTTGCCCAATCATTTGACCCGCATAATTTGACATTAAGTTAAGCGTGACAACCTGTACAGTCTGAGCGCTGGCCTGATTGAAATGATCTGTAACCGTGATCGAGCCATCAGCATTTTTGACTTGCGTCACCGTTCCGGCAGCATTACCGTCAGCGTCTGTGGCAAAATCTTGCACGCTCCCCAGCTGAATCGTACCGTTAATAAACGTTCTAATGAAACCAGTTGGCAAGGTATACGAGACCTCATCCCCTGCCACCAAGTTGTTCATCGTTACCGTCAGGGTAAAACTAGTTAAATTTGACCCATAACCAATATTGGTAGCCGAAGACACGATGCTGGCGGTAGCGGCACTCGCCTGTTCAGGGCTCTTCATGGTCACTAGCTGCGCCTGTCCAGTTGTCTGATAAGCGGTGCTAGCTTGAGCTTTGGCCGCGGCAATATCCGCTTGCGTGGCCGTGGCGGGTAAAGCTGTCACCGCCACCGCACTTGAAGTGGCTGCCGATGCCGGCGTGGCAACCCCTGCTACTGAACTGGTGCTGGTCGTTGCCGTTGATGTGGCGGTAGCGGCGGTGACCGAACCACTTGCGGCCGCTGTGCTGCTCGTTGTATTTTGAACCGTCGTTACGGCGTTTGTTGCTGCACTTTGAACGCTGGCTGCAGCACTACTAGTAGCTATCGTTGCATCAGATGTTGCCGCACTCACCACTGTCTGGGTTGCTTGTTCCGTATTGGCTGCACTGGCACTGCTGGTAGCCGCCTGACTCGTTGCCTGCGCAGCACTGGCAACCGAGTCTGAGGTCGAGCTGGAGGCCGAACTAGCAACTGAATCTGAAGCCGAACTTGCAGCAGCACTAGCCGTTGCGCTTGAAGCGGCGCTAACTGTTGTCTGACTTGAAGCCGCACTGCTTGCCGGATCAGTCGCATTCGTCGTAACGGTTTGTGTCGCTGGTTCAGCAGTTGTTGCCGCCTGAACGGCCTGCGGTGCCACCGTAAATGAGACGGTTGCTAAACCGGCAATCACCCAAATTTTACCCGATTTATATAGTTTGAAGTGGCGGGTTGTATCACCAGTCATTGCCATCATTTTTTCGTACGCGCATTTGATTTTTTCTGTCAAATCGTCATCCCCTTGCTTGGCACCTTCAGCCAATTCACTTTTTTATAATTTAAGTTTAACCTTTCCTTAAGGTCAAAGTTGTTTCAAGATTTGAAAATGATTCACTTAAATTTTGAACAAATGCCATTATATTGGGGATTATATTTGATATTTTGCCTTAAAAACCACATGTTAACTGGCTCACGTTTATACTCATCAAGCCAGCACTTTCCTGTTATTTAGCCGATTGCTGTTCATACTCCTTTTCCGATTATTACATTCTATTTGAACTTTACTAATGGCACACCCTGAGAATCCTTATTTCGGCACAATAAAAATAGTTGTCAAAAATCGATGTAAAAATAGCCGTCTTTGCGACAGCTGTTTAGGTAAACAAAATTTGAATGATGTGGCGTAGCCGCTGATTTTATGGTGCTTGCTGCCGTCTGTATTGTAATGGTGTTTGATCAACACGACGCTTAAAGTTTTTAATAAAATTAGAAGTGCCACTAAAACCAGTTGCCTGCGCAATTTGTTCAATCGACTGACTGGTGCGCAACAGCAATTTACGTGCTTGCGCGATTCGATATTGCTGCAGGTACTCGTAAGGTGCCACCCCCGTAAACCGATTAAAGCAGCGTACACATTCAGCGGTTGAAATGTGAGCCGCCATAGCGAATTGGCTAACTGTAAGGGCTTCAGTATAGTGTTCGTGGACAAAACGCAACAGCGTTTGAATCCGTTGCTGTTGTTGTAAATGGCGCTTGATTGGCTGATGTATGACTTGCACATTGGTAATCAATTGATACCAAATCTCAGTTAAGTCAATGGCGATCCGGTATTGCCAGGCAAACGCCTTTTGCTGATACGCAAGCGTTATTTGGTGCAGACGGGTCAAACACTGCGCCTGCCAAGCAACCTGAGGCCGTAACACGACCTTATATAACCAATAATCGGTCATATAAGGCAACACATAAGCTTGTTCCATCAAACTACCTAGAAAAAAAGAAAGCAATTTATTTTCAAAGTTAATACTTAAATACGCACCATCTTGTGCCATCATTTTGGTGGTATGTAAAATGCCCGAATTAATGAACAGTCCCTCACCTTCCTGGAGTGTTTGTAGTTGGCCATTTACTTGCACCGTCAGCGCGCCTTTCACAGCAATTGTATACTGAATCTCCTCATGCCAATGTAAATCATCAAAACCCCGCCCAGCTGGTTTCATCCCGTAACGTTGCACGTAATAAACCTCAAACGGAAATAAATGGTCTGGATAATGATTTTGTTCATAAAGTGCTTGCTTATCCAAAATAGCACCAATCCTTTTGCATTCTTTTTAGTATTATTATACCGATAAAGCAGACTTTTATTAGAATCAAAACTATTTTTTGATTGGATCTTACTATTTTCCGCAATAATCAAGCAACTTTTCCAATCCCGAATTCGCTATGCTAAAAGCACACCAGCAAATCACCAAGACCTTGGTTGCTGAATTGAGCTTAAGAAATGAGGGGCTATCCATGACAAACTTACAACAAACTGATTTTTCTAAATGGTATTTGCAAACGATCCAACAAGCCGAACTCATGTCCTATTCTGAAGTGCGTGGTTGCATTGTTTTTCGGCCAGATGGCTTTGAAATTTGGGAACATATTCAGGCACAAGTTAACGCGTACTTAAAACAAGAGAAAATTCGCAACGTCTACTTCCCGATGTTGATTCCAAAGGCTTACTTTATGAAAGAAGCTGAACATGTGGCTGGTTTTGCGCCGGAACTACCTTGGGTTACAGAAGTCGGCACTGAAAAACTGGCAGCGCCTTACGCACTACGGCCCACTTCGGAAACAACGATCGGCCACTCGTTTAAAGATTGGATCAAATCCTACCGTGATCTCCCTTTAGAAATCAATCAGTGGGCAAATGTCTTTCGGTGGGAAAAGAAAACCTTACCTTTTTTGCGCACGTCTGAATTTCTATGGCATGAAGGCCATACTGCCCATGCCACTGAGGCAGATGCGCGCAAACGCACGCGCAGCGTACTAGACTTTTATGTCACCTTATTGCAAGACTTTCTAGCCATCCCAGTTTATGCTGGTCGCAAAACACCCAGCGAACGCTTTGCCGGCGCTGTAGACACTTATTCCGTTGAGGCGATGATGCAGGATGGTAAAGCTGTGCAAGCTGGCACCTCTCATTATCTCGGCACAAAATTTGCAGAAGCTTTTGACATCCAATACTTGAACCAGGATAATCACCTCACTAATGTGCATACCACATCCTGGGCGGTTTCTACTCGCCTAATCGGTGCCCTGATTATGGTTCATGGTGATGAACAAGGCCTCGTGTTACCGCCCAAAGTCGCGCCAACCCAAGTTGTCTTGATTCCAGTCGGAAAGTGGCAACAACAACCTGAAATCTTACAGCAATTAGCAACCATTCAAACAGAACTGGCAGCGACTGGCTTACGGGTTCGTCTAGATGATACGGATAACACCCCCGGTTTTAAATTTAACGCTTGGGAACAAAAAGGCGCCGCCTTACGTATTGAATGCGGCCCGCGTGATCTCGCGCAACATCAGGTGATGCTAAAAGCCCGGGATGCCCATGATAAAGTTGCGGTACCCTTAGCCGGCCTCACCACCACCGTTCAAACTGAATTGGCCACGATGCAAGCGCGACTATTTACCAAAGCACAGGCTCGTTATCACGCTCATGAGCACTTGAATATTGATACATTGGCGCAACTTAAGGCTTATTTAACCACCTGTCAAAAAACACACCAAATCCCTGGTTTCATTTTGATTGGTTGGGATGGCTCAGAAGAAACCGAACAGATTATTAAGGCTGAAACCGGCTTTACGACGCGTAATATTCCATTTGATCCACCTGTTAAAAAAACCATCGACTTAGTTTCCGGCAAACCGGCTCAATATTCCGTTTGGATTGCGCGAGCTTATTAACATTTAAAGCGCATGATTTCTGCCGCTATCCCCACTACTAAAAACCTTTGATCACACCACCTGTAGCTTGACTAACCCTAATTGTCCCACCGACCTTCAACTGACAGCGCCTGTCCTTGCCGATCGACTGTTCATCGTGGTAAAAACACCTATTTTCAAATCGAACTGAGTTTGCTATGCTGAAACCAGCTCTTTATGAAAGGAGATGTTGTGTTATCGCAACTGCGAAAAAAAGCCTCAGTGACTATGAAGTGTACATTCCCAAAGTCGCCACTTTATTAACCGCAGAGCCTGAATTACAAGCTTTTTTTACGGCCTTGACCCCAGGCTATCAGCGTGAATGGGCCCGCTTCATTTTCGGTGCCAAAGCCGAGGCCACCCAGGAACGCCACTTTGATGTGATGAAAACAGTTTTCAAAGCTGGGTTCAAATCAAAACGGGCCTACGATCAACGTGAAAAATAGTTGCCGTTGCTGCAACTGTTCAGATAAATGACATCAGCATGGCGCAATGCCGTGCTGATTTTTTAGTGCCATTTCCCGGCCTGTCAGAATCTCCGCTTGACACCAGCCGCTCGCTAAGCGATAATGTAGCTAATTTCAGCTAGGACATGGATCACTGCAGTAGCAAAATAACCCAGCGCTCAGAAAGTTAGTGGTAGCTGCGAACTAACGATGTTATTTTGTGAATTACGCTGATCAAACCATGTCAACGGGTCATGCCGTTACCCATGAGTTGAGGGATCGTCATAGACGGTAACTCAGGGTGGTAACGCGGAAAATTTTCGTCCCTGATCAAGGCTTAGCCTTGATTGGGGACTTTTTTAATGGTCAAACTAGCAGACTAACGTAAAGGGGTAATCATTTATGAACATTATTGACGAACTAAAGTGGCGCGGCGCCGTTAATCAAACCACAGACGAAGCAGCCTTACACGACTTAACCGATAAAAAACAAATTGGCTTATACTGCGGGGTCGACCCCACCGGTGACAGCTTGCACATTGGCCATTTAATTCCATTTATGATGCTGAAACGGTTCCAGTTAGCTGGGCATCACCCAGTAATCGTGATTGGTGGCGGCACTGGTTCAATCGGGGATCCTTCTGGTAAAAACTCCGAACG
Organism: Loigolactobacillus bifermentans DSM 20003; assembly: GCF_001434575.1. Classification (GTDB taxonomy): domain Bacteria; phylum Bacillota; class Bacilli; order Lactobacillales; family Lactobacillaceae; genus Loigolactobacillus; species Loigolactobacillus bifermentans. Next base: position 142,064 of record NZ_AZDA01000140.1, read on the forward strand.
GAAGTTACAAACCATGGAACAAGTGCATCACAACGAAGACGCCTTGTCTGAACAAATGCACCGCTTATTTGGCACTGAAAACTTCCGCATTGTGAACAACTATGACTGGTTGTCCAAGTTCTCCTTGTTAGCATTCTTACGGGACTACGGGAAATTGTTTAACGTGAACACCATGTTAAACAAAGAAGTGGTGGCCAGCCGCTTAGAAGTGGGGATTTCTTTCACCGAATTCACCTACCAAATTTTACAATCAGTGGACTTCTTACACCTTTACCAGCATGAAGACGTCCAGTTACAAATTGGTGGCGCCGATCAATGGGGCAACATCACAGCCGGCATCGATTTGATCCACAAGATTGAAGGTCCTGATGCGCCGGCCTTTGCCTTAACCATTCCGTTAATGCTTAAAGCCGATGGCACTAAATTTGGGAAAACCGCTGGGGGCGCTATTTGGTTAGACCCTGAAAAGACCTCACCTTACGAATTCTACCAATTCTGGTTAAACCAAGATGACCGGGACGTGGTGAAATACTTGAAGTACTTCACCTTCTTGTCACAAGACGAAATCGCTGACTTGGCGGAAAAAGTTAAAACGGCCCCTGAAAAACGTGAAGCCCAACGGCGCTTAGCAGCCGAAGTCACCAGCTTCGTTCACGGCCCTGAAGCCGTGAAACAAGCTGAACATATTTCAGCTGCCCTATTCTCTGGCGACGTCAAAGCGTTAACGGCAGCCGAAATCGAACAAGGTTTCGCGGATGTGCCATCAATGACCGTCACCAGCGCTGCTGAAAACATTGTGGAATGGTTAGTGGCTACCAAAATCGAACCTTCTAAGCGCCAAGCCCGGGAAGACGTTACCAACGGTGCCATTACCGTTAACGGTGACCGGATTCGCGATTTAGACTTTACCTTAGATCCAAAAGCCGCTTTTGACGGCCGTTACGTGTTAGTTCGGCGCGGTAAAAAGCGTTACTTCTTAGCTCATGTAACAGACTAATTCTTACCATTATATAAAGTCGTTTCCCTTAAATGAAGGTGAAGCGGCTTTTTTAGTTGGAAAACGTTATGAAGTTACCGCTACCATTCATTAACTGAGAACGTTTTTCATTTACTATGGATAAAAAGTAAGTCTTCTGCTAAACTTAATAGCTAAATGAGAGAATTTTTCATTTAGCACACGTTTCCATAACAGATTATTTTAATGAAGGGACCGTTTTAGATGGCACTGCTAGAAGGACACGACTTGGTGATCGGCTACCAACAGCACATTATTATTCAAAAATTGAATTTAACCTTTCCGGACCACAAGATCATTGGGTTAATTGGCCCCAACGGCAGTGGCAAGTCGACTTTGTTGAATGTCCTTTCTGGTCTGCGCCAACCGCGATCTGGCCATGTGCGACTGGCTGGCAAACCGTTAAACAGCTACCAACCGCGACAACGGGCCCGGCTGGTGGCCAGTTTGCCGCAACATCCCCAGGCCCCAGGCGACATTCGGGTGTCGGAATTGATTGGCTACGGTCGTTACGCCTACACCAGCACGTTTCATGGCCTGCAACAAACGGACCAAGCCGCCATCGAAGCTGCCTTAGTGGCCACCGAACTGACAGATTTTCGCCAGCGCCCTTTGGCTGACCTGTCCGGTGGTCAACGCCAGCGCGCCTTTATTGGCATGACTTTAGCCCAAGGCAGTGACTTGTTGCTTTTAGATGAGCCCACCACTTATTTGGATCTCACCCATCAATTAGAGATCTTAAAACTATTGCAACAGCTCAACCAGCAGCAACAAAAAACCATCATTTTAATTTTGCACGATCTTAATCAAGCGGCGCGGTTTTGCGACTTTTTAGTGTGCTTAAAAGATGGCGAGGTGCGGTACCAAGGCAGTCCTGAACAAGTCTTCACCGCTGAAATGTTAGCGGAGGTCTTCCAAATTCAGGCCAGCTTACAACCTGATCCGTTAACCGGGCGCCCGGCCATTGTCAGCTATGACACCTGTCCCAAAAAGGAGGCGCCAACATGCGACACCGCACATTAGTCACCAGTTTATTGGTGGGGTTATTGGTGGTAGCTTTCATATTAGACGTGTGTAGCGGCCCCACTTGGTTTAGTCCGCTGGCCTTGTTCCATCCCCGCAGCACGCTACAGGCCCAAACAATTACGAGCATTCGCTTGCCACGGGCACTGGCTGCTTTGATCGTCGGCAGCGCCCTAGCCGTGTCTGGGCAGCTGTTGCAAACTATTGCCCGCAATCCCATTGCTGATCCGGCGATTCTCGGCGTCAATAGCGGGGCGAACTTGGCCTTGATCCTAGGCACCATTTTAGGCGTTCCGTTTACCATGGCAGCACGGTTTGGTCTGGCGCTGCTGGGTGCCTTGCTGGCCTTTGGCTGTGTTTTAGGCCTTTCCATGACCCAACGCGGCTTGGCCCCACTACGCTTGATTCTAGGCGGTACCATTTTTTCAGGCTTTTTAGTCAGTGTGGCTTATGGCTTAAGCCTGCTCACGCAAACCACGGCCCGCTACCGAAATTTGCTGGTAGGCGGCTTTTCCGGCACCACTTATGACGCCGTGAAATGGTTGCTGCCGATTGCTATCATTGCGGCGGCCGGTATTTTCTGGCTTAAAAATGACCTGACCTTACTGGCGTTAAATGACCAACTCAGTCAAAGCCTGGGCAACCGCACCACCCGTACCCGCTTTTGGACCGCTTTGATCATTGTCTTGTGTGCTGGTGCCAGTGTGGCTGTGGCCGGGAACATTGCCTTTGTGGGCTTAGGCATTCCCCAGTGTATTGCCTTGATCAGCGGGCAACGGTTTAAGCAAACCGTGGGCCAAGTAGCCTTAGCCGGCGGCGCCTTTCTCTGCCTTGGCGATACCTTGGCCAAAGCCGCCCGGCCACCCTTTGAACTGCCTTTAGGGGCCTTAACGGCGATTTTAGGCGGCTTGTTCCTCTTTATCTTCCTAGGCCGCGGTCAGGGGGTGCGCTATGAGTAAACGTCGTACTTTGGCCTGGTGTGCTGGGCTTTTCGGCTTGTTTTTGATTTTATTTTACATCCAACTGACCCACGGCAGTATTCACTTAACCGCCGCACAAGTTCGCGCCACCTTGCTAGGGCACGGTTCCGCCCAGGACAAGCTGGTGTTACTGCAATTTCGACTGCCACAAGTCGCGTTAAGCCTGATCTGTGGCCTTTGCCTCAGCATTAGTGGCGCCTTGTTACAAGTAGTGACTGAAAACCCGTTGGCCGATACCAGCATTATGGGGATCAACGCCGGTGCCAGCTTAGGTGCCGTGGTCTTTCTGGCCTTAAGCCATAATTTTGCAGGACTTAATCAAACCTTGGCGCTGCCGTTATGTGCCGTGGCCGGTAGCTTTTGTGGCGCGTTATTGACCTTTCTGCAACACCGCCAACAAAACCCGTTGCAACTGTTACTCGTTGGGGTCGCCACCGGTACTTTGCTCAATGGCGTGATTCTGTTGATTGAATTACAGCTAAACCAGTTTGATTTTGACAAATTAATCATTTGGATCAGCGGTGACTTTTGGAACCAAGATTGGCATTACATTGGTGTGCTAGGGCTGGCCTTTGTAATCCTTCTGCCCGTCCTGCTGCTGGCACTACACGGCAGCGATTTGCTGGCCTTGGGGCCGGATACCGCTACGGGTTTAGGCCTAGCCACCAACCGCAAACGCAAGCAACTGCTAGGCCTGGCCGTTTTGTTAGCCGGTTTAGCCGTAGCCGGTGGCGGCGCTATTAGCTTTGTCGGCTTAATGGCGCCACACTTGGCCCGCCGCTGTGTGGGCAGTCGCATCGGCCATTATTTGCCGGTGGCCGCCTTGCTAGGGGTCGATTTGATTTTAGGCGCGGCTATTTTAGCCGAAAATCTCTTTGCCCCTAGCCAATTACCCGTGGGCTTAGTCGTGGCGGTGCTGACATTACCATATTTCATGTTGTTACTCACCCGTCAATCTGCTTTAAACGAGCTTTAATAATACGAGGAGGCCCATTTTCGCCCGAGGGAATGAACATCCTCCGGAAATAAGATTTTGCGAGAGCAAAATAGACACTAGAGACTTTAGGAGGAGCCATGTGTCCTGCGGGGTGAACTGCCCCCACAAGACTGGACATCCTCCGAAAATAAGATTTTGCGAAAGCAAAATAGACCTTAAATCACTTAGGAGGAGCCATGTGTCCTGCGGCGTGGGTTGACGCCACAAGACTGGACATCCT
>NZ_AZDA01000140.1:146308-220827 GCF_001434575.1 Loigolactobacillus bifermentans DSM 20003
GAAATAAGATTTTGCGTTAGCAAAATAGTCCTTAGAGACTTTAGGAGGTAATTTTTTATGATGAAAAAGTTAACACGTTACTTGGGGAGCCTGCTGATCATTACCTTGGCCTTTGTGGGCTTGGCCAAACCAGCCGCAGCAGCGGATACCCACGCTTTTAAAGCACAAAATGGCACCGTCCAAGTGCCCAACCATCCCAAACGCGTGGTGGCTGGCTTGTACTTAGGCCAAGTCATGTCCTTAGGCGTCAACGTGGTGGGATCCACGAAGTTAGAAATGCAAAACCCTTACTTAAGTCAACGCAAAGTGGCTAGCATCAAGGATGTGGGCACGCCGATGAACGCCGAAACGGTGATGAAATTAAAGCCTGATCTGATCATCACCAGCACCGATAGCGACACCAAAAAAATGGAAAAAATCGCCCCAACGGTGGAAATTCCTTATACCAAAACCCAGCAATTATACCCATCATTAAATTACTTTGCCAAATTGTTAAACCGTAAGTCCCAAGCAACAGCTTTTAAAAAGTCCTTCCAAAAGGCCAGCAACAAACAAGCTGCTCGTTTGAAGAAAGCCGGCATTAGCACCAAGAAAACCATTGGGATCTACGAAATGCAAAGTGGCAAATTATACGCTTACGGCACCGGGTTCAGTCGCGGCGGTCAAGCATTAACGGTTGGTTTAAACTTTAGCTTGCCAAAGAGCCTGAAAAAAGTAGATTCTGGCGCGGGCTTTAAAGAGATCTCCGTTGAATCCTTACCAAAATACCAGGCAGATTACATGTTCGTCACCACTTCCAGCAGCAAAGGTCAAAAAGACCCTGATTTAGTGGCCATGAAGAAAAACCCAGTTTGGAAATCATTAAAGGCCGTTAAAGCCAAACACATTATTTCCCTACCTTTCAATAAAATGTACTACTACGATCCACTGGCAACCCGCGGTCAGTTAAAATTGGTCACCGATGCGTTGATCAAGGCGGGCAAATAATTTAAAAAAAGTGTCATCAAGTCTTTACTTGGTGACCTTTTTTTATTATGCTAAGGTATGTAACCGCATACATTGCGATATTTATAAATGAAGGTGGTGAATCGTCTTGCAAATTCAAGTCCTAGAAACCAAAAACACCCAGCTCCTGGCCCGTTTAAATGAACCTTTGCAAACCTTTCGGCACCAAAAACAGCCCGACATTTTTGCCCCTTATAATTACGACCACGTTGAAATGGCCTTTGCCCAGCAACTTGTCACCCTGCCTGGGCTCCATTTTATCGTTAGCGTAACCGACACTGGCAAAGTGACTGGCTATGCCAGTTATCAAATCGATTTTCAAAATCACATTCAGCTACAAGCTGAGATCCACGAGCTGTTTATTCTGCCGCAATTCGAAAAAACCCGTTCCCGGCAAGCACTGCTGAGCTTTATTGAAAAAAGTGCCCGGATCAACGGCGCGCATAAATTGTTGCTTAACTACTGGCAAGGCGAACGTGAACTCCAAGATTTTTGCCAAGTGGTAGGCTTTCAACCTTACCGCGTTCAAATGGAAAAGAAGTTGTCATAAAATGAGTGAGCCATAATGCGTTTAGGTTCCGAGTATTAACGAAAAGCCCCCTGAGACTCTGCTCTTTGAGTCTTAGGGGGCTTTACCGTTAAAGGTCGGAATCTGCATTATGGCACACGTTAGAGGCAAGTTTTGTTCCTTTTTTTAGATGCCATGTTTCTGGCGTGACGGTTTTCGTCCGCCAGAATGGTCATCCTCCGAAATAAAATTTTGCGTTAGCAAAATCTAACGCTAGAGATTTTAGGAGGTAAATCTAAAATCGGCCGGGTGCGGTGCGCAAATCAAAATAAGTAATTTGGGCCCGGCTTTTTGCGTTAAATCGACGTATTGCCTTCATTCAGGTCTACCCGTTGTAAATACGCGGTTTGATTATAAACATCCAAATAAGCTTGGTGCGCCACAAAGCCAATAATCGACGTGGACAAGTTTTTCAGGCCTAATAAGTGCTCATTGCCGACTAACGTTTTAATGCCCAACTGACTAATGCCGCCGTGGGAAAAAACCAGCGCATTGTCGTCTGGCCCTAGCTGTTCGCTGATTTTATAAATGGCTCTGGCAAACCGATGGCGGGCTTGTTCAAAGTCCTCCACGCCTAAGGCCGCTAGTTCAGGATCATTTTCACGCCGGGAGAGTTTTGCGAATAATTGTGGCGAACGGGCCACCAGGTCAGCACGTAACTCCCCTTCCCACAAGCCAAAGCCTAACTCTGCCAAATCAGGCACCGGCTGGATCGGCGCCTGTTGGCCGAGCTGCATTTGCACCACCTGTGCCGTTGCAAACGCGCGGGGAATCGGGCTGCTATACCAAGCGGTAAATGAATACTGCGCTAAATACGCCGCTAGCCGCTGATAGTCCGTAAGGTCCGCTAACAATAACGGGCTATTGCCGTGCGCCCCTTGCAGGCGCTTTTCCAAATTCCACTGGGTTTTACCATGCCGCACAATAAAAATTCGTTTCATGGCTAAACCCGACCGACGGTATCGCCACGCAGCCCGTAACGCAAGGTAGCCAGCGCCGTCACTTCATCCGACGCAATATTGCCTAAATTCACTTGCGGCCCAAATTTTAAGATCAAGGCCACTTGTTGCGCTTTTAACGGCGCTTCAAAAATCAAATGGTCGATGCCATGGGTGGTGATTGCTGCTAATTCATCATCGACGATTTGGCCTTGCGCATCATAAATACCGATATTTTTCCCGGCTTCGCGCGCTTCAATGATCACATAATTTGAGCCGGCTGCTAAATCCGCCGCAATGGTGGTCATCCGCTCCCGGGTAGTCAGTTCATGGTCGAGCTTAGGATTCTTTTTGCCAACTTCAGAGATGACAAAAAAACCAGCATCTCGCGCCTGTGTGATCAACTGTTGCCGCTTTTGATGGTCAATCTGCGTTGAGCCATCGCTAACCTCGATGCCTTTAAAGCCCAACGCATCCGCCTCTGCCAAAAACTCATCATACTGGCCTGTGGCTGCGGCAATTTCCAACAAGGTGCCTCCTGGATACGGCATAATCCCGGCTGCATTGTACTTATGCGTTTTCGCCAAGATCAGCTCCCGATCCATGGTCGCCGTCGTCCCCCACCCAAACTTAGCAAAACTAATATCTTCGCCAGCAGTGGCAATCAAATCATCAACGGCATTTAAGCCTAATCCTTTGTCTAACATCATAGTGCGGCCTAAGGTTGGTTCGGCCGTCATCGGTTTCGTTTTTAAAAATTGAAAAGCTTCCATCTTCGCCTACAGTCCTTTCACTTAACTGATAAATTCAGCATATGAAAGCTGGCTTAACTGGAACTTAAACGGCCGTAATCGTCATCAATTCTTCACTAAAAAACCAAGGTTCCTTCAGAAAATGGCACCTGCCCGTCACAAAAAAGTAGCCGGGCTATCATGACTTAGTTTGATTTGCGCACCGCACCCGGCCAACTTTGAATCCATCTGAAAAAAGGAACAAAGTTGGCCTCTAACGTGCGCCATAATGCAACCTTCGACCTTTAGCCACAAAAATAGGTAGAACTCAAAATTCAGAGTTCTACCTATTTTTTCGCTAATACTCGAAGGCTAAACGCATTATGGCCCACTCAGATTTAGTTGATCTTACGACCTGGATTTAAAATGTTCATTGGGTCTAATAATGATTTGATCTGATGTTGTAATTGATCCACCTCAGGGCCTAATTCTTCAGCGTTCCATTGGTTTTTCAACATCCCAACTGCGTGTTCACCTGAAATCGTGCCGCCAAGTGCCAAGGCCTTGCGGAACATTAATTGTAAAGCTTCGGTGACTTTGGCTGGGACTTCAGTTTCTGCCTTAGGCCAGATAATCGATGGGTGCACGTTACCGTCACCAGCGTGGCCGGCCGTATAGATCTCAAGGTCTAAGTCTTTGGCCAGTTTAGCAATGTAATCCATCATTTCAGCAAGTTTAGATAATGGCACCGCCATATCTTCCATCACGTGGTTGCCATTGGCAAAAACGGCTGGCAACATGTCTTGCCGTAATTTCAAAATGGCAGCTTGTTCCTTTTCATCACTGGTGACTTGGACTTTTAACGCGCCAAATTCTTCTAAGACGCTTTGCGTTTTAGCCAACGCTTCTTGACCACCGGCATCTAACCGCAAGATCAACATGGCGCCACTTTCATCGGCGTAATGGGTGCCTTCGTAACGGTCTAACGCGCCTAAAGTTGGCTTATCCAACGCTTCCAACATGGCTGGGTAAACACCTGAAGCTCGCACTTCGGTGACCGCTTTCGCCAAAGCGGTCATGTTTTCAAAGAAAGCCAACCCCGTAATTGGGGTGCCTAAAGGCAATGGCATCAATTTAACCGTAATTTCCGTTACAATGCCCAAAGTCCCTTCTGCGCCGACAAACAATTGGGTCAAGTTGTAGCCAAAGGCTTGTTTCAACGTGCGATGGCCTAATTCGACTTTGCGCCCATCTGCTAAGATCACGTGTAAGCCTAAAATGTTATCTTTAGTGGCACCATATTTAACGGTGCTCATGCCACCTGCGTTGGTGGAAACATTGCCCCCAACTGCAGCAATGCCTTTTGAACCAGGATCTGGGGCGTAAAACATCCCAATTTTACGTGCGGCATCATCCAAGTCTTTGTTGATCACACCTGGTTGCACCACGGCAACTTGATCGGCACGGCTGACTTCCAAAATTTGATTCATGCGCTTCAAGGATAATAAAATGCCACCTTTAACGGCGTCAGAGCCAGAAACAGTACTAGTAGCAGTGGTTTGTGGGATCACAGGTAAATGGTAATACCGCGCTACTTTCAGCACGCCTTGAATATCCGCTTCATCGCCAACTTCAACGTAGGCCAACAAATCACCATCAGCGCTGCCAACACCGTTAGGCGCATTTTTATGCGCGGCTAAACTCGCTGCATCGGTTTTGATCACTGCATTGGGTGCTGCCGCCTGCAAGTCGTCTAAAATTGTTTTTTGATCATAAGCTGGAAATTTTGCCATTTCAAATCTTCCCTTCTGTTTTAAGTTCACCATTAATATATCACTTACTTTTTGTAAGTGCAAGCTTTTTCTCAACCCAATTCTGATCATGGCGAATTCAGGCCGTCATTTCAAGTAAAACGAATCGCAATCGCTTACATCGCGTTATTTTGTGTCAGGTCCAGACCACTATGGTAAACTGAAGGCAACTATTAATGATGAGGTGATTTTGTTGGCAGAACCTTTCTTTTTACAACCTTATTTTCAAGAAAAAATTTGGGGCGGCAAAAAATTAAAAACTGACTTTGGTTATGATATTCCCAGCGATTTAACGGGCGAATGTTGGGCCATTTCAGCCCATCCCCATGGTCCAAGCACGGTGATCAATGGCCCTTACGCAGGGCTTACACTGGACCAAGTTTGGGCCCAGCATCGGGACGTTTTCGGCAATGCCCAAGGTGCTGTTTTCCCATTACTCACTAAGATTTTAGACGCTGAAGCCGATTTATCCGTTCAAGTCCATCCGGATGATGCTTACGCCGCAGCACACGAACATGAGCTGGGGAAAACAGAATGCTGGTACATTATTTCTGCTGAACCTGGCGCTGAATTGGTTTACGGCCACAAAGCACAAACCCGCGCTGAATTAAAACAATTGATCGAAGCCGGCGACTGGCAAGATCTATTTGAACACGTGCCCGTTAAAGCCGGGGAATTCTACTATGTCCCAAGCGGCACGATCCACGCTTTGGGGAAGGGCATTATGGCCTTAGAAACCCAACAAAGTAGCGACACCACTTATCGGTTATACGACTACGATCGGGTAGACGCTAAATCCGGCCAAAAACGTGAACTCCACTTGCAACAATCCATCGACGTGACCACGGTGCCCTTTAAAATGCCAACCTTAGACATCCAAACTGATGCACAAGCAGGGGCGACGATCACCACTTACATCAAGGCGCCTTACTTTAGCGTTTACCAATGGCGCGTCACCCAGTCATTGACGTTAAACCGCACCACTGCCCCTTATACTTTGGTTTCAGTGTTAGATGGTAATGGCATGATCACGGTGGATGGCACCGATTATCCCATTCAACGCGGTCAGCATTTCTTCCTACCCTTTGACGTAAAATCCTGGACCTTACAAGGCGACTTACAGCTCATCGCTTCGGAACCTGGTCCTAAAGCTTAACAAAAAAACTGCCCATTGCGGCAGTTTTTTAGTGGAAATAATCCCAAGTATTCTTTAATAATAAAATCAATGTCATGCCAATGAAAATCACCCGAATAAACTGCGTGCCCATTTTCAACGTGATCCGTGCCCCTAAAAAGGACCCGATCACACTGGCGACGCCCATCGGTAAGCCAATTAAAAAATGGACGTGTCCTAACACGATAAACAAGATCAGCGACACCACATTGCTGGTTAAGTTCAACAACTTCGCGTTGCCGGCTGCCCCTAAGAAATCAAAGCCTAAACTGAGAAAGGCAAAAATCAGAAAAGACCCCACACCTGGGCCAATAAAGCCATCGTAAAACCCTAACGCACCGATCACCAGCGCAAAACCAACCCAGTGCCAACCCGTTAGCTGTTTAAAAGTGGACTTGGCGCCCCAATTACGATGCCAAATCGTGTACACCAACACCGCCGCCAACAAAATCAACATTAACGGCTTTAACACGTTGGAACTGATCTGCGTCACCGCCCAGGCGCCTAGTAACGCCCCCACCACCGTAAATGGCATTAAGTACCGCAGCAACTTTAAATTGATTTTTCCAGAACGTCGAAAAATCAAAGTGCTGGTGAACGACCCTGCGGCACCAATAATTTTATTGGTCCCCACCGCAGCGGCTGGCGGCAAGCCACTAAACATTAACGCTGGTAGGGAGATCAAACCGCCACCGCCTACCGCCGAATCAATAAACCCCGCTAAAAAACCTAACCCAATCAAAATGACCATCATGGTCGCTGTCACATGCACCTGCGTTCACCCCATTCATTTGTTTTCATTGTAGCGCTTTAACTCAGGCTAGCAAACTGTTTTTTAGCAAACACATTACCTCATCGTTATTGTTTCAATTCGCTTTTGCAATCGTTTTCAGGTATAATAAATTTAAACATTGTTTCACAAAATACTAGTCGAACGGGGTTGATTTAAATGGCAGCAACGCAACGTAAAGTAATTTTGTATTTGATTCAAAGTTTAGATGGGTATACTGCAGACGCAAACGGCGGTATGACCTGGCTCCAACAACTGAATACTTCTCAGGCTGACCAAGCCTATCAAAAGTTTTATCGCACCATCGATACAGTGATCATGGGGCGTAAAACCTATTTAAAAGCCAACAACTTAGCGGGTAGCTATCCTTATCGCGATAAGCAAAACTTCGTCTTCTCCACCACACTACACGATACGGAAGATAACGCTACCGTGGTCGCCGGCAACGTGGTCCAATTTGTTGAACAACTGAAGACCCGACCTGGCAACGACATTTGGTTAGTCGGTGGCGTGGACTTATTTGCAGTGTTACTCCAAGCCCAGCAAATCGATGAATTGATCATCACCATTGCCCCTGTTCTGTTAGGTGAAGGTATCCCATTACTGCACACCCAACTGAAAGATGTGCCGTTAAACCTGACCCACACCGAAAAAATCGGCGAAATGGTCCAACTGACCTATCAAATTGAACATTAATCAAAATGCCGATCACAGCCCTGTGGTCGGCATTTTTTGAAAGGAAGCCCTTAGCATGACTGAAGAAAACGATTGGATCATGCGGCAGATCAACAGCTTTGCCCAAGGCTTAGGTTACCTGCTGGCCCAGCGTAAAGGCGCTGCGCAAACCGAAATTATCTTTCCGGCAAAAGAGGCCCAAAACTTGCCGCATCAAGCTGAATTGCAACAGTTGATCCACCAGCAAGCCTATGGCGCTGCGGCTGCTCGCTTGTTAAAGTTACGCTATGCCATGACGGAGCCAAAATTCATGGCGCTTAGCTTGTGGTTTTACAACACGTTAAATCAGTACAACGATACGCAATTACAAGCCGGCCAGTATTCCAAGCAGGCCATTGTGGCTGGCCTGAAACAGCTCGAACAACTGACTGATTAGGCCACCGCTTTGATGAAATCGACCATCAACCGCAACCCATACACCAAGATCACCACGCCACAAATTCGATTTAACCCCACTAAAAAGCTGGGCTTAAACCGTTCCCGCAGCCAGGTCAGTGTCAACGCGATCCCGAAAAACCATAAAATTGACGCCGTGCACACCCCGATGACGAACCAATCTGCAGCCGCTCCTTGTAGCGATACCCGAAAAGCGCCTAACAACAAGGTCCCATCTAAAATCGCTTGGGGATTTAACCAGGCCACGCTAAAAGCGGTGACAAAAGCCGCCCCATAACGAAAGTCACGACTAGGGGCTAAGGTCGTGTCGGGTTTTTCCCGCAATAAACCGTACCCCATGACTAAAATCACTAGGCTGCCTACCAATAAAATCAGCAATTTTAACCAATGAAAGGTTACCAATAACTGCCCAATCCCAAAAAACGAGGCTAACGCCAACGAAATATCAAAAAAAGTCACAAAGCCGGCCACGATCAGCGCCCGTGGTCGGGTCTGAGCCAATGCGGTTTTGATCATGAATAAATTTTGTAGGCCAATTGGGGCAATATACGCCAAACCAAACCCAATGCCTTGCCAATATGTTGTCATCTCTCACCCATCCAAACTATGTTATGATAGCCTTAGTTTAACTGGTTTTTAGGTTGCTGCAACCAGCCAAATCCAATTGATTAACCCAGCCAAATCTGAAAGAGGTGGCACCATGCAAGTGCAATTCCATTGGCAACGGCAAGACACCGCCCAACCCCTGTACCAGCAATTGATTCAATATTGCCAACAAGAGATCGCCCAAGGCAATTGGTTGGTGGGCCAAACTTTACCGGCCCAACGCGTTTTGGCGAAACAGCTCGGGGTAAATCGCAGCACCATTAGTCTGGTTTACCAACAGTTACAAGCAGCTGGCTTGATCAGCGGCCACCGTGGCGGCGGCACCACGATCATTAGCAATACTTGGTCCTTACTGATGCAACAAAAAAATCTCAATTGGGCCGATTATGTGGCCAGTGGCCCGTTTAATGCCAATTTACCCACCATTCAAACCATTAATCGCACTGAATTTAACACGCCGTTACGCTTAAGCACCGGGGAACTCGCCCCTAGCTTGTTGCCCAAGGCACTGTTTCAAACTGCCTTACAACAAGTCAGCGACCAACTGACCCAACTGAATTACTTACCCCCACAAGGCGACCTGGCCTTGCGCCAACAGCTGGTTACGCAGTTAGAACGCTGGCAAATTCACACCACACCGGCCCAAATTTTGATCACCTCAGGGTCTTTACAGGCCTTACAACTGATCTCCGTGTCCCTGTTAAATCAGCAGGCCACGGTTTACACTGAAAATCCCACCTACTTAAAATCCTTGGAAGTCTTTCAATCGGCAGGCATCCAGCTGGTGGGGCTTCCGCTAACGGGTAGTGGGCTGGCCTACTGGCAACTGCCGGAAACCCCTGCGCAGCAAGTGCTGTACACCATTCCCAGTTTTCACAACCCCACTGGCCAAGTGATGACGCTGGCCCAACGCCAAGCCTTACTCACCTTTGCCCAAAAACGACAACTGCCGATTATTGAAGATACGGCTTATCAAGACTTGTGGTTCACCACCCCACCACCGGCGCCGTTAAAGGCGTTAGACCAAACGGGCGCGGTGATTTACCTGGGCACTTGTTCCAAAAACTTAGCGCCTGGCCTACGTTTAGGCTGGGTCGTGGCGCCAGAACCGATTATTCAGCGCTTAGCCGACGTGAAAATGCAAACCGATTACGGCGCCAGCTCCCTGTCCCAAAGCACCTACGCGGCGATTTTAGCCCAACCGGCTTATCAAACTTACTTAACCGATTTGCGCCAGCAACTGGCCCAGCGCTGCCAGGCAGCTTTAGACGCCGTCACCACCTACCTCACCCCTTACGCCACTTGGCAGGCTCCAACAGGCGGCTTCTACTTATGGGTCAAGTTTGATCCACGTTTAAACTTAACCCGCCTGTTTCAAGCAGCTCAACAACAGGGCATCCTCTTTAATCCCGGCACCGTGTACAGTTTTCGAAAAAGCCAGGCCATTCGTTTTTCATTTGCTTACGCGGAACCTGCTGATTTTCGCCGGGGGATTCAGCTACTGGCCCAATTGATCAAAGCCCAATTTTAAAGAGCAGTTTGCTTTGGTTTTTAATTTAAAAGTGCTAGCATAGAACCACAATGAACATTACGAACGCCTGTTAAGGCCAAAGGAGGCCCACTTTATGTTTGCAGCCAATCAACAACGCTTTGCCACTTACGATGTGATCGCAAAATTACCTGGTGAAATGATCGATGAATTTTGGTTCATTATCGACCAATACTTACAAGGCGTCCTACCTATGGACGATACCCTGACCTTCCGGCTTTCCAGCCAAAAGGGCCATGTCAGCTACGATTACCTTTACAACAAGCAAATGATTGCCCGCTTTGATACCCAGTTTGCGTTCCAAAGCGAGTTTCCTGAATATGTGATGGTTTACGATGACGGTGACAACCAAACGGTGTTATTACCGGATGGCAACAATCAATAATGCTTAAGCAACGCTGATGGCTTTCAGCGTTGCTTTTTTGTAATTTTCACCTGATCACCTCACTTTTTTCACATTTTAATGGCCGTCGCATTCCCTGGCGCAGCGTGCTAAACTAAACGTAATCCCCAACGAAAGAAGTTTTGCACATGTGTACAAGTTTGACTTATCAAACCAGTGATGGCCATTACTGGTTAGCCCGCACCATGGATTTCGCCTTTGAGCTTGGTGGTGAGCCAGTGGTACTGCCACGTCATTACACGTTTCAAAGCGTGACAGGCAGTCAGTTCACCACACGTTACGGGTTTGTAGGCGCCGGCGCTAAATTGCAAGACTATATTTTAGTCGATGGCGTTAATGAAACTGGCCTTAGTGCGGCGGCACTCTATTTCTCTGGCCAAGCCCAGTACACGGATACCCCTGCTGCCGATAAATTGAATCTGGCTTCCTTTGAATTGCTAAATTGGCTGTTAGGGCTGCATCAGAATAACGCGGATGTAGCTGCTGATTTAGATCAAATCAACGTAGTTAACTTTGAATTGCCGCTGCTACATGCCAACGTGCCGCTACATTGGATCATTACCGATCAAGCTGGCCATTGCAACGTTTTAGAAATTCGCGCAGACGGCCTGCATTGGTTAAACGATCCAGTCGGCGTCATGACCAACAGTCCCAACTTTGAATGGCACCAACAAAACCTTGGCAATTACGTGCAACTGCAAAATGGCAGTCAACCTGAGCGCCAATTCCACGATTACACGGCCCAAGAAATTGGCCCTGGTTCCGGCGCCTTGGGCCTACCTGGCGACTATACATCGACTTCCCGCTTTGTCCGCGCCGCCTACACCCGCCAATTTGCCCCACGCATGTCTGATCAAGCAGCCATTAACACCGTTAATCACTTGTTAGAGCCGTTCGACATTGCCAAAAACCTGAAATTACAAACCAATGGCAATTCCGACTACACCCAGTACCGCGGCTACATGCAACTAAGCCAACCCACTTACTATTTCCAGCCTTACGAAAACAGTACGCTAAGTGCAGTTCAATTAACCGAGGCCCTGCTCACCAAAGATACGGCGACGGTTTTGCCGGTGCCACGACAACAAGACGTCCATCAGCTAAACTAAAAAATCGGCTACTCGAAAAATGAGTAGCCGATTTTTTAGTTCACGCGATCATAGGCAATTTCGTCAGCCGTTCCAATGCGTTGCAACATTTTCTCATCTGGTCCAGACTGCGCCACTGCCTGCATGGTTGCTAATTCTAACGCTGTAAACCAAGTTTCATCAACTGCCTGTGTTGCTTGATAGCCAGTTGCCGTTTCGGCAAGTACACCTGAATTCACCAAAGCGCCATACACTAATTGGCGCTTGATCGGCTCGACTTTGGTTGCTGGTTTGCAGTACACCATCCCACTAATACCGACTGTCTGTTGTCCGAAAAAAGTAAAGTCAGCCGTGGCTAATAAATCATTTAATTGCCGCGCATCACAATGAGGTCCTTGTTGTAAAAAGAAACTCACAAATTGACCAAATTTTTTCAGATCAAAGACTTGATACCCTGCAACAATCGTCTGATTTGTGGCTTGAAAACTTTCAGTGATCCCCGTTTCAATCAAGACTTGCGCCGCCACAGGTGCCTGCTGTGCCAACAGTGCCGTTTGACCGCGTTGACTGATCTTTTCACGATTCACAGTGAATAGAAATTGGACATGTTGCTGATCTTGTTCCAAGGCCAGTAACGCACTATTATGAGCATGGGAAGGCAACGTGCCGGTTTCATAAGTCGCAATCGTCGTTGGGCTCCAGCCTAACAAAGCCGCAAAATCACGCTGACTTAACCCTAAGTTTTGGCGTAATGTTTTGATACGTTGCACTGAAATAATTTGATTTTTGCACCGATAAATTGTAAATGCTTGTTGAATAGCCTGCTCATCCAACACTTCATCAAATACTTGGTGGCCCGTCTTCAAATCAAAACGTGCTGGTACACACGCTTCAATCGTTTGACCGTGTAAGTGATACGTTTCAGTCACCATTCTAACTTCAGTTACCATTTCATTGTCCTCTTTATCCATCAATCGTCTCATGAAATGAAAGCACCTTAGCGTGGCCTGCAACCAATTTGACCTTAATGTACAAATAGCTTGGTGTAAGGCCGTATTTGCGAAACTTCCAAACGTATTCCCCAGGACGATTGCGATCTCGCTCAGGTCCTGCCACATAATCTGCCGGCGTTAACTGCAAAAGTACAATCCGAATCGCTGCTGGCGTCATGCCCGTCACACTGGCATAGCTGGCCCGACGTTGCACAATTTCCCAATCCTGATGCGAAATAGCCCGTTTAAAATCCAGTAAAAAGCGTTGTATCGTAGCCTGACTTGCGTACATAAAAGCGCCTTTAAATCATATTTCAAGCATAGTATTGCTACAAATTTGTAGCAACTTATTAATCCTTGATACTTTAATTTACGCAATTCAACCGTTATTATTTTAAGACATCAAAAAAAGCGCACGACTTGCCTTTTCAGGTAAATCGCACGCTAGTATTAAGCTTTACTTTTCATCAAACAAACTATCTGGAATAAATAAATCCCCTAAAGTCGCAGCCATCACCGCTTTAATCGAGTGTAACCGGTTTTCAGCTTCTTCAAAAACCACTGAATGTGGGCCGTTAAACACGTCGTCCGTGACTTCCAAAGCGTCCATGTGGAATTGTTCGCCTAATTGCTTGCCAACAGTGGTTTTGTGATCGTGGAAGGCAGGCAAACAATGCAACACAATGGTATCATCTTTGCCGGTGGCGTCTAACAAGGCTTGGTTGATTTGATAAGGTTTCAAAGCGTTGATCCGTTCTGCTGGATCCACGTCTTCCCCCATGGAGATCCAAACGTCCGTATACAAGGCGTCTGAACCGGCAGCTGCTTCCTGTGGGTCAGCGGTTAACAAAACGTCACTGCCATGTTTGGCGGCTTCGGCTTTGGCCAAGTCCACAATGTCTTGGGCTGGCCACAAGCTTTCAGGCGCCCCAATATGAATATTGACCCCTAATTTAGCCGCTGTGACCAACAACGAATTGCCCATGTTGTTCCGACCGTCGCCTAAGTAAGTTAAGGTCAAGACTTTCAAATGGCCAAAATGTTCTTTTAACGTCATAAAGTCGGCAATCATTTGCGTTGGGTGCCATTGGTCGGTTAAGCCGTTCCAAACGGGAACCCCACTATCTGCGGCTAAGGTTTCAACAGTTTCCTGCGCAAAGCCTCGGAATTCAATGCCGTCAAACATACTGCCTAAGACTTTGGCGGTGTCGCTGGTGGATTCTTTTTTACCAAACTGAATGTCATTTTTGCCTAAAAATTCAGGATGGGCCCCTAAGTCAACGCTGGCCACGGTAAAGGCTGAGCGCGTCCGAGTTGAATTTTTTTCAAACAATAAGGCAATGTTTTTACCTTGTAAGTATTTGTGCGGAATGTTTTTCTTTTTCATATCCTTTAAATGCAAGGCAAAGTCGATGAAATAGTTGAGTTCGGCCGTGGTAAAGTCGATTTCTTTTAAGAATGATGTATTTTGAAAATGATTAGTCATATTATGCTGTTACCCCTTTCACGGATTGAAGCGCACGTTTGATCAGTGCCAGCCCACCTAATAATTCGGCTTGCGGCATCACTAATGGTGGCAATAACCGAATGGTATTATGCTTAGCGGTTAAGGTCAACAGGCCGGCGCGTTGTAATTGGATCACAATGTCGTTGGCCACGGCGTCATCCTTTAACCGAATGCCGATCATCAAGCCCATACCGGTGACACGGGTGACCACTGGTAATGTGGCAATTTCATTTTGCAACACTTGCCACATGGCAGCGGCTTTGGTTTGAACTTCTGCCAAAAAGGTAGGTGTCAGCTGTTCCAACACCCCAGTAGCGGCCGCCATAGCTAATTTATTCCCACCAAATGTGGTGCCATGGCTACCAGGTCCAAAAGCAGGTGCCAACGCCTGTTTACCCAGCATTGCGCCGCAAGGGATCCCATTGCCTAACGCTTTGGCCACGGTAATGATGTCGGGGTCTAAGTCGTAATATTCATAAGCGAACTTCTTCCCGGTTCGGCCGATCCCTGTTTGGATCTCATCAATGATCAATAACACCTGGTTGGCTTTACAAGCTGTTTCAACTTGCTTTAACCACTGGGCCTTGGCCGGATTAACGCCGCCTTCCCCTTGGATGACTTCTAAAATCACGGCTGCTAAGTCGGGTGTGATCTGATCAATGGCCGCTGGTTCATTGTAATCCGCAAACTTAATCCCTGGTACCAGGGGGCTATAACCCGCTTGAACACTGGGATTGCCGGTCATGGACATGGCGCCATAAGAGCGGCCGTGGAAACTGTCGTTAAAGGACAAAATCGTGGTTTTGCCGGTGGCTTTCCGTGCTAGTTTCAAAGCTGCTTCATTGGCTTCAGTCCCAGAATTACAGAAAAAGGCCAGCATCCCTTCTGGACACAATAAGGTGGCCACTTCTTCTTGTAACTGACTTTCGTACAAGTTGGTGGTATGCCAAACTTGAGCCGCTTGTGCGGTTAATTTATCCTGAATCACTTGATTGCTGTAACCAAAACTGCAAACACCGATCCCACTGGTAAAATCCAAATACGTCTTCCCTGAATCATCCGTCAAGTGCCAATCATGGCCTGAGACTAAATCAAAAGGATACCGTTGATAAGTTTCAAATACATGTTCCATAAAACTAACCTTCTTTACTTTCCATAATTGGTGACTCGTGTAATAACGTCCCAGGCCGGGCAATATTGTCCGTGATCCACACTTTATCCACCCCTTGGTTCAGTGCTTCAAACGCCGCCTTAATTTTTGGCTGCATGCCTGATTTAATAATATTTTTAACAAATAATTCATGGGCATGGGCTTCATCCAGTTGTGGCACTACTTTACCAGCGGCCAGCACACCAGGCACATCCGTCAGCAAGACTAAGGTGGACGCGGTTAACTGCGCGGCAATCGTTGCCGCCGCCACATCCGCGTTGACGTTTAACCATTCACCATCCGCCGTTTCGGCCAACGGCGCTAACACCCCGATTTGATCAGCCAACAACTCATTTAACCGATCTTGGTTAATGTGTTGCACTTGGCCTACTTCACCATAAACGGTTTCGTCTAAATAGTCGCCTGTTAACAAATCATTGTCGCTGGTATTCAACCCAATCACAGGTAAGCCGTGGTGCGCCAACGCTTGGCAAATATTCGGCTGCACGACGCCCAGTAACACGGCCTTGGTCACCGCCAACGTTTGCTCATCCGTGACACGAATGCCATCTTTTTTCTCAACGGAGAGGCCTAGGGCGCTGCTCCATTCAGAAATTTGCGGACCGCCACCATGGACGATCAGAATCTGCTTACCAGCTTCGCGCCACTTTTTCAGTTGTTGATAAAAGCTGACCGGCAATTGATCACTTGCATGGCCGCCAATCTTGATGACAATCGTCTCTTTCATAAATCATTTACCTCATTTCAAAACTTAATTCCGATAACTAGCATTAATTTGGACATACTTATAAGTCAGGTCACAGCCCCAGGCTTGGCCAGTGGCGGCCCCGCTATTTAAATCAACGTCCAACACGATTTTTTCAGCTTGCATGGCTTTTTTCATCTCAGCTTCATCAAACGCCGCACTGCGACTGTTTTCAACCAAGGCCAAGCCATTTAACCAAACGAACACATGGTGAATGTCCACTTGCGCATCCGTTTGACCAATGGCACTCATCACCCGGCCCCAGTTGGCGTCTTCGCCGAAAATGGCAGCCTTTAATAAGTTCGAGCCGACGATGGTTTTGGCCACCTTTTGCCCATCAGCGCCGTTAGCGGCCCCTTTCACATTGGCCTCCACTAACTTCGTGGCGCCTTCGCCGTCAGCGGCGATGGCTTGGGCCAAAAAGGCTAATACTTGATGTAAGGCGGTGGCAAACGTGCTGTAATCCGCTTGGTCAGGGGTCAGTTCAGGATTCTTTGCTAACCCGTTAGCCATGACCACCACCATGTCATTGGTGGAGGTATCACCATCGACGGTGATCTGGTTAAAGGTGCTATCCACTTCTGCACTGAGTAAGGCTTGTAATTGCGTGCCAGCAATGTTGGCATCACTGGTAACAAAGCCTAACATGGTGGCCATTTTCGGATGGATCATCCCAGAGCCTTTACAAAAACCACTAATGGTGACGGTTTGACCACCAACTTCGCAGGTCACGGTAATCGTCTTAGGATGTAAGTCCGTGGTTAAAATCGCTTCGGTAACGGCGGTATTTTGCGTCAGTTCCATTTGGGCAATGCCGGCTTTCACAATGTCCATGGGCAAGTTCGCCCCAATTAACCCTGTGGAGGCAACCCCCACTAATTCAGGCGCAATGCCCAACTTTTCAGCGGCTAACGCTTGCATGGTGGCGGCATCTTTTTCGCCCTGTTCACCAGTACATGAATTGGCGTTGGCGCTGTTCATCACCATGGCTTGTAATTCATGCTTCACGTTAATAGTCTTTTTGGTCAAAGCCGTTGGCGCCGCTTGAAATTGGTTGGTGGTGTAACAACCAGCTGCTTGTGCAGGTACTTGAGAGTACAACCACCCCATGTCCTTGCGTTCTTTGCGTAACCCAGCGTGAACGCCGTCTGAAGCGAACCCTTGCGGCCATTTGAATTCTGTTAATGTTGTGATGGTTTTTTCTGTCATAAGATAACTCCCTTTCCCGTGTAACGGTTTAAGGCATGATCACGTGGGTTGGCAAACCTGCCGCCGCGTCTAGCCCAAACATTTGATTTAAGTTTTGAATGGCTTGGCCCCCTGCCCCTTTGATCAGGTTATCGATGACGCTGACCACGGTGACATTGTGGGTGACGGGGTTGTATTGCAACCCCAGGTCACAGAAATTGGTGCCTTGCACTTGTTTTAACATTGGTAACGTTGCGCCAAATCGGACGAAGTCGGCGTGTTGATAAGTGGTTTCAAACGCAGCGACTAACTGCTCGGCTGTGGTGCCAGGTTTGACCTTGGCATAAATCGTACTCATAATGCCGCGGGTCACTGGGATCAACGTGGTGGTAAACTCAATGGCCGGAATTTCTGGATTCCAAGCTTGTAATTGTTGCATGATTTCTGGAATGTGTTGGTGCTGATCCACTTTATACAATTGTAGGTTTTCGTTGGTTTGGCTGAAATGCGTTGACGTAGCCAACTTTTTACCTGCGCCAGATGTGCCTGACTTGGCATCGACCACAATTGAATCCGGTTGGATCAAATCGTTTTGTGCCAGTGGCGCTAAACCTAACAATGTGGCGGTGGCGTAACAACCTGGATTAGCCACATATTTGGCGCTCCCAACTTGCCCAAATTCGGCTAAGCCATAGTAAGCTGCGTCTAAAGCCGCTTGTGGTGCGGCTGGCTTGTGGTACCACTTTTCATAAGTCGCCGGTTGCTTTAAGCGGTAATCCCCAGACAAGTCGATCACTGGAAAGCCGGCGGCAATAAAGGGTGCGGCCACTTGTGAGGTGACCCCAGCCGAGGTGGCGAAAAACACCACATCGTTGGCGGCCATGATGGTTGCCACATCATAAGGATGAATCATGGCAGTGGCGCTAATGCCAAACATGGGTACGGCTTCACTTAAAGGTTGATCTGTTGTTTGACTGTGTCCATAAAGGTTAATTTCCGTAACGGCTGGGTGTTGTTGGAGCAATTGGTATAACACCATGCCGCCATAACCGGTGACCCCGACTAAGGCTGTTTTCATTTCTCATCATCTCTCTAATAATCAATATTCATTTCTCATGAATTTTTAGTCGATTTATCATTTGCAAATAGCTTACGGCAGATGACACGAAAATGCAAGGTTTTTTTATTTTTATGCAAAAATAACTGGATAATTCCAAAAATATGCACTATTTAGCAGTTAATATGCTAAAATAATCATTTTTCAGTTGACCTTTGCTCAAAAATGCGGTTTACTAGTAACAATCAAACTGAATATTTGCGAAAGGATATGAATTCAATGCAAAAATACCTTACCTTAGCAGATGGCACGACGTTCACCGGCGTCGCTTTTGGTGCCACCCATGCATTAGCCGCTGGCGAAGTTGTTTTCAACACCGGCATGACCGGCTATCAAGAAGCCATTACGGATCCTTCCTATACAAACCAATTATTAACGTTTACTTATCCTTTAATTGGAACTTATGGCATTAACTTACATCAAAATCAGGCGCCAAAAGCCAGTTGCCAAGCGGTGATCATTCGCCACTTAGACGCTGAGATCACCCACCATGATTATCAGCAATCCTTAAATGACTTTTTAGCCGCCGAACAAATTCCTGGCATTAGCGGCATTGACACCCGGGCTCTCACCAAGCACATTCGGGTCAATGGCACGATGCAGGCTATTTTAAGCAATGAACCCGTTGCGGCCACAGACTTTGCTTCCTTATATAAAGTTTTGGCCAAGCAACTGGATAAACAACCTTGCCTGGAACAAGAAAGCTTCCATCCCTTACATGCCGACTACCACGTTGTCTTGTTAGACTTCGGGATCAAACATGCGATCATTCAACAACTACTCAAACAAAACTGTTCAGTGACCGTTTTGCCTTACCAAACGGATTTTGAAACGATTGCCGCCTTAAATCCTGACGGCATCTTCGTTTCCAACGGCCCCGATGACCCGACGGCTTATCCAAACAGCCTGCCGCTGTTACAACAATTAGAGCACCATTATCCGGTTGCTGGTATTTGTTTAGGCCATCAACTATTAGCGCTGGCGAATGGTGCCAAAACTTACGCCTTACCATTTGGGCACCGCGGGCAAAATCATCCGGTTAAATTATTGGCTTCCGGTCATACGATCATGACCAGCCAAAACCACGGTTACGCCGTTGACGCTGCTTCGGTAGCGCAAACTGACCTGAAGATCACCGCCGTTGAAGGCAACGACAATACCGTCGAAGGCTTGGCGCACAAAGCCTTACCAGTGATCAGCGTTCAATACCATCCCGAAGCCAATCCTGGTCCGTTAGACGGCCAAATTTTCTTCCAAGAATTCAAACAATTGATGGCAAAAGAGGTGCTCCAACATGCCTAAAGATCTGAACATTCATAAAATTGCCGTAATCGGTTCTGGCCCCATCGTCATTGGCCAAGCCGCTGAATTTGACTACGCTGGCAGCCAAGCCTGCCTCAGCCTGCGTGAAGAAGGTTATGAAGTGGTCTTGATCAACTCCAACCCAGCGACGATCATGACCGACGATGAAATTGCGGATGAAGTTTACTTAGATCCAATTAGCTTGGATTCTGTAAGTGCCATTTTGGCCAAAGAACGGCCGGATGCTTTGTTGCCCACTTTAGGCGGCCAAACTGGCCTGAACATGGCGGTTGAACTAAACGACGCCGGCGTGTTAGCTAAATACAACATTAAATTGTTAGGCACGAGCCTAGAAACCATTAACCAAGCCGAAGATCGAGAATCCTTTAAAGAGTTGATGCAACAGTTACATCAACCGATTCCCGCCAGTCTTACAGTGCACACATTAGCCGACGCGGTACAATTTGCCGATGAAGTCGGCTACCCTGTGATCGTACGGCCAGCTTACACCCTAGGCGGCACTGGCGGCGGGATTGCCAACGACCACGACAGTTTGGTGACCATTGGCAAACGGGGTTTGGCCTTGTCGCCAGCCACCGAATGTTTGATTGAAAAAAGCATTGCCGGCTACAAAGAAATCGAATACGAAGTCATGCGGGATCAAAACGGGGATAAAATCAGCGTTTGTAACATGGAAAACTTTGACCCAGTGGGCATTCATACCGGTGATTCGATTGTCGTCGCCCCTTCGCAAACCTTAACGGACACGGAATATCAACGCCTGCGGCATGCCGCTTTGGAAATCGTCGAAGCCTTGGACATCAAAGGCGGCTGTAACGTCCAATTAGCCCAAGATCCCGATAGTGACCAATACTACGTGATCGAAGTCAACCCCCGGGTCAGCCGCTCGTCAGCCTTAGCCTCTAAGGCCACTGGCTATCCAATTGCTAAAATTGCCGCTAAAATTGCCGTGGGATTGAATTTAAGTGAGATCCAAAATCCCGTGACGAAAACCACCTATGCAGCATTTGAACCCGCTTTGGATTACGTGGTGGCCAAGATTCCCCGTTTGCCGTTTGATAAATTCACCAGTGCCCAACGCCAATTAGGCACCCAAATGAAGGCCACCGGGGAAGTCATGGGGATCGGCTTAACGCTGGAAGAAGCCTTACTGAAGGCAGTTGCGTCATTGGAAGTTAGCAGCACCTTACAAGCCCAACTGGTGCCGGCAAAAGCCTATACTGACGCTGAACTGGCGGCTCAATTGCAACACCCGACTGACCAGCGGCTCTTTGAATTATTTGCAGCTTTAAAACGCGGTTGGTCGCTAGATAAAATTGCGGATTTAACGCAAATCAACTTGTACTTCTTGCACAAATTGAACAATATTTGGCAGCTGTTTGTGAAGCTAGGTCAAACCACATTAACCGCTGAATTATTAGCCACTGCCAAGCAAAATGGCTTTAGCGACGACATGATCGCAGCGGCCACTGACAAAACGGCCACTGACATTCAAGCCTTACGTCATACCCAAGCCTTACACCCGATTTATAAAATGGTTGATACTTGTGCCGGTGAATTTGCCAGTGAAACGCCTTATTTTTACAGCAGTTATTTCTTAGGTGAAAATGAAAGCCAGCCTTTAACCAACAGTATTGTGGTGATTGGTTCGGGTCCCATTCGGATCGGACAAGGAGTTGAATTTGATTACACCACCGTTCACTGTGTGCAAGCGATTCAGCAAGCCGGCTACAAAGCAATCATTATCAATAACAACCCTGAAACCGTGTCCACTGATTTCTCGATTTCAGACAAGTTATACTTTGAACCGTTAACCATTGAAAGTGTCATGAACATTATTGAACTGGAACAGCCCTTAGGCGTCATCGTGCAATTTGGGGGGCAAACCTCTATTAACCTGACCAGCGCCTTAGCAGCCCAAGGCGTGAAAATCCTTGGCACCTCCTTGCACGGCATCAATCAAACGGAGGATCGCCACGAATTTGAGGCCCTGTTACAGGCCCAACACATTCGCCAAGCACCTGGCGCCACGGCGATGAATTTAGCTGAAGCCAAGGCCATTGCCCCACAAGTTGGGTATCCCGTGATGGTGCGGCCAAGTTATGTGCTTGGGGGCCGGGCCATGGCCGAAGTGCACAATGAAGCCGAATTGGAAACTTACGTGGCCAAAGCCATGGCGGCAGCCCCTAATCAACCGATTTTAATCGACCACTATGTCACCGGACGTGAATGTGAAGTGGATATTCTCAGTGACGGCAAGGAAATCTTCATTCCTGGGATCATGGAACATTTAGAAGGCGCAGGCATTCATTCAGGGGACTCCATTGCCATTTACCCGCCCCAACATTTAACCGCTGCTGAAAAAACGGCGATCATTGCCATTGCCACTAAAATCGGCAAACAAGTTCACTGTGTGGGGATGATGAACATTCAATTTATTTGTGCTGATGCCGTTTATGTCATCGATGTGAACCCTCGGGCTAGCCGAACCGTACCATTTATGAGCAAAGTCACCGGCCACCACTTGGCAAAATTAGCCACCCGGTTGATTTTAGGTGAATCGTTAGCCGAAGTGGGCTTACACCCTGGCTGCGACCCCGAGCCTGAAACCGTTGCGGTGAAGGCCCCGGTTTTCTCCTTTATGAAGTTACCTGGGATGGCCACGGCCTTATCGCCTGAAATGAAATCCACTGGTGAAACCATTGGCCGCGGCGCCGATTTCCCAACGGCTTTAAAGGCCGCCTTAGTGGACAGCTATCATTTTCCAGCCGCCACACCTGGAAAAATAGCCTTGTTGGATCCAACTGCCGCAACAGACACTGATTTGAACCAAGCCTTGACCCAAGGGGGTTACCAGCCCGTAACCATCACCCAGGCTGACCAATTGGCCGACTATACCAGCGACCAGGTGGCCTTGGTGATCAACGGCGCGCAAGAACAAGACACAGCTGAACCATTGAATTACTTTGCGTTAAGCCAAAATGTGCCTTTCTTCAGTGCCACTGCCACCATCAAAGGTATTTTAGCCGCTTTAAATCATTAGCATGACAAAAAAGCCGTCCAAGCGGGCGGCTTTTTCATGCAAAAGACTATCTTTCAATTTAAAAATCCGTATAATAAACATTAATTTATTTTCAAAAAGGTGGCGTTGTCGTTGAAAACCAATTCCGAATTAAAAGCACTGTATCAAAATTGCCGGTTAGGCCTGGAAATTGAAGAACATCGGGTCACCGCAACAGGCCATTTAAGCCAAACCCCTTACCCAGGTCACTTCGGGAGTCGACAAAGCCACCCTTATTTTCAATCCGACTTTGGTGAATCACAAAGCGAACTGGTCACCGGTGTGTTTACATCGACCCAGGCGCTGATGCAACAATTAACCGCGTTACAAACCATTTGGCGCCAAGCGTTGCCTGCTGGCGAGCAGATCTGGCCTTTTTCCATGCCGCCAAATCTAACCGAAAATGAACAACACCATATTCGTGAGCATTTTGGCCGCCCGGCTTACCAGGCTTATCGGGACTATTTAAAAACCCACTATGCACTAAGCCAATCTTTGACCACCGGGGTCCATGTGAATTTCAGCTTACCCGCAACTTTAGACTTACCAGTTGCGGCACACAATGCGCTGTACTTTAAAATCGCCCAGTCTTTTGTCAGTTACCGCTGGCTACTGACTTATCTGTTTGGCGCCAGTCCAAACGCGGCACCATCGCATTTAAGCGCCCTTTCAAGCGCGCTTAAAGCGCCGGTTCGTAGCATTCGCAATAGTCAATTTGGCTTTACCAACGCTGTCACTGAAACCATTCCTTATACCAGTTTAGCCGCACACGTTCAAGCACTGGATCATGCGGTGACCCAAGGTGACTTGTACTCACCGCATGAATTTTACGGGCCCGTTCGGCTTAAAGGTCCCGCAGCCATTTCGGATTTGCTGACGCAACCCATCGACCATTTAGAATGTCGGGTATTGGATCTGGATCCATTTAGCGCCAACGGTATCGACCAAACCACGGTTGAATTTTTGCGCCTGCTTTTGGTATTTGGCTCACAACAGCCTGCCAAAACAGCTGCCGAATTAGCGCAAATGCAGCAATGGAACCGCGACGTTGCTTTAGAACACCCGTTAAGCAGCAGTCAGTTCGCGGCGCCAGCCGAACAGGTCTTAGCTCAGCTGGCAACCTTTGCCCAACAAATCGACGCCCCAGCAGCCGCCCAAGCCGTGGCAAACATGCAGCAACGCGCGCGGCACCCAGCCTTGACGCCTAGTGCCCGGATCATCACCACGGCTGCAAACTGGCAAGCACTTGGTTGCCAGCTTGGACAACAGCACCAACACACCGCATTACAGCAAACTTGGCTTGAGGTTTGGCAAGCACAACAAATCCCACCAGCGGTACAACAATTACTGGCACTGGCCTACCGCCGCGGCATCACCGTAGTAGCGTGGCAAGCGACAACTGGCACGCTAACCTTAGCGTATCAAGGCCAACAAGCCCACTTTAGCGCCACAACACAAGGCTTATATCCCCTGACTTCGGTGCAAGGGGATCAGCCTGAACTGGAACAACAGTTACAGGCCGCTTTTCAGACCCTCCCACCGTTAGATTGTACGACAAATCCAGCAGCGGACTAAAAAAGAAAGCTTTGACAGCAAAATTGTCAAAGCTTTCTTTTTTATAGCATGATCTGCCAACTTAGCATGCCACCTCAAATAAACCGCACTAACGCAGCAATTTTAACTAATTACTACCGTTGTCAGAGATTTTTTGCTCATTATTGCCAAGGGTCACGATCTGGACATGGCCATTCTTCTGTTGCAGTTGTGCCTTGGTGTAGCGGAAGGTTTGAATTCGCGTTGCTTTACCGTTGGTGTACGTGGTCGTATAAGTTACGTCAAAACTAACGGTGGCTTGAGTCGCAGACGTTGCGGCCACTTGGTTTGTTTTCACCTTAAAGGCCGTATGATCAATATTGGCAATATCCATGTGGGTTTGACCAATAAACTTCTGGAATTTACTGTACCATTCAGCATTTTTACCTTGGGTAAAGTAAGCTGCCAGTTGATTATTGTATTGTGCATAGTGCGTATTTGCGCTATACGTTGCCTTACTCATCAACTGGTAAAAACCGTCCAACGTTTTTTGTGCCGTGGCTTGGGTCAAAAATTGATCAAAGTTCAGCGTCACATTTTGTTGGGTTTGGCCTTTAGTCAAAGCCACTGTTTTCGTTTTATAAGGCTTGCCTTGCAAGGTTTGCCGTAGCTGAACCTGCATTTTACCCTGCCAAGTTAAATCTTTTAAAGCCAATTGACTGTTTTTCAAAGTACCCCGCTGTTCACCATTAATGTAAACAGTGGCGTCAGCAACGTTACTTTGTAGCGTGACGGACAGCGGCTTCAACGTTAAATCGATCGTTTGAGCCGCCGGCATTAAAAAAGTCGTTGTTGCCTGATGCGTTAACTTTTTGCCGTTACTGGTGCCTGTCACTTTTAAATTATATTTACCCGGCATAAATGGCCCAATTTTCTGTTCTTGGGTCACCTTTTTAGCCGTCACATTTTGATCATCTAAGAAAATCGACGGTTTCGGAATATCTGTTTTGATGGTCCGATAGATCGGTGTGATCTCCAACTGATAATTGCTAAACAGCCAATTATGCCCTGTTTTTACAAAAGAAAGGGTCCCATCACTGGTTTTTCGCTTGGTTTTCAACTGTTTCTTGGCCTGTTTTAAATAGTCCGGATTCGCCTTGATATAGCGAATAAACGGGCGACTGTTACCAGGATTAAAAGCTAAGTCCGAGCTGGTACTCTTAATGGCTGCACTAACCTGACTCGGTTTTTCGGTCGCAACTTGGTCAAAGGCACGATTAAGCTGGGCAGCACGGCTATAATGTACCTTACCGAAGAAAAAAGCTAAAGCAACAACGACAACAAGTACCCCAACGGTCACCCAAGCAACCCATTTTTTGGATTGTGGTTGATCGGCGTGTTGCCGCCGGTGGTGTTCGTCTTCCGTTTTATCTTTCTTTTCAAAATAACGTTCTGCTTTTGAAGTCGGCTCTGGTTCAGCCTCATCTGTTGCAGCAGGTGTTGGCTCCGCCACTGTCGCCACTTTGTCCAAGGCCACCTTTTCATCAGCCTCCGCTTCGGCGGAAGTCGGTGCTTCTGAAGTGGCTTCGGTTGCCGTTGAATCTGCAGCAACACTGGATTCAGCGCTAGCGCTTGAAACCGCCTGAGCGACTGCCGATGATGTTGCAACCGACGTTGCCTCAGCAGAAACCGGTGTGTCAGCAACCGCTGATGACGTTGTTGGGTCGGAAGCAGGGGCTTCTGAAGCAGCCACCTCGCTAGTTGTTTCCTGTTGACGGTCTGATTCGGCCCGGACTTGATCGACAAGATCTGAAATATCCTTGGTTTTGTCTAATGCGTGGGCCACCCGCCGGCTTTCCAATGCTGCTTCTGAATCAGCGTTGGCTTTCGGTTCAACGTGTGGTTCTTCGTTGGCAATTTTGGCGCTGGCAGCGCGTAATTTTGCAAAAATCGCCTCTGGATTTTCATCTGCTGAGATCCCGGTTAACAGGTTCATGGCATCCGAATTAATCGCCACTTGTGACGGTGCAGCAGATGATTGTGCGGCCGCTTCGGACTTCGCCGGCGTTTTAGCTTGCGATTGTGCCGAACTGGCCGGTGCTTTAGACACAGGCTCAGCAGCACTGCTTGGCGCTGTTGCAGTGCTTGAAACAGGACGATTTGAAGTTGCTGATGATGCGGGCTGGCTTGGCGCCGCTTGACTGCTGACTGGTGCAGTTGCGCTTGGAATCGTAATTTTATGTTCACGATAGGCAACTAAATCAAAGCCACAGTTCAAGCATTCCTGATCATTAGAAGCAATGGGTGCCCCACAATTTGGGCAGAAAAATTCCCCGGCTCCTAAATCGCCAAGATCAGTCGCAGGTAAATGGGTTTTAAGTTTTAATTGTGATAATCGGTCCATGACGTGCGACTCCTCTCAAAGTCTCTTGAGCACTTATTTTACTGGTAAAAGTCCCCTAAGAGATAGCATAGCATTATTTGCCGTCAGCTTCAATTTTCTCCTGCCCGGCGGTGGTTAATTCAGTTAATTTTGTTTCAATGGCAGCTGTTATTTTTTGAACCGCCGCATCATAGTCTTCTAAAAAGGCCGTAACGCTGACTTGACGATCAATGCGCATCCCTGACGCATTTAAATTTTCAGCCGTGGTGATCAAGTAAAGGTTGACTGCCCTTTGCGTATCTGCTTCGGTTAGCAGTGCGATTTTCTTGCTAAGTTCAAATGGTAAATTGATCACCCCTGCTTGCAATTCAATCGTCGCCGGCACCTCAAATGGCAATTCCAAGCGCAACTGACTGATCTTATTTGCCGTCAGGTCCTGCTTTAAAGCCGCAAAGCCAGCCGCTAACTGTGGCGCAAGCGGCTGCTTTAATTGCGCAGCGCTTAACGTCACGGTATGCGTCAAATAGGTGGCGTCAGTAAGGGTATTTAAAAATTCAGTGGTATTCATTTCCATGGTCAATTCAACCTCTAATTTTTAGAATTTAACGGGTAACACGCAGTTAGCGTGAAATAATTGCTTTCATTATAACTTAGGATTGCCAACCACCGCAAACCTACTTTCTATTTTTTTTGTTTATAACTAGGCAGTTGCAACGTTTCGGGGTATGATGAAAGAGGTATCTTGTCCGGTGTGAGTTCAGCTGAACCTAAAAATCGGATCTTATTTATGGAGGTTAACCTTGGTTTTTAAAAAATTTCAAAATATTAATGAAATCAAACGCCTGATCAATCGGCAAAACAGCATTCAAAAGCGTGCTGTGAGCTTATTGCAAAAAGGCGAGCTTAACAAAAATGATTTAATGGCAACTCTTAATAAAAATATTGGTCAACGACGGCGACTTTCTCAAGAAACCATCAATGTGATGGTGGATATTTTCAAAAATGAAAAAATTACGTCGATTCCCACCAACAGTTTTTTTCTCTTTGCACGTACAACCGTTAATCCTCACGATGGCACACCGTCTGAGCTGTTGTTACAGCTTAATAAACAAGATACCTACATTATCACCTTAGCTGCCGGTGAAACGGCTGAGAAGCTCTTTAGCAGCCCACGACGCGCTTGGTTATTTGATCTCACCGATCAGCATATCACGTTGCATTTGCCAGAACAGGTAGCGACACATGGTTTGCACATTTTATTACCGGAAACAACTGACAAACCTGCAGCCAAGCAAGCGGCACCGGCTAAAAAAGCCGCGACGCAAGCACCAAAATCGGCTGCAAAGGCCACTGCTAAGTCGGCGCAAGCGCCACAAAAAACGGCCGCACAACCTAAGCCAGCACAAAAGACCGCTGCAAAATCGGCAACCGCCAAGGCAACGCCAAAAGTGGCTGCTCAGTCAGCCACGACTAAGCCTACCAAAAAGGCCACGCCGACGACCCCTAAGCAGCGCGCACATTCGACCGCGCAGGCGCCTAAAAGCAGTGCAGCAGCACAACACGCACCTCGTGTTCCGCAAAAGCCAGCGCCTAAAGTCGCACAACCAACAAAGGTGGCGACAAGTGTTGCCGCTGTCACACCGGCTACGTCTAAGGCAGCTGTGGCAACCGTGACGAAGGCGCACAAAGTGCCGGCACAAACTGCCACTGAGCCTCTTCCTGGTCCACAGGCACCTGAAGTGCTGATCAAGCGCTTGCTGGAAGCAGGTGAGGCTTACCGCGTTGTTGGCCTTGACTATGGCAAGATCAATATGATTTCCGCCACAGATGGCACTGAAAAGTTACTCCAGATTCCTGGTTCTGTCATTTCAAACCACATTTTGGAATATCAACACGCCATTCGTCAGCTGACACGCGGGACCATCGACTTAGATGCTGATGTAGAACTGGCCCGGTTGACTTACATGCTGAAGCGTTACGTTTTAAAGTCTTGCCGTAAAATTGTAAGCCGGCTGGCTGAATTTTATGGTGATAATGTGATCTATGTAACCGAAATGCATCCTAGTTTGAACTTAGATCAGCCCCAAACGATTATTCTCAGCCCAGATTACTTCTATAAAGCATTATTTACCGTGCTTTTTGAAATGATCGGGTCGAATGCGGCAATTATCCAGGTACCGAACAATGAAACCTCGATTATTTGCCCTTGGTGTGGTTTTACCAATGCCGATAATCGTCAAAAAGAAGTTCATCAATTTAAATGTTTGAACTGTGGGCACACGATCAATGACGATCACGTTGCGGCGATCAACATTCGCCAACGTGGCTTACGTCAAATTTCAGAAATTACCAAGCATTTAGCGGTTACCGTTCCAACACCAGCTGAATCCCATCCCGATGATTAAAAAAAACAGGTTACGACAAAATTGTCGTAACCTGTTTTTTTAAGACTGTTGAAATCTATTTTTTCTTTTGGCCATGCTGCTTTTGATAATCAACGGTTAATCGTGAAAACCGTTGTTGCAGTTCACGGTACTGCTTACTATCTTGTGCCGATCGCACCATATTTGAAAAATCATGGGTTTTCAGATCAGCATGCTTTAAGACCTTCTCATGACGCCTTAGATGAAAGCCTAGCATCATTGCTCACCCCCGCTAACGAAACCGTGAACATTTGTTATAATGCACTTAATTATAGGAGTATCAGCAAGGATAATCAAGATACGCTTCCATCACGTTTCACAAAGGCGGCTAGGCGTTCGGCATGACAAGCGCCGCAATGATGTAAAGCACCACTAATGGGAAGAAGAACAAGGTTGCCCCTGCATAGAGCACCCGTGCTAACGTATGGTCAATTCCTAAATAATCTGCGAAACCGCCCACAACCCCTGATAAAACGCGATCTGTTGATTTTGTTAAATGCTTCATTTTATTTCCCCCTTGTCTGTTACAAGTCGACCTGTTTTTTGAATAACTTCAGTATACCGGTTCTGGCCAACATTGCCTTGCGGCGGGAGCCGGATTCGATACCGGTCTCAAGACTGATTTTACGATAAACTTCATTTCAGCTAAGAATCATTTCAAGAATTTGCTTTTCAGCAGCTGTTTTCAAAAAAATTGTAAATTTGAATTGTCGAATAAAACGAAAAATGGTAAATTGAAATTGAGGTCTGCTTTACCTCAACTTCTAAGATCAAAAAACGTCGTCTGATCAGGCGGCGTTTTTTGGTTGTTGTTTTTCCAAATACCCTGCCGCATGCCGCAAGAATAACGGTGCTAAAACGGTGGTCAACACAATGGCAATAATCGTGGCCGCATAATAGTCCGGATGTAACAATTTGGCATCAAACCCAATTTGGGCAATGATCAACGCCATTTCACCACGAGAGATCATCCCCGCCCCGATCATATAATCACTGGCGAAACCAAAGCCAGCCCAATGGGCCCCTAAACCACCACCGACTAACTTGGTTAAAATCGCCACAAGGGTCAGCACGATCGTAAACCACCACACTTGACTAAAGCCCGTAAATGTCATTTTCAAGCCAATACTCACAAAGAAAATCGGAATAAAGCAGGCGTAGCCTAAAGGTTCAATGTCACGATCAACCTCTTTTTTCGCATTGGTTTGCCCCACTGCAATCCCTGCGAAAAAGGCGCCAATCACAGCCGACAAGCCGCATAGATCTGCTAAATAGGCCATTCCTAAACACAAGATAAACGCCATGATCGTGGTACTGCCCAGTAACTGCTGCGCCAGTCGCATTAAATAAGGTGTTAGCCACTTCACAACAAAATAAACGCCGATGAAATAGCCCAGTTGCAGGACCAAACCGCCTAACGGATGACTTGACGCCGGTTCTGCCCCAGTGTAACTCACCAGGAAACTGAGGATCAACACACTTAAAATATCATCTACCACCGCAGCCGCTAAAATCGTCGTGCCTTCTTTGCCATTTAATTGCTGCATTTCCCGTAAAACTTCCACTGAGATCGACACCGAAGTGGCGGTAAATAAAACCCCCATAAACAGTGCGTGCGGCCATGTGAAGCCAAAATAATGGACTGTCACTGGCACCAGCGCCAATGGCAAGATCACGCCCACGGTGGCCACCCACAACCCTGGTTTAAAGTAACGCTTCAGCAAACCGAGGTCGCTTTCCAAACCGGCCATAAACATTAAAATAATCACACCGATCTCAGACAACTGATTTAAAAAATGCGTGGGTTGGATCCAATTTAACAGCGCTGGTCCGAGTAATACCCCCACTAACAACTGCCCAATCACACTAGGCAATCCCATTCGTTGGCTAAAATGGCCTGCCAACAAAGTTGCCCCTAAAATCAAACACAAAGTTCCTAAAAACGCCAAATCAAATCATCCTTTCAATTTAAACAAAAAAAGACAGCACGCTTCAAGACTCGCGCTCACCCTAACGCGAAAATCTTGAAGACTGCTGTCCCAACCGGTGGTACGTTATTAAATTTTAAGCGTATGTTTTACAACTGAACCCACTGCAATACACACGATCCCAGCCCCTAGCACGATCAGACTCGGCGTTAAAAAGCTGTCCACAATCGCCGTGACGATCTGCTCAGCCGGTGCCTGAAACGATTTAGCCGCTAAGGTGACCATCCCGATCACCCCACTGAGCTTAATGCCCAATTGTGCCAGTAATAATAAACCGCCGCTCCAAAAACCGGCCCAGCCTAAATGCCATAGTATCACACCTAGCCGGCGATCAACCACTAATAAGATCAGTAGAAAAACGATCACGATCACAATGCTAGCGCTAAAGGCGCGTTCCACCAATTGTCGATAAGTTTGCAATTGCGTTTCGCCTTTGGTTACCGCTGGAATTTGTAACAGGTCCTGATACTGACTGGTAAGCTGACTGACAATGGTATTCACAACTGTTTCGGTACCGACCAAGCCTGGCAAGCTTTGATTAATGGCTGTGGCCAACTGTTTTTGCACCTGCGCCATAATATGGGTGGTGCTCACAGGATCCGTTTGATCGGCATAAACATTTTGAATGGTTTGCGTTAAATCTTGGGTCACGGCTTTACGGGTAATCAAATGATTCACCGCACTGCTTGGAATGTGGTATTTTGCTGCAACCGTAACGGCTTCTTGATTCGCCCGTTTGGTCATCACCTGGGCCGCACTGGTGTCACCAATGGCCTGCGCCATGTAATCTGCTCGAAAGGCCGTTTGACGTAAAACACCACTGGCGACCAATACAAACAGCGCACACGTTAAAATAAACGCCACGAGCGTTCCTAGCGGTGACTGCCGCAGTGGTGCTTGCGGATCACGGCTCAGGTGACGCTTCGGTTGTCGATGGGCTGCTGCACGCATGTTAAGTCTTTCCCTTCTTTTCAATGCCTGGCACCTCAATTCTTTTTGCAACGTTTGCTCGGAAGATGAGTGCCTCAAAAGACCGAATTTTCTTTATTTTACCACAGGTCCTTGCAAACGACTATTCAGGACCTATGATTTAGCCTATACTGGAATCAAATTCACAGAAAGTAGGCCTTCACATGACACTGAAAACCTTGTTTTTTGACCTTGATGGCACTATTACCGATTCACAAGCTGGGATCATCAATTCCATTCGCTACTCCGAACAAAAATTGCAATTGCCCGCCCATTCAGCTGAACAATTGCAATTATTCATTGGCCCACCTTTATTGGAATCCTACGAAAAATTCTTTGGTTTAACACCGGACCAAGCGCAAACGGCCTTATTGGCTTACCGCGAATATTACGCCCAACAAGGAATTTTTGAAAATCGCGTTTACGCTCAAATCCCAGAAACACTGGCCAAATTGAAAGCAGCAGGCCTGCAGATCATGTTAGTTACGTCAAAACCAGAAAATTACGCCGAACAAATCATTACGCACTTTGAGCTCGCTCCTTATTTTGATCATGTTTACGGCGCTAGTTTTGACGAAAAACGAGCTGCTAAAACCGAGATCATTGCCTATGCCATGGCCAGTGAACAGCTCACCACCCCAAACACCATTGCCATGGTCGGCGATCGCGAAAATGACATTAATGGGGCCCACGATCATCAACTGCATAGCATTGCCGTTCGTTACGGCTTTGGCAGTGATGCCGAATTACAAGCCGCTCGGCCTAGCATTACCATTGACCACCCTGCTGATTTACTACAAGCCGTCGCCCACTTTGCTTAACCATTTGCCCGTTAGGTTTTATAATAAGGGGGAGCCACCAGAAGGGAGTTTTTGCGATGAATATCAAACTAGAACGGATCTATACCAAACCAGTCGATCACGATGGTTATCGGGTTTTAACCGATCGGCTATGGCCCCGCGGGATTTCTAAGGTCAACGCAGCCTTAGACGACTGGGCCAAAGAAATAGCACCTTCAACGGAATTACGGCAGTGGTTTCAGCACGAGCCGGCTAAGTTTCCAGAATTTAAACAGCGCTATTTAGCCGAGTTAGCGGCCAACCCCGCCGCACCTGAGTTTGTCACGCAAATCAAACGCCAAGGTGCCACGCAACCCATTATTTTACTGTATGGGGCCAAAGACACCGTGCACAACCAAGCCCGGGTTTTAGCGGAATGGCTACCGAAACAGCTTTAACGTCGGAACCGTTGTAAGGGCAAACTGATCAGTGGTCCCACAATACCGGCTAAAATAGCTTCAGGAATCCCATTGGTTGCCACCACCACTAACAGCACCTTCATCAAGCCACTAATGTTGGTCTGATAAGCAGCCGCCACTTGTGGTGTGCGGTAAAACAGGTAGATCAACCCTAACACTAACAGAGTATTGGTCAAGGCCCCAACCAAACTGGCGATCAACATACTCACCGGTTTAGGCAAGCGGCCGGTTCGCAACCAGTTAAAAATCAAGCCTGCAAACAGCCCAATTAAAGCACGGGGTAAAATGGAGATCACAGGGTTGGTAAAGACTAGTGGGGCTAAGGGACTGGTCGGGGCAACAAACGCCCGCACAAACGTGATCAGCCCCCATACTGTGCCGACAATAGTGCCATCTCGTGGTCCCAGCACCAACGCCGCAACGATCACTGTAACATGAATCGTGGTCAAGTCTAATGGCCCAACCGGAATATAGCCAAATAGTGGCACAAAGTTTTGAATGATAATAATGGCACAAAATAACGCTAAAATGCTGATCCGATACGCCGAACTATTTTTTGTCATATTTTAACACCGTCCTTTAGTCTTAACTTACTGGTTGCATTATACCAAAATCGCTTTCAACTGAAAAATATTCTTATAGAATGTAGGTGAGCCCATGACACAAGTTTTATTGCTACAAACCTTGAAATCAGCGCAATTAGCCCAGTTAAAATCACAATTTCCCCAAGTAACATTTTTAACCGAGACACCTGTCAAGACAGAATTAAAAAACATTAATGTTTTATTTGGCTACCGCAAAACCGTCCTGGATCAGATTTTAGCGCAGTCCAATCACTTGCAATGGATCCAGTCCATTTCAGCAGGCGTTGACTATTTCCCACTGGCATCCTTAAAGCAGCAACATATTTTGTTAAGCAATACCAGCGGCATCCACGCCCAACCGATTGCAGAATGGGTTATTGGTATCCTGTTGAGCTACTACCGCGGGATTTTAAACGCACAAGTCCGGCAGGCCCAACAGGATTGGCAACGCCGCCCAGATGAATTGGCTGAACTTGGTAACCGCCACTTATTGATTTTTGGAACCGGCCAAATTGGGCAGCGGATCGCCACCTTAGCGCACGCATTTGGAACCACCGTAACCGGCATTAACCACACCGGTCACGCAGCACCTGGCTTTGACCAAACGGTGGCCATGACCAATTACGCCGCCGCATTGGCACAAGCAGATGTGATCGTTAATGCATTACCGTTGACTACAGCCACCACCAATTACTTCAACCAGACCTTCTTCCAGCAACTGACCACGCAGCCAGTATTTATCAACATCGGCCGTGGTCCCAGCGTGAATGAACCTGACTTACAAATTGCACTTGACCAAGGTCAACTGCAATTTGCAGCACTGGATGTCCAACAAACCGAACCACTACCTGCCACAAGTCCTTTGTGGCACCAAGCGCATCTGTTGCTCTCGCCACATGTTTCAGGCATTGTGGAACACTTTAAAGACGCAGTTTACCCTATTTTGAGCAATAACTTGACCCAATTTTTAAAAGATGGCACGTTGGCCGAACGCCAAGTGGATCTTGACAAGGGCTACTAAAAAAGCTTCATTCTCACTTTTGACACTGAGAATGAAGCTTTTTTTACGACTTCTTTTTACGATACCGATTGCGGAAAACATCCCACATGCTCGGCGCCCGTAGCACATGCTCGGCGCCAATGTGTTCGCGAAAGATGCGCAACACCTCATGGGGTTGTTTCGACGAAAAAACATAGGTCACACCGCGCTTGGTTTGGACATTGTATCGGGGGATCTTTTTGCCACCAGACTCAATTTTGGCACTAATAAAGTCAATCTCAGACCAAGGCAATTGCACACATTGATCGGGATAGTGATCGCGCTGAAATTCAAACCCTTGGTCGCCTAGGGCAATTGTTCCGCCCTGCATCACGCCAAGGTAGGCCGTTGCAGAGACGGTTAAATCAACGGTTGTATTAATTGATTGAAACATCTTGCACCTGCTTTCCTAGCCTTTTTTCTTGGTACCAAATAGCCGCCGTTTGAGAATTTTGAAAAAACCGATGGCCCGCACCATATGATTTGGATCAACGTGCTCACGAATACCACGTAAGGTTTTCTTAGGCGTTTTCGAAGCAAACGTGTAATTCCCATTTTTCTTGGTTTGCACGGTAAACCGGGGAATCCAGCGGCCACCAAACATCACAGAGGCCACCACATAATCGACTTCTTCCCAAGGAATTTGAATAAAGTCCTGAACGTGCTTATCGTTAAAAAATTCAAAACCGCGGTCACCTAACATGATTTTGCCATACTTCGGCAAGCCTAGATAAGAGGTCGCATCGACCACCAAATTAACCTTCGTATTAATTGATTCAACCATTCTCAACGCCCTCATTTCGTTTAAACTTATTACCGCCATTATACCCGTTTTAACGACGACTATAAAAAAAAGAGCCGTGAACAATGTCACGACTCTTAAAAATTGCTACATAATCCCAATCACGTGGAAGACAACCCCGACAACGAACAAGCCAAGGATGACGATGATTGGAGAAACTTTCTTCTTCAATAACCACATGCAAAGTAAGGTTAAGAGCAAGGCAGCCAAACCAGGAATCAAACTGTCTAAGTTATCTTGTAAGGTTGTGACTTTGTACTTATCCAGTGACAAGCCAGCAGCTTGTTGGGTCAAGGCTTCCTTGATCCCAGCAGCGCCGTGTGGCAATTTGTCCCAGTCGATGTAAGCACCAGCAGATTGCTTAACTTTAGAAACGGTTGGGGTAAACTTGATCGATACCCAACGGTTTACCAACGATCCTAAGATGAACATCCCTAAAATAGAGGCACCTTTGGTAACGTCTTGTAATAAACCACCAGACATATCTTCAGTGATCTTAGAACCGGCACGGTAGCCAAATTCTTGTGTGTACCACATGAAAGCGATCCGGATAATGTTCCAAGCAATAAAGAAGATGATTGGGCCAAGAATGTTACCACTCATTGCCAAAGATGCGGCTAAGGCACCTAAGATCGGCCGAACGGTGAACCAGAATACGGGATCGCCGATACCAGCCAAAGGACCCATCATACCAACCTTAACACCTTGGATGGTAACGTCGTCAACAGGAGCACCATTGGCACGTTCTTCTTCAAGGGCAAGCGTAACACCAATAACAGGTGATGCTAAATAAGGATGGGTGTTAAAGAATTCCAAATGACGCTTTAAGGCAGCGACACGGTCTTCTTTTGTCGTGTAAAGTTTTTTCAAAGCTGGAATTAAAGAATAAGCCCAGCCACCATTTTGCATACGTTCGTAGTTCCATGAACCTTGAATGAAGGTTGAACGCCAGCAAACGGACATCCGATCTTTTTTAGATAATTTAATTTGATCTGCCATTTTCTATTCCCCCTTCACTTTAATAATCGTCTATAATATCGCCCAGTGGGTCGCCCGCTGATGAGCCACCGTTGTTACCTGAGCCGCCAGTCTTAGACAATGC
Source organism: Loigolactobacillus bifermentans DSM 20003 (assembly GCF_001434575.1). Classification (GTDB taxonomy): domain Bacteria; phylum Bacillota; class Bacilli; order Lactobacillales; family Lactobacillaceae; genus Loigolactobacillus; species Loigolactobacillus bifermentans. Next base: position 183,288 of record NZ_AZDA01000140.1, read on the forward strand.
TAAGTAGATCAAGGCCATTGAAATACCGATCGTCCCTAAACCAATCAAGGTTAAGTCTTGGATCGTTGCTAAAACGAAACCAATGGCGAAGAATGGCCAAACTTCTTTGGTCGCCATCATGTTGATAACCATGGCATAACCTACGGCAACGACCATACCACCACCGACAGACAAGCCATCAGTTAACCAAGCAGGCATTGCGTTTAACAAGCTCTTAACAGGGCCAGCACCGATTGCTAAGATCAATGCAGCAGGGATTGCAATACGAACCCCTTGCAAGCAGATCGCAACGATGTGCCAAAAATCAACTTTTGCAAAGCTACCTTCATTGGCAGCAGCATCCATAAAGTGAACAATAGCGGTTGCTAACGTACGAACAATGATGGTCAATAATAAGCCGGCAACGGCTAAAGGTACGGCAATGGCGATGGCTGATGATACGCCGGCCTTGCCTTGGCCACCTAATACTAAAATAATTGCAGATGCAACTGATGCTAATGCAGCATCGGGTGCGACAGCGGCGCCAATGTTGGCCCAACCTAAGGCGATCATTTGTAATGTACCACCTAAAATCAAGCAAGGCATTAAGTTCCCTGTCACTAAGCCAATTAACGTGCAGGCAATAACTGGTTGATGGAATTCGAATTCATCCAAAATCCCTTCCATACCAGCTAAAAATGCGACGATAACGACTAATATCACTTGAATAATATTCAAATCCATGAGATTAATCCTCCGTTTCCTTCTGGTAATTGTTGGTGCTGATTATTTGTTAAGTTCGTCTTGAGCTTTCTTCAAGATGTTATCCATGTTATCTTGAGAATCCCCAGGCACTTTCCGAACATCAAACTTGATGCCCTTTGCCTTTAATTTGGCAAAGGTGTCAATATCATTTTGATCGAAAGCCAATACCTTGTTCGGTTGGACTTTCCCAGTTGAATGGGCCATTGAACCAACGTTAACCGTTGTTAATGGTACCCCACCATCAACGGCACGTAGCACATCTTGTGGCTTTTCGAAAAGTAACAAAGCACGTTGGCCTCCAAAATGCTTGTCATCTTTGGCTAATTTGATCATTTGATCAACAGGTACCACGTGGGCTTTAACACCAACTGGGGCAGCTTGTTGAATCAAATTCTTCCGTAATTCATCACGGGCAACGTCGTCAGAAACAACGATGATCCGTGTTGGGCTAACAGATTTTGACCAAGCCGTGGCAACTTGACCGTGTAATAAACGAGAGTCGATCCGTGCTAACACGTATTCGAACTTACCAGGTTTACCCTGAGCGGCACCGGTTGCTTTCGGCGCTTTAGGAGCTTCGGCTGGTTGTAATTCTTCTGGCCGAACCTTAACCCCTTCTTTTGCCGTTTCAATGATGTGCGCAGCGATATCCCGAGCTTTTTCCATTGTCATGCGGGAAGCGTATGCTTCGATCAGCATTGGCAAGTTCAAGCCAGTAACTACTGCCCACTTGTCCTTGTGTTCTTCAAACAAGGTGTTGGCTTGATTGAATGGTGTACCGCCCCAAAGGTCGATCAAGAACAAGACTTCATCTTGGTTATCGAAAGAAGCAACGGCTGCTTTCAATTTTGCCTTAAGGTCATCTGGGCCTTCGCTTGGAAGTAACGTAACAGCTTGTACGTTTTCTTGTTCTCCAAAGATCATTGATCCGGATTGCAAGATTCCTTCGGCGAATTTACCATGACTCGCAATGATAATTCCTACCATCTTTCTACCTCCTACTTAATGAATAATATTAATAAATGCATTGTAACCATGTTACAGGACAGCCGAAACTGTCTATTTTTAAAATGAGCTTGTAAATGCTGTTTTTACAACCCCAACTAAAAACCACTTTTAGCAAGCAGGTCCATCATGTTTTGACGCCGATCTGCCGGCACCTTCTGCGCGTAGATTTTAAGCCCAGCTTGGTCATGTAAATAATGCAGCGCGTCAGCCTGTTTTTGACCAACCGCAATTGAATCCGCCACCATTTTCATGCCATCTTTAAACACGAGACTGCCAATATCAATGCCCACATGCGCCAGCTGAATGCCACCTTTGACTAACCGTACCATGTCTTCGACCGATTCAGTTAGTAATAACAACTTCAAATCATCAAATAATGGATCTTGATAGATTTGGATCATTCTGGCAATGGTGATCACATTGGCGCGCACCCCGAAAGGCGCCGCCTGCGTAATCAACATTTTACGTAACGCATCATGGGCAACATCATCTGAAACAACCAAGATCCGGTTGGGCTTCACACTTTTGGTCCATGCGGTTGCCACCTGACCGTGAAGCAAACGACTGTCTACACGGGCCAGGCAAATTTTCATGGTCACTGTTCATCGTCTCCTTCACTTATTAAATTAATTTTAAATTATGTTGCCCACACTCATTCTATATAGCAAATACCGTGCCAACTTTTGTGTATCAGCTTTAAAAGCCGATTTCATCACTCATTCTTAAGGATAAAAAAAAGGCACACCGCCTTTTAGACTTGTGTGTCTTTTTGTGTATCACTTTTTGAAGTGTATTGTGCCAGTTGTGTATCAAACAGTTGCTCTAAATAATACACTTCATGATCATTAAGCGTTAATTGGAGCTTTGACTTCAGATAATCGTTGCCCTGTTGCACCGCAACATAGTACGGCGACTGTTGAATACTGGCTAAATCTTCAGGGGCAACACTAATGGTTTCCTGCAACAATGTTCGTTCAACCGCACCTGCTAAATGCAAGATCAGGCCAATACGAAAGGTATTGGTAAATGGCTGACTGAGTGTGTCACTTAATTGATCGGTGTAGGTCCAAAAAACATCGATCAACTTATGCGGGTTAATATACATGAAATAATCCTTCATATATTCTTCGCATAATTCTTTTGTGAGACTAGGATTGGAACCTTGCAATTTCACCTGTTCCACATGGTCCAAGACTTGTTCAAAGAAGGCACCGCCATCCCCTTGCAAAATTTGTTCCAGCGGTGCAAACGGTACATTGAGCTTTGGCTTGGTAATCCCCGTTGTGGCAATGATCTGATATTGCTGGCTGAGCTCAGTTAACGTTTGTGACATGTTTACCACTGAGATCGGCACCACCGTCACATCATCAATCAAACGCTCTGCTAATTGCTGATCCAGCAACTGCTTGATTTTCACAGCGGTGCCTTGCCCCGTTGAACAAATCGCCACGATTGCCCGCGGCAACATACTGGCTTGAACCGCTTCTTTAGCAGTTGGCCCTTCTACCACCATTGGCGTGGGCTTATTACCTTTGGAATAACCCCGAAATGCTTTGAGTTCGTTGTAAATTGCTGTGAGATCATTGTCCAATAACTCGGTTTTCCGCACCGCTTCAAGCACCAGCGCGGTGGTCACCATGTCCACCGTTTTAACCGCGATGCCAGTCGCTTCCGTTAATTTTTCGGAAAAAGTTGACAATGAACCCATATCCACCAGTAACAAAACCCCGTTCCCTTGGTCCACCTGTTCAACTTTTTTCACGATCCCTTGGTAAGCCGTTTTAGGACTCATATCAACGGGCATGTCATAGGCCACAATATTATCTGGCGACAGTAATTTTGTCACCACCTGAACCATTGACGTCGCTGTGCTACTACCGTGGGCCGCCACCACTAGGCCCACTTTCCCCGTGACAGGATCCGATTTTAAAGAAGCCAACAAAATCGTTAAGTAATACACTTCTGATAATGGAATTGGGACTTGATAATGGCTTTCTAGCTCTTGCTTAATGGCATGCGCCGCAGCCAATTCTTTGGGATAATCCCCCACCATTTCCTTCAAATCCTCGTTGATATTCCGAATCACATCACCAGACTGGATCCGTTTGACAAAAGAGGAGATGTGCAAACTCACAGCATAAATAAAATTGCGTTTAAAGGAATAACCTAGCATTTTTTCAATCTTCTTTTGCAACGCTTTGGTTAACGCAATAATATCGTCATCCACAATTTCAGCCAGTTTATCTTCTTCAGGCGCACCTAACTCGGTTTGCCGATAAAACGACTTTAAATGAATATTAATATCCGTGGTAATGAAATTATTAATGTGCTCTTGATCCAGCCCTTCGGAGCGCAAAATAGCTGCTTTACTGCCAATGATCTCATACAAATTATAAGGCAATTCATAGGCGTCCTCTTTCACCATGGCCCGCGTCTCATCTGGCACAATGGTCATGTAAGGCTCTAACAACTTGGTCAATTCGCCTAACGCATCCCGATCGGCTGCCAGCGTCGCGATACCAGCCTGCAAATTAGTGGGCAAATCGGCCGAGGTGATCTCAATTTCCTTTTCAGACTGGATGTTTTGAAGGAAGCCTTTGGCACAAACTAACTGAATATTGGATTTTAACTGACCCACGTTCCCGTAGGTCACGCTCCCGATCAAGGCCTTGACCACATCTTCAGAGATTCGAATTTGTTTGTGGATTCGGTTGGCCTCGAGTGAAAATAAAGCCCGCAACAACGCCAGTTTTTCATCCGCTGGTCGTTCATTAAACGGTGGCAACTGGATCAAAATTGGGATCCGGCGAATAAAGGTTGCCAGCAAACTACTTTCTGGATTTTCAGTGGTGGCACAAACCAAACGCACCTTGGCATGGTGGGTTTTAGCCGTTTCACCTAACCGACTATAAGTGCCGTGATCCATAAAATAGAAAATCATTTCTTGGCCTTCAGGTGGCAAACGGTGCACTTCATCGAGGAATAACATGCCGCCATCCGCTTCTTGGATCAGGCCATCTTTGTCTTCATTAGCGCCTGTAAAAGATCCCTTAGTATAGCCAAATAAATGGGACATCAATAATTCTGGATTATGTGCATAATCGGCACAGTTAAACGTGATCAACGGTTGCGCTGCTGCAATGATCTGGTGCCGCGTGGAAAATTGATACATCCCGTTAGCAAAGAAAGTTTTCCCAGAACCTGTGGGCCCGACGATCAAAGTATTGAGCCCTTTTGGCGGATACAGCATGGCGGCCTTCGCCTGTTCCACCTGATTTTTTAAGCTGCCATGTGCCCCGATCATTTGATCAAAAAAGTCGGTTTCACTTTCATTAAAGGTTTCTGCTACTTGTTGTGTCACCGTTTTTTGCTGTAACGGCGGCATGGCTGTGACAACATCAGCCGTCACACCATTTTGCGGTTGTTGCGGTCGATCGAGTTCTTCAGGTAATTTCGGCGTCACATAACGTACCGGACGCCCAGTCATTTTGCGGAGCTTGCCGTCACGCACCAAGTTGTTCAGTGCTTTTGACACATTGGAACGGACAAGCCCTAACGCATCGGCAACTGCCTTGGTGGTTGGGCCTTGGCCTTGATCAATGGCAGTCACCGTTAATTGGGCACACTGCTTCACAATATACTGATAAATTCGTTCTTCACGCGTCAAACACAATACACCCTTCCTAAACAAGCAGTCATAAAATCAAAAAAATTACTTTGTTAGCGCCATTATAGGCTGTTTCAAGCTAGTGTGTCAACGAAGTGTATCGGCCATACACAAATTAAACACTGTCAACTTTTGCGTAATGATTATGAAAGCCTGTCCCCACTGTTGTTCAACCAATCAGGCGCTAAAGCGGCCACCTCCTAAATACACTAATGTTTATTTTTATTTCATAAAAATCTTATTTCCGGAGGATGTCCAGTCCTGTGGCGTTAACCCACACCGCAGGACGCATGGCACCTCTAAATACACTAATGTTTATTTTTATTTCATAAAAATCTTATTTCCGGAGGATGTCCATTTCCTCGGACGAAACCTGCCACGATGGCAACATGTCTAACAAGACTATCGTAAACTTACGCATCGACTTTTATCACGACAAAAAAAACAGCCATCTTCCGATGACTGTTTAAAAGAGTGCGGCTGACTGGACTTGAACCAGCACGGGAAAAATATCCCACCAGATCCTTAATCTGACGCGTCTGCCATTCCGCCACAACCGCATATTCAGTTTTAATCTGTGCCCCTAAAGTAGTGCACTAAAATAGTATACGGTAAATCAATTCAGAACGCAATACCATTTCTTGAAGATTAAAACTTTTTAATGCGGCGGTTTAAAGCGTTATCCCGCTTAGTTTGTGACGATCATGCCTTGCCGGGCAACGCCTAAATTCAACCACTTCCCTGGCAAGTCTAGGCCGATCAACTGTTGGAACGCCGTGGTTGCTTTAGCTTCAGATACCAAGGTGACCACCGTTGGACCAGCCCCACTTAAATAAGTCCCGTAAACATCACATTCATGGGCTGCTGCGCGAATCTTAGCCAAATGTGGCACGAGATCGCGGCGATACGTTTCATGGAAATGATCGCGTTCCATCATGCGAAAGGCCACATCCAGTTGACCGCGTAGCACTGCTGCAACCAACACATTACTGGCAGAACTGGTTTTAACTGCTTCAGCCAGCGGAATTTGCTTGGGTAAAACAGCCCGACTGGCGGAGGTTAACAATTCTTCATTGTGAATATAAGTCAGTGCGTGCACATGTTCCACAGGGGCACTAATGGCATCGGCGGCCACATCATCATACGTTGCCACCACAAAGCCACCATAAATCGCTGGCGCTACATTATCGGGATGGCCTTCTAGCCGCACGGCAATTTGCAGTTTATCGTAGTCCGTTAACCCGAGATTGCCTAACTGGTTGGCTAATTCGATCCCAGCAATAATGGCAGATGAACTGCTGCCTAACCCTCGGGCCAATGGAATATCACTGGTCATTTTAATGCGTTGGGGGGTCAGATCTGGAATCAAGGCTAAGGCCGTTTTCAAAATCAAATTATGCTCATCCGCGGGTACATCTGCTCCCAGCGTATGCTCAATTTGCCAATGATCCTGTGGGCCTTCAACTTTCAACGTTAAATATAGTTCTAAGGCAAGGCCAATGGAATCAAAACCAGGGCCAAGATTTGCGCTGGTCGCTGGTACTTTAATGGTTAACATTTAACCCATCCCTTTCTATTCAAGCACCCGGAAACTAGCCAACAATTCAGCATGTGGCAAGTCAGCCACTTGTGCCGTGATCGTCTTCAATTGGGCCAATGAGATCTTATGCGTAATCATCACAACGTGGGCATAATCGCCATCGCTGGAAGTTTGCATCAGTTGCTTAAAGCTCGCTTCGGTTTCAGTCATGATCTTGGTCAAGGTTAACAATTGCCCGGGAATATCCCGTAGCTTTAGGGCAAAGTAATAGGCTGACTTCGAATCTTCATCTTGTGCTAAAGCTGCTTCATGGGCGTAATTGTTAAAGGCATTTCCTGTAAAGCCAGTCACGATATTTTGCGTCACCGACACAATATCACTGACCACCGAATTAGCGGTTGGCAATTGTCCTGCCCCAGGTCCGTAGAACATGGTGTTACCGGCTGCGGCCCCGACCACTAACACGGCGTTATTTTCATTTTGAACGCCAGCTAACGGATGGTCGTTGGCCACTAAGGTTGGGCCGACTTCAACACTGACTTTACCGTCAATTTCTTTTGACGTTCCGATCAGCTTTACTGTATAACCTAAACTTTGCGCCTGCTTAATATCTTCTAACCGAACTGAATCAATGCCTTCGACCCGCAAATCGTCTAAGGATAACGTCATCCCAAACGCAAAGCGCGTTAAAATGATCATCTTATAAGCGGCATCGATCCCTTTGACATCGTTCGTCGGATCACTTTCCGCAAAGCCTAATTCCTGCGCCTGTTTAAGGGCAGCCGCATAAGTCATATTCTTTTGATTCATCTGGGTCAAAATAAAGTTGGTCGTCCCGTTAACGATCCCACTGACTTCTAAAATTTGATCGGCTGGAAAGCTATTGGCAATCGTCCGTAAAATTGGGATCCCACCAGCCACACTGGCTTCATACATCAGGTCACGTTGCTTATCCACGGCTAACTCGATCAATTCATCCCCACGCTGGGCAATCAAATCTTTATTAGCGGTGACCACATGCTTACCGGCCATTAACAATTGTTTAATATAAGTTGCGGCGGGTTCGATGGTCCCCATGACCTCCACCACAATTTGAACCGTTGGATCATGGATCAAATCTGCCACATCTGTGGTTACTGGAATATCGCCGAGATCCACACTTCTTGGCTTATCGGGATTATGAACCACCACCCGCCGAATCACGAGGCGCCGCCCTGTAATGGATGAGATCTTATCCTGATGATCCTGTAACATACGAACAACGCCGCTTCCGACGGTACCAAGGCCTAGTAAGCCTACGCCAATTTCACGCATAAAATAACCTTCTTTCCAAATTTTAGGCAACGGCCACTAATTTCCCGTGGCAGCGACCGCACCGATACTTTTTTAAATTCACTCGCCGACGCCGCTGATAAAGCTGACCACAGCGTTGACACCGGTACTGATAAAATGTGACTTGATCTGGTAAAGCTGGTGCAAAACGTAACCCGCCTACTTGTTTCAATAATTGTTTAAAGGCCCGGTCACGATGTTGATAGCCTGCCCCTGCCAAATGCAGGTGGTAGTGACATAGCTCATGCTTAATAATACCAATTAATACGCTTTGATTAAAGGCCTCTGTGAAACGTGGGTTAATTTCGATCACATGACTTTTCAATAAATACCGGCCACCTGTGGTGCGCAAACGCCGATTAAACCGTACCGAATGCCGAAACGGACGCTGAAAATCATTTTGTGAGATCCGTTGCACCAGCGCCGTTAATTCCTGATCAGTCATGCGGTGGAATCATGGTCAATTGAACCCGCTCGCGTTGCAGATCAACACTTAAAACCCACACGTGAACAATATCGCCTACTGACACCACAGCTTGTGGTCGTTTCACAAAATGATCCGCTAACTGCGAAATGTGGACTAACCCATCATGCTTCACGCCAATATCCACAAAAGCCCCGAAATCAATCACATTACGCACGGTTCCTTCCAATGCCTGCCCAGGTTTTAAGTCCTCAATGGTCAAAACGTCGGTGCGCAATAATGGCTGTGGCGCATCATCCCGTAAGTCACGCCCTGGCTTCATTAAGCTGGTCAACAGGTCTTGCACAGTCCCAACACTCACGTCAAACTGCTGTGCAAGTTTCGTCTGGGCCACTTGTGCCAACATTTGGTTCGTGGCAGCTGATCCTAATGTTTGCGGGTCAATGGACAGGGTCGCTAAAATCGCCTTTGCCAACGCATAGCTTTCAGGATGGATCTCCGTTTGATCTAACGGTTGTTTGCCATTTAAGATCCGTAAAAAACCAACGGCTTGTTCATAAGCTTTCGGACCTAAACGCGGTACTTTCTTTAAAGCGGCACGACTTTGGAAATGACCATTTTCATCCCGATACGTCACAATATTTTGCGCAGTGGTTTTCGTGAGTCCGGAAATATAAGTCAATAACTGCGGACTCGCTGTATTCACATTGACCCCCACTTGGTTAACGGTATCCCCAACCACCGCTGCCAACTGCGTATTCAACGCCTTTTGCGCCACATCGTGCTGATACTGACCGACACCTACTGCTTGTGGGTCGATTTTGATCAATTCAGCCAACGGGTCTTGTAACCGCCGAGCAATGCTAATGGCGCTACGTTCCTCAACGTGTAAGTCAGGAAATTCCAACCGAGCCGTATCACTTGCCGAATAAACACTGGCCCCGGCTTCATTAATGATCACGTAATAGATTTTACGTTTGATCGTCTTTAACACTTCTGCCACAAATTGTTCTGATTCGCGGCTGGCCGTGCCATTGCCAATGGCGATCATTTCAACTTGATACTGCTCAAGAAACGCCTTAAACTCACTGGCAGCCGCTTGACGTTTATTGGCCGGTGCTGGCTTATGGGGATAGATCACCTTTTTAGCCAAAAACTTGCCCGTTGGATCAACGATTGCTAATTTGCAACCGGTGCGATAAGCCGGATCAAACCCTAACACCACTTTGCCTTTTAACGGCGCCTGAAGCAGCAAATGACGTAAGTTTTCACCAAATACATCGATTGCCTGGCTTTCAGCCGCTGCCGTAAGCTGATTGCGTAATTCACGTTCAATTGCTGGCGCAAGTGTGTGCTGATAAGCAGTGGTCAAGGCCTGCTGCAGTTGTTCTGCTGCTAGGCCCTGACGACCATGTAAAACAACTTGTTCCAAATGCCATTCGATTGGCCGTGGTGTGATCGTCAACTTAACTTTTAAAATGCCCGCCTTTTCACCACGATTAATGGCCAAGGTCTGGTAACCGGCAATTTGTTTCAATGCCCCAGTAAAATCGTAATACGCTGCATAAACCTGCTTGTCATCTTCCACTTTTGGCTTAACCGTAACGTGTAATTGGCCTTGGTTCCAAGTGTACTGCCGGATCCACTGCCGAAAATCACTGCGATCACTGTATTGCTCAGCTAAAATGGCCTGCGTACCCGCTAAAACAGCGTCATGATCGGGTAATTCAGCGTTTTGAAACTGGGTCAACTTCGCCTCGAATTGTGCCTGCGTCAACGGCGGACATTTTTCCAACCATTGTGCGAACGGTGCCAAGCCTTGTTCCTTGGCAATAGTGGCCTTGGTACGGCGCTTGGGCTTATACGGCCGATAAAGATCTTCAACGGTTTGTAACTTCGTCGCCGCTGCGATCTGTTGTTTTAATTGAGGGGTTAACTTGTTTTGTGCCGCGATTTGGTCGCAAACCTCGGCCTGGCGCTGTGACAATTTCAACTGATAGTCATAAGTCGCTTCAATTTGCCGCAACTGCACTTCATCTAAGTTACCCGTTGCCTCTTTCCGATACCGCGCCACAAATGGTACGGTATTGCCAGAAGTTAATAGTTTCAAAGCGGCTTCAATCTGATGCCCCTTAAATTCCGATAATAATGTTTGGGTCTTTTTTAAATTTACTGCATCCATGCCAGGGTTCCCTTCTCAAACTAAATTACATCCATTATAGCAAAAAAGAAGCCGTAAATTGTAACGACTTCTTATTGCAACAATTGATGAACCCGCTGCTGTAGCACCGGTAAGACTTGTGCTTCAAACCAAGGGTTTTTCTTTAACCACCCGTAATTTAAAGGCGACGGATGCACCAACGGGAAATAAGTTGGCAAATAAGCCTGATAAGCTTGGACCGTCGCCGTTAGCGTTTTTTGGCGCCGCTTTTGCAAGTAATATTTTTGCGCATATTGTCCAATTAAAAGTGTCAGCTCAACTTCCGGCATTAAACTTAACACCGGTTGATGCCACTTTTCAGCAAAACCTTTGCGTGGGGGTAAATCCCCACTTTTCCCTTTACCCGGATAATAGAAATCCAGTGGCACCACGCCTAATTTGCCGGAATGATAAAACGTATCCCGACTAACGCCTAGCCAATCGCGTAACCGATCACCACTAGGATCATCCCAAAATGTCATGGACGCTTGGGCCTTACGACTAGGGGCCTGACTAATAATTAAAATTTTCGCCTGCGGTTCAACGTGGTACAACGGTTGAATCCCTTGTTGGGTGAATTCCTGATTTTGGGGATCCGCTTCAATCGCCTTAAAAATATCATCTGCTTGGGACATTGATAAACCTTCTAACTGCTCTAATGTATCTTTGCTTCGCAAAGGTCCGATTTCCGAAGGATGACCATTCTGGCGGACAAAAACCGTCACGCCAGAAACATGGCCCTTCTAACTGCTCTAATGTATCTTTGCTTCGCAAAGGTCCGATTTCCGAAGGATGACCATTCCTACGGGCGCAACCACCCTCGTAGGAAACATGGCACCAGCTAAAGGCTCTATTGTATCTTTGCTTCGCAAAGGATCGCGTGTGTTACTTACTGTAAAAATAGCCTAAATCACTGGCAACGCTGGGATAAATTGGCATCCAGTCGCGTAGGGTCTCCGGTTTTTCGTGCTTACTGATCAAGGCTGCGAAATGATTGATCAATTCTTCTGCGTTAATGGCCAGCACAACAGCACCAACCAGCTGGCCGGTGGTCCGATCTTGGATCGTGGTCACTTCAGCGGTTTGATCTTGAATCCGATGATACGTATACCAGTTGCCCACCACTTGTTCTTGGATCATATACTGTTCTGGCGCTTGTTTGGCAGCGTCTAACGTTACCCCGACTTGGGCCAATTCAGGGCCAGCAAACACTGTATGTGGAATCGCTGGATAGGTAATCGCCGCCTGGGTTTGGCCTAAAATCACTTGGGCCACATAGCGGCCTTCTAAGCTTGCCACTGGCGTTAATTTCGGAACCTGTTTTGCCACGGCATCCCCAATGGCATAAATCGTTGGCACGTTGGTTTGCAACCGCTCATTGACCACGATGCCTTGGGGTTTTGTAGCAATGCCCAAGTCTGACAGATTCAGGTCATCTAACTGCGGGCGCCGACCAGCCGCCGCAAAAATCGCATCTAACGTTAGGGCTGGCAGCGTATCGGTTGTGACAATCACTTGTTGGCCAGCTTCCTTTAGTGCCGTTAAGTTGGTGTTCATGTGAAAATGAATTCCTTTTGCCTGCAAAATTTGGCGTAACTTTTCGGTATAACTGGCAGGGAAGCCGCGTAATAAGCGCTCATTATGCTGAAAAATATGCACTTCTGCACCAGCTTCCACCGCAATATTAGCCAGTTCAATGGCCACATAACCGGCGCCAACAAACCCAATTTTTGCAGGTAATTGGGCTAAGTTGAGAAAGTCTGTGCTCGTTTGAAAAGCCGTTTGCCCGGGAATATCTGGCAAGGTTGGCGTTGCACCAGTGGCAATAATAATCTGCTGGGCCGTATAATTGGTGCCATCCACCTGGATCATATCGGTTCCCACAAAATGCGCCTGACCATGAATATGGTCGATGCCTGCCTGAGTCAGCCCGGCCACTGTCCCGGTTGGCACACGATCCGTATAACTGTGTTTAAACGTCATTAACGCTGGCCAATCGACTTGTGCCGTGCCAACTAAGCCACTTTTGGCATAACGTTGGCCTTGGCGCTTCGCTTCCACCACACCATACAACATTTTCTTAGGATCACAGCCTGCATTGGGGCAAGTACCGCCCCATAAATTGGCCTCAACCACCAGTACCTGTTGGGTTGCATTTAGCGCATAAGCAGCGGCTAACCCACCTGGTCCAGCGCCAATAACGATTGTATCGTAATGTTTTGTCATATTGCCCCACCTTTCACATTGACCTGTTTTAAGCCTACCGGTTGCCACAGCATTTGTCACCTGATCAGCTTTGCCGTTGTGCAACGCGTCGTTGCACTAATTTTACCACTTCAACGATCACAATAATGGATCCCGCACCTGCCAACACGGTCCCCCACTGGCTTAAGGATAATGGTGTGACGTGAAACAACTGATTGAAGCCCGGTAGTAAAATTGTCGCCGCCATTAGCAGTGCTGAGACTAGAATGGCCCAATTAAAGGTGTGATTTTTAAAACGTTCCTTACGGAATAAGGTGCCGTGTAAGGACTTCACATTAAACGCATGGAATAATTGAATCAAGCCTAAAGTTGCAAAGGCCATGGTCAATGCATCCGCATGTGCTAGTTGCGCGTTGGCATGCACCGGATAAGTAATGCCCAGCCAATACACCAGTAAGGTCAAGCCACCTTCTAACAACCCTTGGTACAAAATAGCAGGGGTGACCCCACCCGATAAAAAGTTGGCCTGTCGTCCCCGTGGCTTGTGTTTCATAATATCCTGTTCCATCGGCTCAATGCCCAGCGCAATGGCCGGAAAAGTATCGGTTACCAAGTTGATCCACAAAATCTGTACCGGTGCCAAGATCTGCCAGCCTAAAATCGTCATCATGAACAAGGTTAACACTTCACCTAAATTCGCTGACAACAGGTACTGGATCGCCTTTTGAATGTTGGCAAACACTTTTCGACCTTCTTCAACGGCGACCACGATCGTGGCAAAATTATCATCCGCTAATACCATATCAGCCGCATTTTTAGAGACTTCTGTCCCAGTGATTCCCATGCCAATGCCAATATCTGCTGTTTTTAGCGCCGGTGCGTCATTCACACCATCCCCTGTCATGGCAACGACCTTACCCTTTTGTTGCCACGCTTTGACGATTCGAACTTTATGTTCAGGCGCTACCCGGGCATAAACTGAATACTGACCGACTTTTTGAGCAAAAGTCGCATCATCTAACTGATCCAACTCAGCACCGGTGATCACGGCGTCCATTTGGCCCGGTTTTAAAATGCCTAACCGTTGGGCAATTGCCGTGGCCGTATCCCGATGATCCCCGGTGATCATTAATGGGCGAATGCCTGCTTCACGGGCTGTCGCGACCGCCGCAGCCACTTCTGGCCGTTCTGGATCGATCATGCCGACTAAACCAGCAAAAATTAAATCTTGTTCCACGGTTTCCGTGGTGATCGTGGCAGGTAACTCAGCCACCACGCGATACGCCATCCCTAACACGCGTAATGCCTGCCGCGCCAGTTGCTGATTTGTGCTTAAAATCAGATTGCGTTGTTCGTCCGTCATCGGTTGTACGTGGTCCTTTAACTGATACTGCATTGTGCGCGGTAACAATTGATCTGGAGCACCTTTGGTCGCAATCAAATACTGGCCATTGGCAAGCTGATGAATAGTGGTCATTAGCTTGCGTTCCGAATCAAACGGCACTTCCGCCACCCGTGGTAACTGACCTAAATAAGTTTGAACGGCTAAATTTTGGTTTAAACCGTATTGAATCAAGGCGGTTTCCGTTGGATCACCAAGTAACGCCCCGGTAGGATCAATTTTGGTATCATTGGCCAAGGTCATGACTTGCATAATAGGTTGCTCAAAACTCGCTGGAAAATCCAAGGCATTTTGCAGCTGATTATTGGCAAAAATCCGTTCCACTGTCATCTTATTTTGCGTTAAGGTCCCCGTTTTATCTGCCGCAATAATATCCGTACTGCCTAACGTTTCCACTGCTGGCAATTTACGCACAATGGCTTGCCGTTTGGCCATGCGTTTCGTTCCTAAGGCCAACGTCACAGTCACGATCGCTGGTAAGCCTTCTGGAATCGCCGCAACCGCCAACGAAATTGCAATCAATAACATGTTCAAAATGCTGGCTTGATGGTTCATTAACCCTAAGCCAAAAATCACCACGGCCAAGATCAAAATCAGCCACGTTAACGTTTTACCTAAATGATTTAAGTTTTCTTGTAAAGGTGTTTTGGTTTCATCAGCCTGGTTCAACATGCCAGCGATCCGACCAACTTCCGTCTGCATGCCGGTAGCCACGACCACACCTAACCCACGGCCATTGGTCACATTACTGTTCATAAAGGCCAAATTTGTTTGGTCCCCTAAACTGATTTTATCGGTGGTGGTTAAAGGTGCTGTTTGCTTGGTCACAGGAACAGACTCCCCAGTCAAAGCCGCCTCTTCCACCTTTAAATTTTGTGCTTCCACCAAGCGCAGATCGGCTGGAATCACCGCACCGGCTTCCAACAGTACCAAATCGCCGACCACTAAATCTGTACTGGGAACAGTCACCACTTGGCTATTGCGCAGGACTTGGGCTTGAGGCGCCGACATTTCTTTTAAGGCATCGATGGCCGCTTCTGCTTGAACTTCTTGGAAAACACCAAAAGCCGCATTTAGCAAAACCACCAGTAAAATGATCACGGCATCTGGGACTTCCCCTGAAAAAGCTGCCACCAGGGCTGCCACCAGTAACACAATGATCATAAAATCTTTAAATTGATCGATAAACCGCTGGACAAGCGTTTTTTTAGACTTGGCGACTAATTGATTGGCGCCATTTTGTGTCAGCCGTGCTTGGGCCTCATGCGGACTGAGGCCTGCTTCCAAGTCGGTTTGAAATTGTTGGACAACCGCTTCAGTTGTCATTCGATAATAAGTTGGGCGTTCGGTTGGATTTTTCATACCCATTCCTCCAGTTCAAAATTTTTACCGCATGATGATACAAAAAATGAGACCTATGCATGCGCGACAAAAAGGCCACACTCATAAGTCTCACTTTTTCAGACAACACCGGAACCGGAAATCAATTCTTGTTGACGGTGCTGCCCCAGTTGTCCACGCAACTGCTGGTTACTCCCCTATGCTTGAGCTTCAGTATACCGGATGCTAACGGATTGACGCAAGTGATATGTTTAACAGAATTTCAGCATCAAAAGGATTGCTGGGCCTGTTCAGTCGCGGCAATCCCTGCTTTATTTTGCTTACTTCCAAAAATCATCAAAAACGGTAATTGGCAAATGGCGTTTGTGCCCAGTTTTCAAATACCACGCCTCAATTTTTTCGGCCACGGCTGTGTCAACTGTTTTTCCTTCCAAATAATCGTCAATATCATCATAACGGACCCCTAACGCCACCTCGTCTGGCAGTGCCGGGCGGTCTTCTTCAAGGTCAGCAGTTGGCGTTTTCTCATATAACGCTTTTGGTGCGTTTAAGGCCGCCAACATCGCTTTCCCTTGACGTTTGTCTAAGCGATAAAGTGGCACTAAGTCGGCGCCACCATCCCCAAACTTGGTGTAAAAACCAGTGATTGATTCTGCCGCATGATCTGTGCCGATCACCACGCCTTGGTTGGCACCCGCAATACCATACTGCGCGATCATTCGTGCCCGGGCTTTGATATTGCCTTTGTTAAAGTCACTAATGGTTAAATCGTTAGCCGTTAACGCCGCTACCATCGCATCGACACTTGGCTTAATATTGACCCGGCAGGTTTGGTCCGCCTGCATAAAATCAATGGCAGCCATGGCGTCTGATTCATCAGCTTGCTCGCCGTAAGGCAAACGCACCGCAATAAACCGGTAACTGTCATCGCCAGTTTCAGCCCGCATTTCATCAATGGCCAACTGGCTTAAACGGCCTGCTAAAGTTGAATCTTGACCGCCTGAAATCCCCAGCACCAAACTTTTGGCAAAGGTATATTTTTTCAAATATGCTTTCAGAAACGTCACACTACGGCGAATCTCAGCTTGAGGATCAATTTCAGGTTGTGTTTTCAGCGCTGCAATAATTTCTTTTTGTAAAGGTCGCACAATAAAGACCTACTTTCTATTAGGTTTATGCCGATTATAGCACATCAAAAAAGCAGCGCCACGCGCTGCTTCACATGAACTTGTAAGCTTAGTCAGGGTGCTTAGCGACCTTTTGGTGAACGGACTTCACCAATTTCATCTTATGATCGTAAAGCTTTTGTGACAGATCTACTGGGTAATTTTGTGGGTTCAAATCACGCCGATATTCGTCCCATAAGGAGTCTAAGTTAGCGGCTGCATAACGCCGAATCGCACTTAATGGCGGCAATGAATACACCAACCGACCTTTATCAAAAATCGTTTGCAACAATGGCCGAGCATTAAAGTTGGTAATGGTTTTATTGATGTAAGTATAGTTTGGATGGAACATGTACAAACTAGATTGTTTCAACGGTTCTTCATCCCAGAAGGTCACATAATCCCCTTCTGATTTGCCGTCAGCTTGGCGTGTGATCCGCCACACCTGCTTGCGACCTGGTGTGGACACTTTCACCGCGTTACTGGACAATTTAATGGTATCTTGCATCTTGCCATTTTCATCTTCAATCGAGACCAACTTATAGACGCCACCTAAGGCAGGCTGGCCGTATGCGGTGATCAGTTTCGTCCCAATTCCCCAAACATCAATTTTGGCATGTTGCATTTTCAAGTTTTGAATGGTCTTTTCATCCAAATCGTTGGATGCATAGATTTTCGCTTCAGGATAACCCGCTTCATCTAATTGTTGCCGGACTCGTTTGGAAATATAGGCCATATCCCCTGAGTCAATACGTACTCCTAAGAAGTTGATCTTATCGCCCATTTCATTGGCCACCCGAATGGCATTGGGTACACCACTGCGTAAGGTATCGTAAGTATCGACTAAGAAAACGCAATCCTTATGGGTTTCAGCGTACGCTTTAAACCCTTCGTAATCGTTACGGTAAACTTGCACCAAAGAATGCGCGTGGGTGCCACTAATGGGAATGCCAAAAATTTTGCCAGCTCGCACATTACTGGTGGCGTCAAAACCACCAATGTAAGCTGCCCGTGTGCCCCAGATTGCCGCATCCATTTCCTGAGCCCGCCGTGTGCCAAATTCCATCACGCCGTCAGTCCCGACAATCGACTTAATCCGTGCTGCTTTGGTAGCAATCAAGGTTTGGTAGTTCACGATATTTAAAATCGCTGTTTCGACCAGCTGGCAGTCTAAGATCGTGCCTTCTACTTGCAAAATGGGTTCTTCGTTAAAGACTAAATCCCCTTCAATAGCAGAGCGAATCGTGCCCGTAAATTTAAAGTTTTCCAAATAGGTTAGAAAAGCTTCAGGATAGTCCTGTGATTCGCGTAAATAAGCAATGTCCGTGTCGCTAAAAGTGAGTTGCTGAATGTACTGCACCACATGCTCGAGCCCTGCAAAAATCGCATAGCCGTTGCCAAATGGCATTTTGCGGAAGAACACTTCAAAAACAGCCTTCCGATTGTGAATATTGTGTTGCCAGTACGTTAACATCATATTGATCTGATATAAATCAGTGTGTAGCGTTAAGCTATCATCCGGATACAAGTTTGTCATGATCAGTCTCCATTAGTTTTTATGAGGTATCGTGTCACAATTTTCTGAGAAAGTTCTTCATTCAATCTTAGCTTTGCTAAACAGCATCCCCTAATGTTCAAGTACCTGACGCACTCGATTGTTATTAACCATTATAATATAGTTCTGTCCTGACACCACAAAAAAAGTGAAGTTTTTAACAAGAAAGCGCTATAAGTCCTGGTACGTTAGGAATAACAGTTAAAAAAAATCGACGTAATCCTAACAGGATCGCGCCGATTTTTAAAGTTGCTGCTTATTTAGCAGCTAATTTTTCGTTGTATTTTGCAACAATTTCGTTGATCAAGTCGTCGTCTTTCAAGCCAGTGACTTCACGAACAACGGCGTCAGCTGATTTTTCTTTTAACAAACCTTGTAACTTAACAGATTCATCGTCTGCGGGTTCGTCATAAGTTAAGATCATGCCAACTGTATCTAACAAGACGCTGTAGTCCAAGCCTTTTTCTTTCAAAGAACGAATTGGGCGGATGAAGCGTTCGTCATAGCCTAATTTCCGAATTGGTGTCCGCGCAACACGTGAAATATCATCTGAGATGTACGTGTTTTGGAAACGGCTAGCCACTTTATCTTGGTAAGCCTTTAATTCGTCAACGGTAAAGTCAAATTCATGGCTTAATAAGTCACGGGTTTCGCTTAAAGCACCTTCTAATTGTTTGAAGATCTCAGGATCAGCAATGGCTTCACCAATTGTGGTGTAACCTTTGTACTTACCAGTGTAAGCAACTGTGGCATGGCCTGTGTTAACAGAGAACAGCTTACGTTCGATGTAAGGTTCCAGATCAGGCACGTATTCAACGCTAGTCAACTTCAAGTCAGGACGTTCCATTTGTGATTCGTCAACAACCCATTCCTTGAAAGGTTCCACTGAAACAGCTAAAGGATCTTCATGGTGTTGAATTGGCACAATGCGGTCAACGGCAGCGTTAGGGAAGCCGATGTATTCGTCAGCATAAGCTTGTTCAGCGTCATTTAAATGTTTATAAACTTCTTGCTTCAAGAATTGGCTGCCACCAATCATGTTTTCGCAAGCAATCACATCTAATTTTGCCTTGTCACCAGTTGTTTGACGGCCTTTAATGCCATCTGCGATCAATGGGGCAATGAAAGGTAAAATCTTAGGCCCAATGGCAGTTGTGACCAAGTCTGTTTCTTCGATTGCAGCAACGACTAATTCAGGATGGTCTTTGTTGTTTAAGCCTTTCACGTTTGAGACGTGAATTTTTTCTTGGCCTTCAGCGGCAAGTTCAATGTCATATTCACCGCGTGCGTTTAACGCATCGATGATGGTTGCATTGACGTCCACAAAATCAATGCTAAACCCATTTGCGGCAAGTGTTTCGCCGATAAAACCACGTCCGATATTTCCTGCACCAAAATGTACTGCTTTCATCATTATTCAACTTCCTTTAGTAGATTAATAATTTCATCGGCTGATTGTGCATCAGCTAATTTTTCAACATTGTTGATATCGCTGCAGAACAGCGCAATTTGTGATAACAGTTGTAAATGTTCGCCATTTAAGCCGGCAATTCCGAAGACCACGGTCACCAACTTTTCATCCGCTGGATCGTCGGAAAAATCAACGCCCCATGGCACTTGGATAATGGAGATCCCAGTTTTTTTAATGTACTGTTTCCCATCATCCGTCCCATGCGGAATGGCAATGAAGTTCCCCATATAAACGGAAACGTCCTTATTCCGTGCGATCATTGAGTCGATGTAAGGTGCTTCCACATAACCGTGATCAACTAATAATTGACCTGCGGCCTTAATGGCGTCCTCTTTAGTTTTAATCTCTTGATTGACTAAAATCAAGTCTTTATCTAGTGCATCCATGCCGATACAGCCTCCTCTATTTTTCGCGAGGATGGCAGTTTGACTGCACCCTCAACTATTGACTGGCTACTTCATTTCGATTTAACATATGCAATTCATCTAAAAACAGGCTGCTGATCAACTGGTAAACAATTGCTTGCGTGCCTGTTTTATAAATTTCAAGATTCAGATCATTTTCAATGATTGATCCGCTAATTTTGCCCATTAAACTATTTTCGACGATGCTCATTTTCGCCGGTCCCACCATCAGCAGCACCCGTTTCAGTTGCACAGGTTGACCATCCATCCCAGTGATCGGCAGCACGTGACTTAAGTTATAAATTGAGAAAAACGGCCGTTTGACCAAGTCTGAGGTAGTGTGCACCAAAGCCATGGGCGTGTTGGGGATCCCAACTGGCGCCTTTTCCATGCGTTGTAACAATAAGCGTGCCACTTCTTCTGGGTCCGTTAGTAAAACCCCATCTAAGCTGGTGGTAATTTGGGTCAATGTGGTCAAAAGATCAGCCGAATTTGTCAAATCTTGGACGGTGATATTTTCTAAAATATCATTCGCCGCACGCATGCTTTGATAAGCCGTTTGAAAATCTTGTGTTTTCTGTGCTAACTTATCAGAATCTGGTTCAGGCGGCGTAACCGGCGCCGCTAAACTATAATGTTGCGCAATGTCGTCGCGGATCTCCTTGATTTCATTGGCCAACAGCATGGGACTGATCACTTTGTACTTCATTGGAAACCCTGGTAGAAAAATGGTGGAAAAAACCAGATCAAATTGACTCAGATCTAAATTATTTAAGTCCAACACCCGCGAAACAGTAAAGTGTGTTATCTCCGGAATATTACGGCGTAATCGTGTTTCCAAAATCTTTGCCGTTCCGATTCCGTTGGCACAAAGGACCAACGCGGACAGGGATGTTTTTTGAACTTTCTTTTCGTACGATGAGGCAAAGTGGATCACAACGTAAGCAATCTCACCGGCAACAAAATGATTGTCCGGAAAAACATGCGTTAAACTATGGGCCACAATGTCGTATAAGTTTTGATACTCGGTTTGGATCCGTTGTAAAATCGGATTGTTCAGCTCAGGAATCTGTGAGTAGGAGCGTTTCAAGGCGGCGCTTAAATGCGCCATTAAGTCTTGAAATAGCACATCATCCTGGCGAAAATCCCAATTGAATTGGTTAGACACTTCCTGAATCAAGTTCCGCACCCGATAGGACAGGACCAAATCATAATTTTCCAACATAATATTCTTAGGAACCGCAAAACTCATGCCTTGAATTTGGAGCGCCATAAAGGCTAATTCCAGCATGTTGACATGAGTGCGGACAGCTTCTGGAAATTGTTTGAAAAGTTCAATGGCAAGCCGCTGATCTTTAAACAGTTTCGTTTGATCGACATGCTTCAGTTCCACCAAAGACTGGCGCGCCTGAATCCGCATGGCCGAAACGGTGAGCACAATGATCAACTGCTGCAATTGACTGTCAGCCAGTTGATTAAAGTGCGCCGCTTGCAAACCCTTAATGGCTTGAAAACTGATTTTTAATAAATTTTGATCCAGCAATTGAATAAAATACCGGGTACTATATTCTAGCTGTTGGGCCTGCGCTTTGGGATGTTCTAAATATTCGAAGAACTCGTATTCGTTGATCTCACTATTTAAAACCCCACTCAGAACCCGACGGCGATTACTTTCTTTACCAACGGCTTGGATACCCGCTGCTTTTTTGCGTGAGATGGCTAAACGATAGTCTTTGAAAATCGGCTCAATTGCGTTCAAATCTTGCACAATTGTCGCAACACTAACGTTAAACTCATCGGCAAGTTGTTGCATGGTCACCACATCATTGGTTAATAACAACCGCGCGGTTAAGGCGTTTTGACGCCGTCGCACATCAAAGACTTGCTGTTGTGGCTGCTGTTGAACTTGTTGCTTCAACTCTGCCATTTGGGCTGCTTCACCAACTAACTGGTAGCGATTGTCTTGCTTGACCAGTCGAATCTGAAGCCGCGCCAGTGAGTTATCCAAACTGGCCACTTCTCGATAAACAGTCCGCTTACTAACTTGTAAGTTTTTGATGAGATCATCTCGGGTCAGCCCGTCTTCATTGTCGAGTAGTAACCGAATAATGGTTGTTTCACGATCTGAGAAAAGCATTTTTCAACCTTCTTTGCTATAAACTCATTCTGTTAATTTATAGCATTAAATGACGCAATTCTCAAATCATTCTATCGTTACTTCAAGCCATCAATCACATCATTGTATTCAGCAGGATCTAATAAGTTGGCAATTTCAACCACTTGTAAGTTAGCGTATTGTGACTTGATCCGCTTCGCCGTTTCACGACTTGCTAATACTAAGACAGATGCGTCATCGTTTAATTCGTTGACCCCAACGTTACGTACCGTGTAATGTTCTTTATCCGCTTTGCGTAAAGCACCACGGAAGGTTGACATTGCCATGGTAGCAGATCCAACTTTTTGATCATGATGAACAAAATCAATTTCTGTGACTTTGGCAAAATCAGCAGTTGTTGTTGCGGCTGTCGTTGCAGCGGTTGTATCCGTTGCTGGTGCTGCATCGGTTGCAGCAACTTCTTTCGTCCGCAAGCCTGTGACGATTTCGTCATACTTAGGACTGTTCAAGAAGTTTTCAACGGCAACATGGACTGCATTTGGTGTTTGTTTTTGTGCACGATCTGCTAATTCTTCCTGTGTGACAACTAATAAACCAGGTTCATCGGATAAGTTACTAATCGCGGTGTTGGTAACAGATAAGTCCAAACCAGCCTTTTTAACTTTATCCCGTAAGATTGAAGCCCCCATTGCAGATGAGCCCATACCGGCATCACAAGCAAAGATGATCTTGTTAACACTGTCGCCAGATAAAATGGCCTTGGCATCAGCTGTATCAGATGGTGCGCTCTTCATAGCAGCCATTTGTGCTTGACCAGCTTCTAAAGATTCATCGCCAGTACTCTTGTCCCGCTTTAAAATGACCATTGAGATCAAGAAGGAAACAATCGTTGCTAACGCAACCCCAGCTAAGACGGAGATGAAGTTGCCAATTCCTTTTGGTGTCATCAATAAGATAGAGATGATTGAACCAGGTGAAGGAGAAGCTTTTAAACCAGCACCTAACATGTTAAATGTGAAAGTACCTGTTACACCACCTGCGATAACAGATAAGAACAAAGCAGGTTTCATTAAAATATATGGGAAGTAGATTTCGTGGATCCCACCTAAGAATTGGATGATGATCGCACTTGGTGCAGAAGACTTGGCTGTGCCTTTCCCAAAAATAGCAAATGCAAGCAAGACCCCAAGACCAGGACCTGGGTTTGGTTCAAGTAAGAAGAGAATTGATTTCCCTGCTTTAGCAGCTGCTTGAATCCCTAATGGTGTTAAGATCCCTTGGTTAATGGCATTGTTCAAGAATAAGATCTTAGCAGGTTCAATGAAGACGTTGGCTAATGGAATTAAATGAATGGAAATAATGTAGTCAACACCTGTTGCTAACCAACCACTGGCTGTCGAAACGACTGGGCCGATGGCTAAGAAACCGACAATTGCGAGTAACATCCCGATAATACCAGCGGAGAAGTTGTTCACCAACATTTCAAAACCTTGATGAATGTGTGGTTGTACTTTTTCGTCCCACTTCTTAATGCAGTAACCACCGAGCGGGCCCATCAGCATTGCGCCAATGAACATTGGGATGTTAGTCCCGACAATGACACCCATTGTGGCAATGGCCCCTACGACCCCGCCACGATGACCAGCAATGTTTTTACCTCCTGTAAAAGCAATTAATAATGGTAAAAGATAAGTAACCATTGGCGTACTTAATTTTGCTAACGCCGCATTTGGCAACCAACCTGTTGGAATAAAGAGTGCAGTAATTAAACCCCAAGCAATAAAGGCACCAATGTTTGGTAGGACCATGTTTGACAAGGCACTCCCTAAACGTTGAACCTTTGTTTTAAGCGATGACTTTTTCTTTTTATTTGTAACTGTTGCGTCCATCCTTAAAACTCCTTTCTGAATATGTCTTTTGTTTACGGTTATTAGTGTATCCGCTTTCCGGTGTGCCATCAATAATAGCTTTGGCACACTTGTCCGTGCCAAAGCCTGAATTAGCGGCATTTGCTAGCGTTTTCTTTCACATACAACCATCGCCAGCCTTAATTGATACTAATATAACAAGCTTCTCACTCGTTATAAGTGCAACAGATTTTATTTAAGGCAGTGTACCAAGCCCTTTTACTGGCACAGTTGACACAAAAAATGTTACGTTACGAGTTGATTCAGGTCTGTCGATTAGGATCCATTTTAGAAGGGGGCCTCACCTACTTTCATAAAAACTTTCAAAAAAGTCGCTAAAAAACTTGACTAAAATTTCAGGAGCGCCTATAATTGGACTATACCAGTAAATAAAGAACTTGATGAAAAGGGGTTTCTCAATAATGGATGTTATTGTAGTTAAGAACGACGTTGAAGGCGGCGCTAAAGCAGCCGACATGATCCGCGAAGCAGTTAAGAATGGTGCAAAGGTCTTTGGTTTAGCCACTGGTAGCACACCTGTTGAAATGTACAAGAACTTAGTTGCAAGCGACGTTGATTTTTCTAAATTAACTTCTGTTAACTTAGACGAATACGTTGGCCTTCCTGCCGATAACGAACAAAGCTACCACCGTTTCATGCAAGAAAACTTATTCGACAAAAAGCCATTTGCTAAAAGCTACGTTCCAAACGGCTTAGCAACAGACGCTGATGCAGAAACAACTCGTTACAACAAAATTATCGCCGATAACCCAATCGACTTGCAAGTTTTAGGCTTAGGTCGTAACGGTCATATCGGTTTTAACGAACCTGGTTCACCAATCGATGCTGAAACACGTAAAGTGCCATTAACGCAATCAACCATCGATGCCAACGCTCGCTTCTTTGATAAAGAAGAAGACGTGCCTAAGTACGCTTACTCAATGGGAATCGGCTCAATCATGAAGTCAAAACAACTTGTTTTGATGGCTTGGGGCGAAGAAAAGGCTGATGCTGTTAAAGGCATGATCGAAGGCCCTGTCACACCTGATTGCCCAGCTTCAATTTTACAAAAACGCGATAACGTGACGGTTATCATTGACGAAGCAGCTGCTTCTAAATTAAGTAAATAAGCGATTCGCTATCAAAAACGCTTCGACTTTAAAAGTCGAAGCGTTTTTTTGGATGTGTATATTTAATTAAAAAAATGAACCCGTTATTTAAAATGGCCGAAGGTAAAAAATTGTACTCCGGCGAGTAACACAAAGGCCAACCCCCAATTCCACGCTGGAATGACAAAGCGTTGGTAGTGGGTGCGTTGGGTGGTCTCATTAAAGCCATGAGATTGCATGGACTGGGCTAAATTGTCGGACCACCGTAATGATAGTAAAACGGCCTTAAAGAAAATTTGAGGTGACCAGACGTGCAGCACTTCGCCACGCATTAAGGCGGCCGTTTTGATCTGCTTCACCGCCTGCGTCACCTGTGGCGCAAAGTTAAAAGCTCCTAGCATCCCATAAACAAACTTGGCGGGTAAATGACAATTTTGTTCCAAAGAACCGAGTAATTCATCCGGCGTACACGTAAAGGTCAGCACGCCTCCCAGCCAAATATAAGCAAACACACGGGTGGACAGCAACCAAGCACTATGCATGGCATCGCCGGTTCCATGAAAATAAAATGAGAGCCAAGTCCCTAAAACTGGAATAATTGGGACAATCAAAAGCCAGGCAAAACGCTTCACCGAAATCCGCTTAGCAATCAGATATAACGCCGCCACCACTGCAATCACCACGTTAGTCGTAATCGTTTGGACAAACGCAATTTCAAAACTAATAAACAACACAACGCCTAGTTTAACGGATGGATTCATGTGCCAACACCTGCTATACAAAATGTAGAATTATGTCATCAAACATAATGAGAAAGAAGTATAGTTTTCCTTTCCGAATTTTGTTTGCTTCCGTCATCATTAGTATTCCGATAGCCGAAAAACGGGTAATCGCAGGGACTAACTCTTGAAGCTTAAGGGCATAGCCTTCCCCCTTTTTAATTATTTTAAAGTGCGAGTTGTGATAGGTTTTGAACGGCATTTTCATCACGATCTAACGTGACACCGCATTTATAACAAACATATTCGTGGTGTTTTGTTTGATGTTTAGCATTCCCGTGCAAACCAAGTTTATCCGCCCCTTTTTTAACGTGTCCACAATTCGAACAACGCTGGGTACTGGGATAATACCGATCCGCTAAAAGTAATGTTTTGCCGTACCAGTCACACTTATAAGTTAAAACTTGTCTAAAATAGCCGAACAATGAGCGTTGTAAACCTTTTGAAGCAATATGGGTCATTTGCATTTTTTTCACATCTAGGTCTTCAATCACGATTTTGTCATACCGGCTTACCAAATAATTGGTAAATTTCTGTGTCAAATCGTGTTGAATATTGGCCACTTTCCGGTAATCACGCTGTAACTTGGCTTTCGTTTGGGCGTAATTTTTACTTTTAGTGCCTTTGATGTGACCATTTGCCACTCGTTTACGGGCTAATGCACGTTGGTAATGCTTAATACGCTGATAAAGTCGTTGTAACCGCTGAGGACAAACATTGAAAATACCGTCGATATAATTCAGATGGCCTACGTTTACGTCAACCCCGGTCACCTGTCCTGTTTTAGGTTTGGACATGATGTCAGTGACTTCAAATGGCAAACTTGCCCAATAAGTACCGTTTTCACGGTAAATGGAAACTACTTTTAAAGTACCGTTTAAATGACGATTACCACGAAACGGAATATCATGCCAAATCTTTGTATCTTGTGGCCTATCTAACCGCAAGCGACCATTAACAATTTTGGCACGATCCGTTTTAAAACCCTGACGCGGTGCTTTTTTGGATTTGAAATGTGGCTTTCCCCAGTCTGGCAGGGACTGATCAAAAAAGTTTTGCCAGGCTTTGCTTAAGTCAGTGATGGCTAACTGTAAACAGCGCGCTGACAACTGATATTGCCAGTCTTGCTTATTTGCAACTAATTCGTCACGCACTTTATGCGCAGTTGGACACAATTTCTTATCAGCCATGATTTGCGAACTATCGTACATTGCATTCCAAGTGGCAAGACCTTGATTCCAGCAATATCGGCGATAATCACAAAGTTGCGCCAAAACACGGCGCATGGTGGCATTCGGATATAATTTAACTTTTACTGTTTGCATCATATGAATACCCTCCCGCTTGTGATTAGCTTCACCATACAGGGTTTTGACGAAAAGGTCTACTGTTCTGCTATTTTATTTTTTTAGCGTCATTCATATCTACATTTTTAAACTGATCTCTATGAATGACATGTTTCGACCTAATTCAATGTTATTCTATGTTTTTGTTAACAGTTATCAGCTCCGTATACGTTAATTGATGATCTGCCAAGGTTAAATGATAGTCAAAATAGGCTTGTAAGCCACTTAATTGATGACTGATCATAATAATCGTTTGTTGCTGTTTTTGCGCCATGGTGCGGACCAAATCGATCACCACTTGCAGGGAGTCAATGTCTAAACCGGCCAGCGGTTCATCCATTAACAACACTGGACTGCCTAAAATCAGCATTTCCAAAATTTGTAGTTTCTTTTTTTGCCCCCCTGACAATTGATAGATCACCTGCTCACGTAACTGGTCTAAATGCAGGCGGGTCAAATAATCCGTCAGCACCGCATCATCCCAAAGTTCGGGGAACCGCGCGTGCTTCAAGCTAAGTGCCAATTCCTCCTGCAACGTGAGCTTTAAATATTGCAATTGTGCATCCTGAAAAACCAGCGCCACCTGCTTCGCAAAATCACGGGCCTTATATTTTAGAATACTTTGGTTTTGATACAAAATAGTGCCCTCAAAATCGTGCAATCGCGTCAATGCGGCAAAAAAAGTTGATTTGCCACAGCCATTCTCACCGGTTAGCAGGCAAAGTTTGCCTTTAAAAATCGTTAAATTTGTAGCTGCAAGTAACGTTTTAGCCGGTGTCTTTAACCCCAGCTGGGTTATTTCCAGCAAAGGTTCCTCCCCTACTGGCAGTTTAAAATGAAAGGCCTGCTGATAAGTTGCAAACGTATTAAAAACAGCGGCCGGGTCTGCGACTGGCGTTACTTGGCCGTGTTCAAAATGATACAGCTGATCAATCAAATTTTGATAGCCACTTAAATCATGATCGGTGATCAAAATCGTTTTATGTTCTGTTTGTTGCAGTTCCTTTAATAACTGTAGCAATGCTTGCCGCGATTTGAGATCAATGCTGGCAAACGGCTCATCTAAAATAATCAAGTCGCTGCCCATGGCTAACGTGATCGCTAACGACACTTTTTGTAATTCACCACCTGATAATGTAGTCAAATGGCGTTGTCGTAAAGCTGTAATGCCTAAACGTTGTAACGACTGATCAATCAAAGCGTCCATTGTTGCAACCGGCACACCTAAGTTTTCCAATGTGAAAATAAATTCTCGTTCAACTGTTTGCATGGAAAATTGGTCATGTGGATTTTGAAATAAAATGGCCACTTTCTGCGCCATTTGTTGGGTGGTCCAAGTCTCAATATTTTGACCATCGATCAGAATCTCACCTTGGGTCAAATGACCACCATATTCAGGGTACAAGCCGGCAATCAGCCGTAATAAAGTAGACTTACCAGAGCCTGATGGCCCATAAAGCACGTTAAAGCTACCAGGAGCTAACTGAAGGTGCACATCCTGCAAAACAGCTGCCGACGTTTGCCGATACTGAAATGTGACGTGGTTGATGACTAATTTATCCATGTGCGAAACCCCTAATCACGTTGTAAGATCCCCGATTTTTCGACTAGTTTGTTGATCCAATAAACCAAAACGCCGGCAAAGAAGCCAATTGAGATCAAACGAACAACAAATAATAAGACCAAAAAACCAACATTGTATTTCGCATAACCTTCGCTTAATAAGCTCCAGGCAAAGGTAATAATGGTACTGGTAATGGTAGACAAAAACAGACCAAACTTATCAAACCGCTGATAGCGCGTGGCCGCAAAACCAAGTTCATTGCCGACCCCTTGCACTAAGCCCGATAAAATCGCACCGGCCCCAAACTGACCACCTAAAATCATTTCCACAAAGCCGCCTAAGGTTTCCGCAATCGTACAAGATCCAATTTTGCGAGTCAGCATTGCCGCCAGCGGTCCGGCAATCATCCACAGACCCAACAATAAATCATTGGCCACGGGGCCTAACCCTATCACTGATAAAGCCGCCGTTAAAACGTTATAGGACAGATCTGTTGCAAAAAAGATCGCGCCACAAAAGACCCCAATAATCCCAATAAACGCAACATCTCTTAATTTGTAACCTTGCTTTGTTGCCGTTGCATGTGTTTTCATCTTTAACATCCTTTCTGAAAATCCCTTAACCTACTTTTGACACATCATGCTGTAAAATACCGGAGCGCGCAACTAATCGGCTAACCCCTTGCACTAAAATCCCTGAGAAAAAACCGATAGAAATGAAACGAACCACCAGCAGTAACAAAATGAAGCCCCAGCTATATTTTGAATAACCCGCACTGATCAACCGCCACCCAAAGGTCACAATGGTTCCGGTTAGTGTTGCTAAAAAGAGCCCTAACTTGTCAAAATGTCGATACCCAGTGATTGCAAACCCAAGTTCACTCCCAATTCCTTGAATCACACCGGCCAATACAGCGGCAGCTCCGAACTCTCCGCCAAGTAACATTTCCACAAAACCACCTAAGATTTCTGCCAGCGCACACGCCCCTGGCCGTCGAATCAACACACCGGCTAATGGTCCGGCAATCATCCACAAGCCGATCAATAATTCATTGGCGATCGGGCCTAGCCCAACCGCCGATAAGCCTGCGGTCAATACGTTATACGCCAAATCAGTGGTGAAAAAAATGGCTCCGCAAAAAACGCCAACAATGCCGATCAACACAATATCGCGCAGTTGATATCTGGTTTTAGCAACCTGCTTTACCTTCATAACAAACATCCTTTCTGAAATTTGCGTCAAAAAATATACCGTTATGAGGATAAAAAAAGGCCATGTATTCTTTGTGTCAAAAATACATGGCTTGAATTATTTTTATTCAATATCTCCCTACACTAATACTAATTAGATCAGGTTCGATGAGTATGATCTCAGCCAAATGGCACCCCAGATATATTTAATTTTAGCAATCATTGGAACAACCTAGTTATAACATCTCTTACAAAATCTGTAAAGCGTCTGCACTAAAAACAAATTCGAAAATCTTTGAAATAACGCTTTTATTTCAAGGTGTAACAACCGCATCACACCCTGATTTGACGCCGGTTTGGCCACCCCACGCCACGTGAGCAAATGCACCTGAAATAAAGAAAACGTTTTATTTCAGAATCAACCTGTGCTAGTATGAACGTAATTCAAATATAAATCGCTAGGGGCGCTATTGCTGAGATGACATTTGTCAATCCCTTTGAACCTGACTTGGTTAACACCAACGTAGGAAAGTGAGCTTATAAAAACGGACGCATGTCCTCCTGCCGGTTGTTATTTGAATATCACCAGTTAGGAGGATTTTTTGATGACATTTTCAACACAACTTAAAACAGCAGGCCAACCCATTCTCAAGCAGATCATGGCACATCCCTTTGTTCAAGGCATCGGTGCAGGCAGTCTCCCGAAGGAAGCGCTGACGTTCTATGTTGGACAAGACTTTAATTATTTAAATGCCTTTATTAAGGTTTATGCCGCGGCCATTCAAAAGTGTGCCAACCGTCAAGAAATGAGTTTGTTTGCCACACAAATTGATTTTATTTTAAACAGTGAGATTCACCCCCACCACAATTTCTGTCAGGTCGCCGGGGTCACCTACGAAAGTGTCCAACACGACGAACAAACACCAATGACTTATTTATATAATGAGCACATGTATAATGCCGCTCGTACCGGGGATCTCATTGACATTGTAGCCGCCATGCTGCCTTGTCCTTGGACCTATAATCAAATCGGCAACGCCTTAACGGCCGCTGGTGCTGCCACAGATCAAAACGTTTTTAAAGACTGGATCGACTTTTATAGCCAGTCCCCCACAGACCCGGCTAGCCTGACCAATCGTCTGTTTGCTTTACTGGATCGTGAAGCAGCTCAATACGGACCAGCGCGACTGGCGCAAGTCCAGCAGCGCTTCCTAAAAAGTTGTGAACTGGAATGGCATTTCTGGGACCAAGCTTACCGCCAAAATAGTTGGCAATTTGTAGACTAACCTGCATCATTAGCCGCTAAACAAAAAGACGAACCCACCACAAAACTAAATTTTGTAGTGAATCCGTCTTTTTGTTGTATCATTTAGCGTTCCAAATAAAATTCGAAACGATCACCGACATACTGGGTCCGGACATATTCAAAAGGTTTACCATTTTGTAAAAATGAAACCTGACGTAACCGCAAAATTGGATCGCCACGTTTGATTCTCAGCAATTCTGATGTTCGTTCAGAAGCCACCTGTGCCGTCACATTTTGCTTCGCACCGCCAAGTACCAACCCCGCTTTATCTTCTAACGTCCGATAAAGTGAGCTGGTGATCTCAGCTTTACTAAAATCGCGCACCAAGGTTTCTGGCACAGTTGCCACTTCAAAACTGATCGGCACGTTGTCTGCGAAACGTACCCGCTCCATCCGTAATACTTGTTCATCATCGGCTAACCCTAACTTTTCTTTTTCAGAAAGGGAAGGATTGGCAACCCGAAACGAAACGGTTCGGCTGGAAGGTGTTTTACCTTGTGCGAGCATAATATCGGTAAAACTAGTAACGCCGGACATTTTTTCTTGGACTTTTTGATTGGCCACATAAGTACCTGCGCCAACCCGCCGTTCTAAAATGCCTTCATCGACCAAGGTTTGAATCGCTTGCCGTAAGGTCATGCGGCTCACACCGAAATCAACAGCTAACTCACGTTCAGAGGGAATCCGATCTCCAATAGACCAACGACCGGCTTCAATGTCACGTTTAATGGTATTGTGAATTTGAATATATACTGGCGATTCCATGAACGCCACCTACTTTCCAGTATTAATCAGTGATTAATCCATTTTAGGGACTAATTCACCATAGCTATAAGTTGACAATAAATTACATGAATTATCAATAATGTTTAAGTCAGCATCTTTACCTTCAGCAATGCCGCCCTTTGTGGTTAAACCAAATTCGTTGGCTTGGTTAACAGAACTCATTAAAACAGCGTCATACAAGTCAGCATCGGTAAACTTCATGCAGTTCTTAAAGGCATCGTCAAAACTTAATACAGAACCTGCAAGTGTGCCATCTTCTAAACGGGCTTGCTTATCTTTGACGTAAACTTTTTGACCGCCTAATTCGCTTTCGCCTTCAGCAATCCCTTTGGCACGCATGGAATCTGTTACCAATTCAACCCGTTCTGGTCCTTTTTGATCAAAGGCAAGTTGTAACATATCAGGGACAATGTGGAAACCATCCATGATCAATTCAGCGTACATGTTATTTTCTAACATGACATGGCCTGTTACACCAGGTTCACGATGTTTGAATTCGCGTTGTGCGTTGTACAAATGTGTCGCATGGCCTGCTTTAGAGTGCAACAATTGTTCCCGTGTGGCATTACTATGGCCAACGGCTGGCACAATGCCATGGCTTAAACAATAATCTTCAAACTCACGTGAATGATCATCTTCAGGCGCGTAAGTAATCAATTTGACCAAGCCGCCTGCCAATTCATTCCAATGATCCAACAATTCTGGGTTGGGATCTTTGATGTATTCTTCAGGTTGTGCGCCTTTATACTTCGCTGAAATAAATGGTCCTTCCAAATGAACCCCTTGGATCACTGGGTTGCGTTTAGCAGCCTCGTTTACCCCACGCATGGCCTTTTCAATGTTCGCATTGGATTGTGTCATTGTGGTACAGAAGTAAGTCGTGATGCCTTCTTTGGCTGTCATGATCCGCACCATTTTATCGATTTCGTCTGCATTACCATCCATGGCATCATAGCCATAGCCACCATGACTATGAACATCGATAAAACCAGGAATAATGGTTTTGCCAGTGGCTAAAATGATTTCTTCGTTTGGCTGATTTTTGAACGCTTCCATTGGACCAACGGCAATGATTTGTTTATCAAACCGGACATACCCATCATCAATAATATCGTCACCAGTATAAATCGTGGCGTGTTTCAAGACTTTTACACTCATTGTGGTTCCACCTTTTTAAGTTTTTTTACTGCCGAAACAGTAAATGCATACTCTCAGTATAACTGGTATAGACCAAAACTGCAAGGACGACAACTATGACGGTGCTTGTTCTTTCGCAATTGTTGCATCGATACCTGCCACCACTGCCGACATCAGGCCTGCCTGTTCCATCGCCAACAAACCAGCCACAGTCGTGCCACCTGGTGAGGACACTTGATCAATGGCCAACCAAGGTGCCAATTGATTTTCTAACAAATTCTGCGCACTGCCACGAACCGTTTGCGCAGCAATTTGATCAGCTGCTACCTTCGTTAACCCATATTTAACCCCAGCACGCGCCAAGGCGTCAATAAATAAATCGGCGTAAGCCGGCGCACTGCCTGCAATGGCGCTAAAAATTGGAAAATTAGCCTCTGGCAACGTGACGGTTGCCCCTAGCGTCTCCATTAGCGCAACTACTTTTTGATAAACCGCTGGCGTCATCACTTCAGGCGCAGCCAAGGCTGTCATCCCCTGATTGATTGCAACGTTAACATTAGGCATGACCCGCAGCACTTGGGCAGCCGGTACCACATGGCTGATCTGGGCTAAGGACACGCCGCCTGCAACCGATACTAAAATGGTATTCGGTTTTAAAACTGGCGCCAGTGCTTGACACAACGCAACGGTGGCTGCTGCTGGAACGGCGAGGAAAACCACCTCACTTTGTGCCAATACAGCTTCATTACTCGCCGCGGCCTGAAACCCGTTTGTCGCTGCAAAAGGTTCGTAACTTGTTTGATGTGTGCTATGAACCGTAATGGTCACTGACTGGGTTTGCTGCCGCTTAAAACCTAACATTAACGCCTGGGCCATATGCCCTGCACCAATAAAACCAAGCTTCATTTGCTTGCCTCACTTTCCACATAACATTCAAATCACGGTACCAAAAAACGCCAGCCCACGCTGACGTCCACTGACTGGGATAGCTGGATTCGAACCAGCGCATGTCAGAGTCAAAGTCTGATGCCTTACCACTTGGCTATATCCCAATTATAAAAAATGGAGGAGAGTGGATTCGAACCACCGAACCCGAAGGAGCGGATTTACAGTCCGCCGCGTTTAGCCACTTCGCTACTCCTCCATAACTTTTTCAACACTAGATACTATACCGGAATTCAGTTTCAAATTCAAGTCTCTCTGTGAAAAAAACTTGATTTTTTTAAAGCGACTGACTGCTGCTTTTGAAAATCTAGTACTGCGTGCTTGGCAACCAAATCGTGCCTAACGTGTGCTGCCATTCCGTGGCAAAATCAGTACCAAAGCGCCACTCATTGCGGCGCCGACGATGATACCCCAAAGGACGGCTGTGATAATCAGTCTGTTGAATGTGAACCGATTGTATTTTACGGTGGAGATGGCCGAACACCACATGCTGTACCTGATAAGCGGCTAACAAGGCACCTAAATGCCACGAACCCAGCACCCCGAGCATCGGTTGTAATCGTGCGGGTAATCCGTAAGGTACAAACTCACGGCGTGGGACAAAATGGGTCATAAACAACACTTTTTTATCCATTTGACGCGCTTGTTCCAACAATTGGTGTGTGATCTGTAATTCTTGCTGAAAGCGTTCAGGGTCCGTTTGAGGCTGCTTTAAGCGCTGATCAAACCAAAACGTTTTTTTCCATTGTGCCAGATTCACTTGTGGCTGATAATCCATCAAGCTGTAATCATACCAACCGTTATTGCCGATCAACACATAATCCGTTCCTGGGAATGTGATCAATCGCCGGTGAACATAGTGTGAATCTTGCCAAGTATTCAGTTGCGCATAGGTCACATGTTGTGCCATATCATGATTACCGGCGATAAAAAACACACGACAATCAGGTGCTAACTTTGCGGCTAATGCCTGAATAAATTGTTGTGTTAACGTAAAATCATTGAACAGATCGCCTGCAATCAAATAATCTTGATAATGGTGTGCCCGTAAATAAGTGGCTTGGATCGTAATCGCTTGATCCACATCGATTTGATTTAAATCCAAATGTAGATCACTGATAATCGCAACCTGACGCATCTCTTTCACCTCGTTTCACACTGTCTATTCTACCAGGTGGGCAGCAAAAAAGTGTGCGCGCTTGGATCGCGTCGCACACTTTTGAGTTGGAATGGCTTAATTAACGCCTTCCATTAATTTTTTGATCTTTGGTACCATCGCAAACATGATGACCCCGAAGGCAATGGTAATGATCCCAATAATGGCAAAATAACCAATTTCGTTTGCAGGTGTATAGAACTTAACAATCTGCGCGTTAATCGCTTGGGCAGCTGCATCCCCTAAGAACCACATACTCATCATTTGTGATTGGAAGGCCTTTGGTGCAAGCTTAGTGGTTGCTGACAAACCAACTGGTGAAATTAACATTTCCCCAATTTCGACGATCAACCAGCTTAATACAAGCCATAAAGCACTAACTTTGAAGCTTGTGCCATGAATTGAGACTGGAATGATCATGACGATAAAGGATAACCCAGCAAAAAGTAAGCCCCATGAGAACTTAGCCGGTGTTGATGGCTGGCGTTTGCCTAATTTAACCCAGAACCATGCAAAGATTGGGCCGTAAATAATAATAAATAATGGATTTAACATTTGGAACCAACTTGGCAATAACTTAACAAAGCCAAGGTTCAATTGCGTTTGTTTAGCGGCAAATAAGGCTAATACAACAGAGCCTTGTTCTTCAATGGACCAGAATAAGACACTGGCGATGAAGATCGGTACGTAAGCCCAAACGCGTGAACGTTCAACTTTAGTCGTCTTCTTGCTGGATAACATCATAATGAAGTACCAAACTGGAATGGCAACCCCTAAAATACTGATCAATAAGATCACGTTGTTAACGTTGAAGGCCTTTAAACCGGCCATTGCGCCTAATACAACAACGACAACGACTAAAACCAATGCTAAACGTTGGAATAAGCCTTTCCGATCTTCTGGCTTAATTGGATCTGAAGGTTGCATACTTGCAGGGTTTAAGTGGCGACCACCATGCCAGTATTGTAATAACCCAAAGAACATCCCAATCGCGGCTAATGAAAAGCCTAAATGGTAGTTATACGTTTGACCGATCGTTCCGACCACATAAGGTGCCAATAATGAACCAAAATTGATCCCCATGACGAAAATTGTAAAGCCAGAATCACGCCGGACATCTTCTTCTGAATACAAGGTACCGACCATTTCTGAAACGTTAGGTTTTAACAAACCAGTCCCTAACACGATCAAAGCAATGGAACCGTATAGGGCACCTGCCCCTAGTGGCAAGGACAAAACAATGTGCCCGAACATGATCAGTACGCCGCCCCAAAAGACTGTACGACGACTGCCCAATAGCCGATCACTAATGAAACCGCCGATCACACTGGACATATAAACTAACGAACCGTAAATTGACATAATCGATGCACCAGTGGCCGTATCAAAGCCTAAACCACCATTTGAGACTTTATCAATTAAGTAGAAAATTAATAAAGCGCGCATCCCATAATAACTAAAACGTTCCCAAAATTCCGTAAAGAATAGGGTGGACAAGCCCCATGGCTGCCCGAAGAAAGTACGCTCTTTCTTATTATTCATGTAAACCTTCCTCTCACCATTTCAACAGCGTAAACTTAGAAGCCAATTAAATTTAAATCAGGTGCACTTCCTTGATATCGCCACCAATACAAGGTTTGAGCCCCTATTTTAATCAGACTTCCAAATTTATATGACTATCATTATCCTGAATTATTCACCATAAGTTCTCCAAGTACAGTGTCACCCCGGTATCATGGG
>NZ_AZDA01000141.1 GCF_001434575.1 Loigolactobacillus bifermentans DSM 20003
AAAAAAACACCCACCGACGGGAATCGGTGAGCGCCACATAAAAGTCAACTTGTTTAATGACTATTATATCATGGCCGGTGCGATTTTTAAAGCCCTAGGGGACAAGCTGGGGTCTAAATCCAAGGGGACACGTTTGCCAGGGCGACTTCAATAAGTCTGGCTATACCACAACAAGGCTATCTGTACGGCTGGGTGGTGAATGG
>NZ_AZDA01000142.1 GCF_001434575.1 Loigolactobacillus bifermentans DSM 20003
AAAGGAAGCTGATCTTTTTTGTCCGAACAGCGTTCGGATTAATTTTACAATCTACCATTAATATAGATGATGCAGTATATGTTGCTATATTCACTAGTGACAAAACTAGAGTTGACCAAATCCTTCAATTGATTGGCAACGACAATGTTGAATGTACTGATTATCTTGAAGATAACTTTTTTGCTTGGATGTTTTGGAAATATGATCGAAACAACAGGCAAATTAATTCTGATATTGGATTGCCAGCAATGAATGCGTTCTCGGGAACAATTCAACGAGATGATTTGCAAGATATGATAATTGGTCGCTCACCTAATATTACTGATTTATCAGTCTTAAAGATGCATATCGCCCGACAGTTTCCATTGAGAAGTGTCGGAATGGAGTTAACTGAGCGTGGTAACAAGGTATATTTTAAAGTTGATGTTCATAATCAAATTGTTGTTGATACGAGAAAATCTAAAATGGTTAGCGATGGGATAACTGATACCGTTTTGGTGGAATTAAAAGAATATCCACTAATAGTGTATATCTATAGTTACATTATTCCACTGCTCAATGGCCTGTATGAAAGTGAAGAGCCAGATTTCACAGAACAATTAAATTCCTATAGTAAAGACTTAGCAAAGGAGATTATTCTTGATTTAATTGGAGCAACGGGTATTGATATACAAGAATTTGATAAATTAGCTATGAAGCTTTAGTTGTACTAATTGCAAATGGGACTACGGAAACTTTTAATAGATTTATCGAAAAGTTCAGCTAATCACTGTTTTTTTTGCATATGGTCAGGAGGTGGCGATATCATGATTAATTCATAGTAAATACGGGTATGAGTTTCCGGAGTGGGCACAGGCGGGTGCTCGGCTCGATAAGATGGTGTAAGGATAATAGACGTCGTGCTAAATAGCGTGGCGTTTTTATTTTGCCCAAAATTTGGAGGTGGCCGGCATGGGCCAGATGGTAAATAGCAGATTTGGCCTTGTCAGTCGCACAGAGACACGTTGCTTGGGTGACTTAGGACATCAGCTTAAAGATGGACGGTGGTAACGTAAAAAGCCGCAGCGACCACATAAGCCGCGTATTACAGTGTGGAGAAAAAACAGGGTAACAAGCGTGAAAAAATAAAAGAAGACCAGATTTTGGTCTTCTTAAAAATGATAATTTATTTATCGTCTTTATCTAACTTTTCCTTTACGTTATCAACCGTATCTTTAACAGCATCTTTGGCATCTGACAGTTTATCTTTAGCCTTACCTAGAATACCTTGACCCTTACCTTCAGCTTCGCGGGCCTTGTCGTTCGTAACCTTGCCTTCAACTTCTTTAGCTTTTCCACTTACCTTATCTTTGGTGCTATCAATTTTGTCATCTAGACTCATAATATAACCTCCCATAATGTATTTGTTACAACAGTATTATTCCACATTTTAATTTGCTTGTCTAATAAGGAGATCCTACAAGAGATAGTGTGAATGACACTTATAAGGTAGATTGCAAATTTAATCCGAATTTTTGGACAAATTTGTCAGCATAACCTG
>NZ_AZDA01000030.1 GCF_001434575.1 Loigolactobacillus bifermentans DSM 20003
GTTAAAACTAAGGCCGATAATCGCACGGCTTTAGAATCAAAGTAAGCATTCGCCAATTTTGAAGGCCGCTCAGGCAGCCAACTGGCAATTAAAAATGACCAGCCTTGTGCATTGGGCCAGTTTAAATGCTGCGACGCTGGGGTTGGTTGCCATAAACGCTGGCGGCCAGGCAAAAGCTGACGTGGTGGCGCTTGAAAATGTTGCTGCAGTTTTGGCGGCGCATCATAACGCTGTAAGTGGTAAGCCACGATCAATTGCTGAATTTTAAGCGCATAATGCGGATCTAAGTTAATCTTTAAAAGCTGAATTTTGCATACATTTTATTTCACGAAGCCGTTTATCAGAATGAAATCCGAAAACACATAGCACAATGTGGGGAAATCGCTTAGTGAATGGAAATGCCATGTGAAACAATATAAGAGGGGGTAAAAGCATGTCTATTACGGTCGAAATGGCCAACGAGCACAAAAACGATCCAGCAGTTCTCTGTTGCCGTCGTGAAGCAGGTAAGAAGTTGGAAGCTGCTGACTTTGAAGATCCTACTTTGTTTGATGACTACGTGGCATCTGGCTTACTTGAAATTCCAGATGACTCATTGAAAATTGGTGAAGCGTTAGGTGCAACTTTGACCACTACTACAGATGCCTTGAATGCATTAACACCTAGTTTGGTGGATGATATTCAAAGCATGGATGAAAAGCCGGAAGCACCAGCTGCCGACGATGCCGTTGATGCTGCGCCAGCAGCGCCTGTTGCACCAGCCGCTGCAACATCTACAGTCACAGCGGACGGTCAAAGCTTGAAATTATCAATTGCAGAGGGGAAAGGAATTGATCTTCAAATTCCACTTGCTTTATTGCAAGCCCAAGGCCAAGCACCTGCCGCACCAGCTGCCGCTGCACCAGCCGCAGCAGCAACTGAGGATGAAGCACCAGTCGAAGCAAAAGTCGTTCGGACATTAACAAAGAACTACTACAAGATCGACAAAGTTGTTTTTGGTGATGAAACGAAGGTTGATGGCACAACATTACAACTTCGCAATGAAAAAGCGATTTGTGATGATGCTGTTGCAACTGAAGACCTTGTCAAAGACATGGACATTGAAATTGTCACACCAGCAGACTATCACAACTACAGTGACACTATCATGGACGTTCAACCAATCGCCACTAAAGAAGGCGAAAGTGAAATCGGTTCAGGTGTTACGCGCGTCTTAGATGGCGTTGTCATGGTTTTAACTGGGACTGATGAAAATGGTGTTCAGATTGGTGAATTTGGTTCTTCCGAAGGCCCAATGGATGAGAACATCATGTGGAACCGCCCAGGCTCTGTTGATAAAGGCGATATTATGATCAAAGTTCGCTTGACCATTCAAGCTGGCACCAACCGTGAACGTCGCGGCCCATTAGCTGCTCATAAAGCAACTGATACGATCACTGAAGAAATTCGTGAAGCGTTGAAGAAGGCTGACGATAGCTTAGTTGTTCGCTCTGAAGACTTTGTTCAAAAACGTCATCCTAAGCAAAAACGTGTTTTGATCGTGAAAGAAATCATGGGTCAAGGTGCGATGCACGACAACTTGATCATGCCTGTTGAACCAGTTGGGACATTAGGCGCTAAGCCAAACGTTGACCTTGGTAACTTACCAGTTGTCTTGGCACCAACTGAATTATTAGACGGTGGGATCCATGCCTTGACTTGTATCGGCCCGGCTTCTAAGGAAATGTCTCGTCATTACTGGCGCGAACCATTAGTTGAAGCTGCTATGGCTGATGAAGATATTGACTTAGTCGGAATCGCTTTAGTTGGTTCTCCTCAAGAAAACGTTCAGAAGTTCTATGTTTCTAAACGTTTAGGCATGATGGTTGAAGCCATGAACCTTGATGGTGCCATTGTGACAACTGAAGGCTTTGGGAACAACCATATCGATTTTGCGTCTCACATTGAAGAAATCGGTAAACGTGATGTCAGCGTTGTTGGGATGACTTATTCCGCCGTTCAAGGCCAATTGGTTATTGGTAACAAGTACATGGGCGCTTTGGTTGATAACAACAAATCTGCACAAGGGATTGAAAATGAAATCTTAGGGAACAACACATTGTGCTCTGAAGATGCCATTCGTGCCTTGGCAATGTTAGAAACCGAAATGGCCGGTGGCGAGATCAAGAAGCCAGAACGTCAATGGAATCCTAATGTTAAACAAAATAATATTGAAGCGATCGAACAACAAACTGGTGAAAAGATTGAGTTAGCTGCTAACGAACAATCATTACCAATGAGTAAGAAACGTCGCGAAATTTACGAAAAGGACGAGGATTAATGAATTCTGAACAATCTTTTAGTAGCGAATATGATAAACTTAACTATGCTTCCACTGAAACTGTTTGGGAAGGAATCATTATTGAAATCACTGGCGCCAGTGTGATTATGGACTTAAAAGGCCGGATGGGGCGTTTAGAAGTACCCAAGCGGATGGTGATTGCGCAATATGAATTGAAAGTGGGCCAAGAGGTTGCTTTCTTAATGTCCTACCCAGAAGTTTTGTCAGAACAGCCTAATGAAAAATATTTAGGTGCGTTAAATGCTTATCATGAGCGCATGAAGATTATTCAGGAGGAAACAAAACATCGTCAGGAAAGAGAAAGGAGCGAGTCAGATGAGTCTTAAAAAGATTGATGGTTTACAGTCTGAAATCTTTGTACCCATCACTCCAAAGCCTGTCTTTGCAAAAGTAACGAAGCCATTGAACGAAATGACAGTTGCAATTGTAACGGCAGCTGGTGTGCATTTAAAAACAGATACACCGTTTAACTTAGCCGGTGATACATCTTACCGTGCCGTTCCTGGTACTGCTAAAGATGAAGAATTAATGGTTTCACATGGTGGTTATGATAACACTGATGTTAACCGCGATATTAACAGTATGTTCCCAATCGATCGGTTACGCGAATTAGCCGATGAAGGGTTTATTAAGGCTGTTGCACCTAGCATGTATACATGTATGGGTGGCGGTGGTGACGTTAAAGTCTTCACTGAAAAAACAGGTCCAGAAATCGCTCAAAAATTGTTGGATGAAAAAGTTGATGCTGTTGTAATGACTGCTGGTTGAGGAACTTGTCATAGAACTGCCGTGATCGTGCAGCGAGCTATCGAATCTGTCGGGATTCCTACTATTATTATTGCAGCTTTACCTCCAGTCGTACGGCAACAAGGAACACCTCGTGCAGTTGCACCACGTGTTCCAATGGGCGCAAACGCTGGTGAACCACATAACGTTGAAATGCAAACTGGCATTTTGAAAGATACGTTAGAACAACTTGAAGAGATCGACCAACCTGGCAAGATCGTAGAACTACCTTACGAATACATTGCTCAGATTTAAACAATCTTAAAAGTTGTTTGTGGAAGGGGGCTGTGTATTCAGCCTCCTTCTTTTTGTTTAAATTAAGGAGGGACCTTAATGGCTGATGATGCACTTAAAATACGCTCCTTTTCCGTGAATAACGTCTCTTTTGGAAAGCACTACGCCTTTGAGAATGGCAATTTAGTCATTCCTGAAACCTTCCAACCCGACTTACCAGTCGGCTATGACTCAATTAAACTACGCATTATAAAGCCACATCATTTAGATGTGCCGACGAATAGCATTATGGATATTGTTCCGATCTCAGCCAAAGTTCTGGGTAAAATTGGCACAGGCTTAACGCACACGTTAACCGGTGTTTACCTGTTGATTACAGGTGCGACCACAGATGGCACTCAGTTACATGACTTTGGTTCATCGGATGGTGTTTTAAAAGATCAATTAAAACTTGGTCAAGCAGGGACACCTGGACCGGATGATTTTATCATCATGTTCGATGTGTTACTACAACCAGCTTTTAAGTATGATCGCGACTTTGTTACCCAATTATTCGATTATTCGGATCAGTTTATTCAACCGATTCGAAAAATCCTAAAAATGACCAATGGCCGTTATGCCACGGAAACCCACACGTTTTATAACGAGCGGCATCCGGGGAAGCCAAAGGTCGCGGTGGTGAAAGAAGTTGCCGGACAGGGCACGATGTATGATAATTTGCTCTTTCCGAAGGAACCCAGTGGCATGGCCGCAGGGGTCTCGATTATCGATCTCAACAATTTTCCGGTGCTGTTAACGGCGAATGAATATCGTGATGGTGCGATTCGTGCCATGGTTTAATTGATGAAAGGATGATTCAAATGGGTGTTGGTCCTTCAACCAAAGAAACAACCTTGCACCATTTTCGTGATCCTTTAGTGGATGTGTTTGGTGCCGATCCAGATATTGATTTTCAAGGTGTTGTCGTTGTTGGCACACCGCAAGATAACACGCTGAAAGGCCTTGTTGGTCAACGTGTGGCCAAATGGCTACAGGCCATGGGTACGAATGGTGCTGTCTTGTCGGCCGATGGCTGGGGAAACTCAGATGTCGACTTTATGAATACCATGTCGGAAATCGGTGACTTAGGCATCTCAATTATTGGATTGAAGTTTATTGGTAAGCAGGCAACGTTTGTGGTCACAAATGAATATACGCCATTTGTTTTAGACATTAATAAGTCTAAAAGCGGTACAGAAACCACTGTTGTGGGTGAAAATAATTTGGATCATCGTGATGCAAATAAAGCACTGGGTTTTCTTAAATTGAAAATGCGTGCCGATCACTCAAAACAGTAGGTGTCACTTGATAGGATTATCAAGAATATTTGGGGGTAAACAGAAATGAAAATATCACGTATGTTAACCGCAATTGATTCACATACTGCTGGGGAAGCCGCTCGGATCGTTACCGGGGGCATTCCAAAGCTAGTTGGGAAAACAATTGCCGAGAAGAAACAGTATCTGATCGATCATTATGATTCACTACGGACAGCTTTAATGTTGGAACCACGTGGTCATGACGAGATGTTTGGTGCTTTCCTGATGCCAGCCGTCAGTGAAGAAGCAGATTTTGGCATTATCTTTATGGATACTGGTGGTTATTTAAACATGTGCGGCCACAATACCATTGCAGCAGTTACTGCAATCGTTGAAACCGGCATGGTTGAAGTTGACGAAGATACCCGTGAAAAGGAAGTCGTTTTAGAAGCGCCAGCAGGGATTATTCGCTGTGTGGCACATTTAAGCGAACCTTATAAGGTTGAAAGTGTCTCCTTCAAGAATGTACCAGCCTTCTTGTACAAAAAGGACGTCACCATTGACGTACCTGAGGTTGGAAAAGTGACCTTAGATGTTTCCTTTGGTGGAAGCTTCTTCGCCATTTTACCAGTTTCAGAAATCAAAGAAAAAATTGAACCAACCAATGCGTCAACGTTAGCTGATGTTGGGATGAAGATCTTAAACGCTGCTAATGAACAAATTGAGGTTCAACATCCAACAATGGATTATATCAATACCATTGATCTTGTTGAAATGTACGGGGATCCAAAAGATGAGGATTCAACGTTGCAAAACGTCGTTGTCTTTGGGGACGGTCAAGTTGACCGCTCACCTTGCGGAACCGGTACAAGTGCTAAATTAGCAACATTATATGCGAAAAATCAAATTAAAATAAACGAGCCGTTTGTCTATGAAAGTATCTTGGGCACGAAGTTTAGAGGGCGTGTTGTCGAAGAGGCTAAAGCAGGTAGTTATGATGCTGTTATTCCAGAAGTAACAGGCTCA
Organism: Loigolactobacillus bifermentans DSM 20003; assembly: GCF_001434575.1. Lineage (GTDB taxonomy): Bacteria > Bacillota > Bacilli > Lactobacillales > Lactobacillaceae > Loigolactobacillus > Loigolactobacillus bifermentans. Next base: position 5,686 of record NZ_AZDA01000030.1, read on the forward strand.
GCTTATATTACTGGCTTTAATACGTTCTTATTTGACCCAACGGATCCTCTTTCTAACGGATTTACGTTAAAGTAATGGAGGGGCCGATATGTCAATGACTTTAGTGGTACAAATCTTATTAGCAGTTTTATTGGTGTACTTTGTAATTATTTGGGGCCGCGATCTAATTGTGAACCGTCATAAATTAAATGATGGCAATCCAATTGTTTCCGGTGTGATTGGGTTTATTACCAATTTTATGGATGCGTTAGGGATTGGGAGTTATGCCCCAACCACCATGTTACTCAAATTAACCAAGTACTTGAAATCAGACAAATTATTGCCAGGAACATTAACGATTGCTTGTTCAATTCCTGTTTTAACGGAAGCTTTCTTATTTATCAAATCCGTTGATATTAGTGGCGCGACCTTGCTGTCACTGATCTTGGCATCAGTTGTTGGTTCGTTTTTAGGTTCTAAATTCATTTCACGCTTTGACGAAAAGAAAATCCAAGTCATCATGGGCTTTGCCTTGATCATTACCGCTGTTTTGATGATCCTATCAAATATGGGCTACTTAGCCGCTTTGAGTAATGGGAACAAGGCCACAGCTTTAACCGGTGGCAAGTTGATTATCGGGATCGTCGGAAACTTTATCTTAGGCGCCTTAATGGTTGCCGGAATCGGCTTATATGCGCCATGTATGGCAATGGTTTACCTGTTAGGGTTAACACCAATTGCTGCCTTCCCAATTATGATGGCGTCATGTGCCGCTTTAATGCCAGTTGCCAGTCGCGAATTTATTCGTAAAGGTGACTATAACCGCAATGCTTGTATTGGGATTACCATTGGCGGGATCATTGGGGTTTTCGTAGCGGTTAAGTTAGTGAAGAGTTTAGACATGCACGTCTTAACTTGGTTAGTCATTGTCGTGGTCACTTATACGGCAATTACCATGTTATATAGCGGCTTTAAGCATGCTAAAAGTGCCAATTAATTTGTAAAACACATATGATTTAAACAAGGTATTTCAAATGGGATTGACGTTTTCTTTGTTGAAGACGGCAATCCTTTTTTAATACATAAATTATTTCTTGGAGGGATTTTTAGATGAGCGTAAAAGGCTTGTTATGGCTTATTTTAGGGCTTAAGCCAATCAGCTACCGTGGCGGTGACTGAGTAGGAACAATCAGGCACAACTGCTTAAAGTAACTTGCAGTCAGCGATGGCTGTCAATCAATTTTAGGGTTCAATGTTTTTATCTTATAAATTATTTTGGAGGGATTTTTCATGAAGTTCAAGCAAGTTTTAGTAACAGCGTTAGGTGCCGGGTTATTGGTTTTAGGGGGAACAGCTTTTGCGCCACAATCTGTTCAAGCGGCTAAGTCTTACGGGGTAAGCGATAGTAAACCGATTAAGGTGAATCAAGCAAAACATGAAGTTTACCTTGAAACGACGATTAATGGGACTTATTTAAACCAACCAACACGACATGTTATTGTGAATGAAAAAGGTTCAAATGGGACAAAGTCCTTATTAAAGACTAAGGTCACACCGAACCAATTTTATGCAGCATTAAAAAAGGTTGGCGCTAAACCTGGTAATAACTTAACCGCAAAATCTAAAGCGGGCACTAAAATTAAAGGGACCAAGTTAAACGTGTCATTTGTAATCAATAATAAGCAAGTTGCGGCTAATAAAGCCGTTCAAGTCAAAGGTAAAGCTGCCAAAAATCTTGATTTCCGTTTTGGTGGGAATAAGGCCCACGCTGCTAAAATGAAGACTGGCTGTGTTTTGTGCTTCGATAGTTGCCCAGTCGGAATTGCATCTGGTGCCACTTACGGATTCAGCTATGGGGAACACTTTACTGGGAAGGCCAGTGTATTACCAAAGGACGGTCAACACATGGTTGTTGTCGTAAAAGCAGCGACAAAGTAGTTTCTTTTAAAATGAAATAACATTAGAATCCAGCAATGGATGGGACTGTGGTGGGTTAAGGGTCAAACCTTAAGGCTAATGTTATTTTAAGTGTGTGTATTGCGCTTGATCAAGGGGTTAAGCGATGATAATAGAGGAGGAAACCAACATGACCCGTTTTAGAGTTGGCTATAATGGTGTTTTGATCGGCATTATTTTAGCGTTACTGGCCTGGCACAATTCATGGTTACAAATGCGAATTGCAGTGGCCTGGTTCATTCCAATTGGTGTGCTCGGGGTAATTTTGTGCTATTTTTATTATGGTAAAAAGTTACATCAAAACTGGGCAATTTTTAGATTTCCAACCACGTTGGGTATTTTTGTGATCATGGGCCTTTTGTTACTGCTCATGTATGGCTTAAATGGCCTTTTGGTGGTAATTGGCGCTATGATTCGTGAACCTTTCAATCAGATGTGGCCGCTGACACAAACTAGTTTTGTGGTGCTGGCTCTACTAGTGCTGGGGTTGATCATCGAGGGAATCAGTCATTACCGGCACCCAGTACCGAAATTCCCGAAAAATGAAAATATTCAGGAATTAACGTCCCAGAGTAAAATTGGGATCGTGTTAACGCTTGTGATTTTGGCGCTGTGTGTCGGAAGTTATTTTTGGATCGCACCATTCCATCATTTTGTGGATGAAGTAACCGGTATGTTGGCAAGACTAGATATTCATGCCTTACGCGATTATCTTCAGAGTTTTGGCTTCTGGGGACCTGTGATTTCAGCATTGATCATGGTATTCCAATCTGTATTAGCGCCGTTACCAGCCTTTTTACTAACATTTACCAATGCTTATTTATGGGGTTGGTTCTGGGGCGCTGTTTTATCTTGGTCCAGTGCCATGGTTGGGGCAATCGTTTGTTTCTATATTGCCCGTGGACTAGGGCGGCCTTTTGCTGAAAAGGTGATCACCAAAAAAGCGCTTCATAAAATTGATCATTTCTTTGATGAGTATGGGAATTATACGGTGATGGTATTGCGATTATTGCCATTTGTTTCATTTGATGAAGTCAGTTACGGCGCTGGTTTTACCAGCATGAAATTAGTGCCGTTTCTGATTGGAACAGGGATCGGGCAATTGCCAGCAACCATTGTTTATTCGTTAGTTGGTGGCAGTTTAAACGGTAATAAAATGATTTTATTCTTAGCAATTGTTGGTTTTATGATTTTAATTGTGGGTTCATTAGTCGCTCGAAAAGTAATTGCGAATAAACAACGAAAGGCGCGGATGGCGCATGACGAATTATCGTAAAAGTACGGTGGATCAGGCCAAGTTCATTGCAGAAACTTGTAGCAGTTGTCGACGGTGTATGCGGCAGTGCGTATTTTTGCAACAACAAGGGCAAACACCAGCTCAGTTATTTGAAGATTTTGTTGAAAAAGGGGATATTGCACCGTTAGTGCCATATTCTTGTCAGCTTTGTCATCAATGTACCGTGGTCTGTCCCCATCATTTGGAGCTGGCCGATGCCTTTTTAGCGATTCGGCAAGATATGGTGCAAGCCAATCACGGCCATACGCCGTTGAAACAAATGAAAGGTGTTGAGCTGCACCAATTGCTGTCACGTTTTGCGTTATTTTGTTATACCAAGAAGGGATGATGATCATGCGAAGAGGATTTATGGCCGGTTGTTCGTTAAGTGCTTATTGTCCCCAATATGTGCGTCAAACGGTGGATTACTTAAAGGAATTTTACCCAGAGTTATCGATTATTCAGGAGTGCTGTGGCAAGCCGTTGTATTATTTAGGTGAACAAGCAAAATTTGAGCGTCAGTTTGGCCGGTTGGAGCAATCGGTTAAAAACTGTGAGATCGACCAATTGATTACAGCTTGTGAAGGTTGTTTAAGCATGGTTCAGCGCAGCAAACAGTTTGAAAGCATTTCATTGTGGACGGTATTGGCTCAGATCGGGCTACCTGAAGCAGCCATTGGTAAGGCGAAGGACAGTGACATGGTGTTTACCATTCACGATCCTTGTCCAACCCGTGACAATGTTGCCATGCAGCAGGCGGTGATCAAGTTATTAAAGGATCTCGGTTATCAAGTGAAAATAGCCAAATTATCAGGCGAAAAAACCCTCTGTTGCGGCATGGGCGGTATGTGCGGGGTAGCCAATCCTAAATTGGCGCATGAGGCGATGGTGCATCGTGTTGAAACGCTACCCACCAAAAATATTGTGACTTATTGCGCTTCTTGTCGGTCTGCGATGATGAATGGTGGCGGCCAAGCTTGGCATTTGCTGGATCTGATTTGGGGACCAGTGGTGTATCAAGGGGACAAATGTCCGGAAAATACTTTAAATTCAACTTTTACGGCTTGGAAGAACCGGTATAAAACCAAGCAATTGTTGAAGAATAGTTAGAGGCTACCTGTTATGAAGAAAACAATTGGCTTTATTTTAGTCTTGATTGCCGGCATTGTGCTATTTTATGTCAGTGGACTATCACAACAATTTCAAAGTGTCGCCCATATGCAGGCTTGGTTTCAAAGCCAAGGGGCGTGGGGCTATCTGACGTTTATTGTGATTTGTATTTTAACAGCGATTTTCATGTTGCCTGGTGGGTTATTGGCAATCGTTGCCGGCATTGCGTTTGGCGGTGTACTGGGTGGCTTGTTAACGGCCATTGGCAGTACGATCGGTGCGACGGTTGCTTTTGTGCTAGGCAAAACCATGTTACGGGACACAATCGTCAAAAAATATGGGCAAAATAAGGCCTTTCAGCGGATTATGCAAGGGGTTAACGAAAACGGGACGGAATTTTTAATTTTAACGCGGTTAGTCCCGATTTTTCCCTATGCGATTCAAAGTTATGCCTATGCGCTCACACCAATGAAAGCGGGAAAGTTTACCGTGATTTCCGGCATCACCATGTTACCAGCCTGTATGATCTATGCGATTTTTGCATCAGATATTTTAACCAAAGGGTTATCAGTTGGCTTATCGATCAAGTTTACGATTATGGGGATCATCTTGTTTGCGCTGACTTATATTCCAAAACAGGTGGCGAAGAAACGCCACCTGTTGCATTAATTTAAAAAGAGGAGTTCGATCATGAAGTTTAAGAAAATTTCCAAAGTCATGTTGGCAGCTGCCAGTATGCTATTGCTAGCCAGTTGTGGGAACCAGCAGGCGAAGGACGACAAGGCAAAAATGCCAACCAGTTATCAAACCGCTTTAAAAGCCGCCAAAGGTACGACGGTCACTTACTATGGGTTTGGCGGATCCGAAACCCAAAATCGCTGGATCGATAAAGTTGTAACGCCAATGATGAAAAAGAAAGGCATTACCGTAAAGCGGGTACCAATGCCAATCGAAGATATTTTAAACAAATTAAGCAACGAAAAAGAAGCCAATACCAAAAAAGGGCATATGGATGTGGTCTGGATCAATGGGGAAAACTTCTATAATGCAAAGAAGTTGAATTTATTGGCTGGACCGATCACAGGCAAGCAATTACCGAATATGAAGGCTTATATTAGTGCTAGTGATCCTGATGCCAAGAAAGATATGGATACCGCCATTGATAATTTGGAAGTGCCTTATGGGAATGCACAATTGGTCATGGTTGGCAGTAAGAAGATGTTCAACAATGATTATCCAACCAGTGCGAAACAGTTGTTAGCTTGGGCGAAAAAGAACCCTGGTAAGTTAACGTATGTTGCACCACCTGATTTTACGGGGAGCGCCTTTATTCGGAACATCATTTATGAAACAGTTGGGTATCAGGCCTTAAATGATGCGCCAGCCACAAAAGCTGGAATTTATAAAGTGATTAAGCCAGCTTTAGCTTACTTAAATGAATTGAAGCCTTACTTGTGGCAACAAGGCAAGAACTATCCTAAGAGTACCGCCCAAATGGATAAGATGTTTGCGGACCACAAGATAGCCATGACGTTTAGCTATAACCAAATGTACGCTGCCACCAATAAAGCAGATGGCACGTTTACCAATGATGCGCAAACTTTTGTTTTTGACAAAGGAACTGTCGGTAACTACAATTATTTGGCCATTCCTAAGACGTCGCAAAATAAAGCAGCCGCTGTGGTTTTGATCAATACCATGTTAAGTGAAAAGGCACAAACAGACCGGTTAGCTTTGAAGTATGGTGCCGTGATCCCACCTTATTCAAGTGCTAAAATGCCAGCCAAAATGTCACAGAAATTAGATCAAATCGGTGAAAAGAATGATATTCCAATGAAGACGATTGCCAAGAAGCGGGTGCCAGAAGTTTCAGGTAAGAAGATTCCGATCATCGAAGCATTATGGAAGGAACATGTATTAAATGCAGACTAAACGAACCTTTGGCTTGCTGATTGCACCATTTGTTGTGTTCACCAGTGTCTTTTTCCTGATTGCGGTTGGGAAGACGGTGAGCCTTAGTTTTGGCTATGATCCATTACTTGGGCACCATCAGATCACTTGGCGGTATTATCAAGCCATTTTTGCAAATAAGACCTTTATCCGGACTTTGCTGCGAACGTTTAGCGTCACATTTCTGAGTAGTTTATTGGCTAGTCTCATTGGATTGAGACTGGCTTTTTTAATCAAACGCAGTCAGAGTTGGGGCGCACGTTTTTTAAGCCGCATCGCAAATGTGCCGTTGGTTTTGCCACATATTTTTATGGTATTGGTTTTTATTTGGTGTTTTGATCAAACTGGGTTGTTGGTTAGGCTGATCCACTTGTTAGGGTGGCATCAGTTTCAACTGCCAGTTTTGATCGGTGATCCGTATCAAGTGGGAATTTTACTGACTTATTTGTGGAAAGAAACACCCTATGTCTTACTGACGTTATTATTAGTTGTTCGCCAATTAGAGGATGATTATTTTCTAGCCGCTAAAAATTTAGGTGCAAATCGGTGGCAACGGTTGTGGTATGTGGAATGGCCGCTGGTCCAGCCGGCTTTTTTCAATGCACTGATCATCGTGTTTTCATTTAGCTTTGGGGCGTACGAAGTGCCGGCATTGTTAGGTAGCCAAAAGTATGAATTATTACCTGTCATGATTTATGATCTGTATCAACAGTCCGATTTAACGTTACGGCCCTTGATCATGAGTTTTAATGTCGTGATTTCGGTTATTGCCATTGGTTTTGCAGGCCTACTGTTAGGCTTAAGTTGGTGGTTACCAGGTGGAAGGCGGCGTCAGCGCACATGAAAAAACAAATTTCAACAAGTGGTTTGGGATTGATAGGTTGTTTATTTGGCCTACCAGCTGTGGTTATTTTATTGTTAGCCATTGGGCGTCATTGGTATGTCCCATACTTGCTACCGCAACGCTGGGATTGGCTGGCAATTTTTAAATTTTGGCAACAGGATAGTACATTGTGGCCGGCGGTTAAGGCCAGCTTGAGTTTGGGCTTAGGGACAGTTGGGTTAACCTTATTGATAGCTTATCCCATGGCAATTGCGCTAGTAAAATATCAGACGGCGCTGAAAGGTATTTTAAACGTTTTGATCTATGCCCCGTTGATCATTCCAGGCATTGCTTTGACCACCAGTCTCGATTTAACGTTTATCCAACTTCATTTAACGGGGACTTGGCTAGGCGTGGTGGTCGTGCAAACATTGTTTTGTTTACCTTATGCGATTAAATTATTAGTCGATAATTTGGCGATTTATCAAGTGGATTACGAAGCGGTGGCCCAAAACTTAGGGGCTAGTCGTTGGCAAAGTTTTTGGCAGATTACACTGCCATTAAGTCGGGATGGTTTGATTGGTGCGGTGACGATGACCCTGATCGTCGCAATGTCGCAGTACCTGACCACGTTACTCATTGGGGATGGCAATTATTTAACCTTAGCCATCAACATGTTTCCGCTGATTCAAGGTGGCCGTTATCAAGCCGCCGCTTGTTATGGGGTGGTTTTTATGGCCACGCTGCTGATTCCGTTGGGATTATTCGAATGGGTATTAAAAAGAAAGGTAAGGCGGTTAGCACATCATGAGCTTTGAGTTACAGCAGATCACACAACAAAAACAGCATCAGCAAATTCTAAAACAAATTGATTTAACCATTCCAGAACAACAGATCTTAGCCATTCTCGGCCCTTCTGGTAGTGGTAAAACCACGCTATTACGAATCCTAGGCGGTTTGGATCAACCTACCGGCGGTGTGTTTTTGCACCGTGGTCAACCGGCAGCGCCAGGTATTTTGGTATTCCAAGATTATCGGCTTTTTCCGTTTTTAACGGTAGCTGATAATGTTGCGTTTGGGTTGAAAATGCAACATGTTGCACGTCAAGAACGCGACCAACGCGTGACAACCATGTTGGCACAGTTGAATATTACCGAACTAGCGCAGCGTTATCCCAGCGAAATCTCTGGGGGACAACAACAGCGGGTCGCGTTAGCACGAGCGTTGGTGTTGGCACCGCAGTTGCTGTTATTAGACGAACCATTTTCCAGTTTAGATGAAGCATTGCGCCTAGAAATGTTACAATTAGTGCAACGATTACAACAAACGCTACACCTAACCGTGGTATTTGTGACCCATTACAAAACGGAAGCTTATTTAATGGCCCAACAGGTGGCGATTTTAATCGATGGTCAGATCCGGCAAGTTGCAACACCGGAACAGCTGGATCAAACGCCGCAAAACTTAACAGTAGCCCAGTTTTTAGGCCATGCAAATTTCATAACGGGACGTTGGCAGCAGCAGCGTTTCCACAGTGTATTATATACAGGCGTGGCTCAGGCAACGCCGATGGTGGCTGAAAACGCCACACTTTATGTACCTTATGCGGGTTTACTCACAGTGACGCCTACCAAGTGGTGTGCTTTCACTGGAACGGTTTGCAGTTGCCAATGGAATGGTCAAACTTATTTCTATCAGCTCCAAGTTCAAAGCGAAACACTGTGGGTGTTGTTACCACAAAAGTTAGCGCCAGGGCAAACGACAACATTTTATTTTGAAAAGGAGCCGTTGGTCTATTGAAATGGTTATCAGTGATCGTTCCCACCTATCATGATGATGCAGCATTGCAGCGTTTAGTCACACAGATTCAGCTCACCGCACCTGCCGGTGTCGAGCTGATCGTCGTTGATGGTGTCTTACGACGGCGCCCAAGCTGGTTGCCACAATGGGTGTGCTATGTGACCAGTTCAATGGCAAATCGCGGCGCACAGTTGCAGGCTGGCGGACAGCAGGCTCAGGGACAAGCATTTTGGTTTTTACATGCTGATTCGCGGCTTAATTTCCAGCAAGCTTTTGCACAATTACACAAGACCACTGCGTCAGTAGGTTTTTTCACGTTAACGTTTAATGATCCAAAGTGGCGGTATCGTTGGCTGGCATGGAGTTCAAATTTACGGGCGCGTTATGGCCATTTAATTTTTGGGGATCAGGGGTTGTTTGTGCAACAAGATGTTTATCGTGCCAGTGGTGGTTTTCGACCGCAACCGCTTATGGAAGATTGGCAGCTCAGTCGTGACCTCCATCGGTTAGGCGTGCCATTTCATCAGTTTTCAGTCAGATTACAAACCTCAGCACGCCGCTTTGAAGGTGGTGGTTTTGTACAGACACTTTTGAAAATGCATGTTATTAAGTTTTTGTATATGATCGGAGTATCACCGCAACGGCTCGTGAAAATCTATGAAAGGCGGCGTCACTAGTATGATTACACCGGCTATTGTTCAAGCCTATGTGGCTCAAAAACAGCTTGATACAATTTTACAAATGAAAGCACCGATTACAGTTTCATTTTTAGCACAAGGGGAATATAATCAAAACTTTTTGTTAACTGATCAGCAACACCGACAGTTTGTCTTTCGCCTGAATTATGGCACGCAAATCAATGTTCAGAATCAAATCAAGTATGAGTATAAGGCGCTAGAATTTTTGGCAAATAGTGGTGTGACGCCGTATCCTTATTATTTAGACGATACGCATCAGTATTTTGAACAAGGTGTTTTGATCGAAGAATATTTCGTTGGGCGGCCATTACGTTATGAAACAGATTTAATGGCAGCAGCTGAGATTTTTGCCAAAGTGCATCGTTTGTCAATTAATGAAAATCAAACCCAGTTTTTCATTACTGAGACCCGGATTTGTGAGGATAGGATTAGAGAGGGTGAACAGCTATTGAAAACGGTTTGGCACTCCACTAAAATAAAAGCTGAGCAAGTGAAATTGTTAGCACAATTGCGGGATTGGTGTGTCAAGCATCAAGACAATGCTTACTTTGCCCAACAGCCATTAAGCTTTGTCAATACCGAAGTCAATGCCAACAATTTCATTATTGGGCCTCAACACAGTTGGCTGATTGACTGGGAAAAGCCGGTGATTAGTAATGCCGTTCAAGATTTGACGCAATTTTTAGCAGATACTACCACCTGAATTATTCACCATAAGTTCTCCAAGTACAGTGTCACCCCGGTATCATGGGC
>NZ_AZDA01000143.1:0-598 GCF_001434575.1 Loigolactobacillus bifermentans DSM 20003
TGTCTGACTACGAATCAGAAGGTTGTAGGTTCGACTCCTACTGGGTGCATTGATCAATGATCGTTATCGTTGATTGGAACAAATGGATAACGGGAAATAGCTCAGCTTGGTAGAGCACCTGGTTTGGGACCAGGGGGTCGCAGGTTCGAATCCTGTTTTCCCGATTAATTTCATATCATCGCGGTGTAGCTCAGCAGGTTAGAGCGTCCGGTTCATACCCGGGAGGTCGGGGGTTCGATTCCCTTTGCCGCGATAGGTTTTCTGCTTGGACCTTTAGCTCAGTTGGTTAGAGCAAACGGCTCATAACCGTTCGGTCGTAGGTTCGAGTCCTACAAGGTCCATCTTGGGTGGACGTTGTTCAGAAACCATCATTTTATTATCGCGGGATGGAGCAGTCTGGTAGCTCGTCGGGCTCATAACCCGAAGGTCGTAGGTTCAAATCCTGCTCCCGCAATTGGTTCCATGGTCTAGTTGGTTAGGACGCCTGCCTGTCACGCAGGAGATCACGGGTTCGAGTCCCGTTGGGACCGTTAGCATTAAGCTAATGGCTCGGTAGCTCAGTCGGTAGAGCAATGGATTGAAGCTCCATGTGTCGGCA
>NZ_AZDA01000143.1:608-18532 GCF_001434575.1 Loigolactobacillus bifermentans DSM 20003
GTTTTTGCGGGTGTAGTTTAGTGGTAAAACCGCAGCCTTCCAAGCTGCTGTCGCGAGTCCGATTCTCGTCACCCGCTTGGCAACACAAGCTTTATGTAGTATAATGGGCCTATAGCTCAGCTGGTTAGAGCGCACGCCTGATAAGCGTGAGGTCGATGGTTCAAGTCCATTTAGGCCCATTTTGGGGAAGTACTCAAGTGGCTGAAGAGGCGCCCCTGCTAAGGGTGTAGGCGGGTAATTCCGCGCGAGAGTTCGAATCTCTCCTTCTCCGTTTTTTTATTATTATGACCCGTTGGTCAAGTGGTTAAGACACCGCCCTTTCACGGCGGTAACATGGGTTCAAATCCCGTACGGGTCACTATGCCACTAATTTAATAGCTTTAAATGTGATGGCACTATGGAGGATTACCCAAGTGGCTGAAGGGAACGGTCTTGAAAACCGTCAGGCGGGTAACACCGCGCGAGAGTTCGAATCTCTCATCCTCCTTTTTTGTTATCGCGGGATGGAGCAGTCTGGTAGCTCGTCGGGCTCATAACCCGAAGGTCGTAGGTTCAAATCCTGCTCCCGCAATTGGTTCCATGGTCTAGTTGGTTAGGACGCCTGCCTGTCACGCAGGAGATCACGGGTTCGAGTCCCGTTGGGACCGCTCACAAAGTCGATTGCTGATCGGCTTTTTTTTGTGGCTCTTCGTCAAGTAGAGTTGATAATTAATTTTGAAAGCATCTAGATCTTAATCGGTCTAGGTGTTTTTTCTATATCAAGCTGTTCGTAACCAGACAAGTTGTAGCCTGATCCGGTCAATGACACCTTCTAAGTAACCGTTTGAGTAAGGTGAAGTGACCGCATTTAAAACTTAAAGGTCTTGATGGTCGTGTCCAGTTTGTGATAAAGCGGTCGATATTAGCGTAACTGTTTCGTAAATGCAAGTTTGTCGTGATTCTGAAGTGCTTCTAATAAGCCTTGATAAACATCGTAAGCGGCTTGAATGTTAGACCAGGGGCGGCACAAGCACTATTTACACTTGCGCTTCATAAACGTGCATGACATCGCATTTTTGGCTTCGGTATCACAGGTGATGGATTTAGAAGACTGACCTTTGATTGTTATGATGTTGTGCTATGCCATCATCAATGAATCCCTTTCTAAGGGCTATCCAGATGAAATGAGTAATGCAATTTTAGGCGCTACAATACGAACTTTTAGGGCGTAGTTCATGCTGATTAATTGATAAGGTTTTGCAGTTGATGGTGATCTTGTGCTTTAATTTTTAAGAATTAAAGGCTTTAGGAGCTGATTTTAAAAACGCTGGCAATTGAAATATGTGATGCAGGCAATACCGTTACAAGCTGCTACAATCGCGATTTACAAAGGGTCATTTTGATTAAAATGCCGTTTCGTCTGTATTTTTGCATGTACTGGCAGGTAATGAAATGAGGATGAAAGCGATTAACGATGATGAATGTCGAAATTAAACTGTTGCCTTGCCACTGATTGTGATAGACTTAATATTGGTTTATAAGCAGATTCCCGAAAGGATTCACATTTATGTGTGGATATGCCTTGTAACCGTTAAAAGCAATTTTGCAAACTTTAGGGGGAATATTAAAAATGCGTGAAAGACATTTGTTTACGTCAGAATCAGTTTCTGAGGGTCATCCAGATAAAATTGCAGATCAAATTAGTGATGCGATTTTAGATGCAATGTTGGCTCAAGATCCAAAAGCACGGGTCGCTTGTGAGACCACCGTTACAACTGGACTTGTTTTAGTTGTCGGCGAAATTTCAACCAGTGCTTATGTTGATATTCAAAAGACCGTTCGTGAAACCATTAAGGGCATCGGTTATACTGATGGCAAATATGGTTTTGATGGCGATAACTGTGCAGTGATCGTCGCACTAGATGAGCAATCACCTGATATTGCACAAGGGGTCGATGATTCCTTAGAAGCTCGTGAATCTGATGAGGATCCATTGGACAAGATCGGTGCAGGGGATCAAGGGATGATGTTCGGTTTTGCAATTGATGAAACACCAGAACTCATGCCATTACCGATTTCATTAGCACATCGCTTAATGCGTCAGATCGCCAAGATTCGTAAAGATGGGGTATTGGCTTATTTAGGTCCAGATGCCAAATCACAAGTAACCGTTGAGTATGATGATAATGGGAAGCCAGAACGTGTGGACACGGTGGTGATCAGTACGCAACACGCCGCTGAAACAGGTTTAGATCAGATTCGCACGGATATGATCGAAAAGGTCATTAAACCTGTGATCCCAGCTGAATTATTAGATGATCAAACCAAGTTTTTTGTCAATCCAACTGGCCGTTTTGTTATTGGTGGCCCACAAGGGGATGCTGGTTTAACCGGTCGAAAGATCATTGTGGATACTTATGGCGGCTATGCCAAGCATGGTGGTGGTTGCTTCTCCGGGAAGGATGCCACGAAGGTTGATCGTTCTGCAAGTTATGCCGCGCGTTACATTGCAAAAAATATCGTTGCGGCGGGTTATGCCCAACGTTGTGAAATTCAACTGGCGTATGCCATTGGGGTTGCCCAACCGGTTTCTGTTTCCATTGATACACAAGGCACGAATACCGTTGCTGAAAGCAAAATCGTTGCAGCCGTTCGGCAGACGTTTGATTTGCGGCCAGCGGGTATTATTCAAATGTTAGATTTACAACGACCAATTTACAAGCAAACCGCTGCCTATGGTCATTTTGGCCGGACAGATATCGATTTGCCTTGGGAAAAATTAGATAAAGTGGATGCCTTAAAAGCAATTTTAGGCTAAGCGAGTTGTGGCCCTTACCGCGTGTGTAACGGTAAGGGCCTTTTTTTGCGCCAGAATGGATAAGGGTGCCAGAAAGGGGATTTTATGAAACAAAAACAGACGAATGTTAAGGTGGTAACGGTGGCAATTTTTATCGCAACCTTTATGACCGCAATCGAAGGAACCATTGTGTCAACGGCGATGCCCACTATTGTCGGGGAACTACGGGGATTGAATTTAATGAATTGGGTGTTTTCCATTTATTTACTGACTAATGCGATGTTAACGCCAATTTATGGCAAACTTTCAGATCAAATTGGCCGTAAACCAATTTTGATCATTGGCTTGTTGATTTTTATCATCGGCTCAGCGTTATGTGGATTTGCCAACAGTATGGTGGTGTTGATCCTGTGTCGGGCCTTGCAAGGTATTGGTGCCGGTGCGATCATGCCAGTGACATTTACGATTATTGCGGATATTTATCCCTTTGAGAAGCGTGCCAAGGTGCTGGGATTTAATGGTTCAGCTTGGGGAATCGCATCCGTAGTGGCGCCGTTGTTAGGGGGCTTTATTGTCGAACGGTTAAGCTGGCATTGGATTTTCTTCATTAACGTCCCCATTGGCTTGTTGACGATTGGGTTGGTCCAGCATTATTTACAAGAGCCGAAACGCAGCGGCAAGCAGCGGGTCGATTATCAAGGGAGTTTTTGGTTAATGTTGACCTTGTTGTTAGTCATGTACACCTTTCAGCGATTGGAACAAGGCTTAGCTTGGTCACTGTTTGCGTTTGTGATCGGCGCGGGGCTGTGTTTTGCGTTATTTTTACGGACAGAACGTCGGATTGATGATCCAATCATCGATTTGTCGCTTTTCCAAAATGCGACATTTAATGCTCAAAATTTAGTAGCCGCATTAGTCAGTGGTTTTTTAATGGGGTTTGAAGTTTATATGCCAATGTGGATGCAGGGTATTTTAGGCTTGCCAGCATCGATGGGTGGTTTTGCAGTAACGCCTAGTTCATTAATGTGGGTGGTGGCGTCTTTTATCGCCGGTCGGTTGTTAGTGAAGTATGCCCCTAATCAGATTTTACGAGGCAGTTTAGCAATTTTACTGATCGGTTGCGGCCTATTATTGCTGATTCCGAGTACAGCCGCGTTTTACAAATTTTTATTAGTCGCCGGTTTCTTAGGATTAGGGTTTGGCATGTCGATCACTACAACCACCGTGGTGGCGCAAAATACAGTGGCACCGGCCCAAGTTGGCATGGCCACTTCGTTTAACACACTGTGTCGGACGTTAGGCCAAACGTTAATGGTCTCCGTTTATGGGATTTTATTTAACGTTCAAATTGCCCATGGCTTGCAGCACCAGCAAGGATTAACCAGTCAAATGGTCAATCAGTTGGTGAATCCGCAAACCGCAGCACAGTTACCCCAACAGTTATTAAAGCCATTGCGGCAGATCTTATACCAAGGCCTACACCAAATTTATATCGGGTCATTTATGTTGATCATTGTGGCTTGCTTATTAAATGAATGGTTTGGTCGGAAAAATACGAAAATGCCGGTGGCGCCTTGAAAGAGCAATTTCTTTTTGGTATGATTGAACACAAATAATAAGAAGCTATGAACGGGAATAGTAGAGTGTCGTGGGGCTTTTAGAAAGCGAATGGGAGCTGCAAATTCGTAACCACATGCCTTGAACTCGCCTGTGAGTGTCTGGTTGAATCGAGTAGATTAGAACGTCAGTCGCGTTAAGACCAAAGTGTCGTGTGTTCGCACGAAATGTAGGTGGTACCACGGTAATTCGCCCTACAGGAATCAAGTTCCTGTGGGGCTTTTTTGCACTTTTTGACGCAATAGCGCTTATTAAACTAGAAAGGGAGTTACTCACCATGAGCTATAATCACAAAGTCGTTGAACGTAAATGGAATCATTATTGGTTGCAGCATAATACGTTTAAGACCACTGAAGATCCAGAAAAGAAAAATTATTACGCCTTAGATATGTTCCCATATCCATCCGGTAAAGGCCTGCATGTTGGCCATCCAGAAGGCTACACGGCAACGGATATTATGGCCCGGATGAAGCGGATGCAAGGCTTTAATGTGTTACATCCAATGGGGTGGGATGCGTTTGGGTTGCCTGCTGAACAATATGCCTTAAATACTGGGCACAGTCCTGCAAGCTTTACGAAAAAGAATATTGAAACCTTCCGCAAGCAGATCAATTCATTAGGTTTTTCCTATGATTGGGGACGTGAGGTCAACACCACGGATCCAAACTATTATAAGTGGACCCAATGGATCTTCGAACAAATGTATAAACGTGGTTTAGCTTATGAATCAGAAGTCTTAGTCAACTGGGCACCTGACTTGTTAGGCGGCACGGTTGTGGCCAACGAAGAAGTCATCGACGGTAAAACGGAACGTGGCGGCTTCCCAGTTTATCGGGTGCCAATGCGCCAATGGATGCTGAAGATCACCGCTTATGCTGACCGGTTGTTAAAAGACTTAGACTTAGTGGATTGGCCTGAAAGCATTAAGGAAATGCAACGGAATTGGATCGGGCGTTCAGAAGGGGCTAGTGTGAACTTTAAAGTGGCCGATTCTGACAAACAGATCGAAGTTTACACCACCCGACCTGATACGTTATTTGGCGCTTCTTACATGGTGTTGGCACCAGAACATCAGTTGGTGGCTGAGTTAACGACACCTGAACAAGCGGCTGCCGTCAAGGCCTATCAAGAAGCTGTTTCCAAGAAGAGTGATTTGGAACGGACTGACTTGGCTAAAACGAAAACAGGGGCCTTTACCGGAAGCTATGCCATCAATCCAATGAATGGGGAACAAATTCCAATTTGGATTGCTGATTATGTGTTAGCTTCTTATGGGACAGGTGCCATCATGGCTGTACCAGCGCATGATGACCGAGACTATGAATTTGCCAAGAAGTTTGACCTGCCGATCAAGCCAGTGATCGAAGGCGGTAACGTTGATGAAGCAGCGTTCACCGAAGATGGCACGCATATTAACTCTGACTTCTTAAATGGTTTGAATAAGGCTGATGCAATTGCGAAGGCGTTAGACTGGTTAGAAGAAAAGGGGATTGGGAAACGCAAAGTGAATTATCGCTTGCGGGACTGGATCTTCTCACGGCAACGTTATTGGGGCGAACCAATTCCAGTGATCCATTGGGAAGATGGCGAAACAACCCTTGTCCCTGAAGATCAATTACCATTGATCTTGCCAAAGACGGACGATGTCAAGCCTTCTGGGAGCACTGAAAGCCCATTGGCTAACGTTGATGATTGGGTCAACGTTGTGGATGAAAACGGCCGTAAAGGGAAGCGTGAAACCAACACCATGCCACAATGGGCAGGGAGTTCATGGTACTTCTTACGTTACATTGACCCACATAACAAGGAACAATTGGCGGATCCTGAGAAATTAAAACGCTGGATGCCTGTTGATTTATACGTTGGTGGCGCAGAACATGCGGTCTTACACTTGTTATACGCCCGTTTCTGGCACAAGTTCTTGTACGACATCGGTGTAGTACCAACGCCAGAACCATTCCAAAAGTTATATAACCAAGGGATGATTTTAGGCAATAATCATGAAAAGATGTCGAAGTCAAAAGGGAACGTGATCAACCCAGACGATATTGTGAACCAATATGGTGCTGATACCTTACGCTTATACGAAATGTTCATGGGCCCATTGGACGCTTCGATTGCTTGGAGCGATGATGGCTTAAATGGTTCACGGAAGTTCTTAGACCGTGTTTGGCGCTTGTTCATTGACGATGAGGATGAATTGCGTGATCGCGTGACAACGATGCCAGACGATGCCTTAACTAAGATTTACAATCAAACTGTGAAAAAAGTAACAGAAGACTTTGACCATATGCATTACAACACGGCAATTTCGCAATTAATGGTCTTTGTAAATGAAGCTTATAAAGTGGATATTTTACCATTGGAATACGTGGAAGGCTTTATCAAGTTATTAAACCCAATTGCCCCACATATGACTGAAGAAATCTGGCAAAAGTTAGGTCATGACGATACGATCACGTACGCCACTTGGCCAACCTTTGATCCGGCAGCATTAGTCGAAGACACGGTTGAGATCGTGGTACAAGTTAACGGGAAATTAAAGGCTAAATTAGCGGCTAGCAAGGACGCTTCTAAAGCAGACCTGGAAAAAGCGGCTTTAGCCGAAGAAAAAGTTCAACAAGCCACAGCCGGCAAAACGGTACGTAAAGTCATCGTGGTGCCTGGTAAAATCGTGAACATTGTGGCGAAATAAGTTTAACCGAGAAGAATCTGTCATTTTGGCAGGTTCTTTTTGTTTTGGTATGAAACGTAAACAAGGTGTGTTGGCCAATCAAAACCAGATTCTAATATTTTTTTAAATTCTTAAGAAATAGCGCTGTGACAGGTGGAAGCACACTATAATAAGGCTTAGTCTTTCATTATTTCTGAAAATCCTTTATGATATGAAGGTTAGGTTTTTTAATGTTGAAATTAGTAAATGAGGTAGAAGCATGAGTGAACAATCAAGGCGAACACGCCGGCAAATGCGACAAGAACCGACAGCGCCGGCTAACAGCCAGGCACCGCAATCAGCGGCGGCAACACCAGCAACACCTAAATCTGAGCAGCCGACGACGATTCCGATTCATGCCAGCAGCACACAGCCTGTCCAGCATTTTCCATTTAATTTTCAATCACCAGCACCTGAAACCACCGTTGTGCCGCCAGTGATCCCCGCAGCGCCAGCGCCTGAATCAACGGCCAATGAGGCGCCCACTGAGCCCAGTGCCAAGGAGAAAATGTTAAAAGGCTCTGCTTGGATGACGGCTGGCAGTATTATGTCACGGATTCTTGGGGCGATTTACGTTATTCCGTGGGTGGCTTGGTTTGGCAACCATTCAGGGCAGGCCAATGCGCTGTTTGCCATTGGGTATAATATTTATAGCTTATTTCTGATCGTGTCCACGGCCGGGATCCCTGGGGCGGTGGCGAAACAAGTGGCCCATTATAATGCCATGAATGAGTATAATATGGGCCGCCGCTTGTTCCGTAGCGGACTGTCGTTAATGGCCGTGATGGGTGTGCTATCCGCCGGTATTTTGTATGTTTTAGCGCCAGCACTGTCAACGGGTAATCCGGCGGCGGTTCCTGTCATTCGCTCGTTATCGTGGCCATTATTAGTCATTCCTGTTATGAGCCTATTCCGTGGCTTTTTCCAAGGCTATGCGGACATGATGCCGTCAGCGATTTCACAGTTTTTGGAGCAGTTAGCACGGATCATTTACATGTTAGCCATGACCTACTGGATCATGCAGATTGGCCATGGTAATTATGTGGATGCCGTGACACAGTCCACTTTTGCGGCCTTTATTGGGGCCATTGCCAGCTTGTTAACGTTGGCATGGTACTACATGCGCAAACATCGTCAATGGCATACCTTGTATGAAAATAGCAATGATGAGCTCCATCAGTCTACACGCCAAATGCTGTGGGAAATGATTCGTCAGGCGATTCCATTTATTATTTTGGATGCTGGGGTCACCATTTTTCAATGGGTCGATCAGTATACCTTTATTCGATGGATCGGCCGCTTCGTAGGTGGTTCATCCGCCAGTCATTATGAATTGTTCCAGTTATTTGCGTTTAGTGCCAACAAGTTGATCATGATTACCGTTTCGTTGGCTAGTTCTATGGCTGTGACATCGATTCCGCTACTATCTGAAGCTTATACGCGAGGTGAAGATAAAACATTGCGGGATCAAATCGATAATACGATCGAGCTGTTCTTCTTTATCATGATTCCAGCTGCTATTGGGATGGCGGTGGTGGCCAAACCACTGTACACCATTTTTTATGGTTACAATTTTAGCGGGACTTTGATTTTAGAGTTCTCGTCTTATGTGTCAGTTGCCTTAGGCTTCTTCACTGTTTTGGCCGCTGTTTTGCAAGGCCTTTATCAAAACCGGATGGCAATCGCGTATTTCGTGGTCGGGTTGATCGTAAAATTGATTTTACAATATCCAATGATCGCCACTTTTAAGGTATTTGGTCCATTAGTGGCCACTGCCATTGGCTTGGCCGTAACGTGTACCTTAATGATGCGCTCATTGAATCAAATGTTCCATTTAAAAGCCAGTGAATTGTTACGTCGAATCGGTTTGATTTTATTCTTTACATTGATTATGTATGGCGTTTGTGCCGTGTTAGAACATGGCGTTTTCATGGTCTTAAACCCAATGAGTCACATTCAAAGTATGATCGGCTTGATCATTGTCGCTGGGATTGGCGGTGCGATCTACGGCTACTTAGTCTTACGGACGCGGTTAGCCGATGCCGTTTTAGGAGGGCGAGTGGCTGGCTTACGTCGCCGCTTGCACATTAAATAATGCGAATCGATAAATTGATTACCACCGGTGGCTTTGGCAGTCGTAAAGATGCCCGGCAGTGGGTGAAAAATAAACAATTACAAGTCAATCAAGTGGTGGTGAAAACTACCAAACAACAAGTGGATCCTGAACAGGATGAGATCAGGCTAGCAGGTAAGGTTTTAACCTATCAGCCGTTGGTGTATTTTATGCTGAATAAGCCGCAAGGTGTGATCACAGCCACTGAGGATGCGAAGCAGCGTACGGTACTGGATTTGATTGCGGTCGCTGATCAACGCACGGATTTAGCCCCGGTTGGCCGCTTAGACAAAGATACTACTGGGTTATTGTTGTTAACCAATGACGGTCCGCTGGCACACCGCTTATTAAGTCCCAAGTCACATGTGGCTAAATGGTATCAGGCCGAAATTGACGGCATTGTCACAGCGGAAGATCAAACACGCTTTGCTGCTGGGATTACCACGCAACATGGGACTGTATTTCAGCCAGCAACGTTAAAGATTTTAAGCGTCGATGCAATCCAAAAACGTTCCATTATTCAAGTGCAACTACATGAAGGACAATATCATGAAGTGAAACGGCTATTTCGAGCTGTGGGTAAAACCGTTTTGCACTTGCAACGGCTCAGCATGGGCACGTTAACACTACCTGTCAAATTGCCAGTCGGGCAGTATCGGGCGCTAACGGCTGAGGAAATTCGGGCGTTGCAGCAAGTTTAGTGAACCAAGGTAGTCAAACGTTGCGTGCGTTTGACTATTTTTTTCGGCTTGGAAACGTGGGGATGTGGGTAAAATCAAAAACGCCCTTGCCAGTCTTTTTATAGTATGCTAAACTAATCAAGTGTTAAAAAATGCCGCTGTGGCGGAATTGGCAGACGCGCAGCATTCAGGGTGCTGTTCCCTTCGGGGAGTACAGGTTCGACCCCTGCCAGCGGCATATTAGCTTGAAATACAGTGTGATTAAAAAATAGGAATCCCGTTAAACCAACGTTTAACGAGGCTCCTATTTTTTTGTTTGTGCTAGAAAAGGGTAGAAAATAAAAATTTGGTACCTCGCGGGTACCGAATTATGTTTCACAATCCCCAAGATAATTAACTGGGGCGCAAATGGGGCGCATTTTTAAAGTGATACACTAGCAAGACTTATCTAATTGATTCAAGTTTAAATAATTTATGTTATGTATACTAAAGGCGCTGCCAACAAAATAGATGTCCCAATTTAATTGTGCACCACAAAGTAAATCGAAATCCCTAGTGTCAGGACAAGTACGGTAAGTAAATAACCAAACAAGATTCGATTTGCGCATGACAATGTAGCAACCCCTTGGAAGGCAAGCGTCAGGCCGGTTACGAAAATGGCCAAAAACGAATAACCAGCTAAGCCGGCAACGCCGAACCTTAGCAAATTATCGTTGTGGAAATAGGTGCCGATTAAAGTTAGAATCATCAAAATAAAGGTTGGTGTCGCAATGAGCCATTTTTTCATCACAGATGCCTGCCTTCAAAAAAAGCTAGGAAACTGTGATCAGTAGCCTAGCCAGATGGTGCGTTTATTTGGATTGTTTTTCTGCTGCGGAGCGTAAGGTTAAATAAATCCGAGCAACGTCTTTGTCGTTACCGCCTTGTTCGTAATCAGCTAGTACTGGGAAGCCGAATTTCTCTGAATATTGGCGGGCGGTTAAGACGTATTGGTCCTCATAGAGCGGATCACCGGAACCGATGACGCCAAGACAGAATTTACGGTTGTCCTTATAGCTAATGTATTCACCTAATGCTTCCGTTAATAGTTCGTCATCACCGTTTTTAATGCCGTTACTACTGGAAAGGTAGGTTGGGACAAAGGCGAAGTAAGGGGTTGTTTCTTCATGATCTGGTGTGACATCCGAAATTTCCGTTAAATCGATCAAAGGTAAGTCTGTATCAATTTTATGTTCTTTTGCAGCGTAGGCCTGCAAAGATTCGACAAATTCTTTTGTGTTGCCAGAAATTGATGTGTAGAGAATGCGAAGTGTTGTCATAATGGAGCCTCCTAGTAAAGATTAAATGAATCAAATGCGAAAAGTATTTATTCTTTGTGCTGTAAAATGTTGCGCTTACATTTATTCTAACATCATCTACTCATGAACAACAGCAAGTTGAACCAGAAAGACGTTTTTTTAATAAAATAGTTTTCCAAGATAGAGGGTAATCGGATAACTTTATTTATATTTTGACAGTAAAATAGCCCATACAACTTGTATGGACCAGCACATTATTGCGTCATGCCGTGGCCACTTAAAACAGCGCGGGCCACGGCATCTGTCGGTTGATAGCCGACGGTTGACAAAGTATTAATATAAAATTTGTTATAAATAAATGAAAAAATAATGCCGATGATCCTTGCACCAAATCCGAAAGTCGGTCAGGCGAAAATGATTTCAGCTACAATCATAATAAAGAACCATTTCCAATCGCCACGGAAAAGCGACGGTAAAGAAAGTGGTTCAAGAGCAACCAACTTTCACATTTTTGACTTGTTGGGTTTGCGGGTTGATCAAATTAACGTGCATGGGACCTACCGTTGTATTTTACGGAAAGTTGAATCGATAATCGATAGCAGTCATTTAATCGTCGGCCATCATGTCGGCTTCCACTGCGTCACGCGACCGAATCAGCCCATTTTGGTAAACATAATAATCCAGGCCATCAGCTGAGCCTGCGCCAGCTTTCTTTTGAGCGGCCAGGGATGTTTGACGAATGCCGCGGATCCAGTAATAGGCTTGGCCGTCGTCACCTTCGAAGGTATCACTGCCAGCGGTCATGGTGGTCCAAGTGATGGGATTATCTGCATCGCCGGTACCCAGTTTTGATTGAATCAGCGAGACGGCTTGTGCGAGACTTGTGACTTGCGTACCCGTGGTCACTGATTCTGGTAAATCAGGCAAGTCGTTGCTGTCGGCAGTTTTTGACGCTGCTTCAGCCGATTCAGATTGTGCTTTGGCAAGCGCAGCCTGTGCGTCACTTTCACTGGCTGCTTTTGAACTGCTGGCGGCTGCAATGGACTCACGCGATGCGGATTCGGCTTCCTTTTTAGCACTAGAAGCGATCACGCGTTTTAATTTTAAGGAAGCTGCCTGAGAACTAGCACTGGCTTCCGAAGCAGCAGTTCGGCTGGAAGCGGCCTTAGCACTAGCCGCTTTGTCAGCGGCGGATGTTTGATGGCCACAACTGGCCAGTGATAAAGCACTCAGCACCAATAACCCAAAATAAAGTCCTTTTTTCATTAAAATTCCCCCAGATCCGTAGTGTAATCGATAACATTATAACAATTTATTAAATTTAACGCTTGAAAATTTTGGTGATCAAGGGAACTGAAACACTAGCAGTGCTGACGCTTTTACTTAGAGAGAGGGGATTTAAACGCCATTCTAATAAAAACTGACACTTAAACCGAGTTGATTTAAGTGCCAGTTAGCATTATTTCTCGAAAATATAAGTTTGTTTTTCAATGAACCAACCGCTACCCCATTGGCCAATGGTTAACAGGACCAGTAAGGCGATCACAGTGAACCAAGACTGGGTGAATTGGTGGAGGTAACCGAAGCAAACGGGTCCAAAGGCGGCAAATAAGTAGCCAAAGGACTGCGCCATCCCGGAAATCTGGGCAGTTTCAGTCGCTGTTTTGGTTTTTAAGGCAAAGAATAAAATCGATAAGCTACATGACAGACCGACCCCGATGCCCATTAGGATAGCAACCAAAATGCTGATCGCTAACGGTGGTTTAGGGAGTAGGAAGCTGACCACCGTTGGGCCTAAGCCGACTAAAATCAGCCATAATCCCACTTGGATCCGGCGTTTGTTCGTCGCTAATAATGGGGTGATCACGGAAACCACTAAGCAGCTGACTTGCAGCACTGTGACCAATAAACTAGCCGTAATATTGTCATAACCTTGATGGGTTAAAATGGCCGGTAGCCAGGTGATCAATGAATAATAGATCAGGGCTTGTAAGCCATAAAAGGCTGTGATCAGCCAGCCCAATTTAGTCCGCCACACCGATTGTAAACTAGCTTTTAATTCACGGTTTGGTTTACGTACCAGATGCGGTGTCGCCTTGGTATGCCATAACAGTAGGCACCCAAAAAGACTGAGGAAAGTAATCAAAAACAAGCTGAATAACGTGGTGTGCAATGAAGTTTTGGCCACCACAAAACCAGTGACCCCAGTCCCTAATGAACTGACCACTAACATGGCGGTTAAATAAGTACTGAGCCCTAACGCTGGTTTCATAGGCAGGCGATCTTTAATAATTGCAGGCAATAGCACGTTCCCACTGTCGATGCCCACCCCAATTAAAATCGTACCGAGGATCAACATTGGCCAGCCTTCTTGGCTACGTAACAAACTACCAATGACAAGCAAGCCATAAAAGCCAGTGATTACCCGTTCGTTACCAAACCGGTTGCCGAGTTTGGTAATGATTGGTGATGCGCCGGCAAAGGCAAGTAATGGAATCGTGGTCAATAACCCAGCCGAGCCATTGGATAAACCGGTGGCATGCTCCAAGGCCGGGAGTAAAGGGGGAATTGCGGTAATCGGGAGACGTAAGTTCATGGCAATTAAAACAATGCTTAAAATCAAAGGTGTTTTGTTTTTCAATGTGACCCTCACAATCTTTTCATAAATTAGTAACGCGCCTAACAATCTAATTAAATTTTAGCATACCAGATATTTTTTTTTGAATACTTTAGCTGGCAATGGAGACGGATTCATTAAAAAACAGCATGCTTAAGCGGCATGCTGTTGCGTTGGAACTGTAAAATTGTGTTTTAAATGGGGCCAAATGTGGGTGTCTGCCCAAGCGATGATCACACCGTTAAATAAAATCGAAAAAATCGTGGCAATGTTGATTCCTAGCACTTGCCCACTAAAGTACCACGAGATGAAGATCAAGCCAATTGGTGGGATAAAGTCCACCAGTTGTGATAATGTGGCATTGCCTTTTAAATAGTAGAAACGTAATAAATTCGTGGTGTCATCGTTAGGGTGCATGATGAGATTGGCCCGCTGGTATAGCGAAATGGCGATGCCAAAACTGACAACACCTAAGCAAGACAGGACGGCTCGCGCCACCACCGGCCAACTGCCTAAACCCAGCCAAGCAAAAAAGTCACTAAACAGGCTGACAAACGAGCCGTAGAAAACCGCGTATAAAATTTCGCCTAGGAAACGGGGCAGGTCAAGGTGGTGCAATAAAAATTGATTGAGCAAGGCACTGAGAAAACCGGTGACGGTTAAAATCATCCCAATGTGCCAGCCTTGCCAAGCGTGTAAATTAATGGCACTGGCCGTCCAAATGCCACTGCCCATGGCCCCGACAATACACAACCCTTGGCCCCAAGCATTTAAAAGTAAGCCACTGATCAACCCGATCCAACGTTCTGCTGCTGTATTTTTCACACCCAATCGTCTCCCTAAAAATGTCGTTGCCACTCATTATAGCGCAAAACGCCGTTAATGTTTCAGACTGAGACTTGGGTCATAGTGCACGATAGCTGGCCAAAGGGCTTTCAGCAACACGTAGGCAATGGCAACCCCGACAAAGACGCTTGGCAAAAAGGCTGGAATGAAAAGCCATAACGCACCTTTTGTCCCTAGGAATAAACTGGCCAGCGGAAAGGCCAGTAAAGCGCCTAAAATCCCATCACCAACTAACTCAGCCAAAACAGCGGTCCATAAGCGTTTGGTTTTTTGAAAGGTCAAGCCGACTAATAAGGCGCCGACCATACTGCCAGGAAAGGCGAGAATCGTCCCGGTGCCCAGTAAATTGCGGATCAAGGATGTCATAAATGCTTGGGCCAAAGCGTACCAAGGTCCAACGAGGATCCCGCTGATCACATTGACCAAGTGTTGTGTTGGTGCCACCCGTGCGGCGCCAAGGGGAAATTGAAAGACAGTCCCGCCCACCACGGCAATGGCCGTTAATAAAGCAGTTAAAACAAGTTTACGTAAATTTTGGCGCATAAAAAGCCCTCCAGTAAATTGCACTAGAGGGCGTCATTGACTGTTTCAGTGACACATTTCCTACGCTAGTCTTAACTAGATCAGGTTAAAAGGGTTCGGCGAGACCGTCTCAGCAAAAAAGCACCCCTAGTGTGGATTATCATTTAAAATTAAGTTTAGTATACGGTGTTTCTTAAAGTCTGTCTAGTCTTGCTTGGCATCCCAAGGTAAGTCGACATCGATTGCTTGCAGCAGTGCCTGTTGGCCTTCACGTTCCGTGCGGCGCTGGGACTGGCGTTGCGCATAACCTGCGCTTAAAGCCCGCTGCTCATCAGTAGTGGTGACCAACGTGCTGTAAGGAATTTCATAGTGGGCGTCAGGCACGACAAAAGTGGTAAAGCAGTGAAAGCCAATAAACCGTTCACTGGTGGTTAAGTCTTCGCCAATAATTTTGGTAAACACTTCAAGGGACCGCTTTCCAAAACCGGTGATGTACGATTCGGCACACATGGACTGCGTAAGCGTAAAGGGATGCCGAAACGCAATGTGATCCAAAGTGGCGGTGACCACGGTTTGACGGGTAAGCCGCATAGCAGCAACTGAAGAACTGTTGTCCACCACGCTGAGAATCTTGCCACCAAACACGGTTCCGTGCTCGTTTAGATCGGGGGTGAAGATCCGTTGATTGGTGATCACCAAACTGGCTTGACAATTAAAAGCTGACATACAGGGGTCTCCTTTATTCATTAAATTTAAGTAACCTTATCATAGCAAAGAAAACGTTGTCGCGCCAAGCGCGCTGAAAATTTTACCTAGCGCCGGTATTGACCACTGTTTTGCGGGTTTTTGTGCATTTTGCAAGTAAAAGCACAAGCATTTCGACATGCTTCGTTTACGAAAACGGTTTATAAAAATGTTATTATGGGACTTTATTTTTTATTTTAATCTTAAATCGGTTAAAAAGTAGCGATCAAAGCGCTAAAATGTCATTTTATGGGACAAATCAATACTTATTTTGAAAAATAAGCTCAAATAAAACGCTTTCTTAAAAGCACGAACTAATTCTATGAGTTTAATTTTAAAAATATGGCCAAAATGAAAAGATATTTAAGAAAACGTTGTATAAACCAGCATGCAACGCTGTTTGAGCTTAAATTCAACTTAAAATGTGCTTGACATTAGAGACCGGTGGGGGTAAATTCTAATTATGGTTAGTCTATATCACATATCATTACTTAATAAGTTTGTCCGTTTGTCCAACGCAAAAGAGAGATGGCTTATTACAAAACACTGAGGAGGAGTCACATTATGAAGAGAACCGATTTAACTCAAGAGCGTGTTGAAAAAGCTTCAAAACACGCTTATTCGAAAGCAACCAAAGGGGCATTTTATGCAGGTGCCGCTTTATTAACATTGGGGACTGCTGCAGCATTTGGGAATACAGGTGCTAACGCTGCTACAACAGATGCAAATTATGCAACAACAAGTCGTACAGTAAATACGAAAACTTCTGTTGCTGATGAAACAGATGCAAGTTATGCAAGCACAGACCGCACGCCAAGTACAAAGACTTCTATTGCAGACGAAACTGATGCGAACTATGCAAATACGGATCGTACACCAAGCGACGGTACAACTACACCAACTACATTGCATGAAGGTAACAGTGATGCAAGTTATGGTTCAGGCGACCGTACTACACACACTTATGCGCCAAAGAGTGGTCAAGCGGATTCAACGTATGCCAAGGGTGATCGCACAACACATATCACAGATACACCATCAACCTTGCATGAAGGCAATGCTGATGCAAGTTATGGTTCAGGCGACCGTACTACACATGTAACGACTACACCATCAACCTTGCATGAAGGCAATACTGATGCAAGTTATGGTTCAGGCGACCGCACTACGCACGTAACGACTACACCATCAACACTTCATCCGGGCAATACTGATGCAAGTTATGGTTCAGGTGATCGTACACCACATTTAAAGACACCTACAATCGCAGATACACCTAACAAATCAACACAAGCTTCTGATGCTGCACGTGTTGCTGGTGAATGGAATGCATCACACAAGACAATTGTGGATACACCAAATATGTCAACACTTGCTTCAATGAAGGCTGAAGCTGATGCTAAGCAAGCTGCTAAAGATGCTGCTGCTAAGGCTGCACAAGAACAAGCCATTAAAGATGCAATTGCTAAAGCAAAAGCAGAACAAGCCGCTGCAGACGCTAAGAATGCAGCTAAAGATAGTGCTAAAGGCGATACAACAACTGATGCAACAACTGCTAAGGATACTGACACTCAAGCAGACGCAACAACAGCTACTAACGGTGTTGCCACAACTGGTACCCAAGCAACAACTACTGCTGCGACTTCAGAATTAGCTGCTAAGGCTGCAACTACAACACCAGCTGCTGCAACAACAACCGCAACTGCCGCTGCTACTAAAGCTGCTGCAACAACCTTGCCACAAACTGGTGAAGCGAACAATGCTGCACTTGCTGGTTTAGGTGTCTTAAGTGTTATGGGTGCCTTATTCGGCTTAGCTGGTACTCGTAAGCGTGAATTCTAAGCTTAATTTTAAAATTTAAGTTTAAAGCGAAGAAAACTAGGATCTGATGATCCTAGTTTTTTTTGTCTATACTCATCAAAAATGCCTGCTCACTTGAAGCGTGTGAAGTGCAATAGAAAAGTTAGACAATTTAGATTTTGAATTAAGCAATCATGG
>NZ_AZDA01000144.1 GCF_001434575.1 Loigolactobacillus bifermentans DSM 20003
CCCATGATACCGGGGTGACACTGTACTTGGAGAACTTATGGTGAATAATTCAGGTTCAAAATGATTAGGATCGAGAAGTTTATTTTCGTATTTGTTTTTCTTGTTTTTATCAAGAGATACCGCAACGTAGGCATATTTATAACTACCATCGGCATAGAATTGATCGATGACCTTAACGACATAGCAGTACGTCTTTTTCTTAGCAATTTTAATTGGAAAGATGTACCGACCGGTATCCTTATTCTTTTCAATAAAGACAGATGGGCTTTCATTTACGGTTGCCTGATTCAAAAGATCTTTCATTTGCAATATCATAATATCTTGACCATCGTGTTTGGTTACGTGGTCAATGATTGTATCGTAATCAGCACTACCCTTGGGAATCATCGCTTGCTGGATATATGCATATCCTTTTGGAATAGCAAAAATTAAAATAGCGACTACGATGACTAGTTTGAGTAAAAAATATGAATGAGATGATGTATTAGGACTACTAGTGTTACGTGCTGTTGATTGGGATTTTGTGCTAGCCTGAGTCGTTGTAGTTTGAGAATCTTGAACATGTTTTGATGGTGTAAGTGCATGACCGCAACTGACACAATATTTAGCTGACGGTGTATTTTCGGTACCACAGTTTGGGCATTGATTTGTGGAATGAGCTTCTTGTTTTGGTGCTGATTCAGGACCAATTAGTGCGTGGCCACAATATATACAGAATTTAGCGGTAGCATCGTTTTCGGTGCCACAATGGTTACATATCATGATTTTTCTCCTGTATGAGTTTAATTGATTCTTTTATTGTTTGAATAAACAGCGTCAAATGTGCTTGCTTCAAAGTCAAAGGCGCTCTGTGCACGCTCAGAATCCAGGGGGTTCATTAATGTTGCATCTTGAGGTCGATTAACTAGGATAGACTGCAAATTTGTTTTATTGTTTGTTGTTACTTGCAGGATATAAATTTTTATTCGAGCGTGCGATGGATCGGTAAAAGTGTAGCCGCCGGTACTCGTATTTCTTAGAACAATGATTTCAACGTAGCGATTATTAAGATAATGATGGATACGTAGTTGTTTCACATATAAATTGCCAATTTCATTAGCGGTTAGTTTACGGTGCTGGGTTTGACTATTGCTTGAACTGGAGCTAGCGGTTGTTGAGGAATTATTGGATTTAGGATATGCCTTAGTCAGCCTCATTTCGTTTTTTTCGATGCTAGCAATAGTTGTACTGGACACTGATTGCAAACTATTTTTGGTTACTTCGTTTGAAGGCCCAAAGTCGGTTGTTGCTATGCTTTTTCCATCATATTAGAACAAGCCACCGGCGACGACAGTTTGTTCAGTTGCGTTGTTAAATAATTTTTTTATGGTGATGGCGCTATGTTTTTGCATGATGATTTCTTTTGTTAGTGTCGTGTGAGGTTCATTGCCAGCACAAGCTCCGATCATGGTGAATCTGGTTGGATTGAGTTTAACCGTTTTGTCGGGGTTATTGGTAATCTTAGCAGAGATGTTGAACGTCTCAGTGGCTTCGTCACTCTGAGCTTTTTTTAATGAAAATGTGATATCAACCTGATTCTGAACTGATGGGGTAAGATCCTTGTAATCTTTGACAAAAATGTGAATAAAGTTAATTTTTGAAATTGAGTAGATCGGTCCCAGAAGTGATCCTTTAATTGTTGTTGACTACAACCGGTGAGTGTAAGACGAGAAACAGCGACAAAATGAGAACCGGTTTATTTTTACAATTCACTCTTTGGTATCTTTACCTTTCCCCGTTGCAGTTCACCGACTTCTCGTAATCCAGCATTAATTAACACTAGTATCGCAATCCAGGCCATCACGATGAGCCCGGTGACTTTGACAGATGTGAGGGGTAAATTCATATCCCAAACGGCATGGAGTGTGACGACAAAAATGAAAAAGTTAATAAAGTGAGGATCGACCAACATACTAGAATCAAAGTGATGATCGCGTTTGACGATCACTAGGGCAGCTCCGAGGATGGCACACCACAGTGTATGGGTGCCGAGTGAACCAATTGAACGTATCAATAACACCGAGATACCATAATCTTGTGCATAACCGGCATTTTCGAAGGCGGCGAATCCAGCTCCAACTGCGGCCCCAATTAACATGCCATTGAAAATGTGGGATAGGTTGTAATGCTCGACGTAGTAGATGACGATGATGAGTTTACCGGTTTCCTCTACTAACCCAATTAGAATTGCCTCCACAATTGAAAAGTTGCTAGCGCCGACGATCGAATACAAAAAAAGGGTCGTCAACAACGAGAATGCGCCACCGAGAAGGAAAACTTTCATAGTGACGTAGATACTGATATTTTTGAAGACATTGATTTCAAAGAACAGAATGAGTAGCGAAAACGGAATCGCACACGAACTGATAAAGACCAGCCCTGGATATGTTTTTTCCCCTTGAAAGAACATTAGAGCTGAAAGAAATAGACCAATAACAACTACGAAGAGCATCAAAATGCGAGAAAACAACCATGGTCGTACTGGTGCGTCTGATACTTCAGCAAGACTCGGGGTAGTTTTAAACGTGCCAGCGATAAAAATTTCTTCGGCATCTTGCTGGGTATGGTGCTCGAAGATACCACCGAACATCGATGCCACGTTAAGCGAGACGCTTTTGTCTTCGCCGGTCCATCGATTGAGTTGCTTGGTAGTATTATCAATGAAACTGGTATTTGGTGCTTGGGTCTGGCGGGTTTCCTGATCATGGTGAACGCTACTAGAAACTAGCGATTGACCGCAGGCGGTACAGAAATTATTGGTGGCAGCATTTTTTGCGCCGCATTGCGTGCAGTAGATATATTCGGTCATTAGATCCACCATCCTGTCATGAATATTCCTACAGCACTACCGATAATTAGAGTGAGAATGGCGGCTGTGATCAAGCCGTAACCTTGATACGGGTGGTGGCGTGCAACGATGCTTCCGAGTACGATTGCGATTGTGCCAAATAGCGGTGGTGTGACAATTAAAGCTAATAGCGCACTAATAATACCAATGGTTAGCAACCGCGTTGATTTTTGTTGAGTAACGATGGTGGCTGAAGGTGTAGTCAGTTGATGGCCACAAGTTACACAAAATTTAGCGTGGGCCCTGTTTTGGTGTCCACATTGGGTACAGTAGTTCATTTGGTTCCTCCCGAGTAACATGATCAAGTTTAAGCTACAGTCTAGTATATCCCATTTGTTGGCACGTGCACATGGTATAAATTTGCACGTGAAATTTTGCAAGACACATCCACGGTGGTACATCCAGTAACATCGGCAGAATATCCCCAAGTAGCACTACGACCGCATCATGCAGTGATGAGTTTGGCTAAGGCGCGATCCACTGGTTTTGTGAGACCAGATTGGCACGAGGCGTTGGCAAAATTCATGGCAGATTACTGACTAATAATTTAAACACATGGCAAAAGGCCCGGTAACTCAATCTTGAGTTTATCTGGTCTTTTTTGAGGTGTGCCCGGTAGGGGCGCAAATTGGGGCGCGTAGTATGAATCCTGGTGAAACAACGGTGATGAGTGTCATTAAGTGTGCTAAACTGTAAGCGTGACCATAGTTCGAACCTTGGTACTATTATCCCTAATTCTTAATTGAATTGTTTTTTTATGTTTGAGGCACTATTTTGAAGGCATTTTATTACTACTGAACTGGGTCCCCAGGTGCATGCATAGTACCATCGTAATCAACACCCCATGCCAAGCCATCACTACCTTCACTAGCTATTAAAGAACTAACAGCCATTGATCCATCTCCGGTAGCATTTGCCCACAGTTCTGTAACTTTTGTGTAGCCTGTGCCTCTGTTAAGAGTACACTTGGAGTACCCGATGGGCTAGTACTGGCCGCAGCTTTTTCAGTGCTCTGTGTAGTTATAGAAAAGTTGCTAGCAGTGATAGATCTACTAGTGGTGCTACGATATTACTATCTTCGCTAATACTCTTAGTACAAGTAGCATTATTATTGTTTAGCCTTTTTGGATTGAAGTCAATATTTGAGACAGATTTTAAGAGACATTCAGAACCGCGTTTA
>NZ_AZDA01000031.1 GCF_001434575.1 Loigolactobacillus bifermentans DSM 20003
CAACGACGGCAATCTTGTCTTTGCGTTAGCAAAGTGTCCACCGTGCATTTAGGAGCCGTGGCGTTGTGTTTAGTGATTTATCATTTGGCACAAAAACAAAACCGAGCTTTGAAACAAGTGAACTTCTTGCCATGGTTCCTACAAGGGTGATTGCGCCTGTAGGAATGGATAACTAGCGGAAATAAGACTTTTGGCGGCGCAAAAATACTTTGTAGCACCCAGACAAGTTGTTCAAAGCTGCCCACAGTTGCCGTAGGACGTCCTTTTAAGTGTTTATCCAGTGGGTTAATGCGTCAAAAAAGAGCCATGCCTCAGCATGACCCTCGATGATCAATTTATTTTGATTTTGAAAAACGGTGTTGGCCCTCTTTGTGAGAGAAGCGCTTTTTGCGATCGTAATGACTTTCGCCACGTTGGCTGTTGCGACCATGATAGCCGCCACCGCCGTTACCGTTGCGTTTGCCACGATAACCGCCATGACCGTTACCGCCGCGGCCACCGTTACTGCGCCGACGACCACCGCCACCATTCCGTTGTGGTAATGGGCGTTCTGGCGTGATCTTAACTGGCACTGTTGACGCGTCATCCTTGCTAACCGCCTTTAAGTAAGCCGCCACTAATTCAAGTGGGGTAAAGTCGTTTAACAATTCTTCTGCTTGCGCTTCGTACTTGGTTAAGTTCGCCTTTTCAACGGTTTCATGAATTTCAGTCACAGCTGAGGACAATTGACCGTGGAAAGCTTCTTTTTCAGTTGGCGCCTTTAAAGGTTCCATCTTCAGACGGGTTAAGCGTTCGATGGTGTGTAAATAACCCATTTCGTTTGGTGTAACAAACGTGATTGAAGTCCCTTTATGACCGGCACGGGCTGTCCGGCCGACACGATGGACATAGCTATCTGGATCAGATGGTACATCATAGTTGTACACATGGGTGACACCAGAAATATCTAACCCACGGGCAGCCACGTCAGTTGCCACTAAAATGTCTAAACGCCCTGCCTTAAAGCTGCGTAAAACGCTCATCCGTTTTTGTTGTGACAAGTCGCCATGAATGCCTTCAGCGTTGTAACCACGGGCCCGTAAACCTTTTGATAATTCATCGACCCGCCGCTTGGTCCGACCAAAGACAATCGCCATTTCTGGTTCTTGAACGTCGAATAAACGCGTCATAGTATCAAACTTTTCGTATTCTTTAACCCGTACATAATACTGATCCAATAAATCAGCGGTTAATTCCTTAGCTTTAATTTGGACCGTTTTAGGGTCGTGCATAAAGCGATCCGCGATTTTCTTGATGGCATTTGGCATGGTTGCTGAAAACAGTAAGGTTTGACGTTCTTCTGGGACTTGAGCGACAATTTTTTCAATGTCTTCCAAGAAGCCCATGTCTAACATTTCATCTGCTTCATCTAACACCAATGTGCGCACATCGTTTAAGCGAATGGTACGGCGATTAATGTGGTCTTGTAAACGCCCTGGTGTCCCAACGATGACTTGGGGATGATCCTTTAATGAGCGGATCTGACGGCCAATATCGGCCCCACCATAAACCACTTGAACTTTGACCTTTTTATCTTGGCCTAAGCGATAGAGTTCTTCTTGTGTTTGAACGGCTAATTCACGGGTTGGTGAAATGATCAACGCCTGTACATTAGGGTTCTTTTTATCAACGTGTTGTAAGATCGACAAGCCAAATGCGGCTGTCTTACCAGTCCCGGTTTGGGCCTGGCCGATCACGTCGTCACCTTTTAAGGCCATTGGAATGGTTTCTGCCTGGATCGGTGTTGCTTCTTCGAAGCCTTGACGACGAATTGCTTTTAAGAGTTCTGGATCTAAGCCTAGCTCTGAAAATTTCAAATAAGTTCCTCCTTGGGGTTGCTGCTAAAATTGCAAAACAGTACCCGAACTCATTCGCTTCTGCCTTGCAAATATGCTGTTATAAATTTCGCATCTTTTCTATCCTATCATGAAACCAGCAGATGTACAAATTATTTTACTTGCTCATTTTCATGAAAAGGCTATTGTTATCCAATCAAAAGGTGATTGCGCACTTACGCAATCACCTTTTTAAGTTTTTTTAATCTTTTAATTGGCGCAAGATCGTATCTAAGTGCATGCCGTTACTGGCCTTTAATAACACCGCATCACCAGTTTGCACATCCGCTAATAAAGCTTGACTTAGCTGTTCTTTTTCAGCTGTTGGAAAATAATGCACGTGGGCAGCGTAGTCTGGCTTCGCCTTTAACGCGGTTGCTAACGCCTGCATCAGATCCCCGTACAAGTAAACTTCGTCTAATTGCGTTGGATCAACTGCTTCGGCGACACTGGCATGTAACGTTGCCGCTTGGTCACCTAACTCTAACATATCCCCTAATACAGCAATGCGCCGGCCTTGGGTTGGTACAGCTTGAAAGGCCCGCAACACCGCCCGCATGGCCGTTGGATTGGCATTGTAAACATCACTTAAAATATTGACCCCATTCGCCCCACTGACCCACTGCGTTCGATTCCGCGTCAGGTCAAAGTGGGCCAACGCCGCTTGCATTTCTGCTGGTTTGATCCGTAACAATGCTCCGACTTGAATCGCCGCCATGGCGTTGTTCACATTATAACTGCCTAACAACGGCAAGCTAAAGGTGAGGTCTGGGTATTTGTTCAGCCGAAAGCGGGTTTCGTTAGCCGTGCTTTCGATCATGATCGGATACAATTCGCAAGTCTCGGATTGGCCAAAAGTCCGTTGTTGCTGATGCACTTGTTCCGCGCGTTCATGCAATAGCGGCTCGTCGCCTTCGTAAATGAAAAAGCCATCGTCTTTTAAGCCGTGGGTAATTTCCAATTTAGCATCCGCAATTTTGGCCCGGGTGCCGAAAAATTCGATGTGGGCTTCCCCGATCATGGTGATCACAGCCACGTCAGGCGCAACCATTTGACTGAGAAAGTCTAATTGACCTGGCCGATCCATGCCCATTTCGACCACCAGCACTTCGGTATTGGTTTCCATGGACAAAATCGTCATGGGCACGCCAATTTCATTGTTAAAGTTGCCTTGGGTTTTGTGCACGTTAAACCGCTTCTTTAAAATTGCGGCGGTCATATCCTTGGTGGTGGTTTTTCCATCACTACCGGTGATTGCCACCACCCGAGGATCAACTTTCAACAAGTAATAGCGGGCCAATTGTTGTAACGCCGTTAAAGGATCATCAACTTCCAAAACTGGAAAATCAGTGGGTTCATCAGAATGGCCTGCTTGCCAAAAAGTTGCTGTGGCGCCGTGTTGCCGCGCACTTTCAATAAACCGGTGCCCATCTTGTGCTGCCACTAATGGCACAAATAAAGCCCCTGGTGTTAACGTGCGTGAATCAAAACTGACACTGGCGATCTCTTGAGTCGCCCAAGGTGTCACATCGTTTTTAGCCTGGACCACTCGAGCAATTTCAGCGAGTTGCATTTTCATCTTTCAATAACCTCTTTACTGATTTGTTGTTGGCGCCTGCTGTTCATACCGCTCAAGTGCCAAATGGAGCAAGTGCTGGATCAACCGTTCCTGCGTATAACCTTTTAAGCGCCATAAACGGGCAAACATGGCTCGGGGATCTAAATTCAAAATCGTGTTGATCTCGTTTAAAAAAATCGTATTGTTCGCCGTTAAAAAGAAGTCACACCGGGCAATCCCTGAGCCACCGATCAACGCAAAGGCCCGCTTCGCATAAGCCTGCATTTTCTGTTCCACTTCAACTGGAATATCTGCAGGGATCGCCAATTCAGGCTGAGCCGGTGTCAACTTACTTTGGGTATCAAAAAACAAACTATCTTTTAAGATTTCCCCGGCGCCGCTGACTTCTAACTGTTGGTTGCCCATCACACCGACTTCCAGCTCGCGGGCCTCAATGCCTTGTTCCACCAGGATCCGCTGGTCATACTGAAATGCCAACTCAACGGCTGTTTGTAAACTGTTACGATCCCGAACTTGGCTGATACCCACACTGGAACCACTGTTAGCCGGCTTCACGTACATCGGGTATAATAAGGCCCCTTCACACTGTTGCAACACTTTCATGGCATCGAGTTGCCACTGATTTTTTAAAATAGGTAAAAATGGCACTTGCGGTAAGCCTAATTGTTGAAAAATCAACTTACTAGCTATTTTATCCATGCCAATCGCGCTGGCCAGCACACCAGCGCCGACATAAGGCAAGCCTAAAATTTCTAACAAGCCTTGTAACTTACCGTCTTCACCGCTGCGCCCTTGGATCAGTGGGAAGATGATGGCATCTTGCGCCCGAAAATTACCTGGGATCATGGCTTGGCCAATTAAACCGCCAGTACGGGTAGGCGCCGCAACGGGTTGGAGCATTAAGTCTTGACTGGTTTTCACCGTTTGGTCCAGCAAGGGTCCTTGTAACCAAGTACCAGTCTTGGTCACGTAAATCAACCGAACTTGATACTGCTGAAAGTCAATGACATTTAAAACGGCAAAAGCCGCCGCCACCGACAGTTGATGTTCGGCACTTTTACCACCGTAGACTAAATAAATCTGCATGTTGCCGTTCCTACTTCCTTACACAATAACGTGATAGTCGTTAAAATAAATTTTGGGCAAAAATCGATTCATTGATCACACTTAAACGCCATTTCTGGACGCTTTGATCATAAACCAATTCTGCTACTTTTTCTTGTGATGCGTTTAACCACTCATCGTCAACGATTTTCAAGCGGCTATTTAAATAATAAATCGGAATATGGATCTCCCGTTGCCGCAAACCGACTTCTTGAAACGCAAACAGTGCCCCATCAATAAACACAGGTTGTAACTGGCGCAAAATCACCGGATCAATGTCCGCAACAGATGCCCGGCGCCGAAATAAAAACCAAGTGTCGGGGATCTTTTCTTGCAAATGCCGTTTCAAACTGTGGTTGAGCACCTTGTAAAAATGATCTAAATGGCGATAGTACGTCTTCACCATTTGATCAGGCAAGCTTAAATACACATAGTCGTTTTGTAACTTGTAATAAAACGGCGATGCTAAATGGGTATTCGCGTGCCCCAAATACAACAACTCCGCAATTTCTTGTGGAGTCAATTGTTCTAAATACAGAGACTGGCGAAAATCCAGCCACTTCCGCGCAATCTTGCGCTTATCACTAAAATAAGTTTGGATCTCTTCTGTACCAGATACGGTATTAAATCCCGTGTGTGTGTCCAATGCTGCATCCGGGTCCACCGGTGGCAGCAATAACAAATGATTCGGGAATCGCTTTAACGCACTGGCAAAATCACGCGTGCTAATGCCGTAAGATAATATTAAATTAGAAACCGTCTCTAAATGGACATATACTAAATCCGCATTCATCTGTCATACCACCTAGCCTTCAAACCATGTCAAGGCTATTTTACTACGAATAGCCCATAAAGGCATCCACGGAAGACACAATGCTGTAAAGCGATTGTCATATTGGGCACCGATTTGTGGTTGATTTCGCTGATGTAGCTGTCCGAAACGGCCTCCGGCAAAACGGGCTGGAACGTTGTGGGCATGGCTTGAAACCCGGAAATTCACCGGTTTCCAAGACCAGCCTTCGTCTAAGCGGTAAACCGCTAAGACGAATTTCACGACTGAGCCCGTTTTGCCTACGACCTGAAGCACCACAACGTGATCAAGGAGCCGATAAGTCTGAAAAGCACTCGCATACCGCTTAGAACATACCCTTACCACCATTCATAAACAAGAAAAACCTAACTCGCCTTAACGTTTACGCCTGAAAGATAGGTCTGATGATGGTCTTAGCTTAGGATAGCAAATGCACCATGCACCGTTGATCCATGTGTCTCACTAAATTCATATTCAAAAAAAGCCACCCCACAACGAGGTGACCTAAATTGCTTATTTGTTTGATTCTGGTGCCGGGTTGGCATCTGTAAAGCCATATTTTTTGTTGAAACGATCGACTGCACCATCGGCTTGCGTGAACTTTTGCTTACCTGTGTAGAAGGGATGTGAATCAGAAGTGATTTCAACTAATACTAATGGATAAGTATTGCCGTCTTCCCATTCGATTGTTTGGTCAGATGTCTTGGTTGAACCTGACAAGAACTTGAAACCTGTTTGTGAGTCTTGGAAAACCACTGGATGGTAATCTGGATGGATACCTTGTTTCATAATTTTTACGCTCCTTTGCCCTGAATCATACCGCAAAGCGGCCTGCGAAACAGAGATTATATTATGCTATACTGCAACTTTTGCATTATAGCATGCAAGGGCCGGTTTGGCAACCGACTTTCAGGTGTAACCCTCAACATTTCCAAAAATAAAATTGTGCAGGATTTCAAGGGCTGTTGCTTCTGCAAAGATCAGGGCTTAGGGGTAAAAAAGCGCCAAACCTTCACTTAATTTGTATGCAATTTTTGCCCTAACAACTCATAAAATTCCGCGTTGTTTTTCGTTTGGCCTAACATCTTCAACAAGCGTTCCGTATCGGATAAGGGATCGTTATTTAACCCCCGACGGATCTGCCATAAATTGTCTAAATTCGTCTGATTCAGTAACAATTCTTCTTTGCGGGTCCCCGATTGTTTGATGTCCAGTGCTGGAAAAATGCGGCGTTCGGATAATTCACGGGAAAGGTGTAATTCTAAGTTTCCGGTCCCTTTAAATTCTTCGTAGATCACGTCATCCATCCGGCTACCGGTGTCCACCAGTGCTGTTGCTAAAATGGTTAAGCTGCCCCCTTCTTCAATATTCCGAGCAGCGCCAAAAAAGCGTTTTGGTCGATAAAAGGCGGCTGGGTCCAAACCACCAGATAAGGTGCGGCCGCTGGAAGGGGTGGTTAAATTATACGCTCTGGTTAACCGGGTAATGGAGTCCAGTAAGACCACCACGTCATGCTTGGCTTCCACCAAACGCTCCGCGCGCTCCAAAACTAATTCCGAAACCCGCGCATGATTTTCTGGCCGCTGGTCAAAGGTCGATGACACCACGTCCCCTTTCACCGAGCGTTCAATATCGGTGACTTCTTCAGGCCGTTCGTCAATGAGCAGCACGATTAGATCCACATCAGGATAATTGTCACTGATGCCTTGCGCAATGGCCTTTAACAAACTGGTTTTACCCGCTTTCGGTGGCGCAACGATCAAGCCCCGTTGCCCAAAACCCACAGGGGCAAAAATATCGATCAACCGCGTGGATAACTGATTGGGGCCGGTTTCCAAATGCATTTGCCGATCAGGATAACAAGCAGTCAGCGCTGGAAAATGCGGGCGCTGTTTGGCGTCTTCCGGATCACTGCCATTAACCGTATCCACATGCATCAACCCATAATACCGTTCCCCAGGCTTCGGTGGCCGTGCCCGGCCCACCACAAAATCACCGGTTCGCAAGCCAAAGCGGCGAATTTGTGACGCTGAAATGTAAATGTCTTCTTGTGATGGCCCATAGTTTAACGGCCGTAAAAAACCGTAACCATCGTTAACGAAAACATCGAGTACCCCAGCCATAGACACAAACCCGGCTGCCTTGGCCTGCGCACGAATAATGGCAAGGGATAACTCTTTTTTGTTCATTTGACTGTAATATGGAATCTTATAAGTACGCGCATACTTATAGATTTCTTTTAACGTTTGTTGTTCTAACTCGCTCATGGTTAAAAAGTCACTCATCAAAAAACCTCCTACCTAAAAAATCGTGGCCTGCGCCACGATTCTCGCTCATTATGCTAATGTTGTAATCGATGATTGCACGGTTGTGTCATCAATGATCTCAACATCTGCACCAAGGCCGCGTAGTTTTTCAACAATGCGTTCGTAGCCTCGTAAAATATTTTCAACATTATAGATGGTGGTGACCCCTTTGGCCATTAAACCAGCAATGGTCAAGCAAGCGCCAGCGCGAATCTCATCAGCAGACACTTCCGCCCCGTACAACTGATCAGCATGATGTAACATGATCACGTCGTTTTCAATGGTTAAATCAGCGCCCATGCGAATCAATTCTGGTACGTGCTTCACCCGTTTCGGGTAGATCGTATCAACGATCACGCCTTCCCCTTGGGCCTTGAGCATCAGGGGCGTGATGGGTTGTTGCAAGTCTGTGGCAAAGCCAGGATAAGGGGATGTTTTGATCTGCACCATTTTCAAATTTTGAGCAGGTTTCACGAAAATACTGTCATCGTTATAAACCATTTCGACGCCCATTTCTTCCATTTTGGCTAAGAAAGCGTCTAAATGCTCTAAAATAATGTTGCGCACCAGCACTCCTTGGCCCACAGCCGCCGCCATGGCTAAGTAAGTCCCAGCCTCAATGCGGTCCGGAATGATCGTATGGGTGGCATGGGCTTCTAACCGATCGACTCCTTCGATCCGAATAATATCCGTCCCAACACCACGAATCTTCGCCCCCATGTTGTTTAAAAAGGTGGCGAGATCAATGATTTCAGGCTCCCGCGCCGCATTTTCAATTACGGTTTTTCCTTTGGCCCGAACGGCAGCTAAGATCACATTGATCGTTGCCCCAACAGAGACCATGTCTAAGAAGATCCGTGCGCCGTGCAACCCATCAGCCGGCGCCTTGATATACATGGCACCATGTTCGTTGGTCACCGTTGCACCAAGGGCCTCAAAGCCTTTGATGTGCTGATCAATGGGCCGCGGGCCGATATCATCCCCACCAGGCAAGCCAACAATGGCTTCCCCAAATTTACCTAACAACGCGCCCATAAAATAATAAGACGCCCGTAAGCTTTTAATTCGGCCATTTGGAAGTGGTAATGGCAAAATATTCGTTGGATCAATCTTTAAGACGTCCCCTTTAAACTCAGAAGGAACTCGCATGGTCTCTAAAATCGACATTAAGTTGTGAACATCTTTGATATCTGGCACACAATCAAAGGTCACAGGAGTGTCCGCTAAAATCGACGCTGGAATCAGCGCTACCGTACTGTTTTTAGCACCACCAATGGTGACCTCACCAGATAAGGGCTTCCCGCCCATGATCCGCATTTTCTTCATACTTTGCTTTCCTCACTTCAGTTATAATCATTTCAATAATAAAGAAAGTCGCTCTAAAATACAATAGTTTAAGGCAACATGGTTAAGATTTTCTCACGCAGTTGTGGAATTAGAAGTTTCATTTGGTTTTTGCTGACTGTAAGTATCCGTTTGAATAATGAAGCGTGGCCGACGTTTGACTTCTTTGAAGACCTTGCTGACATATTCTCCTAACACACTAAGGGCAATGAGCTGAACACCACCAAGGACCCACATTGACACCATTAAGGATGACCAACCTGCCACCACTTGACCAGTAAATTTGCGAATTAACGAATAAATCATCAGTACCACACCGATAAAAACCACAAAAATCCCCAAATTCATAATTAAGCGTAATGGCACAGTTGAAAAAGATGTAATCCCATCTACTGCAAATGCAATCATTTTGCGCAACGGATACTTAGTTTCACCAGCTGTTCTCGGTTTACGATCATAAAATACTTTTTGCGTTGGAAAACCAACTAACGGTACCATCCCGCGTAAAAACATATTTCGTTCGGGTAAATCCAGTAATGCTAAAACAGCGCGCTTCGACATCAAACGAAAGTCGGCGGCGTTGGGCAC
Source organism: Loigolactobacillus bifermentans DSM 20003 (assembly GCF_001434575.1). Lineage (GTDB taxonomy): Bacteria > Bacillota > Bacilli > Lactobacillales > Lactobacillaceae > Loigolactobacillus > Loigolactobacillus bifermentans. The sequence goes on from NZ_AZDA01000031.1 coordinate 9,607, forward strand.
CATTTCAACCCCTAACCCATGCATTAAACTGTAAAACATCGTTGCACTCCAGCGCTTAAACCAAGTATCAGTTTTTCGAGAATCACGAACGCCATAAATCACATCCGCTTGCGTGCTTAAGGCAATCATTTTAGGAATCGCCTGAATATCATCTTGCAGATCCGCATCAATTGTTATCATGATATCGGCATCTTGACTCGCAACGGTTAAACCTGCTAGTAACGCACTTTGATGTCCAAAATTACGGCTAAACTGTAATCCAGTTACTAATTGATTGTTTAACTGAGCTGACGCAATCAATGACCAAGTTTGATCACGACTGCCATCATCTACAAATAATAACCGACTGGTTGGCGCAACAGCTTGTTGATCAATCAGCTGTTGTAAAAGCGCCGTTAATTGCGACAAACTACTTGGTAAAACAGCTTCTTCATTATAGCAAGGTACAATAATCGTTAATCGTTTCATTTCAGCATGTGCTCCTTAAATACCACTTAAAACTCACCAAGCTCCCCCCTAAAAGGACCAAATCTAATACCACTAATCCAATGCGACTTAAAACTGGCTGCATCTGCTGCCAGCCTACCGTTAACACAAGGTATTGCTGTTGCCAAGGATCACTTTGTAACGACTGCATTTGGGGAATCGCATGATAATGGTGACTCTTTAAAAGTGTTAATTTAATAGTCTTTCCCCCACGATTTAAAATTCGTAAGCGATATTGACCGGGGTGCATTTTCTGATGCAGTTGCCAAGCCGTTGCCGCTTTATTTTGCGATAGGTGCCATTTTTGTTTGGTACCAACGTTTTCCAAAGTGACCTGCAATTGATTGCTTGGCTGTCCAGTCTTATTTTGCCAAATCACTTGATTTGCCGTTTGTTGCAGTGTAAAGCCTTGCGTTACTGTTTTATTCTGCGCTAGCTGAATTGTACCATAAGTCTTATTTTGCATAATTTGTGGTGTTAGCTGTGACTGTGGCTGTAATAGCCCTCTACTTTGCCAGGTCCCCCCTAGCATCAATAAAATACATAGGACACCAAATCCCAATTGCCAAATTCGTTGGTGTTGTACAACTCTCTGTGGAATTGTTTGTTTAATGGTTTGCTGAATACCAGTACCTGCACCAAATAACAAAAACGGTAAAATCAGGTACACATAACGGGCTTCCCCTTCCCAGAAGAACATGTGAAAGGCGCCGATTCCTAAAATCGTAAGTAATATAAAACGCTCAGCCGAATTTAAGCGTTGCTTCAAGCGTAATTTAAAATAAACTGCTAATAAATTAAAGCCCATCAACACGAGATAAATCACTTGGTTCCAAGAATGAAGTGCAATAGAAAAGTTAGACAATTTAGATTTTGAATTAAGCAATCATGGCT
>NZ_AZDA01000145.1 GCF_001434575.1 Loigolactobacillus bifermentans DSM 20003
TGCTCCGTTTCATTAGACCGTCGGATGACTGCTGGCGAAACTTGGGAAAGCTGCTTAGACGAAATTCGTCAATTGCCAGCCGTTAAGAAGTATGGCGACGACGTTGAAGTATCCATGTACAACTACGATCGTCCTAGCTACACTGGCTTGTCATACCCAATCGAATGCTTCTTCCCAACTTGGGTCATTCCAGAAGACAGCCCGGTTACCAAAGCTTTGATCGAAACACACGAAAACTTATTCGGTGAAGTTCGCCAAGGCCCTGAACAACAAATCAAGATGCGTGAAGCACGTCCATTATTAGACAAGTGGACTTTCTCAACCAACGGTGTGTCCATCATGGGTCGTCACAACGTCCCTTGTATCGGTTACGGCCCTGGTGCCGAAGCTGAAGCCCATGCTTCAAACGAACATACTTGGAAGACAGACTTAGTTCGCTGTGC
>NZ_AZDA01000032.1 GCF_001434575.1 Loigolactobacillus bifermentans DSM 20003
CCCATGATACCGGGGTGACACTGTACTTGGAGAACTTATGGTGAATAATTCAGGTATAAAGCTCTTATTTTATTGGAAAGTATTATAACAACTATGAAATAAGTGATGGTATAATTTAAGCATTCTTATAAATGGAAGGAGGAGTAGTAGTGGGGCTTATTAAAGCTTTTTCAGGGGCGATTAATGGGACGCTTGCGGATCAATGGAAAGATGTTATCACAGCAGCTGCTTTTGATGAACATACAGTAATTGTACCAGGGGTTAATATTCGTACCAATCATGGTCGTGGGTCAAATTTCAAAGCGTCAACAGGTATTATTACGGTGGGTTCAAAAATATATGTGCCTGAAAATACGGCAATGTTTATTTTTGATCAAGGTGGCATTGAAACTGTTGTAACAGAAGCTGGTGGTTATGAATATTCTGGTGGTCAAGAAACTATTTTTGCTGGTGGTAGCTTAGGCGACGTATTTGATCAAACCATGACACGTGTTGAATTTGGTGGACAACCGAATGAATATAAATATGTGGCGTTTATCAATTTAAGAGAAATTCGTGGTATTAAGTTTGGCACACGTGGACCACAACCATATCATGATAAATTCTATGATGTTGATTTGGAAGTACTATCTTATGGTAATTTATCAATTCGTATTACAAACCCGATAACTTTTGTGAAAAATTTTATACCAGCAAATACATCGTATTATTCATTTGATGATCGTGAAGCTAAAAGTCAATTATTATCAGAGTTTCTACAATCTTTTGGAGTCGTTTTAAATTCGTTATCAAGTGAATATCGTATTTCAGAATTGCCGGCACAAGGTGCAACAATCGCTGCTCGGCTAATGGCTTTGCAAACACAAACTGGCAATTGGCAAAATCGATTTGGAATTGTGATTGAAGCAGTAGGAATCGAAAGTATTCAATTTTCAGATGAATCACGAGCGCTTGTAAAACAATTTTCCTCGAATCGAATGGATGTTAATGCTTATAGTGGTGTTTCCGATCATGCTTCGAATATTGCAGCGCAACAAAAAATGGCAAAGGGTATTCAGAATAATGGCCTGGGTGATGGTGCCGGTGCGTTACTTGGTGTGAATTTAACACAGGACTTATTAGGTGAGAAAAAAAGCGCTGCGTTAGATTTGGATCAACAAATTGAATTAGTTCAGAAATTAAAGGCATTATTAGATTCTGGCATTCTCACAGAAGCAGAATTTACAGCTAAGAAAAAAGAAATTATGGGGTTGTGAAATTATGCAAGTTTATAAGTGTAAAAGCTGTGGTGCAAACGATTTTTCTGAAGTAAATGGGCAATTAGTATGTAATTATTGTGGTACAAGTTACATAGCAGAAAAAAAGGTCGAAACGCATCAAGATACACAGATTTCTATCAATGGAGATGTTGCTGTACTGTTGGATAAAATAAAAGCGGATCCAACACATGCACAGCGGTATGTAAATTTAATTTTAGATATCGATCCCACAAATCAGCAGGTTCTCAAATATTTAAGTTAAGTTTTAAAAGGAGTAGGGTATAGCGAAATGAAAACAAAAGATATTGCACGTCAAAATCAAGTATCTGTTACGGATCTTAATGATTTTCTTCAAAATAGTGGTAAATACGCATTAACAAATTCGCTACTTGGTGGGCTACAAGTTAACGATGAAGATGTGGATACTATTTTAGTGGAGTTTACGACTTATGATAGAAGACGTAAAGCTGAACAAATTGCAGCTCATCAAGCGGCTGTGGAAGCTGAAGAACGCAAGCAACAACGGATACGAGAAGAAGCATTAAGAAAACAAAAAGCTTTAGCTGAAATGTTAATTACATCAGGTTTTAACTTTGATGGTTATAAAGTAGTCAAATATTCGGGATATATTTCGGGTGATGATGCAGTGCAAGTGGCCCGCGGCAAAGAGGGTATTTTTGCAAGAGCAACAGATGTTGGCGCGGCTTTAATGAATAATTTGACAGTGATTCGACGTAATGCCTTAGCTGAGCTAAAAGAACAGGCTTACGACTTAGGATGCAATGCAATTATTGGTGTTGATTTTGATTATCTAACATTAGATCCAGAAACGGTCAATTCTAACGGTGGGACGTTGTATATGCCATATGTGTTTGGTGTTACAGCAAATGGAAATGCTGTTATTATTGAAAAAGAATAGTGTTCGAATTGGTAATTTATAGGTAATAATAACTGAGGCCTTACGTATCTGTATGTTATAGGGATGCGTAAGGCTTTTTATTATTCAATTTTAAGTGGCAGTTAAAATATCCGTATAAGGAATAAGAATGATCACGAAAAAATCATCTAAGGCGACTTATCCAGTTTTGATTAAATGCGATCAGAATAGTAGACGTTAATTGGTTCTAATACCGAGTTTTGAAAGTAATATATCGAGAGAAAATACTATTATTGGTTTAAAAGTCTAATGATAGAAGCTTGTGACGCTTTTTTAGGTAAAGTAGGTCGTTATGGGCAAAGTCTAAAAATAGAATCATTTATTTATCTTAAATTTGATATTTAAAATAATTATAGATTTTAATTGCGATTAATTATAAAAATAAATAAAACATATGATATTATAATATTATTAGAAAGCGTTTTAATTAAACTGACAATAATTAAATAACTCTGTAATTATCTAAGTTAAGAAGGAATTGGGGAGCGAGATTAACTTGAAAACAAGCAATCTGATTTAGCGATTTCTAATAAATTTTCATGTGGGAATATTGGTTGTCATGGTTAAATTGGAGGCGCTATTTAAGATGAGGTTCAAAAAAAGTGTATTAACGGTTGGGGTTATGGTAGTTGTATCACTGGGGTTGGCAGGTTGCCAATCCGGGGCCAACCAGGTGAAACAAAAGGATATTCATATTGTGCAAGATGCGCAGTCGTCACACGCACGAATTTGGTACATGGTTTATGCGGAAGATGGCGGTCAGTCAGTTGCGAAAGATAGTGCCATCACTGCTGTATGGGTAACTAAGGCTAATAAAGTGACGGTTTATAATACTGACGGTTATTTAACCATGACGGATCTCGATAAAAAGAGTGACAAACAAATTATTGATATGGCTAAAAAAGATGATAAGAAAAATTATTCTGATGATGTGGCGCGAGGGAAGCAAGAATCAGAAGAATTAACAAAGCAATTGAAGGAGGAATACAAAGAGAGTAAAGCGGAGGTTGCTAGTGACAAGAAGGATCTAAAATCGTTAAGTAAATCTGATTATAGTTATTCAGATACTAAGAAAGACTTGAAGGAAAAACAATCGGACGTCAAATACTATCCAGCACTTATCAAGCAATTTAAGAAGATTAGTCAAAAAACAGTAGCGTATCAGCAACCTAAAGCGGGGAAATTATCAGCTGAAATTAAAACAGATTCAAGTGGGAATTCAACAACAGCTGAACAGTTCCACTATAAAAAGTTTGAATATACAGGTGCTGCCCAAAATACTGCGACGCAATCGGAAAAGATGAGTGGCGAAGAAAACTCTAACTCGGCCATAAAAGCAGTGTGTAAACCGGCGTCTAATTTACGAGGAAGCTATCATAGTGTCGTTTTTTCAGATACGCAGACACGGGGCTATGCATTCCCAATCTTAAATGAAAAATATACGGGGTATTCTGAGTCAGCAGATCCAGAAAATTCAAATGATACGGCATATTGGTTGATTACAAAGACACAGGCCAAGGAGCCAAATGCTAATTTTGATACGTCAAAAACGAAAAATGTAACAGAAGTGTCAGATCTTGATTAACTTAATATAGTTGGGGGAGTAAACATGAAGGAAGATCAGCATTCAGATAAATCAACAGAAGTCGTCACTGAAAAAACAAATTGGGTCATCGATCATCTTAATTTAATTGGACCAGTTATCATGATTGTGTCGCTTTTCTTTGGTAATTTTTTAAAGTCGAGTATTGTACTATCAGGAAATAGTGGGGTTTATCATGGCTATCAGTACGTTTTTGATGGCGAGCAGAAGATTGCCTTATTGTTACTAATTTGTCCAATTGTCGCCTTATTAGCAAGCAGCATCGGGAAATCGTCTGAAAAATTTATTCGTTTAGCAATGCCAATTCTTGCAATTATTGCTTTTTTTATGCTCAAGCATGCGCAAAGTACGTTGGGAATGGGAGAACTCGGTATTTCAGCTAAAATTGCAATTGGTGGGGGTATTTACTTATTAGGTGTCGTGATTAGTTTGATAGGCGCAGGTGCAGATTATTTTGGAGTTGATTTACATCAGAAAATTAACCAAATCACAAAACGATAAATTTTAATAAAAGTGGCAGCTGTTATTGGGGGATTCATAAATGGATGAAAAACAACGTTCGATAAAAAAGATTAATGGCAAGGAAAATTGGTTTATAACGCATTTAGCTGGCATCATGGCAATTATCATGATTGCCTCGCTTTGTTTTGGGCCGTTTATTGACATCAAAAACAATATTTTCTCAGATGGGAATGTGCCAATTGGTTTAGCTTTTGTATTTGATAATCGTGAATTTAAAGCAGCCTGGTTATTATTAGCTTGCCCGTTGATTTTATTAATTGTAGGATTTATTAAAAAACCGTCAATAAAAGTTGTGCGGCTGATTTTAGCGATTGTTTCATTGATCATATTTTTTGTTACGAAAAGCGAAGTGAGCGCTGAATTTGCAGATGATATCGCGCTAAGTGCGATTATTGGAAGCAGTGGCATGATTTATATTGTCGCCAATATTGTTAGCATTGTTGCAACTGGTGCAGCATATCGAAATATAGATTTAGTTAAAGTTTTTAGTCATGTGACAAGCAAGTAAATGGAGGCTCTAAAGCAAAAGGATGTCATCGGATAGAGAGATGACATCTTTTTGCTATTCGTTGAAAAATAAATAGGAATATAACTCACTGTTGGATGTAAAAGCTACGCACAGATTTGCAATTAAGCTGATGAAAAAACGATATTTGCTCTTTTAAAAATGCTGATTTTATGGGATTCTTTTAGTGTATTCCCCGCACCAGCGGGGGTGATCCCTATACCCCTCTCAGTCACATGAATAATGTCATGTATTCCCCGCACCAGCGGGGGTGATCCGACATCTTACCACTTTTAGAACCCACAAAGTAAGTATTCCCCGCACCAGCGGGGGTGATCCTAAAGCAGATCTGTTAGAAAGCCTGACCATGGAAGTATTCCCCGCACCAGCGGGGGTGATCCTAGTACGGCAACGATTTCGCCATCTTCCGGTGCGTATTCCCCGCACCAGCGGGGGTGATCCACCTCGATAGCATAGCAAGCACCAAACAACGGGGTATTCCCCGCACCAGCGGGGGTGATCCTCTTGAAATTCCATTTCTTGTTGAGCAAGTTGTAGTATTCCCCGCACCAGCGGGGGTGATCCCAAAAACCAAACCCCAGTAACGGGTGAGCTGAAGTATTCCCCGCACCAGCGGGGGTGATCCCACACGCATAGCCTGTCACCTGGCCGATTGCGGGTATTCCCCGCACCAGCGGGGGTGATCCTACGTTCCTGGTGAAGCTCATCGCGAAAGAAACAGTATTCCCCGCACCAGCGGGGGTGATCCTTTATTATTAATAGCGTCAGTAGCTTTATCATCGTATTCCCCGCACCAGCGGGGGTGATCCTAAGGTTCATCTTTACAATAGAAATAGACATCAGGTATTCCCCGCACCAGCGGGGGTGATCCTATGTTTGCGCCGTCTTTAAAATTTATAATTTTGTATTCCCCGCACCAGCGGGGGTGATCCCAATAATGAGTGACATTACAATTGATATACCTAGTATTCCCCGCACCAGCGGGGGTGATCCTACGTGAACGGTGCCAAATGTTCGTGATCTATTGTATTCCCCGCACCAGCGGGGGTGATCCTAGCAACTGTTTTAGTAGGACTTATGTTTGGTGGTATTCCCCGCACCAGCGGGGGTGATCCTAGACATTCTACCGTCTTCGAGTGCATCACCAGGTATTCCCCGCACCAGCGGGGGTGATCCTTGAAGATGATGTCATGGACATTTTTTTTGCAGGTATTCCCCGCACCAGCGGGGGTGATCCTGGACAATAATCGACCTAAGCCAGTATCGCGACGTATTCCCCGCACCAGCGGGGGTGATCCCTTACCGTCCGTATCGCGTTGAGTGCCAACCATGTATTCCCCGCACCAGCGGGGGTGATCCTCTCTAGTAGGCCCGGTCGGATCATCGGCGTAAGGTATTCCCCGCACCAGCGGGGGTGATCCTTTCTTGATGTGAGCACTCAGCCACACTAACTGGTATTCCCCGCACCAGCGGGGGTGATCCCGACATGTATGATTTCTGGTTTACCAAAGACAAGTATTCCCCGCACCAGCGGGGGTGATCCTACTTTGATGATCAGCAATGAGGGGCCGTTACCGTATTCCCCGCACCAGCGGGGGTGATCCTGGCCAAATCCGCGGGACGGTTGACGTCGGCACGTATTCCCCGCACCAGCGGGGGTGATCCTAATAAAGCGCTGATACGCAACAGTTGGGAAAAGTATTCCCCGCACCAGCGGGGGTGATCCCGTTATCAAATTTTTCAATTCTATCATTAATTTGTATTCCCCGCACCAGCGGGGGTGATCCTAAGGCCAACACATTGTCATTGGTGTAATCGGCGTATTCCCCGCACCAGCGGGGGTGATCCCGGAAGATGAGGCGCTAGATCTCATCGATGAAAGTATTCCCCGCACCAGCGGGGGTGATCCTTTAAACCAGTGGTATGGGCCTTGCGGGTTCATGTATTCCCCGCACCAGCGGGGGTGATCCCAACCAATATGTTAATTGCAAGCCCACATTAGCGTATTCCCCGCACCAGCGGGGGTGATCCCCAACGTCGTACCATTCCAAAACGTTTGGTCGGGTATTCCCCGCACCAGCGGGGGTGATCCCAGTGCTGCTATTGAACCCCGTTCGATCTTTCAGGTATTCCCCGCATCAGCGGGATTGATTCCCTCCTTGGTGTGGTAAAATTAAAAGATAGTGTCTTCCCCGCATCGGCGGGGGTGATCCTAAGCTGTTATTCATTACAGCATATTCTTTTCTGTATTCCCCGCACCAGCGGGTAGTTTTGTGATATAATCAGAACAAGCTATTATTTATTATAATATTCACTTCCATTATTAGCAAATATAAATCCAGTGTATGACAAGTGTGATCTCATTATTCCTAAATAGAAGTTATGCAGATGATAGCGAGCGAGTGATTAAGGATGGATTTTACCTAATTTTTAGTAAGATAGAGCCAGCACACATATTAAACAATTTATACTTTTAAATGAGATCATATTTTATAAAGTTGTTATAATAGTTAAAACGCTGCGTCAAAACAGTATCACACCACACAAACAAAACTAAGGTAGGTGAGAATTTGAATTCTTTATCAAAACAAGCAACCGCCTTATGGGCGAAAAAAAGAAGTGAAGACGGTGTTCATTATTGGTTGCCACTGGTGGCACATTTAATTGATACGCAAAAGACCATCAATTTTTTGTTTAATAATTGGCTAAGTGAGGGTCAAAGAGAATTGCTGGCGCAGCGGATAGGCGAGGAAAACATTCAGAAACTGGTTAAGTTTCTGGGCTTTATCCACGATCTTGGCAAAGCGGCCCCTGCCTTTCAAGCGAAAAAATCATTTGATAATGACCACGAGCTCGATCGTGAACTAATGGAAAGTTTGATTCAAAACGGTTTTACAGGCTTAGACGTGATGGAATTATCAGATGCGAGTCAATCACCGCATGCCCGTGCCGGCGAAGCTATTTTAGACTGTGAAGGTGTGCCACAATCCATTAGCGCCATTATTGGCGGTCATCATGGTAAACCTGAAGAAGGCCCGCAAAATAATCAAATTGGTGTCTATACAGCTAATTATTTTCAAACGGATACCGCTAAAACACCAGCGGATAAAAAGCTTCAGCAAAAATGGAAACGCATTCAAAATGAACTTTTTGAACATGGCCTGCAGTCAGCTGGCTATGGTTCAGTGAGTGAAATTCCTGAGGTTAACCAACCTGAGGCGGTGTTACTAGAAGGTCTGTTGATCATGGCGGATTGGTTAGCTTCAAGCGAGTATTTGGATAATAATCAGCAAACACCATTATTTCCATTGATTGAATTAGATCAAATATTTGCGGATCTGGACATGGAATCCCGTTTTAGACATGCGCTGACGGCTTGGGGAAAAACTGATAATTGGGTGCCTCAACCAGTCGCTTTACAGCAAGATCCTTATCAGCAACGCTGGGGCTTTAATGCCCGTCCAGTGCAACGCGTAATGACGCAAGCAATTGCGGAAGCAGTGGATCCTGGTCTAGTGATCATTGAGGCACCGATGGGACTGGGTAAAACTGAAATTGCACTGGTTGCAGCGGAACAATTAGCGCAAAAAACTGGACGTGATGGTCTATTTATGGGCTTGCCGACACAAACCACGACCAATGCCATGTTTGCGCGCGTATCGGATTGGTTAAGCCTAGTCGCAAAAACGCAACGTGAAAACTTTTCGATTAAACTCATGCATGGTAAGGCTGAGTTTAATGAGACTTACCGGCAGTTGCCAGAGGCTGCCAACATCGGTGACACAGGGGCAGTTGTGGTAAACAGTTGGTTTTCTGGTAAAAAGTCAATTTTAAATAAGTTTACGGTTGGCACGATTGATAATTTATTATTAATGGGGCTTAAGCAGAAACATCTCTTTTTAAAGCATCTCGGCTTTAGTGACAAAGTGGTGATCATCGACGAAGTGCATGCGTATGACGCCTATATGAATCAGTATCTCTATAAAGCGGTGGAATGGCTAGGGGCCTACCACGTACCGTTAGTGGTACTATCCGCAACTTTGCCGAAAGACAAACGAAATGCATTGATAAAAGCCTACTACAAAGGAAAGTACGGTAAACATTTTAAGAAAAATGTCATTGCGCCTGAAGGTTGGCAGAATCAGCAAGCCTATCCCTTACTGACGCTCTTTGATGGTAAGAAAATTAAGCAAGTCACAGAATTTACCGGTCAAAGTGACCAAAAGTCAGTCAAGTTACAAGTGACACGTCTTCAATTAGATGATGTAACGCTGATTCAAACGGTTCTGAATCAGATCCGTAATGGCGGAGTTGCAGGGATTATCGTTAACACCGTGAAGCGCGCGCAAACTTTAGCTAAGTTAGTTTCAAAGGATGTTAAATTTATCGTACTACACTCAGCCTTTTTAGCAACAGATCGCGTGCTGCTTGAGCAAAAATTGGAACAGATGATTGGCAAACAGGCTCAGCGCCCAGATAAGCTGATTGTGATTGGCACTCAGGTGCTTGAGCAGTCGTTAGATATTGATTTCGATGTGTTGTATACCGACATTGCACCAATGGATCTGTTGTTACAACGCGCCGGGCGCTTACATCGTCATGCCATCAAGCGCCCTGAAGCGCTTCAACAACCACAACTTTATGTGCTGGGAATCAATGCCTTTGACGATTATGGTGCGGGTAATGAAGCTATTTATGCCAAGTATCTGTTAATGAAAACGGACCATTTTCTAAAGGATGAGATTCAATTACCAGATGATATTTCAAGCTTAGTACAACAGGTTTATGATAGTCGCACTGATGAAGAAGTGGGCCAGTTAAGTGAGGCGCGCGATAAATTCAATACTGACTTAGCGTGTGAAGAAAAAAAGGCACAGGTTTTTCAAATTGCTGAGCCTAATTTAACGGTCTCTCAAGTAGATGATGAAACCACCATTCACGGCTGGTTAAGCCATGGGCAAAATCACGTCGATACGGATGAACAAAAGGCGAATGCGGCGGTGCGGGATATTCAAGAAACGTTGGACGTTATTTTAATCAAACACTTGGAAAACGGCAACTTTTTGTTGAACGGTCAAAAGTTAACGGATTGTTCATCGGTTCAAATCGCCCAACAAGTTGTGCGCCTACCAGTGGCCGTTACGCCAAGTTATCAAATCGGTAATGTGATCATAGAGCTTGAGAAGCAGACTAATCATTATTTTAAAGCTTGGCAGTATGATCGTTGGTTAAAAGGCGCTTTAGCCCTACCGTTGGATCAGAATTTGGCTGGCACGTTAACTGGCTGGCAACTACACTATTCGCTTAAGCTAGGGCTAAGCTATACCAAGGAGGATGAAAATGAATAGCCAATCTTTTAATTTAGTCACTGATTCCTGGATCAAAGTTATTGATCAAGACACCAATCAACCGCAACAAGTTTCCTTGACAGAACTGTTTCAACATGCGCAACAATACCGTCAATTGGCAGGGGATATGCGTTCACAGGACTTAGCTATTTTACGATTTTTATTAGCAATCCTAACCACAGTCTATTCTAGATTCGATGCCGATGACGACGCCTATGAGTGGCTGGAAATTGATGCGAAAACCTTGACTATCACTGAACCAGTTGATGAGGACGAGTATGAATCAAGTGATTTACTGGATACTTGGCAGCAACTTTTTCAGCAGGGTCATTTTTCGGGAATTGTGCTGCGCTATTTGGAACAGTATCAGCAGCGCTTTGATTTGTTTGGCCAACAACCTTTTTATCAAGTGACTGCAGCTGAATATGATGCGGTTGTACCGGCTAAAAAGCAGGTTGCCACCGGCGCGGGTACTGTTGCAGTAAAGCAAATGAATCGGTTGATTTCGGAAAGCAATAACACGCCTAATATTTTTGCACCGAAAACAGATGGTGAAAAGAATCAAGTGACGCAAGCCGAGCTGGCACGTTGGCTGGTGACGTATCAGAACTTTACGGGAGTAACAGACAAAACAAAAATTGAAACGGCTGAAAAGTTTTCCACACCATCAGGCTGGCTTTATAAACTGAATCCAGTTTTTGCCAATGGTCGTTCTATTTTTGAAACGTTGATGCTGAATCTTGTACTTGTGACCAAAAAAGCATATATTGCGCAAAAACCAGTTTGGGAGTATGAGTCGCTCCAAGATTATGTGGCTACGCGTCAAAAAATGATTTTACCAGATGATTTAGCCGCGCTTTATACAACTTGGTCCCGATTGATCCATATTGAATGGGATGAACAACATCAACCGACGATTTTCAGCGCTGGCTTGCCAATGTTTAGCAATGAAAATGCTTTTGTTGAACCGATGACAACTTGGAAGCCAGATTCACAAGGGGGTACAGAAGATTTTAAGCCGGCTGTTAAAAGTACAAAATCGTTAGGCAGTGCAATGTGGCGGCATTTTAGTCAATATGTGAACGTTGATAAAAGCTCGTCTCATGAACCAGGTTTAGTCACTTGGTTACACTTGCTGGAGCGCAAAGGCTTGTTGGCGCAAGATCAACAACTGTATTTGGCAACTGCTGTTTTGGTCAGTGATGGGAATGCAACCTCCCAGTCGCCGGTGGTTGAAGTCGCCGACGATTTCAGCATCAAAGCGGAAGTATTGTTTGACACTGAAGCTGAACAGCGCTGGCCGGAACGAATTGAAAATGTGATTGATTTAACCCAAATAATTGGGAAAGATTATTGGCATTTTGTGGCAGCGATTGGCGAAATTCGTAATGTTGATACGCGTCAATTTGCGAATCAGTACAGTGCAAAATTCTACGATCGGTTAAATGGGCCGTTCAAGCAATGGTTGGCAGGCCTGTCAAATGATGATGATCGTGATGCGAAGGTACTTGAATGGCAAAAACAGTTAAAAAGGCTTGTACTAGAATCAGCAAAAGAGCTGATGAATTCGAGTACTTCGAGGGATATTAACGGTATTCAAAAAGATAAAGTAGGGCTTCAGAATATTTTTACAGTCAATAATTGGCTGAGGTATAATCTGAAACAACATTTAAGCCTTTAGAAAGGGTGATCAAGAATATGGAAAATGTAATTGTGGCGCCTGTTCACAAAATTATCTGGCAGTTATATGGCAGTGGCAAGATTAATAAGTCAGTTTTAGCAAGCGCGCGACATGCTAGTTCAGTGTTAAGTCCCCAAGCACAAGCAGTTTGGCCAGCGATGATAGCAGAATTACCACAATCATTGCTAAGTCGCGATGGTAAGCCGACCTACGCTGAGACAGCAGTCTATGCAGCAATCCGACTTTACGCCATCCATCAACAAGGCACGGATACTTGTGTCTATGCGCCAGCGTTTAGTCGCGATGGCGACGCAACTGGGATGTCGTTATTTTCGGCGCTGGCATATTTGCGTCAAAATGAGACCACCAGAGTGGCCTTGGATCGTCGGGTACAACCACTCCTTGCAACAACGAATATTGAAAGTGTGATTCAATCACTGGCACATTTAGTGGCTATTTTGAAAGCCAATCAGCGCGCATTTCAAATTGATTATGCGCGTTTAGGCCAGGATCTTTATTATTTTCAAATGAATTATGAACTGGCCAATCAAATTCGCTTGCTCTGGGGCCAACAATACTTTGCAATAATTAATCAACCGACACAAACACAACTTGAAGGGAAGAAAGACTAATGACAACTCCAAACTTATACCTTGACGTACATGTTTTACAAACGGTACCTGCTTCGAATATTAATCGCGATGACACTGGTGCGCCTAAAACGGCACTATACGGTGGTGTCACACGGGCACGAGTTTCTTCACAGAGCTGGAAACGTGCAGTTCGGCACGGTTTCAAAGTGGCAGACATTGTACCTGGTGTGCGTACGAAAAAGGCAGCGCAATTATTAGTTGAACAGTTAATGACACGCGATTCCGATTTAGACGAGAAAGCGGCGTTGGCAAAAACTAGCGACGTTTTTAAAGCAGCTGGTGTCAAACTCGATAAGAAAACAAATGAAACTGGCGCCTTGCTTTTTGTAAGTCACGGTCAAATTGAAAAACTTGCCCAGTATGTACTTGATAATGACGAGATTGATAAAAAGGAAATTAAAAAGGTTTTGAAAGGCGATCAATCGCTGGATCTGGCATTATTCGGTCGCATGGTTGCTGACAATCCAGAACTAAATGTGGAGGCTTCAGCTCAAGTTGCGCATGCAATTTCAACCCATGAAATCGTGCCAGAATATGATTATTTTACAGCTTTGGATGATTTGCAGCGTGAAGACAGTGCTGGGGCTGCTATGTTGGGGAGCTTAGAATTTAACTCAGCCACACTTTATCGTTACGCGAATGTGAATGTGAATGGATTAGTGCATAATCTAGATACGGACAGTGCAATTACCGGCGCAGTTGCCTTTATCAAAGCCTTTGTACTAACCATGCCTACAGGGAAGCGAAATACGTTTGCTAACAAGACATTACCAAGTTATGTCATGATCAATATTCGCCAAGATACGCCGGTTAATTTGGTTTCAGCTTTTGAAGAACCCGTTAAATCACGGACTGGTTATGTCAAAGAATCGATTAATAAGTTTGAACAGGAATTTGAGGCTAGCAATCAGTTTGTTGATACACCAGCGCTAAGTGTTGTCTTAAGTAAGTTTGAGACACAAAATGGTGTGCAAGTCGCTAATTTATCAGACCTTTTACAGCAAGTTACTGCTGAACTGAAAAAGGCGGTGCAGCATGAAGACACTAACGATTAGATTAAGTGCGCCGTTGCAATCATATGGGAATGAGGCCACATTTGCACGACGGACGACGGGGAACTATCCTTCAAAAAGTGCAATCATTGGAATGCTATCGGCAGCCATGGGCTATCGGCGTGATGATTCACGTATTATCGAGCTCAATACACTGAGTTTTGCAGTTCGCGTTGACAAACCTGGGCGCGTCATGACGGATTATCAAACAGTTGAATGGAAGACAAGCACACGTAAAATCACTTATCGCGATTATTTACAGGACGCTGTTTTTGTTGTGGCAATTGGTAGTGAGCGTGATCGGCTGATTGATACGTTAAAGGTGGCGCTTCAGCATCCAAAGTTTCAGTTGTTTTTAGGCCGTCGTGCCAACGTGCCCGCCGGACCACTGAAATTACAAGTGATTGAGGGGCAAAATCCCGTTCAGGTTTTGACAGAGCTTGATTGGCAAGCATCCCAGTGGTTCCAGAAAAAAACTAAAAAGCCCACCGTGACGGTTGAATTAATTGCAGACGCTAATTTATTACCTGAAGCTAAAACTGGCACTGAATTAGCTAAGGATCGCGTGATTTCATTTGATCAACGGCACCGACAGCTGGATTTTCGCGCGGTTGCTTGTAAAAGTATCCAGCTGAATAATCATGCGTTTAAACAGTCCACGGCCGATACGCGCCATGACATCATGAATTTTTTGTAGGAAGGAGTTGCGCGATGTATTTATCAAGAGTCGAAATAGACACTCAAAATCGGCAAAAAATTAAGGAGCTTACCCATTTAGGGGCCTATCACAACTGGGTTGAGCAAAGTTTTCCAGATGAAATCACGCAAGGTGATCGTAAACGCCATTTGTGGCGTCTTGATCAGTTGGCTAGCAAAAATTATTTGCTGGTACTAAGTGAAAATAAACCTGATGCAGGACAATTAGAAAAATATGGCGTTTCAGGCACGGCGACAACCAAATCTTATGATCAACTTTTGGATACTATTAAAACGGGTGACACCATGCGCTTCAGACTAACGGCCAATCCCAGCTACGCCGCGCCGCGACCAGGTCAAAAACGTGGTCAAGTCTATCCTTATGTAACGATTGCCCAACAGCGTCAGTGGTTAAATAAAAAAGCACAAAAAGCTGGGTTTAAGCTTGTGTGGCAACAACCGTCGATAGATGAAATGGATGGTTTTGTTTTTGATGTGGTGAGTCGTGATTATCCGACGCTACATCGTAAAGCAGGACGTAGCGTACGTTTAAGCCGGGTTGTGTTTGAAGGTTTATTACAAGTTCAAGATTTAACAGCATTTAAAGCGACACTTGTCGAAGGCCTAGGTCGTGAGAAAGCCTTTGGCATGGGGTTAATGACTGTTATTCCAAAGGTGTAACAATATGGGCAAACAAAATGGTGCCGAAAAACCAAAGCGCACTGAACTAGGGCGTATCAAAGATCGCGTGACGTTTCTTTATTTAGAACATGCTAAGTTAAACCGACAAGATAGTGCCATTGTGGTAGCCGATAATCGTGGGACAATATTTGTGCCTGCCGCAGTTGTGAGTGTTTTAATGCTCGGACCTGGTGTGGACGTGACACACAGAGCAATGGAGTTGATTGGTACATCCGGTATGGCCGTGGTTTGGGTAGGCGAATATGGTGTGCGACAATACGCATATGGCCGCTCGCTCAATCACACATCTGGTTTACTGGAAGCGCAAGCCAAGCTCGTTTCAAATCAACGGACGCGTTTGCAGGTTGCACGGAAGATGTATCAAATGCGCTTTGCAGATGAGGATGTTTCAGGTCTATCAATGGCCGTTCTTCGTGGTAAAGAAGGGGCTCGGGTACGGCGAATTTACCGCGAACAGTCGGAGAAAACACAAGTTGCCTGGTCGCATCGGGAATACGACCCTGATAATTTCGAGTCCAGTACGCCAATTAATAAAGCATTAACTGCGGCCCATCAGGCACTTTATGGATTGAGTTATAGCGTCATTGCTGCGTTAGGTGCCTCGGCCGGATTAGGCTTTGTCCATACCGGTCATGACCTTTCTTTTGTCTATGATTTTGCAGATCTATATAAAGCCGACTATTCCATACCAGTGGCCTTTGCAATGACGGCTAAGTTTGGTGCAGATAAGGATATTGCCTCTAAAACGCGTTTAGCGATGCGCGATGCTTTTAAAGATGGCAAACTTTTAGCGCGCATGGTGAGTGATTTGAAAGATTTACTAGGTGAGCCAGATACAGAGGAAGTCGATACTTTAAATCTTTGGGATGATAAACTCGGTTTACAAGCGATGGGTGTTCAGTATCACGAGGTTAAGGAAGATGAAGACGTATGATTGTGATAACACTAACCAAAGTACCGCCTTCATTACGCGGTGACTTGACCAAGTGGTACCAAGAAATTCAAACTGGTGTCTATGTTGGCAATGTCAGCGCGAAAATCAGAGATGCACTTTGGGAAAGAATTATGCGTGACATTGGCAATGGCCAAGCGACAATGGTTTACAATACAAATAACGAGTTGGGATATATATTTAAAACCACGCGTGTAGATCGTGCAGTAGTTGATTATGAGGGTATTCCTTTAATGATGCACTTGAAGACGACTGACAAACAACGCCAACCTGGTTTTAGTAACGCCGCTAAATTTCATAAGGCCAAGGTCATGTCACATCAGCATGCACAACACACCACGAACAGTTGCGCAGCAAAAGCGCAGCCATTTGTTGCGATTGATCTTGAAACAACTGGATTAGACGTAACACAAGATAAAATTATTGCAATTGGGGCTGCTAAAATGGTGCATGACCAGTACAGTCAATTTTATCAACTGATTAAAATTGATACGAAAGTGCCAAGTGACATAACAAAACTCACTGCTATTACATCCGAAATGCTTGAGTCTGAGGGTATATTACTTACGGAAGCACTGGAAAAATTGAAAAAATTTATCGCAGATTTACCAATTGTCGGCTATAACAGCCGATTTGATATGACCTTTTTAGCCAATTCGCTCCGCCAAGCAGGTCTACCGCCTTTGAGCCAAAATACTGTAGATTTAATGCCAATTGTGAAGAAAGAGAATAAGTTTATAGATAATTATCGCCTCAGCACAGTCTTACCAGAATATGAAATCAAAAATAAACAGTCGCATCACGCATTGTGGGATGCAGCAGCCACGCTGGAACTCGCAACAAAGTTGATAGAAAAACAATCTCTAGTACTTTAAAAGTGCTGATTTAACGGGATTCTTTTAGTGTATTCCCCGCACCAGCGGGGATGATCCTAATCCGCTGGCACCATCACCGGCGCCAATTGCGTATTCCCCGCACCAGCGGGGATGATCCCTACACGAGGATTAAATACTTGCATTAACCCTGGTATTCCCCGCACCAGCGGGGATGATCCTAACCAAGGAACCATTAAAGTTACCAGTGCTAAGTATTCCCCGCACCAGCGGGGATGATCCTATGATCACTCAGCCACGCTAGCCGCTCAGATAGTATTCCCCGCACCAGCGGGGATGATCCCATCTAAGCGAATCATTCGCGCCAATACGAATTGTATTCCCCGCACCAGCGGGGATGATCCTGCCATCTTGCTTAGCTAGTTTATTGTAGTTTTGTATTCCCCGCACCAGCGGGGATGATCCCTGCCCGAAGTAACTGGACCTTCGATTAGATCAGTATTCCCCGCACCAGCGGGGATGATCCTAAAGCTCAAGCTGATTCAATGATCAAAACAATGTATTCCCCGCACCAGCGGGGATGATCCTGGTGCGACTGATGAAGAAGTGAAAGAAGCATTGTATTCCCCGCACCAGCGGGGATGATCCCACTTTAACCGTAGATGGCCTAAAACAGCTTCTGTATTCCCCGCACCAGCGGGGATGATCCCGCGTTAGCAAAAACGGATTGCTTGGCAGCTTGGTATTCCCCGCACCAGCGGGGATGATCCAAGTACATTGTGCTGCATGATGTGGGCACTGAAGTATTCCCCGCACCAGCGGGGATGATCCTATACGAGGAGAAATAGAAATGAAAAAAATTGCGTATTCCCCGCACCAGCGGGGATGATCCCTGTGCCAGTAATAAATAAGTAATAGGTTGTCTGTATTCCCCGCACCAGCGGGGATGATCCCTATCACCTCCAATTTCCGCATACAAATCTGGCGTATTCCCCGCACCAGCGGGGATGATCCTATTCAAAGAGCTATTGGTAAGACGAAAGATGGGTATTCCCCGCACCAGCGGGGATGATCCTACAAGCTGGGCCTACTTAAAAACTGCTAAGATGTATTCCCCGCACCAGCGGGGATGATCCCGATTTTGGGTGTTGTTGTTGATCCGACGACCAGTATTCCCCGCACCAGCGGGGATGATCCTGATCAGTTTGCTGCTATGATCAATGCGGCGTTGTATTCCCCGCACCAGCGGGGATGATCCCGTTTTGAGCTAAAACTGCGGCCGCGTTTTGGCGTATTCCCCGCACCAGCGGGGATGATCCCAAGTTAAATGTTTCATCTTCGCCGTACATCGTGTATTCCCCGCACCAGCGGGGATGATCCCTTTCTTACAACCCTTGGGACTGTAGGGCTGAAGTATTCCCCGCACCAGCGGGGATGATCCTGTAAATACCAACATCTTCTCTTATGTGTCCACGGTATTCCCCGCACCAGCGGGGATGATCCTGATTATCAAGGTTATGCTAGTATTGCTACTTAGTATTCCCCGCACCAGCGGGGATGATCCCCAGATATTCAAAGAACCCTTCAAGGTTACTTGGTATTCCCCGCACCAGCGGGGATGATCCCTTGGTAGTAGCGGAACTCACGTGCACGTTGGTGTATTCCCCGCACCAGCGGGGATGATCCCAGTAGATGACCGCCATATCCTAGTAAATGATGGTATTCCCCGCACCAGCGGGGATGATCCTTTGGGATCATAGTATCGTGAGTCATCAGCGTGGTATTCCCCGCACCAGCGGGGATGATCCCTTAATCTGTTCTGCTAAGTGGTTCTGGTCTACGTATTCCCCGCACCAGCGGGGATGATCCCGGTGCCGCAGGTATCACCGGTCACGCGATCACGTATTCCCCGCACCAGCGGGGATGATCCTCAGTGTACTGCCAGCCTGTTAAATTATTCCAGGTATTCCCCGCACCAGCGGGGATGATCCTGTAGGGCGGTGACTTAAATGAAATTACTCACAGTATTCCCCGCACCAGCGGGGATGATCCCGACCTCCTCGCCCCACTTGAGTAAATCGTCCAGTATTCCCCGCACCAGCGGGGATGATCCTAATGGAGATCCAACTGATAACAGATTAGTAAAGTATTCCCCGCACCAGCGGGGATGATCCCTAAAAAAGGTGTGATCGGTGCCTTTAACCGCAGTATTCCCCGCACCAGCGGGGATGATCCCTGACTCAAATCCGTACAGTACATCGTAAAAATGTATTCCCCGCACCAGCGGGGATGATCCTATCATAAGATACCCCGTCATCTGGTGTAGTAAAGTATTCCCCGCACCAGCGGGGATGATCCTATATCAAGTCGGGATGACTGATCGGGTTGCGGGTATTCCCCGCACCAGCGGGGATGATCCTTTGTTAAATTGCTTCATGATTTTTCTAAACAAGTATTCCCCGCACCAGCGGGGATGATCTACTGATCAAGTCAAACAAGTAGTAGCTGATAAAGTATTCCCCGCACCAGCGGGGATGATCCTAATCGGGTACAAGGCTGACGAGCTTGCCGTCCGTATTCCCCGCACCAGCGGGGATGATCCCGATGTTTTGCAATTCCCGCAGTTGGTCATCGGGTATTCCCCGCACCAGCGGGGATGATCCTATGGCCTGGAAGGCTATGAAAAAATTGAGGTGGTATTCCCCGCACCAGCGGGGATGATCCCCCAATCCGACATCAACCTGCGCGTCAAAACCAGTATTCCCCGCACCAGCGGGGATGATCCTAAGTGTATGTATTGCGGTTCCCAACACGTTTTGTATTCCCCGCACCAGCGGGGATGATCCTATTAAGACACCAGATCAAGAGCTTTACGATGCGTATTCCCCGCACCAGCGGGGATGATCCCCTTATGCGTTTTACTATCCGTTACTGGTGTACGTATTCCCCGCACTAGCGGGGATGATTTTTTTGAAGCGGAAAGTTGCTAAACAACAGTAGAGCGTTTCCCATGTAGGTCTATTATTAACAGGAATATACGGTGCTTTTTTAGATGAATTTGTCAGTAAAACCTTATTCAGAACTACTTATTCGGTATATAGCTGAAATTTCTACTTTTTTCAGTGTAATGATAGTTTTTACGTGGTCATGACACTAGTCAGGCGTAATCGATAATGTATGCGAAAACAAAAAGACAGGTGATCGTTATCGATTTGTGCTGGTAATGTTTTAGAGGTATTAATATTACGGAAGTAATATAGTATTTTTTGCGGGATAAAAAATCTCGCCAGTATACAAACAAGCCGTGAGCACGGCAAAACTCTATCGGCGACATTGGTGGTCTATGTCGAGCATCCTTAACTTAGCCTGAATTATGCATATGCATCAAATTGATTGGCCAAATTATCAGTTTTACGTAA
>NZ_AZDA01000033.1 GCF_001434575.1 Loigolactobacillus bifermentans DSM 20003
ATTATACTAAATCAGAGTCTCTATTTAACTTGTACACTTTTTATTCTAGGCCCAAGTGTCTGTAAGCGAAACTGTACGATTTCTGTTTTATTGCTGAAAATTTGATAGAAAGTTTGTCGTGATAATTGAGCTTCTTGCGTTAATTGACGTACAGTGATCTCCGCAAAAGAATTGGTTTTTAACAGTTGGAATAATGCTGAAACTAAAAGATCACGGGAACGTAATGCAGATGGATTATGGCCTGTATAGATAAGCAACACCTCAAATCATTAGGATTAATAAAAAAGCAGACAGTTAAGTGAATCTGTTTGACTTGTTCCAAAAACATTGACACATGTCAGACATTCTTTAGAATGAACATAAAGTTAAGGCTTGTCAAGTCGTTGCTTTAGACGATGATGGGCTAGAGAGAAGGAAATGTTAAAATGACCATAATGGCAACCGCACGTACGGTAGAGATTGTTTTTTATTTGATTTATGCGCTGACATTAGTCGTGTTGTGGCAACAGCGGCGTACCGAACAGCTGTTTCAATTTATTACCTGTTCATTATTAGGAATCACGTTAGAGTTATTCAGCGTAAATGTTTTCAAGACCTACCATTACAATCCCGATTTTTTGGTAAATATTGGTAACGCTCAGGCTTTAAAAGCGTGTCCGCTGTGGGTTGGTTTAGGCTGGGGACTGCTCATGCCATTAGCGATTGCGGGTGCGAAAAAGTTGGATAGGCGCCCATTAGTAACAGGTTTAATTGCTTATGTGATTGTTATTGGTTGGGACTTTGTCTGGGATGTGCTGGCGATTCGTACAGCCGGTGGCTTGTGGGTTTGGCACGGTGCCCCGATTAATTTTGCCATTACAATTCAAAATATGTACGGTATTCCGTGGATGAATTATCTTGGCTACTCAGGCGCGATCATTCCAGTAGCGTTACTGACGGCACGACATGCACAAGCCGCTAAAAATGCGACTAATGGTTGGCAACGTTTAGGTTTCGCCTTGCGCGATTATTTAGAGGCTATTATCAGTTTTATTGTGATTGTGGCCTTGTATGCGCTGGTTTATCATTTCGTACCACTATTTGCAATAGTAGCCTTTTTAGTTTTATTTATTGGAACATTAGGTTATATCGCACGCTGTCTTGTCAAGAGCCGCAGTAATCAGTGGTTTAAGCAAGCTGATTGGGCTTACTTGACAGAATTTGGTGGCAGTTATTTGGCTAGTGTGATCGTGGGCTGTTTATTAGGTGTTTTACCACAACATCCTTGGTTGTTTGTGGTTCATGTAATTTTGTTGCTCATGACGCTGAGTCTAGGCTTCTATCGTCCTGCTGAAATCCGAACAAACAATTAAATATAAAACTAACCGCACTGAAATAATAGTTTTAGTGCGGTTTTTGTAATGCATGCAATAGAGGCGTTAATTAAGCGATACAGCGCTATTGAGGATTGAATAAGGAATCAGGGTAACGCTTTAACAGAGATCGTCCCTGATAGAATATTTTAGTTGATCTTAACGAATAAAAACTGGCGCGGCTTGGACTGATTAATCTGTCCAGGCCGTGCCAATAAATTCAGAATGATTAAATGACTGAGCTAGTAGCTTTGTACGAGAGATCAGTAGTTGAACTGATCATTCAAATTATGATGTACGTAGCACAGTCCTAAGACCTTGAATCGTCAATATTGCTAGAAGTTGTTGCTGGTAAGTCTTGACCTGACGAGCAGTCGCTTTTGGATGCTGCTTTAAGTAAGCCTGGGTTCCAAGCGTTAACTTTTGTTTTAACGCAGCTTGTGTGATAGCGGTGGTTGCCGTTTTTTGATGTGCGGCAACTTGTTTCGCCTGCGTGGTAGTCAGGGCCAGCCATGTTTGTTGTGGCAATTGAACAACGATACGTTTTTTAATTAATTCGCCAGATTGATCACCTAAATTGAGCCACCAGCGATCACGAGCTGAGCGCCAACGCCAGCGGGTCGTTTTGGTGACAACTTGCGCCTGTTTAAACTTGCCATAATGATAAGCAGTCGTTGTTTTCGCGGCAGTAACCGGTTGATCAGTATCAGGTATAAAGTGTGCGGTGGCCTTTTTCTGGTGGGCTTGATCCCGATAAACCATCACGTAGTAGTTGTGTTCAGTGCCAAGCACTTTGGTTAACAATAAATTTGCTGGTGATGTGGTTTGACCGGCTGTGTAAATCTGGTGGGTCGTTGTTGTGGTGACTTTGTGCATGCCCCAATGGTGGGTAAAGTTTAAGGTCATCAGGCTGACTACCCCTAGTGTGAGCAATAAGCCGAGACTACCGGTGATGATGCGGCCAAGCCAGCTTTTGGGAAGGGTCCAACCTACAATGGTAAGGATGACGGTTAGAATCAAGATACCGACGATCATTCAGACACCTCCTGATTATTTTTCATAAAACCCACGGCCAGTACGCCGATAATGGCAAAGACCAAGCCAACGATAAAGGCGATTTGGAACCCGGACACGCATGTTGGGCATAACGGAGCGGATCGGCTAGTTTGGTGGCATGGGTTGGCATATGGTTTGCGGTGACGTTTTGAACCACAGAAGTTAAAATCGCAACCACAACCGAACTTGACACTTGGCGGGCGGTATTGTTAGCCGCAGTACCATCAGTGGCCTTGTCAAGCGGTAAGGCGGCCATTGCCGCGGTGGTCAGTGGCATTAAGGCCAAGCCGACACCAACCATGCGTAAGGTATACATGATGGTGATCACGGTTGCCGGTGTGGCGGCATTAATAAAGACAAATGGCAAGGTGCCGATTCCGAGTAACGCAAAACCAGCTAAGGCCAGGGGCTTGACCCCGACTTTGTTGTATAAAAGACCGGCAATCGGGGACATGAACCCCATGAGTAAGGCGCCAGGCAATAAGGTTAGGCCTGAGTGCAAGGGCGTCATCCCATGAACATTTTGCAAGTAAGTTGGCAGAACCATTTCCACACCGTACATGGCCATGGTAACCAATACAACCGCTAAAGTCGTGTAACTGAAGTTGGCAGATTTAAAGACGCGAATGTCCAAAAATGGTTGCTTCAGGTGCAATTGCCGACCTGCAAACCAGCCAATTAATGTGATACCGACGATAATGGGTAAAATAACATTCTTCCAATCCCCCCAACCATCACTGGCAACATTGGTGAAGCCGATTAAGAATAAGCCGAAGCCGATGGATGATTGTGCTAAGGAGAGGACGTCTAACTTAACGTGCTTGGTTGGTAAAACATTTTTGATCAAAAATGGGCTGAGTATCAAGGCAATCACGAAAATAATCAACGGAATGACAAACATCGTTCGCCATGAAGCTGAGATCGTCAAGCCCAAAATGGTATGCGATTTATCTAGGATCCAGCCAGTAAGGGTTGGTCCAATAGCCGGTGACATCCCGACCACTAAGCCGGCTAACCCCATGGCCAAGCCTTGCTCAGATTTGTCATAGATGTTCAAAATCACCATTTGCATCAAATGAAATTGCAACTGAAGCGGGCTTTGAACGGAGTACCTTTTATAATCATTATGACGATCAAGAAGATTTATTGTGCCAAATTGAAGATAGTGTGATTGACGCGATTGAAAAAGTACGGGCCGCTTCGCATGTTTTTACAGTTAATAAAGCTAATAATCTCGAGCAATTGGTAACACTTTGCGACGAGCAACGTTTTGTTTTATCACGCTTATTAAGTGATCATGGGGAAGGCCATTTTGAACGGCGAGTGACACAAGTTGCCAATCAGGCATTTATCGACGAATACGGGCCAGCTTATGGGACAAATCCAGAAATTCAATTGTTGCGTGTCGGGGCGACAGCAAGTTCGTTACAAATGTTGAAATATTGGTTGACGACAGATAGTCCGTTAACGGCTAGTCAAGTAGCACATGCTTTAATTGCGATTCAAACAGCAGGCCCAGTCAAGGCATTGGCGAGTTTTCAAAAGTTTCAAAATGATTAGCTTGCAAATTATTTTGAAATTAAATATAATGATTCGTATGCTAATTATTTAGCGCGGCGCTGCCGCGTTAAATTCAAACTATATAATTAGCATGCTAATTAGGAGGCGAAAACATGCTTCGTTTATTGAAACGACTAAATCGTAAAGAGTGGTTGATGATCGTTGTCAGTGTGTGGTTTATTGTGATACAAGTTAGCCTTGAATTGGCAATTCCCGATTACATGACAAAAATTACCAATGCGCTGGAAACGTCAGGGTCGACGGCAATTGATATTTTGCGTCCTGGTAGTCGGATGCTGTTGTATTCCTTATTAAGTGTTGCTGCTGCAATTGTAGTGGGCTATTTTGCAGCTCGTGTGGCCGCTAGTTTTTCAGCACGGTTACGGCAGGTGGTATTTGACCAAGTATCGGCGTATTCAAGTGCCGATATAAATCGCTTTTCTACCGCTAGTTTGTTGACCCGGTCGACAAATGATATTACGCAGGTTCAAACCCTGATTGCAATGGGCATGCAGGTCTTGATCAAAGCACCAATCACGGCAATTTGGGCGATTACCAAAATTGCCAATAAAAACTGGGAATGGACAGCAGCTACTGGCGTGGCCGTTGTTATTTTAATTGTGATGTTGACAGTGATTCTCACATTGGTACAGCCGCGCTTTAAGCAAGTTCAGCAATTAACCGATCGATTAAACCTAGTGACTGGGGAAAATATTAGTGGTATTCGAGTGGTTCATGCTTATAATGCTGAAGCTTATCAAAATAACAAGTTTGATCATGCTAATCAAGAATTGACGCAGACCAATTTATTTGCAAACCGTGTGTTAGCTATGATGAACCCTGGTATGTCATTGATCAGTAATGACCTTACATTAGCTGTTTACGCGCTAGGAGCGACTTTAATTGCAACGGCAACTGGTGCGGCCAAACTTAAGTTATTCTCGAATATGATCGTCTTTTCCAGTTATGCCATGCAAGTGATCATGGCTTTTCTCCTGTTGAGCATTATTTTCGTCATTATGCCACGTGTTACGGTTTCAGCGGCGCGATTAAATGAGGTATTAACCTTAAAATCGAGTATGTCTTATCCTACGAATAGGCAACCTCAGACAACCCAATCAGGCACGATTCAATTTGAACATGTCAGCTTTAAATTTGCTGGCGCTGAGGAAAATGCAGTTAGTGATTTATCCTTTCAAGCCCAAACTGGTGATACTGTAGCTATTATCGGGGCTACTGGAAGTGGCAAGTCGACGGTGCTTAATTTATTGGCGCGGCGCTATGATGTTAGTGCTGGTCGTATCTTGATCGATGGTATTGATGTGCGGGATTATCCAGCAGCACAATTAAATGACAAAATCGGTTATATACCACAAAAGGCAGTGCTTTTTTCAGGCACGATTCGCAGTAATATTGATTTTGGTATCGGGGCGCATAAACCTGAAAAGCTATCGGATGCGCAGATTCATTCAGCATTAGTAACGGCACAGGCAGCTGATTTTACAAATGACTTAGCAACACCAGTCGCTCAGCATGGAGATAATTTTTCCGGTGGTCAAAAACAGCGGCTTGCCATTGCTCGGGCAATCGCGCGACGGCCAGAGATTTTGCTATTTGATGATTCTTTTTCCGCATTAGACTACGCCACAGATGCCAAGTTACGACAGGCCTTAAAGCAACAGGCAGCACAAACTACTCAAGTAATTGTGGCGCAACGAATCAGTACCATTATGGACGCAGATCAAATTATTGTGTTAGATCAGGGGCAAGTCGCTGGAATTGGGACCCATACAACGTTATTGGCTCAAAATCAGGTTTATCAAGAAATTGCCTATTCACAACTTAGTAAGGAGGAACTGGCCGAATGACACAACCAAAATTAATACCAGGTATTCGACGTTATGGCAAACCATATCTGCTACCGTTATTCACGGCCATGGGCTTGGCGGTTTTAGGTAACTTGGCGACTTTAATTGGGCCAGATCAATTAAGCCGGATCACCAACAAAATTTCGGCCGGCTTACGCGGGGGTATGGATCTTAAAGGAATCTGGCATATTGTGAGTCTATTAGCAGTAATTTACGGCATAGGGGCATTCATGTCCTACGCCCAAGGCTATGTCATGGCAACGGTGGCGCAAAATTTTACACGTGATCTGCGAACTAAGATTTCCCGAAAAATCAATCGTTTGCCGTTAACTTATTTTGATACACATTCTGAAGGGGATACGTTGTCCCGTGTCACTAACGATTTGGATACTTTTGGTCAGGCTTTAAATCAAAGCTTAGGTACATTAGTATCATCAGTTGTTTTGATTGTTGGAGCTGTAATAATGATGACTTGGAGTAATTGGTTATTAAGTTTAACGGCAGTAGTAGCATCACTGCTAGGGATGAGTGTGGTCGTTTTATTGCTGACGCACTCACAACGATATTTTGGTGACCAGCAAACTCAATTAGCCGCTGTTTCTGGTTATGTTGAAGAGGTTTATGCAGGGCATGAAGTGGTTCAAACTTATAATCAAACTCAAAAAGCGACACAGGATTTTCAGCAATTAAACCAGCGGCTTGAAACCAGTGTTTGGAAGGCTCAATTTTTATCTGGTATCATGCAGCCTTTTATGAATTTCATCGGTAACTTTGGGTATGTTGCTGTGAGCGTTGTTGGCGCATTGTTAGCATTGAAAGGAACGATTTCAATTGGTATGGTAGTTGCTTTTATGGTGTACGTTCGTATTTTTACCCAACCCTTAGGACAAATCACCCAAGCATTTTCTGGCTTACAGTCAGCTCAAGCTGCCTTACGACGGGTATTTGCATTTTTAGATACGCCAGATGATGATGATCGTTCAGCGGCAACCGTAATGTTACAACGGGCCACAGGTAAAATCGACTTCGAGAAGGTTGATTTTGGTTATACATTCGAAAAACAAATCATTCATCAGTTTTCAGCACACATTAAACCTGGCCAAAAGGTGGCTATTGTTGGACCGACTGGTGCGGGAAAAACCACATTAATCAGCTTACTAATGGGGTATTATACGCCACAACATGGTCAAATTAAGATCGATGACCAGCCGATTGAACAGCTGTCAAAGGCTACAGTACGGAACCAGTTTGATATGGTATTGCAAGATACTTGGTTATTTGAAGCGACGATTATGGCGAATTTAAAGTATAATGATCCTAATATTAGTGATGCGCAAGTGTTTGAAGCAGCTAAAGCAGTTGGTGTGGATCATTTTATTCGCACATTACCCCAGGGTTACGCCACAGTTTTAAACGAAGCAGTATCATTATCAGTTGGCCAAAAACAATTGCTGACGATTGCACGGGCATTAGTGCGTAATCGGCCCATGCTGATCTTAGACGAAGCAACGAGTTCAGTCGATACTCGTACGGAAGAACAATTACAGCAGGCGATGGATGTATTGACCAAAAACCGTACTAGTCTCGTGATTGCCCATCGCTTATCTACGATTAAAAATGCAGATACGATTTTAGTTTTGAATCATGGGACAGTCATCGAAGCGGGAACTCACGAAGAACTCATGAAACAAAAGGGGTTCTATGCTAATCTATATAATAGTCAATTCGAAAAATTAACCGCTTAATTAAGTGAGGATAATATGCAAGCAAATGAATTTGGGCCATTGATCAAGGCTATCGACACTGAAATTCAAAAACACATTAATAATGGTTTGGCAGGTGCACCAAAAGGGCTACCACGCATTACGGGTACGCAAATGGCAGTGTTAGGGTATTTATACGATCGCCCACATGCGGTCATTTATCAAAGTAATTTAGAAAATGAGTTTAATCTTAGTCGCCCAACCATTAATGGTTTAATCAAACGGTTGAAAGACGCAGGGCAACTTGAAGTGATTACCAGTGAAACGGATCGGCGTTATAAGCAGATTCGGTTAACCGATGTTTGTCGGTTAGAAATGGCACGACATAAGCCAGAATTTGACGCAGATATTCAGCAGATGGAAGCACAAATGACTGCTGGTATGACATCACAAGAAGTTGAACAAATGCGTCAGTGGTTAAGACAAATGCTGACGAATATGCGTCAGTCACAATAAATCGATTGAAATAGAGTACCAAAGACGGTAGCGTTCGTTATCGTCTTTTTTGATGTTTTTTCAAATTTTCCTTGCCTTGAAGTAACTGCAAGGTCGTAGACTAGGGTCATTCAAGCCAGAAAAGAGGCAATCAAATGGTTAAAGTCTTGATAATTGGTGCCACAGGCTCAGTAGGTCAAGTGACACGGCATTATTTTTTGCAATACACTACCGATCAGATCACCTTAATGGCCCGTCACACCCAGCGGTTAGGCACGATTGATGCGACGCGTGAAAAAGTAGTGGCCGGCAGTGTCTTAGACGCTACTGTTTTACAAACGGCTTTGCAAGGACAAGATGTGGTGTTTGCGGCGTTAAGCGGCAATTTGCCTAAAATGGCAACCGCCTTGATACAAGGGATGACCGCGGCCGGGGTACAGCGATTATTGTTTATCACGTCCATGGGGATTTACAATGAAATTCCGGCTCGTGTTGGGGCAAACGGCAATTTACAACACAACCCAATGTTACAAAACTATCGTGAGGCCGCTGATGTGATAGCAGCGTCGTCTTTAAATTACACCACCATTCGCCCAGGCTGGTTTGATAACGGCACCGATACCGATTACCAAATCACCCACCAAAACGAACCTTTTGGTGGGCATGATGTTTCGCGACAAAGTATTGCAGACTTAGTGGTGCGTTTGGCGCATGATTCAGATTTTGGCGCTCGGGATAGTTTAGGCATTAATCGTAAATAAGGAAGCCCATGTTTCCTACGAGGGTGGTTGCGCCCGTAGGAATGGTCATCCTCCGGAAATAAGATTTTTGCAGAAGCAAAATAGACATTAGATTACTTGGGAGGAGCCATGTTTCCACCGTGACGGGCTGCGTCCGATGGAATGGACATCCTCCGGAAATAAGATTTTTGCGGAAGCAAAATAGACATTAGATTATTTAGGAGGAGCCATGTTTCCTACGAGGGAGATTGCGCCCGTAGGAATGGACATCCTCCGAAATAGGATTTTGCGTTAGCAAAATCTAACATTAGAGCATTTAGGAGGAGCCATGTTTCCACCGTGACGGGCTGCGTCCGATGGAATGGACATCCTCCGAAATACGATTTTGCGTTAGCAAAAATCTAACATTAGAGCACTTAGGAGGTATTCAAAATGAAAGCAGCAATTTTTATGGCACCTGGTAAAATGGTGATCAAAGAAGTCCCAAAGCCACAATTGGAACAACCTGGCGACGCGGTGATCAAAGTCTTACGGGCCTGTGTTTGTGGCTCCGATTTATGGTGGTATCGTGGCATCGCCAAGCGTGAAAGTGGGTCAAATGCCGGGCATGAAGCCATTGGTATTGTGGAATCCGTTGGTACTGAGGTCACCAATGTGGCCCCTGGAGATTTTGTGATCATGCCGTTTACGCACGGTTGTGGGCACTGTGCCGCTTGTTTGGCAGGCTTTGATGGGGATTGTATCAATGCACCGCAAGGGTCTAGCGGCTATCAAAGTGAGTACGTTCGGTTTAATCACGCAAATTGGGCATTGGTGAAAATTCCTGGCCAACCTAGTGACTACACGGATGCCCAATTAAATGATTTATTAGCCCTGTCCGATGTGATGGCCACGGGGTATCATGCGGCGGCTAGTGCGGAAGTGAAAAGTGGCGACACAGTCGTTGTGATAGGGGATGGCGCAGTTGGGTTATGTGGTGTGTTGTCAGCGAAGTTACGCGGGGCGCAACGGATCATTGCCATGAGCCGCCATGTCGATCGCCAGGCGTTGGCCACTGAATTTGGCGCCACAGATATTGTGGCCGAACGTGGGGATGCGGCTGTTCAAAAGGTGTTGGCGTTAACGGCTGGCAACGGTGCCGATGCCGTTTTAGAATGTGTCGGGACGGAACAGTCGGTGGCGACAGCTGTGCAAGTGGGCAGGCCGGGCGCCATTGTTGGTCGCGTTGGGGTCCCGCAAAAATCTGACATGAACACTAACCAACTTTTTTGGCGCAATATTGGCTTGCGAGGCGGTGTTGCTGCGGTGACCACGCACGACCGTCACGTATTGTTAGATGCCGTTTTGCAAGGCAAAATTCATCCCGGCAAAGTCTTTACCCAACGGTTTGCCTTAGCTGATATTCAGGCAGCGTACAACGCTATGGATCAGCGAGAAGCCATTAAATCTTTACTAGTTGTGGCACAATAAAGGCAATCACATACAGTTGATGCATCGGCACATGCCTAAAAAGTATTGTTCAATTTTTGTTAAGACGACTATGCTAAGCGAAAAGAACGATGAGGTGAAATAAATGACAACAACAATTCAATTAAATGATGGCAATCAGATCCCAGCCATTGGTTTTGGCACTTTTCAAATTCCTAACGATGGGTCAACAAAAACGGCAGTTAGCGCAGCTTTAAAGGCAGGGTATCGCCACATTGATACCGCAGCGGCGTATTTTAATGAAGCCGAGGTGGGCCAAGCGATTGCGGCCAGTGAGTTAACCCGGGATCAAGTGTGGGTGACCAGCAAACTGTGGTTGCAAGATTATGGTGTGGCTGCGGCAACCAAGGCGATCGATACTTCGTTACAAAAGTTAGGGTTAGATTACCTGGACCTTTACCTGTTGCATCAGCCTTACGGGGATGTCCCTGGTGCTTGGCAGGCGCTTGAAGCCGCTCAAAAAGCGGGGAAGATTCGGTCTATTGGGGTGTCCAACATGACACCGAAATCCTGGCAACAGTTTGTGCCACAATTTGACGTGCTGCCAGCGGTAAACCAAGTGGAATTCAACCCTTATTTTCAGCAACGGCCACTGCGTGATTTACTAGCACCTGCCAAGGTTAAAATCGAGGCCTGGGCGCCATTAGGGCAGGGCAACCCACAATTATTTAAAGAACCTGTGATCCAACAGTTAGCGGCTAAGTATCAAAAAGATGCCGGTCAGATCATCTTACGTTTTGAAAATCAATTAGGAATCGTTGCTTTACCGAAATCAGTGCATGCAGCGCGGATCCAAAGTAATCTAAATTTATTTGACTTTACGCTAACGGCCACGGAAATGGCACAATTACAACAGCTCGATCAAGGCCATGGTCGGCATGACCCTGATCAGCCAGGCTTAGAAAACCGCTTGCTAAACGCTTTTGACGTTCACGCACAATAAACTTGCAGAATTTGCCTTAGCCGTTATACTGAAAGTTGTTAGTAAGCTAACGGAAGGAGCAACTGCAAGTGGACTATGGCAAACTATTGAAACACGCAACCAACCAAATGAATAAAGGAATGGACGCGTATGCCAAGCAGTTTGATTTAACGGGCACGCAAATGTCGATCATTGATTTTATTGGCAATCAGCAGCAAGTACTGCAGCGGGATATTGAAGCAGAGTTTAATATTCAGCGTTCTACGGCAACTGTGGCGCTTCAACGAATGGAAAAGCGCGGTTTAGTGGTACGGCAACCAGCCGCAACGGATGGTCGGCAAAAAACGGTGGTATTAACGGCGAAGGCGCAACAACTGCATCAAGTGGTCTCGCAATATATTGCCAAACAGCAAAACGCTATGAATGCGGCGTTTACCCCCGCCGAATGTGAGACTTTTGTGCGGATGCTCCAGTATTTTATCACGCTCAATAGCAGTCAACCCTAAAAGACCTCGGAAAGAGATCTTTTTAGATGGCCAACAACCGTTGCACATTATTGAATTTGCGTTATACTAATCATCGTTAGCTGTCTAACGAAAATTCGCACCATCGAGATAAGGGGCAATTATGTTGAATGATAAAATTTCGCCAAAAGTCATTGGGGCCATTATCGCTACTGGGCTCATGTCATTTTGTGGCGTCATCGTAGAAACGGCGATGAACATTACCTTTCCAACTTTAATGAAGGAATTTAACGTGGCGACCAATACGGTACAGTGGATGACCACCTTGTACTTACTGGTGGTGGCTTCAATGGTGCCACTATCGGCTACTTTGAAACGGCGGTTTAAAACCCGCTCACTGTTTATTTGTGCCATTAGCTTTTTCATTTTAGGGGTGATTTTAGATGGGGTGGCGCCAGCTTTTTGGGTGTTATTGCTTGGGCGTGGTATCCAAGGCTTAGGTACCGGGATCGCCTTACCGTTGATGTTTAATATTATTTTGGAACAAGTCCCAGCCTCTAAAATCGGCATGATGATGGGGGTCGGCACGATGATCACCGGGGTGGCGCCAGCGATTGGACCAACTTTTGGCGGCATTGTGGTTTCGGCGCTGAATTGGCGGTATATTTTCGCCTTCTTATTGCCAATTTTAGTAGTTGCCTTGATTTTAGGTTTAATTTGTATTCAACAAAAAACACCGACGGCCAAAGCGTCTATTGATCGCCTTAGTGTTGGGTTGATCGTGGTGACATTTTGTGGCCTGATCTTCGGGATTAGCAGTTGGGGCTCGCAACCCTTTGCCAGTTGGTCAGTTGCAGGGGCGTTAGTGGTGGGTATTATTGCGTTGATTGGTTTTACACGCCGGTCTTTGCGGATCACACAGCCGATTATCAACTTACGTTTATTTGCAAATCGTGGCTTTACCACCTGTGTGTTGGCGTTTGTTTGTTTGCAGATCAGTGCGTTAGGCTTGTCCTTTGTATTGCCGAATTACATTCAATTGGTCAACGGCAATACAGCGTTGATTGCTGGGTTGCTAGTTCTACCAGGATCCGCTTTAGGCGCCATTGTCGGTCCGTTAAGCGGGCGTTTATTTGATCATATTGGCGCGAAACTACCGTTGCGTTTAGGCGGTCTCGTTGGTGCGCTGGGGCTATTAGGGCTATTTTTGTTCGGGCATCAATTAAGTGATCCACTGCTTGTGCTCATGTATTGTTTCTTCATGCTGGGACTGGGGTTAAGTTACGGCAACCTGATGACCTTTGGCTTAGGGCATTTAGCACCAGAAGCCAGCAGTGATGGCAATGCCATTTATAACACGTTGCAGCAGTTTGCCGCCGCGGTGGGGACCAGTGTGGCAGCGGCACTGGTAGCAGCTGGTCAAGCAGCAACACACAATTTAGCTACTGGCACAGCCAATGGGTCAGTGACCACGTTTGCCCTGTTAACTATTTTGTTAGTTTGTGAATTCATTTTTGTGGTTCGGGTTACCCGCGCCAAATAAGCTTGTTTGAAGTGCATCGGTTGGCGGTGCACTTTTTTGTTGCAAATTTCGGTTGTGGTGTTATTATATAAATAACAAGTTACTTAAAAAGTAACAAATAACAACTAAGGGGATCTTAAAATGACAACATATGCAATTACAGGTGCAACTGGGAATTTTGGTCAAACAGCCGTGAAAGCATTGGTACAAGATGTAGGGGCTCGTAACGTGATTGCCTTGGCGCGAAATGCTGAAAAGGCCGCGAAGGTTTTGCCGGCGGCTGTAACGGTTCGGCCGGGCAGTTATGAAGATGTGGCAACCTTGACCACCTCGTTGCAAGGCATTGATCGGTTGCTCTTTATCTCCTCACAACCTGGTGGTGCCATGCCTCGTCCTGAACAACATGCCAATGTGGTCAATGCTGCTAAGGCGGCTGGCGTGAAATTAATTGCCTACACTAGCTATGCCCATTTGGAAACGGCCAAAGCACCATTAGCAGACGACCATCAAGCTACTGAAGCCTTGATTAAAGCCAGTGGCCTGACTTACACCTTCTTACGGAATAATTGGTATTTAGAAAATGATTTAAATGTTTTAAAAGCAGGTGCCGCAGGTCAGCCATTTGTTTACGCTGCCGGTGATGGTAAAGCGGGTTGGGCGTTGGAACGTGACTATGCCACAGCCGCTGCTAAAGTGTTGCAGTTAGCTGAACCAAAGGCTGTTTATGAATTTTCTGGTCCAGCACACACTTACGCTGAATTGGCAGCAGCCGTTAAAGAGGCCACTGGCCAAGATTTCCCAGTTCAATCGATTTCAGAAGAAGCTTATCAGGCCGGGCTAGAAAAAAGTGGTATGGACAGTGCCACCGCCAGCATTGTGACTGGTATTCAAGATTTAATCAAAATTGGCGATTTAGCTGGCACCACAGATGATTTACCAAATATCCTTGGACATTCGTTACCAAGTCTGGCAGAATCGATTAAGGAAGTTTTAGCAAAATAGTCATTTGGGAAAGCAGGGTGATGAGATGAAGACATCACATAAATTAAGTGATGCCGTCCATATTTTAACGTATATTGTGGTGGTGCAAGATGGTGATCTGTCTAGCGCGGCGATTGCGGATAGTGTGGCATCAAATCAAAGCCTGATTCGGCGGCTCATGTCGCAATTACGCCAGGCGGGGTTATTGCAAACAAGCCCGGGGAAAGTGGCGCCTAAGTTGGCGAAACCCGCAACTGCGATTACGTTGTTAGATGTTTACAAAGCCATTAACCCAGATGGACAGCGTGAACTATTGCATGTCGATCCGAAAACCAATATTCGTTGTCCGGTAGGGGCCAACATTCAGGCCACTTTGGACGGTGCTTATCAGCAGGTGCAATTGGCCGCGGAGCAAGAAATGCAGGCAATTACGTTGCAACAGATCATTGATGACTTGGTAACGCGGGTGGATGGGCCCCAAAAAGCGTGGCTCGCGTCCATTAAGAAATAAAAAATGGCGCTTAAAACCAGAATTTGGTTTTAAGCGCCATTTTGTGATGGTAACTGTGATAGATTAATCATTTGGCATTAAATAGTGTTGTTGGTAGTAGTGCCACACCAAATTGCATAGCCAAGCAATCACACCTGCCAAGAGCAACCCGAGACCGTTGTTTAAAATGCGCAGGCCACTGGCAGGTACCACGCCGAAAAAGGTGGTGGCCATGGCTAAGGCGCCAAAGCAGTTTAAACAGCTGGCCCAAAAGTAACTGGGGGTTAAGCCGAGGCCAAAACCAGTCACAGGTGCGATCAGAAAGGCCCAACGTGTGGGAACGATGGCCATCGCAATGGTAAACGCAATTGAACCAACGATTACGCCAGCTAGGCGGCGGAGGCCACGGTCTTTTAAATTGGTGGTTACTGGTAAGAGCAGTGACATGCCAGCGAAGCCCAGCCAGCGGGCGCGACCATTGCCTAAAAACTGGCCTAGCCATAAAACGCTTGCCACACCCAGGGCGAGCCGAAGTTGCCAACGAAAAACCTGATCCGTTAAACCAGGCCGTTTTAAAATCTGGTGTAAGGTGATCTGACGGTCCTTAGTATGATTTTGGTGCCATAAAACGGCGCCGCACAGGAGTAACGCCAACAACAGCGCACCCCAACGTTTTGGTAGTGCAGCTGGTGCGACCTTGGTGTAAACCACTAAGATATAACTGAACACATACACGCCACCATTCCCGAATTGCGGGTGACCGGCGGTTAAACGCAGTAATACCAGTAATAATAACCCATTTAGGCCGAAAGCCAGTCCGAAAGGTAAGTGTGGTAGCCAGGTGCTCATGAGCCCAATACTGCTTAAAATCAGCGCCAAAGCCAGCAGACTATCTTGAATGCGGTAGCCATAATTCACGTAGCGTGCACTGAGCAGCATACAAAAACTGGCGACACCAACACAACTATTGCTCGGCCCAAATAAAATTGAAAAACTGGCAATATAGACAATGGCAAAAGCTAATAAAGCCGCATCACGCAGGACTAGCGCTGCCAGTAAACGCCAAGTTTCACGGCCTTGGGCGATACGGATCTTTTGCCACAATAAGCCTGGATCTAGTTGCATCAATTGATACATAAAATCGTTCCCTTCTTAAAAATAGCAGAGAGCAGTGTATCAAAGTTTGTGAACACTTGTCAATGGGAGGAAACTGCATCAAAATAGCGCCTGGCTTTTAAAGCCGGACGCTATTTTGTAAAGTCTATTTAAGCTGGCCCCAAGTTGCGGCATCGATCGATGGGAAAATGTGAACTAATTGCCACATTTGGTCTTGATCAAGGCCAAAAACAACGGCTGGTAATAAGCTGTTAATGACATTTTCAGCTTGTTCACTGATTTCACTGGCACCGACCAAATGGTGTTCTGCATCGAAAACCAGGACGTTTTCACCTTGCGTTTGGCGATCGATTTGGCGATACCAGTCGTTTGGTAAATGGTTTTCCACCAATTGATGACCAGCAGCGGCACCGTCTTCAGGACTAACCCCAACTTGCGCCAGTCGTGGTGAAGTGTAAACCGTAGATGGAATCGCGGGATAAGCAATGGCAGCGTCGGTTTTACCACTCAATAACTCGAATAAGTAGTGTGATTCAAAAATCGCAGTTGGGGTTAATTTTGGCTGCGCCTTATCAACCACGTCACCTGAAGCATAGATATTGGCCACATTGGTTTGCAAATGATCGTTAACTGGAATCCCATGTTTAGTGGTAGTAATCCCAACCGTTTCCAATCCCATATTTTCAATGTTTGGAATCCGACCCGTAGCATCTAAGATCCAGTCAACAGTTTTGCTGTCATTGTCACCATATTCAACGGTGTAAGTATTGCCACTCTTTGTAAAAGCTGAGACACCAGCATTGCGAATGAACGTAATACCCCGTTTGGTCATTAAGGCAATCAGTTGTTCAACAAATGGTTGATGGAAACGCCGTAATGCTTTGTCGCCATGCATAAAGACGGTGACTTCAGCACCAGCTGCTTGGGCAATCGTGGCAAATTCCATACTAATATAACCTGAACCGATAATCCCGATCCGCGCTGGTAACTGGTCTAAAGCCATAAAATCAGTGCTATCATGGCCGAATTCAGTTCCTGGAATGTCCAAATGATTTGGGCGTAAGCCTGTGGCGATTACGATTTTGTCAGCGGTGTATGGATTCCCGTCAACCGTTACTGTGTGGGCATCCGTTAATTGGCCGTGGCCGTGGATCAACTTAGCACCAGCATCCGTTAATAACCCTTCAATAAAGTCGGGTAGTGGCTCGATCACGGCGTTTTTTTGCGCGATCAAAGCGGGCCAATTAATTTTCAGATCACCGCTTACCACGCCTTGCATGCGTTCAACGGTACGTTGGAGGGCAACTGGAACGTCTAAGGTGATCTTGGCATTACAGCCACGATTGGGACAAGTCCCACCAATCAAACCACTTTCGATGATCCCGACCTTTTTGCCTGCAGCAGCCAATGGAATTGCACCATCAAAAGTACCATGGCCGGCGCCTAAATAAAGCACATCAAAATTATAATCTGTCATCATTTTCCTCCTCAGTTCTATCCGGTTGATTAATGCTTGCATTCAACCATGCTATCTAACATCAGTAAGCTGATACATCTCTATGGTAGCAAACAAAAACGCTTTTATCTATAAAACAGCATCTATCAATCATTATCAAACCTGTCATAAATTGAATAGAAGCTGTTTTGAAATCGTCACAAAATCGTTAAGTTGACATGTTACACTTAATTTAATAAGAAGGGACATGATGATGATCCAACCAACTGAACTGGAACAAGTCCAAGGTGCTATGACGCACCAACTTTATCATACTCAAAAACAAATTGAGGCTTTAACCCGTGCGACGCAACAAGTTCAAGACGCTGAAAGTTTCAAAGTGCAAGGCACCTTGTTACAAATGCACGCTCACGAGATTCAACCCCACACGCGTACAGTCGAACTAGCAGATTACCGCGATCCACAGCACATTTACATCATTCAACTGGATCCTGAGCAGTCCATTCAGGCCAATGCGCAAGCCTATTTTCAGCGTTATCAAAAAGAAAAGCGTGGCCAATCCGTGGTACAACAACGGTTAGCAACGGCTAAGACCGCTTTACAGCAACAACAGGCCCGCCAAGCGGCGTTTGATCCAACAGACGCTGAACAAGTGACCCAACTCAAGCGCCAATTAATGGCGGAAGGGGCGTTAAAAACCCAGGTATTACATTCATCAAAAGCACCAGAACCTGCCCATCCCCGGCGATTTTATACCAGTGAGCATGTGTTAGTGGAAGTTGGCAAAAATAGTGTTCAAAACGATCAGCTGACATTAACGGCGCAAAAGAATTATTACTGGATGCACGCAGGCGGGGAGATTCCAGGCTCACACGTGGTGATCCACAGTAGTCATCCCAGTGAAGCAACGCTGACGCAAGCGGCGAACTTAACGGCTTATTACAGTAAAGGGCGTGCTGCACAACAAGTACCAGTAGATGTGTTGAAAGTGAGCCAATTGTACAAACCGAAAGGCGCCAAACCAGGCCTGGTTTACTTCACTGGTCAGGCCCGTACCATAACAGTTCGACCAGATCCGGCCTTGGCCCAACAATTAAAAGCAGAGTAGGTATCAGTTGGGGCTAATAATCAAAGGATTGCTTATTGTGACCGGTGTCATTTTGGCTTAAAATAATGGTACGATTATAAAAAGTTATGGTGAATATTGCATATGAATAGACGATGGAAACGACGGATTTTATTAGCGAAGCGCTGGTTGATCCTGATTTTACCGTTTGTCATTATCGGTGTTTGGATCAGCTACGGTCTTGGTGTCGGCGGTCTACCTGAAAAAACAGGCGCAGGTATTGCAAAGGTAAAACAAGTGATCTCAACGAAAACCAATCACGGTTGGTCGCACAAACGTGTTCAAACCAAGCAGCAACAAATTAAAACTGAATTAAAAACTTATTTAAAAACCGTGACAGCTGACGGAACAGTAGCCGTTAGTTTCTATAATTTAACCCCACGCAGCGGCAGTAGTGCAGCGCAGGCTAAAAATGCGGCGGTTTATCAAGCTGGGGATTTGGCAGTTGATCAATCAGGTGACAAAAAATGGGTAGCAGCTAGTACGTTTAAGCTGTACATTGCCGCCTATTTATTCCAACAACAGAAACAAGGTCATTATCAGTGGACCACCAATCGTTCTGATGGGTTTAAACGGATGATCGTGAACAGCGAAAATGACTTTGCTGACCGCACCTTAACCAGTGCTGGTTTGGACAAAGTTAACAACTTTGTCAGTCGCCAAGGCTGGTATGTGAACTTTACCAAAGGCCAGGCAGCTATCACTACCAGCAATAGTTTGGTGAAAGTACTTCAGGCACTGGACGCTGGCAGTGGGCCGTTTACCAACAATGCCAACCAAAAATTGTTACTGGGTTACATGGGCAAACAGATTTACCGTACTGGGATTCCAACCGGTGCGGCGAAGGCCTTACCGAAGACCACCGTCACTGATAAAGTCGGATTTTTAGATGATACCAACAATGATGCCGGCATTGTCACGTTGCCAAGTGGCCAACGTTATATTTTGGTGATCATGACCAATGGCCACGATCAAAGTAGTTTAAGTGGGTTCCCTCGGATTGCAAAAATCACCAAGCGGGTCCAGAAAATTGTCTACGGCCACGCCAGTTAAGCAAGTCACTTCACGTTCTGCCGGATTATGTTAGAATGGCAATAGGGTTGTCAAGATTTTAAGAACGGAGGGAGATCATGGCGAAACTTTTAGAATTTTTGAAAAGTTGTCAACAACTGGTTCATTTTCTACGCACACACCGGCTTAAGCCAAAGTATCGCCGCCGTTTTATCGCGTTGTTAGTGGTGTTTGGGGTATTCCTGTTTGGTGTGGTGAAGACAGTCCACGTCATCAGCCAATGGGGGGCGCCTACCACTGCGGTGGCTGAACAGAAATCCACTAAAGCGGATACGGCTAAAAAAGCTAGTACCAAGCCCAAGCAAACGACAACGTCTAAAAAAACAGCGACGGCAACTAAACCAAAAACCGTCGACTGGACCAAGCCTTCTGAAAGTAAGGCTTATCCAGATGTCAGTCAATACAAATATTTGGAATTGCAGGTGAATTTAAAACGCCAGCGCGTCTATGTTAAAAGCGGACAGCAAGTGCTTTATACCATGTATGCGTCTAGCGGGATGAATAACACCACACCCAAAGGCACCTATAAAATTGGCAGTCGCGGGTATAGTTTCTATAACCCCACCGAAAAAATGGGGGCCCATTACTGGACGGCCTTTATCGGCACCACTTATTTATTCCACTCTGTGCCGACAGACCAAGATGGTCACTACATTGCCAGCGAAGCGGTTTACTTAGGTAAACGGCCAAGCTCACACGGCTGTGTGCGCTTAAGCATTCCTGATGCCAAGTGGATCAATGAAAAAATCCCAACGGGGACTAAAGTTGTGATTGGTTAATTGACGATTAATGTAAAAAAGCTCGTAAATTCGAAATGAATTTACGAGCTTTTTTGAGTTGAAGTGTGCGTCCTGCGGCGTGGTTTCATCAATACTAAACAAAATAAAATCGTTGGTAACAATCAATTTTCGAATTGCTGCCGGCATTAAAATGACGTCATAACGATTCATGTTCTAGTTGATTGATTTCCGCTTCCAAGGAAGCTAAATAGTCTTTTGCAGGAATACCTTTACCCGCTTTGGCTTCTGCTAGGCCTGTTTGAATCGCTAAATGAAGCGCACGCTGTTCTTTCTCTGCAGCGGTTTCATTTGTGATTTCAAAGGGTAATTTATTTTGCTTAACAACTTGATCTAAAAAAAGGTTGAAAGCAGTTGAGAGATCCAAATGCATACCTGCCAATACACGTGTGGCATCTTCTTTTAATTTAGCATCTGTTCGAATTGAGATCCGTGCTTTTTCCGATAAGACTTTCATATTGAAACACTTCCTTTCGATGTGGTTGTACGTCTGTTGTACACAATAATGGCAAAAATAACATGATATACTGTTGTCAGCTAGCCCTCTGTTCTTAAATTACGCTACGAATCGCATTGTTTTTTAAAATAAAAAGCCACGCTAACAAGATCAACTTGTTGGCGTGGTTTGGCGACTAACGCTCAAATAAACGGTTTACGATACGATCTAAATGAATTTCCGCCGTGTCCAGCAGTGGTAAGGCTAAATCGGCTGGCTTCAATAACAGTGGCAATTCAGTACAACCGAGAATAACGCCGTCAATTTGCTGGGTTTTAGCCATGGCTTGAATCAACGCTAAAAACCATTGTTTCGTGGCGGGTTGTACAATGCCGTTTTCCAGTTCGGCGACAATATGCTGATGAACAGTGGTTTGTTGGGCTGGTGTTGGAACGATAATGTTAATGCCAAGCTGTTCAAAGGGCTGTTTGAAGAAGGCCTGGCTCATGGTGAATTTAGTGCCCAGTAGCAACAGGTTGTGTAAGTGCTGGGCTTGGGCAGATTCAGCGGTAGCGGTGACCATGTTGATCAGCGGGATCTGACTTTGAGCGGCAATTTCATCGAACACAATGTGCGGCGTGTTGCCACACATTACCGCAAAATCAGCTCCAGCTCGGGCTAATTCGTTAGCTGCTTGTGCCAAATAGGTAGCCGCCGCCGGATAATCCGGTTGGTCTAATAGCGCAAATAAATGGTACATGTTCACGCTATTGATCAGCAGCTCTGGTAGGTCCGTTTGCGAGTGTTGTCGCGCTTGATAACGTTGAATAATGCCTTGATAATACATCATGGTGGCTTCTGGGCCAAGGCCACCGATAATACCGACTTTTTGCATAGTACACCAGCTTTTTATGATAATTTAATGAAGTAATATTATCGCTAGTATAGTATTTTAAAACGGCAGCCGCAACTTTTGATGCGACTGCCGTTTAGGTTTACAGCTTCTTTTCAAACCCTTCCATTGGGGCTAATTGCGCTTGGTAGTTAGTGGCGGCTTGCTGATCAGTGGTAAAGTGCATGACGCTGGCAAAGGAATTTTGCAAGTAAACTTGCATGACGGGTGGAATCGCCAATTCATCCAGGTCAGCGGGGCTAATGGTGGTGCGAATTTCAGCGGCATCGCCTGCAGCAACTTTTTGGACCCACTGTGGTTCTCGTAGTAGTTCTCGGCCTAAAGCCACAAAGTCGGCACCACCGGTGATCACTGCGGCAGCATCTGCTGGTGTTTCAACGGAGCCGATGCCGATCAATGGTACTGCG
Organism: Loigolactobacillus bifermentans DSM 20003; assembly: GCF_001434575.1. GTDB lineage: Bacteria > Bacillota > Bacilli > Lactobacillales > Lactobacillaceae > Loigolactobacillus > Loigolactobacillus bifermentans. Next base: position 21,964 of record NZ_AZDA01000033.1, read on the forward strand.
TGGTTTAATGTTCGCGCAAACTTGGCCAATAACGGTTCCGTGTCGGCCTTGTCATTGAGGGATGTGCGTTGATAACTCCCCATGGATAAATTCAGATAATCAATTTTAGTTTTGATTTGGGCTACGAAGGCCAAGGTATCGGCTAAACGAATGCCAGGGGTTTCGATTTCTTCTGGTGACACGCGATAACCTAAAATAAACGGACGGGTGGCGTATTTGGCGATGGTTTGCTGCACTTCATCAATCACCGCTAACGGTAAACGCATGCGGTTTGCCAGTGAGCCACCCCATTGATCCGTACGCTGATTGGCATTCGGAGAGAAAAATTGTTGTAACAAATAAGTGTTCGCGCCATGCAATTCAACGCCATCAAAGCCGGCTTGGATGGCACGACGAGTAGCGGTCCCAAAATCGTTGATCAGCTGTTTGATTTCAGCTTCAGTTAACGCCCGTGGGGTTTCAGAACCAGCGGGGTAACTGGCTGCAATAGCACTCGCACTCACTGGTTGTTCACCACGTAAAATCTGGTGATTGGACTTGCGGCCAGCACTGAAAATTTGTAACACAGCCCGTGCGCCTTGCTGTTGAATAGCGCTAGCCAAGCGATGCAAACCGGGAATCATGTCATCACTGGCAACGGAAAGCTCGCCTTCGAAGCCTTTGCCTAAGGCGTTCACATTGGCGACCCCAGTGATCACCAAACCGGGACCGCCTGCCCGGGCACTGTAATAATTGAGCTCGTCAGTGGTAATCATGCCGTTGTAAAAGCTGGTCATCGTGGTCATTGGTGACATAATCACGCGGTTGCGTAAGGTCAGGCCGTTTGCAAAGTGATACGGCTCTAAAAATTGTTGTGTCATGCTAAAAAATCCTCCTAAATATGTTAGTGACTGTAGAAATAGGCCACCTCCATTGAAATACTTACTTTTTATTAGTATAGTTTCATTATAGTTAGTTGATGAGATTTGACGAGTACCGACTTTAAAGTGGCATTGTTACTTGTAAGTAAGTATTGCGAAAGGATAGGCGTTAACGCATGACAAAAAGTTACAATATGGGGATCGAAGCAACCTTGGCCGTGATCGGTGGCAAATGGAAGCCGGTGATTTTATGCTATTTAGGCAATGGGCCACAGCGGCCTGGGGCATTGAAACGGGCGATTGAAGGCATTACCCAAAAAGTGCTGACCCAACAATTACATGAACTAATGGTGGATGGGATGATCCAGCGAAAAGTTTATCCGCAAGTCCCACCCAAAGTGGAATATACGTTGACTGACCGTGGTAAAAGTCTGCGGCAGGTGTTAATTGTGATGTCGCAATGGGGGGAGCAACAAATTGCCCAGCAACAGGCGCAAGGTGAAACGATTATTTTAAAGCGTTCAGATTACAACGGTTATTTGCGCTATTAAGGGCGTGCTTTTACAGAAGGTGCTTTTCATGATAATTGTTCATTAATGATGAAAATAAAGCGTGAAACCTGCTGTTGCACCGACCTTTAGAAAAAGTTAAGATACTTAAAGTAATGACTAAATTTAGAAGAGGTGTTACCTGGATGAGGCAGGTAACTGGGGCAATAAGATGAAAAAAATAACACGACGACAACTTGGGGAGTTGTTGGCGGTCATTGTGATCGTTGTGTTTGCAGTGCTTAGTTTGCGACCGCAGCGACAACATGTTACCGCGTATTCACTGGATCAAAAGGCCATGACTTATACTGGCGAATTGGCCAAGCATAAGTTTACGGGCAAAGGCACTTTAAAATTCAAAAACCATGATTATTATGTGGGCGATTTTAAAGCCGGTCGTTTTAACGGGACGGGCACGTTTGTGTCCCATAAAGGGTGGCGGTATCAAGGTCACTTTGCCAAGGGTGCCCCAACTGGTCACGGTCAATTGACCGTGAATCACAAAGTGGTTGCTGAAGGCCAAGTAAAGGATGGTAAATTGATCAATGCGCATTAAGTGGTTTAGTTTAGTTCGGATTACCGGCTTGGTGCTGGTGTTGACCTATCATTTCTTTCAAAATCAGTTTCCTGGTGGTTTCATTGGGGTGGATATTTTCTTTACGTTTTCTGGATTTTTGATCACGGCGTTAATGGTCGATGAGTTTGGCCGTTCACGTGATTTTAAGTTACTGGCCTTTTACCGCCGGCGATTTTATCGAATCGTACCGCCATTAGTGCTATCGGTACTGTTGGTGGTGCCATTGACCTTTTTAGTCGGCCGGGATTTTGTGACCGGTTTAGGTCGGCAAATTGCTGCGGCATTAGGATTTGTCACGAACTATTTTGAAATTGCCACAGGTGGCAGTTATGAAAATAAATTCATTCCCCATTTGTTTGTGCATACCTGGTCGTTAGCGGTTGAAATGCACTTTTACATTATTTGGGGCATACTGGCATTTGTGATTGCTAAGGCCGTGCAACATTGGGCGCCACCAACCCGCCACCAAACCAGTACCGCTTCTTTGCCGATGTTTCGGTTAGCGCTGTTTATTTTGGCGATTGGCTTAGCGGTTTATAGTTTGATGAGTATGTTTTTACGCGCTGCAGGGTTAAGTGATTTTTCACCGGTTTACTTTTCAAGCGTGACCCACGGTTTTCCGTTTTTCGTCGGAAGCGCGCTGGGAACGGTGACTGGTATTCGCTATGTGGCGCCTAGTTTTCAGCGCAGCTGGCGGGCTTGGACTTGGCAATCAGCGGCTGGTGTGATGGCATTAAGCGCGCTAACATTGATCGTATTAGGCGACTTATTGCAGTTTGACCAATTGATCACTTACCGTGGTGGGCTGCTGTTAGCGACGCTGTTAGCTTGTGTTATGATTTTCAGCGCCCGGGTATTACATGAAAAAACACCTAACGTCCCTGAGCCAAAGCCCATTACCTTTTTGGCGGATGTGAGTTATAGTGTTTACCTGTTCCATTGGCCACTGTATGTGATTTTCTCACATTTAATGACCAATTGGTTAGCGGCGCTGGTGACCACCAGCTTATCAATCGTGTTGTCTGCGCTTTCTTATTACAGCTTAGAGCCGCTGATTGCCGGTAAACCGGCGCACTTTTTCAAGTGGCCATTACAGTGGCGCTTGGTGAAATGGCCGTTTCTTATTTTAACGGCGGGGCTGGCCTTGTTAACGATTCAAGTGACCCGGACTGCGCCACAATTATCGCGCTTAGAAACGAACTTGTGGTTAAGCGGGATCACCCAAGATGTGGATAAACTAAATGCCACTCAGGCAATTGCCACGGCTAAACCAGCGCCAGCTGTTAAGGCTGCGACAGCGACTGGTACCAAGCCTGCAAAAGGTGTTTCGATTATCGGTGACAGTGTGACGTTAGGGACCCGGGACTATCTTGGCGCCCACGTGGCGGATAGCAGCATTGACGCAGAAGGCGACCGGACCATGGATCTGGCCTACAAAGTCATGATGGAGCAGCAAAAAAATCATTTGTTGCGGGAGTACGTGGTGATCTGTATTGGGACCAACGCGTTAAATGATTACCAAGAACAGCTGATGAAAGTGGTCAATGATTTAGCGCCAGGGCATAAATTAGTCTTGATGACACCGTATAATGCGCAGGCCACCGCCAGTTGGAATTCGTCTAAACTTGGCGAGCTGGAACGGAGCTTGCCGAAAAAGTATAATTTCATCACGATTGCTGACTGGGGCAAAGCGGCACCAAAGCATCCTGATGCCTTTAAAGGCACGGATGGTGTCCATTTCGGTGGGATTCACGCAGGGGATGTGGCCTACGCACAAGTTATCAACGACGCGTTGAAGGTTGCACAAACCCGTCCAGCAAAAAGTTAATTCAGTAAGCTGAAAGACCGACAGTGAGATTGCCGGTCTTTTTTTTGCGATTTAATGCAATGAAAACAAATTTTTTGAAATTGAACAGACGTTGTGCTGACGTACTTTTGAAAGTGTCTGGCATCACAAACTGCAAAAAAAGGGTTGACTAATAAAAAGACCTGCCATAAACTTTGAACATCAAACTAATTGAATTTTGTTTGATACACAAAGGATACTCAAAGTGAGTGAGAAGAGGTGAAACCAATGCCAATTTTACAAGCTGCCGAGATTCAGGCGATGATTCCAAATCGTTATCCCATTTGTTATATTGATAGCGTAACGGCGTTAGAACCTGATCAGTTTATCCGTGCGGTTAAAAATGTTACCATCAACGAGGACTTTTTCCAAGGTTATGTGCCACAGATGATGCCGAATACGCTGTTGATCGAAACATTAGCACAAGCGGCCTCGATCTTGATTTTGAAATCACCGCAGTTTGCCCATAAAACGGCTTATTTAGGCAGTGTCACCAAGGCTGAATTTTTGAAGCCAGTGGTGCCAGGAGATGTGCTGGTGCTTGAGATCACCTTAACCAAGGTGCGTCAAAATATGGGTGTTGTCCATACGCAAGCCTTAGTTGACGGGGAAATGATCTGTCAGGCTGAGCTCCATTTCGTCGTAGGAGCGACTGACTAAATTGACAAATGGTTCATTTTTCATTATTATTTTGATATTCAAAGTAGTTGGGGAATGAAAATATGACACCAGAAGAACAGCGCATTAACGATAAGTTGGTTGGGGTTTACAACAATATCGTGCAAATTGAAGAAATTGAATTAAAAAAGAGTCAGTTTAAAGATTTATCGATCAAGGAAATTCATACGATCAATGCAATCGGCATGTACCATCGCAAAACATCGTCGCAAGTGGCCCAAGCGTTAAATGTGACACCGGGCACATTAAGTGTTTCGATCAATAATTTAGTCCGTAAAGGCTACGCCGAACGCTTACGCAGTGAAGATGATCGCCGTATCATTCACCTGGGATTGACGCGTAAAGGCCGGTTAATGTACCGGGTCCACCAAGCGTTTCATCGCAAAATGGTGCAAAGTTTCTTACGTGGCTTAAATGAACCAGAAGTCCAAATGGTGGAGCGTGCCTTGGATAACTTGCAGTATTTCTTAGACCAACATCAAGGTGACTAACGTTGCCTAATTAGCGTATTGAGGAGGCCAGAATAATGGGCTTTCGAATCAAAAGCACGGCTCATGCCGTGCCGCAACAGGTACTGACCAACGATGACTTGGCGCAGCGCATGGAGACGTCGGACGAATGGATTCGAACACGGACTGGTATTCGCCAACGACACATTGCCACGACGGAAACCACAACCAGTTTGGCAGTCGCAACAGCTCAGCAGCTGCTACAGCGTAGTGGCATTGCGGCCACTGAACTCGATTTTATTATCGTTTGTACCATGTCGCCTGATCAGCTAACACCCAGTACGGCGGCTTTGGTACAAGGGGCAATTGGAGCGAATAAGGCCTTTGCCTTTGATTTAAACGCTGCCTGTTCAGGCTTCATTTACAGTCTAAGTGTCGCAGCACAATTTTTCACAGAGGGCACGCCTTACCGCTATGGTTTGGTGATTGGCAGTGAATGCTTATCCCGCTTATTGGATTGGCAAGATCGCACCACCGCTGTTTTGTTCGGTGATGGTGCCGGTGGTGTCTTATTAGAACATCAGTCCCAAGGGTTACTGGGACAACACTTGGCTGCCGATGGGAGTCAAGCAGCTGCCTTAAAGGCCGGCGAAGTGGTGGCGTCAACCGAAATAGTTAATTGGGTTAACTATAAATTAGACCCTTTTAAAATGGATGGTCGCGCTGTTTACCGCTTTGCCACCCATGCCGTCCCAGATTCATTGCAACAAGCAGTGGCTAGTAGTCCTTACGCACTGGCCGATATTGACCATTTTCTGTTACATCAGGCCAATACCCGCATTATTGCCCAAGTGGCCAAACGCTTGGGGCAGCCATTAACGAAGTTTCCCCAAAATATGGCCGCTTATGGCAATACATCTGCGGCTAGCTTACCAATCTTATTAGATGAATGTGTTCAATCGCAACAAGTACAGCGCGGCGACGTGCTTGCCCTAAGCGGCTTTGGCGGTGGCTTAACCGTCGGTAGTCAAATTTTAATTTATTAGAAAAAGAAAGCGTGTGATCAACATGGAAAAAACTGAAATTTTTGAAAAAGTACAAAACATCATTATGGAACAATTAGATAAAAGTGCAGCAGACGTCCAATTAACCACCAATTTTAAAGATGATTTAAATGCTGATAGTTTAGACGTTTTTGAGATCATCAATGAAATCGAAGATGAATTCGACGTTAAAATCGAAACAGATGAAGGGTTAGCAACTGTTTCAGAGTTGATCGATTACGTTGCAGCTCAAATCGCCTAACCTGAATCGAAGAAAGAAGGCTAAGACGTGAATTCTTTTATGCAATCATTAGGTTTGAAATACCCAATTTTTCAAGGCGGCATGGCTTGGGTTGCCAATGGTCATCTTGCTGCGGCTGTCTCTGAAGCCGGCGGACTCGGTATCATTGGGAGTGGTCATGCACCAGCTGACGTGGTCGAACATGAGATCCATACGGCAAAGTCGTTAACGGACAAGCCGTTTGGGGTCAATGTCATGCTCCTGTCTCCTCATGTCCAAGAAGTGATCGATGTGATCGTGCGGGAAAAAGTAGCTGTGGTCACCACAGGTGCTGGGAATCCCAGTGAATACATTGAACGCTTAAAAGGGGCAGGCAGTAAAGTGATCCCCGTGGTACCATCAGTGGGCTTAGCGCGGATCATGGAACGGGTCGGTGTGGATGCCGTCATCGCCGAAGGAATGGAATCCGGTGGGCACATTGGCAAAATGACTACCATGGCGTTAGTCCCCCAAGTGATCGACGCGGTATCGATTCCCGTGATTGCAGCTGGTGGCATCGGTGATGGTCGTGGTGTGGCCGCCGCTTTAATGCTTGGCGCAGCCGGGGTCCAAATGGGCACGCGGTTCCTCAGTGCAACTGAATGTGATATTCACCCGAACTATAAAAAAGCTGTTTTAAAGGCAAAAGATATTGATACGTTGGTCACAGGGGATTATTTAGGCCATCCTGCGCGCGTTTTGAAAAATAAAATGAGCCGGGCTTACTTAGTGGCCGAAAAAGCCGCTGCCCAAGCAGGTCAAGATGATTTTGCGGAACTGGAAGAACTTGGTAACGGCAGTTTACGCCGGGCTGTTCAAACAGGGGATAGTGAAACAGGGTCCTTTATGGCCGGTGAAATTGCCGGCATGGTGAAGCAAGAAATGAGTTGTGCCGACATTTTAACCAGTACTGTGGCGCAAGCCAAAGCGTGCTTACAACAAGGACCGGCCTTGCTTTAATGAAAGAGTGGTTAAATCATGAAATATGCCATTTTATTTAGTGGTCAAGGCGCCCAGTTTGCTGGGATGGGTCAGACGTTTGATGCTGAAGCGCCACTTTTCCATCAGCACTTTATGGCTTATGGCAAAGCATTAGGCTGGGACTTACCTGCATTGTGCTTTACTGAAAATGAACGGTTGCAGGAAACGGCTTATGCGCAAGCGGCTATCGTTGCCTATAGTTTAGCGGTTTATGAAAGCGTCAAGTCATTATTACCTGCGCCGACTGCCATGTTAGGCCTGAGTTTAGGGGAATATTCGGCGCTAGCTGCCAGCGGTTTTATGACCGCGACAGCCACGTTGCAATTAGTTCAACAGCGCGGCCGCTTGATGGCGCAAGCCGCGGCCGATCAGCCAGGCGCTATGGCGGCAGTGATGAACGCCACGCCTGAACAATTGGCCCAAGCCTGTCAAGCGGACGATGTGACAGTCGCGAATTACAATACGCCAAAACAAGTGGTGCTCTCTGGCACTACGGCAGGGGTGGCCCAGGCCAGCGCTATTTTGAAACAGCTAGGGGTTCGGCGGGTATTGCCCTTACCGGTTAGCGGTGCGTTTCATAGTGCCTTAATGCAACCGGCGCAAGCACCGTTAGCAGCTGCCTTGGCGCAAACCACGGTGCAGGCTGGCCAAGTGCCGGTGTGGAGCAATACCACGCAACAGCCGTTTACAGTTGCCACGTTACGGGATACATTGACGCAACAGTTGGTGAGCCCAACTTATTTTGCTACTTGTTTACAAGCGTTGGCAGCACAAGGGGTCACGCACTTTATTGAAATGGGCCCTGGGAAAACGTTGACCCAATTTGTGCGGAAAACGATTCCTGAAGCGCAAGCCATTGCCATTCAGCAACCGACCGATTTGGTGACGTTACCGGAAATATTGCACGTTAGCGCCTGAGAAAGGATAGCCTTAATGGATTTAAAAGATAAAGTTGTTTTAATTACTGGGAGTTCCCGGGGAATCGGCGCGGCAATGGCGCAAGCTTTTGCCCAGGCCGGGGCCAAACTGGTTTTGAACAGTCGTCATGCGGCCACTGAACAAGTGACGACTTTTACGGCACAAGGTGTGACTTGTACGGCAATTCAAGCTGATGTAGCAGATCCTGATCAGGTGAAGCAGATGATCAAAACCATTAAATCTGAATTTGGCCAGCTAGATGTGGTGATCAATAATGCAGGGGTTACCGAGGATAAACTATTGATTCGGATGCAACCAGCTGACTTTGAAAAAGTCCTGCAAACCAATTTAGTAGGTACCTTTAACGTGACGTCAAAAGCGTTACCGCTATTACTGAAGCAACGGTCTGGCTGCATTATTAATATTGCCAGTGTAATCGGCTTAACCGGTAATATTGGTCAGGCGAATTATGCTGCTAGTAAAGCAGGGATTATTGGTTTTACCAAATCTGTGGCTCAAGAGGCAGCCTTACGCCAAGTGCGGTGTAACGCCATTGCACCAGGGATGATCGACACTGATATGACCGCTGTGTTAGACGAAAAACGTCAAGCCGATATTTTAGAACGAATTCCGTTAAAGCGCTTTGGCCAACCAACAGAAGTCGCCCAAACAGCCCTTTTCTTAGCCCAAAATGACTACCTCACTGGCCAAACAATTGCCATTGACGGCGGCTTGACCATGTATTAATAGGAAGTTTAAAGCGGACTAATATGAGCAAAATAGACATTAGCGCATTTAGGAGGGCTATGTTTCCTACGAGGGTGATTGCGCCCGTAGGAATAGTCATCCTCCGAAATAAGATTTTGCGTTAGCAAAATAGACATTAGCGCATTTAGGAGGAGCCATGTGTCCTGCGGCGTGGGTTGACGCCACAAGACTGGACATCCTCCGAAGTAAGATTTTTGCGTTAGCAAAATAGACATTAGAGCATTTAGGAGGTGCCATGTTTCCATCGTGGCGGGTTTCGCCCGAGGGACTGGACATCCTCCGGAAATAAGACCTTTGCGATAGCAAAGATACACTAGAGCATTTAGGAGGTTTTTTCAAATGACAGAACGTGTTGTTGTCACGGGGATGGGGACAGTTTCTCCATTAGGCAATGATGTTGCCAGTACCATGACTCAAATTCAAGCAGGTGAAGTCGGCTTTGCACCGATCACAAAATTCGATGCAACTGAAACAGGCATTACCTTAGCTGGCGAAGTGAAGGATTTTGATGCAACTAAACGGCTCGAAAAACGCACTAGCAAGCGAATGGATCTTTTTTCACAATACGCATTGTATAGTGCCATTGAAGCAGCTGAACAAGCCGGTTTAACCGCTAAAACAGTTGCTCCTGAGCGCTTAGGCGTGATTTTAGGCTCTGGGATCGGTGGGTTAACGACCATTGAGGCGCAAGTTACAAAAATGAATGCCAAAGGGCCACAGCGGGTGTCGCCATTGTTTGTACCACAATCCATTGTGAATATGGCGGCCGGTAATGTGGCCTTATACTTTAAAGCCAAAAATACGTGTCAGGCGGTGGTAACAGCCTGCGCCTCCGGAACCAACGCCATTGGCAATGCCTTTCGTGAAATTCGTGCTGGTCGGGCTGACATGATGATCACAGGGGGCTGTGAAGCATCTGTGAACCAAATCGGGATTGCCGGTTTTGCGGCGTTATCCGCCTTGTCGGCGGCCACTGATCCAGCGGTGGCATCCATTCCGTTTGATGAAAAACGGCAAGGCTTCGTCATGGGAGAAGGCGCCGGAACGTTGATTTTAGAAAGTCTCAGTCACGCCCAAGCACGTGGCGCAAAAATTTATGGTGAGATTACTGGGTACGGTAGTACTTGTGATGCGTTCCATATGACTGCTCCTGATCCAGATGGGACTCAGGCCGCGCGGGCCATGGCATTAGCCGTTGAGGAAGCCGGCTGGCAACCAGACGAGGTTGACTACATTAATGCCCATGGTACCAGTACGGCTGCCAATGACAGTGCTGAAGCGCAAGCAATCGTGGCCGTTTTTGGTAATCGTCCCGATCTACTTGTTAGCAGTACCAAAAGTATGACGGGCCATTTATTAGGTGCCGCAGGGGCTTTGGAAGCTGTGATCACGTTAGCCGCACTAACGGATCATCAATTACCAGTCAATGTAGGCGTGGCACAGCAAGATCCAGCCTGCCCGGTGCACTTGGTGAATCAAGATAACACGGCCTCAACGGCAACGAAGGCCATTAGCAATTCATTTGGCTTTGGTGGTCACAATGCTGTTTTAGCCTTACAAACATGGGGTGAAGCATAAAAATGGAATTAAAAGAAATTCAGGCATTATTAAAGCAATTTGATGAAAGCTCCGTGCGTGAGTTTCATTTACGGACCGGTGAGACAGAATTGCAGTTTAGTAAAAATAAAGTGCAACAGCAACTGCCAACCGAAACCAGCACTGCCGCTGTGTCAACGCCACCTGCAGCTGCACCAGCTGCCACTGAAACCACACCGGCACCTGAAAAGCCGGCACAACCGGGGCAAATGATCAAGGCACCATTGGTGGGAATTGTGCATTTACAATCTCGCCCTGAAGCCCCAGTGTATAAGCAAGTTGGTGATACGGTTCAGGTCGGTGAAGTTATTTGCCTGATCGAAGCCATGAAAATGATGAACGAAATTAAAAGTGATGTGAGTGGTGTGATCACAGCGGTACTGGTGGACAATGACTCCTTAGTCGATTTCCATCAACCGTTGTTTGAAGTTGGCACTGCTGAAAGTGAGGCTTAGCATGTTAGATATTCAAGAGATTCAAAAAATTTTACCCCATCGTTATCCCTTTTTATTAATTGATAAGGTTCTAACGGTGACGCCTGGTGAAAGTGTTGTGGCTCAAAAAAATGTCACGATCAATGAACCTTTTTTCCAAGGCCATTTTCCAGGTAATCCTGTCATGCCAGGGGTTTTACAATTAGAGGCCATGGCCCAAGCCGGCGCCGTTGCCATTTTAACGTTGCCAGAATTTAAAGGCAAAGTCGCCTATTTTGGTGGCATTAAAAAAGCCAAATTCCGGCAAATTGTGCGCCCAGGGGACGTGTTAAAAATTGAGGTTGAATTGACGAAACTACGTGATCAAATTGGTAGCGGTCAAGGTACGATCAAGGTGGATGACAAGGTTGTTTGTTCAGCTGAGTTTGTGTTTGCCATTCATTAAATAGTAGAAAAAGATATTGAGGAGGCGCCATGCGTCCTGCGGGGTGAACTATCCCCACAAGACTGGACAGCATCCGAGAATCAGATTTTTACGATAGTAAAATAGACATTAAAGAATTGAGGAGGCGCCATGTTTCTGGCGTGATGGTTTTCGTCCGCCAGACTGGACAACCAGCGAAAATAAGACCTTTGCGATAGCAAAGATACACAAGCGTATTTAGCTGGTGCCATGTGTCCTGCGGGGTGAACTGACCCCACAAGACTGGACAGCATCCGAGAATTAGATTTTGCGACAGCAAAATAGACATTAAAGCTGAGGAGGCGCCATGCGTCCTGCGGGGTGAACTGACCCCACAAGACTGGACAGCATCCGAAAATTAGATTTTGCGACAGCAAAATAAACATTAAAGCTGAGGAGGCGTGGCCGTTTGTTTCAAAAAGTACTAGTCGCCAATCGCGGTGAAATCGCGGTCCGCGTTTTACGAACCTTAAAAGAAATGGGAATTGCCAGTGTGGCGATTTATTCAGAAGCGGATCAAGAGAGCTTACACGTACAGCTAGCCGATGAGGCGATTTGCGTGGGCAGTGGGCCGGCGCAAGATTCTTATTTAAATCGCGAAAATATTTTAAGTGCAGCCATTTTAACTGGGTCAGAAGCCATTTACCCAGGGTTTGGTTTTTTGGCAGAAGACGCACAGTTTGCCGAAATGTGTGCTGCGTGTCAAATCGTCTTTATTGGTCCAAGCGCCGAAAATATTGCCTTAATGGGTGATAAAGCACGGGCGCGGCAGTTTATGCAGCAGGCCAAGGTACCGGTGATTCCAGGCAGTGATGGCTTTTTAGAAAGTTTGGCGCAAGCCGAAAAAGTCGCCGCAACCATTGGCTATCCCATTTTATTAAAGGCCGCTGCTGGCGGCGGTGGCCGGGGCATTCGGCGGTTAGAAAATGCTGACGATTTGCGCACCCATTTTGCAGCGACCCAACAAGAAGCGCAAACCGCGTTTGGGGATGGCCGCATGTATTTGGAAAAAATTATTGCGCCCGCTAAGCACATTGAATTACAGGTGATCCGCGACCAACAAGGTCATACCGTGGTCTTTCCTGAGCGGGATTGTTCTGCGCAACGACACCATCAAAAGTTGCTGGAGGAAAGTCCTTGTGTGCTGATTTCAGCGGACCAGCGGGCCCATTTAATGGCATTGGTCAAACAAGCTGCAGAGGCGTTGCATTATGTAAACACGGGGACCATTGAGTTTCTGATGGATCAAAAGCAACAGTTTTATTTCATGGAAATGAATACCCGGATTCAGGTGGAACATCCGATTACGGAAATGGTGGCGCAAGTCGACTTGATCAAGGCGCAATTAACTGTGGCCATGGGGCAGCCTTTGCCTTGGGAACAGGCTGCGATTCAGATTCACGGCCATGCCATTGAATGCCGCATTAACGCAGAAGACCCAACGCAGGACTTTTTGCCAGTGGCCGGTAAAATTGACTATTTGTACTGGCCAGTAGGTGGTGTTGGTGTTCGAATCGACAGCGGTATTTATGCCGGTAGTGTGGTACCACCATTTTATGATGCCATGTTAGCCAAGTTGATCACCTTTGCTCCAGATCGGAATGCAACCATTGCGAAAATGCAGCGGTTGTTACAAGAAACCATTATTCGTGGGGTACCGACTAACTGCGAATTTGAAGCAGCCTTGCTGGAAGATCCCACCTTTTTGAAAGGGGAACTCACCACTATGTCTGTGAATCAAACGGTTTTGCCGGATTGGTTAGCTACAAAGGAGGCGGATTAACATGCGCTTATTCAATAAGCGGCATTACATTCATTTACCAGCGGCTCCGGCGGAACTGAAACAGCGGCAAAGTCAGGTGCCCGATGGCCTTTGGCAACGGTGCCCTTATTGTCATGAATCGGTGTATTATCGCGACTTAGGCGCTTTTAAAGTGTGTCCTAATTGTCAATATGGGTTCCGTTTAACCGCACAACAACGACTTGATCAGTTGACCCATCAATTTCAGCCTTGGGATACGGGCTTAACGGCCCAAGATCCGCTCCACTTTCCTGGTTATCAGACAAAGCTAGCACAAGTCCAACACAAAACTGGTTTGCAAGAAAGTGTTGTCACCGGTAAAGCACGCCTAGGCCATTATCCGGTGGCATTAGGTGTGATGGACACGCATTTTTTCATGGGCAGTCTAGGCAGTGCCACCGGTGAGAAAATCACGCGTTTGTTTGAAAAGGCTACGGCACAGCGGCTGCCAGTGATTTTATTGACGGCTTCTGGCGGCGCGCGCATGCAAGAGGGCATTCATTCGTTGATGCAAATGGCCAAGGTCAGTCAAGCTGTGGCAGCGCATCATGCGGCTGGTTTGCTTTACATTGTGGTGCTAACCGATCCAACCACTGGTGGTGTGACGGCGAGTTTTGCCATGGAAGGTGATCTGATTTTGGCTGAGCCACATGCCTTGGTTGGTTTTGCCGGACAGCGGGTTGTTGCGCAAACCACGCAGCAGCCGTTACCATCAGATTTTCAACGGGCCGAAACAGTGTTACAAACAGGCTTTATTGATCGAATTGTCCCGCGGCCGCAGTTGGCGCAAACCTTGCGCCAGTTGTTGGCTTGGCATCAACCAAAGGTAGGTGAGTAGCATGGCAGCGTTAAAACGCTCTGCACAAACAGTCGTCCAAGCAGCGCGCTCCGATAAAAAAATCACCACACAGGCGCTGCTAGCTGGTTTATTCCCAGATCTGATGGAATTATTTGGCGATCGTTTAAGTGGGGATGATCCAGCCTTGCGTGGCGGGATTGCAACATTTGGACACCAACCAGTGACGGTGCTAAGCACTGATAAAGGTTCTGATTTAGAGAGCAAGATTGCGACTCATTTTGGCAGTCCAACGCCGACAGGTTATCGGAAAGCCTTGCGCTTAATGGAACAGGCGGCTAAATTTAACCGGCCGATCATTAGTTTGATCAATACCCCTGGTGCTTATCCAGGACAAAGTGCTGAAGAACAAGGACAAGGCGCTGCGATTGCGGCCGACTTATTGAAAGCCAGCCAATTACCGGTGCCGATGATCAGTTTGATCTTCGGCGAAGGTGGCAGTGGAGGCGCCTTGGCCTTGGCTTGTGGCGACCGTGTTTGGATGCTTCAAAATAGCTTTTACGCCATTTTGTCACCAGAAGGGTTTGCCAGTATTTTATGGAAAGACGCTAAAAAATCTGGGCAGGCGGCTAAAGTCATGCAACTGCTACCAGAGCAATTATTAGCACAAGGCATCATTGAAAAAATCGTGCCTGAAAAACAGCCAGCAACCTTAATCGAGACGTTGCGGGAACAGTTGCTGGCAGAAATTGCGCGCTTACAGCAATTAACACCAACTGAATTATTGGTCCAACGCCAAGCGCGTTTTCGAAAGTTTTAAATGAAGTCACCTTTTAAGGTGGCTTTTTTGGATTGTTTGTGGTGATTAAAGGCCTAAATAAGTGGTTTCGTAACCCAATAACCTGTCTTGACATGCTATTTAGCCACTTTTTAGTTGAAACGCTTGTTTTTGATAAGTGCTTTCCATTATACTAACCAGGAATAGCCGAAAGTGACTGCTATCATGTTGCAAAAGAAGGGATGATCGTCATGGTTTTAGCGACCATGCGCTTCAGAAATGATGTGCGCCAATCTAACAAAACATTGTCCTTGCTACGCCGTGCAATCGATACGCCGCCCGATTTGGTTCAGGTCATAACGGACTGAACCAAATCGAAAGGACGGTTGATGATGGAGAAGCATATTTTTTTTGCGCAACCAATTGTGGACATCAATACTGGAAAAACACTGAAAAATGAATTGTTATTACGGGTGAGCCACCAAGATGATTGGCATTTACCAGATCATTTTAATATTTCGTTGGATCTACAGTCGAAATTAATGAATGAGGCTTTGCAGAAGCTAGACGTTAAAAATATTGATTTAAACTTAACCGGGCCGCAGTTTGCGGATGAAGGTTTCCTGGCAGGTTTAACGTTGTTTAAACAAAATAATGATATTTTAGAATCACTGACCATTGAATTAACCGTTGCGCCTGATCTGGATACATTGAAAGCAGTCGGGCAACAATATCGTAAAGTGGGCATTCGTTTGGTGATCGATGATGTCGGGTCGGATAATCGCCTGTCAGAAGTGATTGATCTGTTGCCCTACGTGGATGGGATTAAATTTGCCATTCAAAACCTCCGTGCAACCGGTGATGTTCAGGCAATGGCAATTCGAATCCAACACTGGAAAAAATTGGCAGACCAACATCAGCTGACGTTTACGCTGGAAGGTATTGAAACGGCACATGACATTGCGTTGGCTAAAAAGTTAGGTATTATTTTAGGGCAGGGCTACCATTATGGTAAACCGCAGCAGCCTGGAGCAAACGTCTGTTAGGTCGTTACTGACCTAAGGGCGTTTTTTTTAATGTAATCCTTGTGGAATTTTCAATAAGGACCTTTATGAAAATGTTATACTATTTACAATTAAAAATGAAAAAACGAGGGAAACAGCATGGGGAATTATAATTGGGGCAGTTGGTTGATCGAGTCTGTGATCGCCATCTTCTTTATTTCAGGCTTTGTGGTCTTTTATCACCAAGAATGGTTGCCATTATTGGGACGGCGAGATTATTCGCCGCGCATGAAACAACGCATGACCCATGTGGGCATGACGGCTTTTATTTTCCTAATGGCGATTTTCTTTCAAGCGGCTGCGTGGTTGGACCCGATCAATAGTCTGACCTATTTGAATTTCAGCCTATACGTGCTGATTATTCCATTAATGGACAACCAAGTTTTTCAATTAGAATTTTGGGTACGGGCCGCAGGTTTAGTGCTGTTTTGGGTTTACAACGATTTGGTCTTAGGCTGGTGGTTTGCCCTCTCCCTAGTGAGCTTATTGCTGATCTTAATTGTGATCAATCGCTGGGGTGATCAGATTCGTGATCGGGCTTTCGCTGATCTAGGGATGTCGTTTTGGATCGGGATCACTTTTTGGATGACGCAAACGCAACTGGTACATTCGTATCTGGTTATGGGCATCGCCATGTTCTTCTTGATGAACGTGTTTAACTTCTTTTATTGGACCGCTGCACGGCGTAGTGAGGCTGAGCATACGGAACTGGTGAAACAGGTGAATGTGGACGCCTTAACGCGGGTGAAAAACTTCTCGGCTTTTCAGCGTGACGGCCGGCAACTGATGCTACAATCGATCGAACCGGTGACCTTGGTGATGTTTGACATTGATCATTTTAAACAAGTCAATGATCGTTATGGCCATACAGCAGGTAACTTTATCCTGTCAGAAGTGGCACGTAGTATTCAACAAATCTTAGCAGATAGTCCGTTAACCAACTATGAGTTTTATCGCACAGGTGGTGAAGAATTCAATATTATTTTTGCCCAACGCCAAACCGCAGATGTGTTGGATTTAGTGGTGGACTTTTGGCGCCAGATTCGGGAACACAATTTTAAATTTGAAGAATTTGATATTAGTATTACCTTATCGGTAGGCGTCACGCAGCGCCAAGCCAGTGATACCACCTTTGCCATGCTGTACAAACGGGCGGATGATAACCTGTACCATTCGAAGCAAAATGGGCGGAACACGATTACGGTAGAAGGCGAGATCTACCGGTCTAATCATCGCCATGATGTGGCGCTGACCTACCGTTTCTTTAACCAACCCATCGTCGATGTGGCGACACAAAAGCCGATTCGTAATGAATTATTGTTGCGCATGTACCATCCCCGGTTTAAACAGTGGCAATTGCCACGAATTTTTGAGATCTCTGCGGATACACAAATTGAACTGCTCAAAACAGTCTTGCCACAATTGGAAGTCAAGCGCGTGAGCATTAATCTCACTGCGCGACAATTTGCCAACAAGGTGACGGCGCGACGGTTAACAGCCTATTTCCAACATGAAACCAGTTTACAGGAAATGGTTGTTGAGGTGACGGAAGTGCCGACGCCAGATGTGATGCACCAGATCAGCCCAATCTACCATGCAGGTGGGGTGAAGATCGCCATTGATGATGTGGAGTCCGATAATGGCTTTGAAGTGGTGGTGCCGTTACTGGCGGATGTTGATATGCTAAAATTTGCGCTTCAAAATTTAGCCTTTGAAAAAGAACAGGCGCAAGTTTGGGAGCAAGCGGCGTTTTGGTATGACTTGGCCCAACAACATCAATTGGCTTTTGTCTTGGAAGGCGTGGAAAATGGCGCTGATTTAGCGCTGGCCAAACAATTAGGCATTACACAAGCGCAAGGCTACTATTATGGTCGGCCGATTTTGCCGGCGTTGGATTAGTGGGGGCTGTCATGAAAAAACGTTATGTTTGGTTAGTTTTAGGCCTGTGTTGGTTTTGTGTCAGTACCAGTGTTCATGCAGCAAAACAAACGTTAACCAGCATGGTCAACACGCCGTTAACTACGCTAGATAGTACGAAATACGCGGTGGCTTCTGATTCAGAGGCCATTACCGCCTATGCAGAAGGACTTTACACGTATGATGCGCAACAACATATTGTGCTAGGCGTCGCTGCTAAGGCTCCGACAGTCAACCGTGCGAAAACCCAGTACACGTTTACGTTGAAACACACCCGTTGGTCGAATGGTCAGCCGGTGACCGCCGATGATTTTGTCTATGCCTGGCAACGTTTAGCGAATCCGAAACGCAAGTCCCGAAATGCCAGTAAAGTGGCCTTTTTGCAAAATGGTGCCGCAGTGGTCAGCGGCAAGCGGCCTTACACGGCGCTTGGCGTTAAGGCTTTAGGCAAGTATCGCTTACAGATCACATTGGCCCAACCCACCCCTTATTTGTCCCGCACCTTAGTTGGGGCGGCGCTGGTACCGATTAACCGTCACTTTGCTCATCAAATGGGGGCTAAATACGGTACCGCTGCCCGTTACGTGCTGGCCAATGGTCCGTTTCAAATTCAAAATTGGAACGGCACACAGGATAAGCAGTGGCGTTATGTGAAAAATCCTGACTATTGGGATGCTGCACAAGTGACCTTACAGCGGGTTAAATTACGGGTGGTGCGCACTTCAAAGCAAGCAGCGCGGTTATTTGATCGCGGACAGCTTGATTATGCGCAGTTAACAGATCAAACCGTGCAACGCTATACTGGTTATAAAGTGTTACATCAGCGGCAAACCATTACAGCGGCCTATTTATTCTTTAATACGCAAGCAGTCGATTTGAAGAATTTAGCGTTACGGCAGGCGTTGGCCCAATCTTTTGATAAACGCTTATTGGTGGATGGTGTTTTACGGAATGGCTCAGAACCTTTAAACGGGCTGATTCCGGAACAACTGATCAAAACACCGACCCATCAACGCGATTATCGCACCGCTGTCGGCAAATTGACCAATACCAGCTATAATGTTCGCCGGGCAACTAAGGCGTGGCACAAGGCCCAAGCCCAGTTAGGCCGTCGCAGGTTAACGGTGACTTTATTACTGTCGAACACCCCGCAAAACTTGCAAATTGGCCGATTTTTACAAGCCCAAATGCAGCATACGTTACCCGGCTTAACCGTTAAGCTGAAAACGGTATCCCTGGAAAAACGAATCCAATTAGAAGGCAAAGGCCATTTTCAGATTGTATTAGGCATGTGGACCCCAACGGATACGGACCCGGCCAATTATGTTGGCTTCTTTAAGTCAACGAGTTTAATGAATGTTTCGCACTATCAAAATGCCGCGTATGACCGTGGCTTGGCTGAGCTGTCCGGCCGTTTGGCCACCCAGCCATCCCCACGGATGCACAAAATCAAAAGTTTAGAGCAGCAGGCCGTTTCTAAAGCAACCGTGGTGGCGCCTGTTTACCAAAGCAGTCAGACTTATTTACAGGCGCAACGCGTGAAAGGCCTGCAAGTCTCTAAACTTGGCTCAATGGTTAATTATAAATTTACACACATTCAATCATGATTGGATAGAAAAAAGCAGCCTTCAGACTTCAATCTGGCGGTTGCTTTTTTGGTTAGGCGTTCATTTTATTGAAATGGATGTAACGTAAATTCATTTTTATGATAGTCCAGTAGGCCGGCTTGCTTCATATCGCTTAAGGCCGCGGATAAGGCGGAGCGCTCAACCCCTAAGTAATCGGCCATTTCTTGGCGATTGTAGGGAATCTTTAACGGGTTGGTTTGCTGACGCTTGGCTTCAGTTTTTAAATAAACCAACACTTTATCAGCGGTTTTACGTTGCGAGAGAATCGCTACCTTTTTGTTAAGCAATAAGCTTTTTTGCGAGAGGATCTGCAATAGATTGCGAATGATCCGTTTGCCTTCTGGCATCCAGGCTACTTCCAGTAAGGCCTCTGGCTCAAAAAAGAGCACTGTGGCTTCGGAAACGGCATCCACTGAAACAGGCAATGTTTTCGCACCTGCGTATAAGTAAGCTTCGCCGAATAAATCGGCAGGATCAATGGTGGCAATGATCATCCGATCGCCTTGGGGGTTTTCTTTGATGATCTGTACCCGGCCGGCGCAAACGAGTCCCAAGCTAGTGACTTGTTCGCCGGCCTGCCAGATCCGCTGACCTGCGGCGTAGGTGCGTTGCTGAGGCTGAGCAATTTTAAGCAGATCGGGTAATTCTTGTATTGAAAGCGACTGAAAAAGTCGCGAATTTAAAATGATAGGATAGAACTTGTCCATATTTTTTTCCTTTCCGTTGGAAATCCAACCGCAAAAATTGTTTAAAAGCGCTATCATTTTGTTATCAAAATATCAAACGATTTGATTCGAAAGGTGATCGATAAAAAATGGCAGTCGCAGAAAAAATGTTCTGTTTCCAATGTGAACAAACAATGAAAGGCATCGCATGTACAAAAGCAGGGGTTTGTGGCAAAACCGCACCTACTGCTAATTTACAAGACGACTTAATTGGCGCATTGATCGGCTTATCCAAAGTGGTTCCTGAAGGTGATACTGACAGCGAATTAGCCCGTTTAGTATTAGACGGCTTATTCACCACCTTAACCAATGTTAACTTTGATGATCCAGCGATTCAAGCTCTTTTAGACAAAGTAAAAGCCCAAGCACAAAATGTTGAGATCTACGATATGGACAAAGTTTGGCATAATGAAAACGAAGATATTCGTTCATTAAAAGCTTTGATCTTATTAGGCTTAAAAGGGATGGCTGCTTATGCCCATCAGGCTGCCGTTTTGAAATATGTTGACACCACAGTTAACAACTTCTTCTTCAAAGCATTACGTTTGATTGGTGACGACAACGCGTCACAAGATGACTTATTAGCCACAACCATGGAAACAGGTAAAGTTAACTTCATCGCCATGGAATTATTAGACCGGGCCAACACTGAAGTTTATGGCAACCCAGTGCCAGTTGAAGTCCCATTAACCATCGAACCTGGTCCATTTATCGTGATTTCTGGTCATGATCTGTATGACTTGAAGTGCTTATTGGAACAAACCAAAGGCAAAGGCATCAACGTTTACACCCACGGTGAAATGTTACCAGCCCATGGCTATCCAGAATTAAAAGCTTACCCACAATTAAAAGGGAACTTCGGGACAGCTTGGCAGAACCAACAAAAAGAATTCAAAGATATGCCAGCACCTGTTTTGTTCACCACTAATTGTATCATGCCTGTTCGTAAAAGCTATGCTGATCGTGTTTATACAACTTCAGTTGTGGGTTATCCAGAAATGCAACATATCGGCGCAGACAAGGACTTCTCACCATTAATTGAACAAGCCCTTGAACTGGGTGGCTACGATGAACCACAAGAAATGACTGGGATCAACGGCGGCCATACAGTAACAACTGGTTTTGGCCATGACTTTGTTTTGAAGAACGCTGATAAAGTCATTGAAGCCGTTAAATCTGGCGATTTGAAACAAATCATCTTAGTTGGGGGTTGTGACGGTGCACGGGTTGGCCGGAACTACTACACCCAATTTGTAAAGGAATCTCCTGAAAACACGTTGATCTTAACGGTTGCTTGTGGGAAATACCGTTTCAATGACTTGCAATTAGGTTCTATCAATGGCTTACCACGGATGATGGACATGGGGCAATGTAACGACTCTTACTCTGCCATCAAAGTTGCGTTAGCTTTGGCAGATGCCTTTGATTGCGACGTAAACGATTTACCATTGTCATTAGTACTTTCTTGGTACGAACAAAAAGCCGTTAGTGTCTTGTTGACCTTATTGTCATTAGGCATTAAGAACATCCACTTAGGCCCAACTTTGCCAGCCTTCATTTCACCTAACATTTTAGATTTCTTGAAGGAAAACTTCGAATTAACACCAATTACTACTGCTAAAGAAGACTTAGCACGGATCTTAACACCACAAATGTAATTGGGTTCTGAAAAGCGTCGTGTTTTTTGCGGCGCTTTTTGTTTTGTACTAAGCGCCACTGTTGGCCTTGAAAAGTGTCACAAATGATAACAAACAATCCTGCCACTGATGACTTGCGGTGAGTCGTAAGCGCCAGCCTAAGGCTCAGGTCAAATCGTGTGACTGATGATCAGCATAACACTAAACTTGTTAAGCCCAACAATTGCTGCCATACCGCGCAGTGTCGCAGGGAATGGCTAGGGTCTTTTCAGCTTTAAAAGGTCAATGTCAGATATGGTTAATTCAGTTTACGAGAACTGGACTGAGACTTTGTGAAAATCTATTGAGTTCTTTCATACGCTTTAGTAAGATACTATTTGTAAACAAATCAACGAATTAAATTTAAATTGCTCACCTTCAAGATAGATCAAGCTTAACCGCTTTGAAGGACGACCCGTTCGCAGGGGAACATCACCCGCTGCGCAACGGGTCTTTTTTATTCTTAAATAAAAAAGGTGTTGGCGACAAGGAGGAACTTCATTATGAAGAAAATTTCATTATTAACCCTGAATTATGCATATGCATCAAATTGATTGGCCAAATTATCAGTTTTACGTAATT
>NZ_AZDA01000146.1 GCF_001434575.1 Loigolactobacillus bifermentans DSM 20003
GTTAAAACTAAGGCCGATAATCGCACGGCTTTAGAATCAAAGTAAGCATTCGCCAAATAGCCCACACTTCGGCGGAAGTGTGGGCTATTTTTTACGCCAATTTTGAAGGCCGCTCAGGCAGCCAACTGGCAATTAAAAATGACCAGCCTTGTGCATTGGGCCAGTTTAAATGCTGCGACGCTGGGGTTGGTTGCCATAAACGCTGGCGGCCAGGCAAAAGCTGACGTGGTGGCGCTTGAAAATGTTGCTGCAGTTTTGGCGGCGCATCATAACGCTGTAAGTGGTAAGCCACGATCAATTGCTGAATTTTAAGCGCATAATGCGGATCTGTGGCATAGCGTTGTGCTAAACGAACCAGCGCGGTTTGATAAGTCGTGCTCTCTTGACGTTTTGCACCTTGATAAAGGGGCAGGCTTAACAGTCGTGCATAAGCCAACAATGATTGGCGGTAACTTGAATAGCGCTCAAACGCCGCTTGGATTGGTTGCAACTGGCCATTATCATCTGCTTCTAAAGTCGCCAAGCGCACCTGATGCACACTGGTCGCCTTCACACCGAATAAATTATAATAAGGCGCTTGGGCCAATTCACTTTGCCCCCAATTGCTTTCTAATGCCGCTTGCGCCAACATAATCGAGGGATATAAATCATATTGACGACTGATGCGCTGGGCCAAAGTGGCAAAACGCTTGAAAAAAGCGGCTTGCGTTGGCCGCCATTGAACCTGCGGCACCGCTGCGACTTGCGGTTGGCTAGGAGCTGGTGGTGGTGCTGCTGATGGTGCTGTCACAGGTTGTGTTGGGGTAAGCGGTGGCGGTGTGACAACTGGCGGATCTGGCGTCAGTGCTGCCGTTGCCATGGCTCGAACTTGCTGTTCATAGGCCTGATGATACGCCTGTTGATAAATGACTTGCGCAACTGGCAACTGATCAGGTGGTGGCGCACAATCCAGGGGTAACTGTTGTAACGCTTGTTGGCGGCCTGCTGCCAGTCCTGACGCCTGCGCAGGTTGCAAGGTTGCCCAAACCAGTTGCTCAATCGCGGTTGGTTGTTGAGGTTGTGGCTTGCCTTGCTGGAAATCCTGGGTTGCCTGTAAATAAGCCTGCCAAGTCGTCACAAAGGCCGTTTGTTGCGCTGGGGCTAGGTTTAAAGCTGGTGATACACGAACTTCTTGTTGCCACAATTGCTGGGCCAATTGTGATACATCAGTGGTGGCTTGCACAGGGCTACAGGCCACCAGCCAGCCCAGCAGTCCCCACCAAAACCATTTTTTCATGTTGCTCGCCTCTTTTCGGTTGTTACTTAAACTTACGCAACAACTTCCAAAAAGCGTTAAAGTAGCTGGACCATAATTACTTATCTTGGTTTGCGCACCGCACCCGGCCGATTTTGAATTTATCTGAAAAAGGAAAAAAATCGGCCTCTAACGTGCGCCATAATGCAGATTCCGACCTTTAACAGCAAAGTAGCTCCAGACTCAAAAATCAGAGTCCGGAGCTACTTTTCGTTAATACTCGGAACCTAAACGCATTATGGCCCACTCATGCTTGAAATAAAAATGCTCGTAATAACCGGTTTACACGTTGGTTATTCTGATGTAACCGGCTGTGCTGTGCGTTCGGACCGGTGATCTGGACCACTTGGTAGCTGGCCGCACGTTGCTTCACTAAGTAGCCTAAGGCTGTGGCCGAGGTAACTGAAACCACACCATCTGAATGAGAGCCATCCTTCAGATCACCATCAACATTCAGCACCTGCGTCTGTTTCGGAAATTGATGCCGTAACGCTAACAAACGCCGATATTCCGGATGAATTTTCACGGGTTCGCCATTCGCCTTAAGTCGATTGGCATGCGGTCGATCCGTCCAGGTGGTGCCATCTTTAGGGTGAAAAGCCCGATTTTTGCCGATGATCCCATCAAACGGCCCTGCTAACGCTACTAATTTTGCCACACGGGGCAAATTGGCCTGCTCACCGTGTTTCAAGGTATAGTAAGTCACTGCATAAGCGCCCATGGAATGGCCCACTAAGTTAACTGTTTGTACATGGTAACGTTGCCGCAACTGATGCATGATTTTAACCAACCACCGTTCGTATTGCACTTCACCAGCGCGATTGTTGGTGTACACAATTTGAATCAGCGGATTTTTAACCCCGTGTCGCCAAAAGCCACTATAACTGAGCTTTCCATTTGCCGCGACAGTGATTGTCAAGACCTTTTGCCCTAAGCGACGCTCCTGAATGGAACGGATCAGATCATTGGTTGAATGGGCACTGCCACGCCAACCGTGCACGAAAACAGTCGGTGTCGTGGCCTGCTTGTTGGTCGTTTGATCATTAAACTGATAATATTCCCAAGCCGCTGCTAAAAGTAAGATCAGCGCAAATAACCCGCGATAAAGCCAGCGTTTCTTCACAAAATTTCCTCCTGTCAGTGTTCGTGAACCGACTTCATCACGACTTTACCAGCATACCGGTGTTGCCCAAAAGGCCACCACAACCATGCATCGCGCTGCCACCACTGGCGAACATGCTGTTGGCACCACGCCAATAGCAAAGGTAGCAACAAGCCGCAGCCAATTAGTAAGACTGGCGCGTTCCAACTAAATTGCTTTAAAATCGTAAAAATCAGTTTGTGCCAATACATCACCACCAAGGTATGCTGGCCAATAAAACGCAGCACCGGTAGTAACGGGGTTGCCGCAAGCCAGTGGGCGATCACAAAAATACCAATGCTAAAAATCACCGGTAATAGCAACGCCAGCTCCGTACTGCTTAATAAGGTTGGACCAGCAATTTGATGCGATTTCATGTACAAAATAAAGTGCATTTTATGTTGCGCCTGCGCCCAAGTAAAGAAGAGCACTTGGCTAAAGATCAACCCAATCAGCCACCAGCAATTAAGATGGCCTTTCACCCAATCAAACAATTGGTAGCCCACATAAACGTAGCGAATAGCACCTAATGCCACATCTGCATCCCAAGGCAGCGTGAACCCAAACAAACTTTGCGCATTATCATAAGTCAGGCCCAGCCCAAACAACGTTAGCGCAATACCCCAGCGGAGCCAAGCCCACTTTACAAAACTGATCAACGCCACAGCGGCGGCCACTGCCAGTAAATACACGGTGAGATACCAAAAAACGCTTAAGCTGCCGTTTAATAACGTGCCACCGTAAAACAGCTTTTCAAAACCTTGCCACAGCACTGACCAAGCACCTGGTTGTAACCCAAAATCGATTAAGGTGATCAGCGCCCCAACGGCGAGATACTGTAAATAAAGCGGCATGAGGCGGCGCCAAATAAAGTGCCGGTAAGCACGCCAACCTACTTGTGGCCGGATAAAAAAGCCACCGATCATAAAGAACAGCGGCATGTGCCACCAATATAAAACTTGGTAAAAAGTGCCATGTTGCGCGGAAGCATGGCCGATCACCACGGCAATGATTCCCAATGCCTTGGCGACATCCACCCATTGAATTCTGTGTTGCCTTGCGATGTTGCTCACCTCTAAGTGCTGATGATGATTTAAACCTACTGCACCATGCTTAAATCAGCCATAAAATCATGGTGCCTAGCGCGCTGGATGGTCGCTTAATTCTTGTTATAGCAGTGTTTAAAGCAACATTCAAGTCATGTTTGAGCGAAACCGTTTTCCTAAAGATGCGTTTTATTGACGCTGGTACGCTTGCCATGCTATAGTAAAGCAAATTAGGTACCTAAGCTACAATACGAAAGGATCAATCAACTTGCCAGAAAGTACGTCAGTATTGTTGTTTCAGACTTTAAATGGTCTTATGAAACAAATTAGCCGCTTTGCGTTTAGTCAGACGAACGACACGCACTTCCATTCACACGGTCGCGGGCGTGGCCGTGTGTTGCATATCTTAAAACATCACAACGGCATTATTCAAAGTGAGCTGGCTGCAAAGCTCGATATTCGCCCCTCCTCTTTAACCGAGTTACTGAGTAAATTAGAAAATGACGGTTTGATCACCCGGCAACAGGACCAAAATGATCGCCGTTTGATCCACGTGATGTTAACGGCGCAAGGATCAAAGCGTATTGCTGCCCACGAGCAAGAAAGTATTGTGCTGTTAAATGAAGTTTTAGCTGGTTTAACGCCTGATGAACAGGCCGAAATGTACCGCTTAACGCAAAAGCTCTATTTAAACTTAAAACATAAAAACGAGGCCAATCCCAATTCCGATTAGCTGACGTGACACTTCAAAAACAATTTTGGCACCTTGCAAAATTGTTTTTTTATTTGGTAGCGTTTTCGTCGCTTGACAATCTTTTTGACACTGGTAAACTAATTCAAGTAATCTAAATCGTAATGATTACTTTTTAGGAATCGACGGAGGGACCGGCTTGAAACCGAAATTAACTGCGCTTATTTTATTACTCAGTAGCTGGCTATTACTGTTAACTGGCTGCCAAAAACAACCCACACCATCCAAAGGCATTACCGTGGTCACGTCTTTGGATTTTTATGCCGAAACAGCAAAGGCCGTTTTAGGCGATCATGGGCAGGTCATTACCTTGATCAATCAACCGAACATGGATCCCCATGATTTTGAACCCACCACCAAAACGGCTAAAACAGTTGCGAAAGGCCAAATTGTGATTTCAAATGGCCTGGGTTATGATAGCTGGCTGCAGCGATTGCTTACCGCCAACGGCAAGGCCCACATTACCAACTTACGCGTTGGGGAAGACTTGTGGCACAAAAAGGCGGGGACGAATGAACATTTGTGGTACGACTACCGCACCATGCCTAAATTAGCCCGGCGTTTAGCCAAGCTGTACAGCCAACGCGACCCGCAGCATCGCAAAACTTATGAAGCCAACGCGCAACGCTATATCCGTTCTCTAAAACCAATCAATCGCAAAATTGCAACGTTACGTGCGCAGTCCAAGCACCAAAAGGTTGCCGTTAGTGAGCCTGTTTTCAATTACGCATTAACCGCAATGGGTTACAAAATCAGCAACCAACACTTTGCCAAAGCGATTGAAGATGGTACCGATCCGTCACCACAAGATATTCAAAAATTACGCACGGCCATTCGACACCACAAAATCGCCTTTTTTGTGCAAAACACCCAAGCAGACAGCAAGGTTCTGACCAATTTGGTGCAACTGGCCAAACAGTCCCACGTCCCTGTATTAAAAGTCACCGAAACTTTGCCTGCCCACTTGACTTATCGCCAATGGATGCTCCGCCAATACCAACAGGTCGCGCGGATCCAGAAAGGAAGCGCCCATGACTGATCCAATTTTAACGGTTCACGACCTTAGCGTCGCATTTCCCAATCAAACTGTTTTTAAACATCTCGATTTCCAACTTGAACGCGGGCATTTTTTAAGCGTGGTTGGCGAAAACGGGATCGGTAAAACGACCTTAATGCGTACGATTCTGCAACAATTAAAACCTTTAAGTGGTGAGATCAGCTTTCACCCGAACCGTAAAACCGTGCATTTTGGTTACGTGCCACAGTTTCGGAATTTAGACCGGGAATACCCACTGAGTATTCGCGACTTTGTAAGCCTCAATTTAAGTGGCTGGAAATTACCTTGGCTAAGCCAGCAAGAGCACCAACAAGTCCACCAGATTTTAGCCCAAACAGGGTTATTAAAAATTCAAAAACAACCGTTGGGCATGGCCTCGGGTGGTCAAAAGCAACGCGCTTATTTAGCCCAGGCCTTAGTCGAACGCCCTGACTTACTGATCTTAGACGAATCAACCGCTAGTTTAGATAATGTCATGAAATACGAATTGCTGGACTTGGTGAAACAGATCCAGCAACAGCAAGGCCTCAGCGTGATCTTTGTCACCCATGATGTGCCTTTAGCCAAGCAATACGCTGATGATTTTCTACTGCTGAAAAACGGGACCTACCAGTTTGGCCCCATTGCCCAACTCCCCGTTAATGACTTACAGGAGGCCGACCATGTTTAGTTTGGAATTTATGCGAAATGCCTTTGTGGCCAGTACCTTTATTGCGATTATTAGCGGAATCATTGGCGTTTTTGTCAGTGCACGGAATATGTCCTTTCTCACGCACACGCTATCTGAAATCGGTTTTGCCGGTGCTTCATTTGGTGTGTTTATGAGCTGGCCCCCATTAAATGGGATGTTGATCTTCACCATGTTTAGCTCTGTGATCATTGGCCGCTTAAGCGTAAAAGCGGCTCGGCGCGAAGCAGCGATCAGTGCCATTTCCAGTCTTTTTATTGGACTCGGGATCCTCTTTTTGTCCCTTTCCAATAAAAGTTCCAGCTACGCCACGAACATTTTATTCGGGAGCATTATTGGCATTAGTCGGCAAAATGTCCAACAAGTGGCTTGGTTATCTGCCCTTGTTTTGTTCGTCATTTTCGTGGTTTATCGCAATTTAAAATTTGATTCATTTGATGCCGTTGGCGCCCAAGTGAAAGGCTTATGGACCAATACGTTGTCGATCGTCTTTTTAATTTTATTGGCCCTTTCAGTCAGTGTTGCGGCACAGATCGTCGGCTCCTTGTTGATTTTTGTGTTACTCACCTTACCGGCGGCCTGTGCGAAATACTTTGCCCATAGTGTCAGTGGGATGATGTTGATTGCTGTGATTTTAGCGTTATTAGGCGTCTGGGGCGGCTTGGCCTTAGGCTACACCACCAACTGGCCGGTTAGTTTCTTCATTGCCAGCTTAGAATGCTTGTTTTACTTTATTGCACTGGCGTATAATTACAGCCATCAAGGCTAATTCTAAGCAACGTTAAATATTGCAGGCTGGGTCACTGATCGACACATGAAACCGGCCAACTTTGAAGCTATTGAAAACAAAATCTCAAGTTGGCCCCTGAATGTGGGGTCATCGCTAACGATTAATCGGGGTAGGCCTTAAACAAAAGCGGCCTACCCCGATTTTTAGTGTGCCGGCCGACTTATTTTTAGGGGGATTTTAACATGACACAACGCCAAAAGTATGGGTTGATCGGATTATTAGGAACGCTCAGTGCCTTTGGACCGCTTTCCATGGATATGTACTTACCAGCACTGCCGCAACTGCAACAAGAGCTGCACACCACCACCTCATTGACCCAACTGTCCATTACCACCTGTTTGATTGGCCTGGCTGTCGGGCAACTGTTCATTGGTCCAATCAGTGATCGTATTGGCCGCAAGCAACCGACCTTGATCGGCCTGGTGGTCTTTACGCTGGCCTCACTACTGGCGGCTTTGGCAACCAACGTTTGGTGGTTATTAGTCCTGCGCTTGTGCCAAGGCTTAGCCGGCGCCGCAGGGTTAGTTACCTCACGGGCCATTGCCAGCGACCTGTTTACAGGGGCCGAACTCACCAAATTCTACGCCCTGCTCATGGCGGTGAATGGGATTTTCCCAGTCATCGCTCCGATTATTGGCGGTTTTGTGCTGGGCTTCGCCAGTTGGCGGGGTATTTTTATCATTCTCACCGTGGTCGGGGTTGTGCTTTGCTTCGGCGTTCTCTTCGGGTTACGTGAGACCCATCCTAAAACGACAACCGCCGCAACCACCCAACCGTTATTACCGGTATTGCGCCAACTGGTCCACGATCCGATTTTTATGGGGTACACGTTAATTGGCGGCCTGGTTACCGGTGGGTTATTTGGGTATATTTCAGGTTCAAGCTTCATGCTGCAAAATATTTTCGGGCTGTCATCCCAAGCTTTTAGCCTGCTGTACGCGTTAAATGGCCTGGGCATCGTGGTCATGTCACAACTGGTTGGGCCTTTGACCACCCGTTATTCGGAACAGCGCGTACTCCGTGGCAGTATCTTGGTGGCCCTACTAGGCGCCTTGCTGCTCTGTGGCACGTTGGCCTTGCCCCATCAATTGCGTTATGTGATCTTACCGTTATTTTTAATCGTTTCAATGGTGGGGATTGCAGGCACCTTAGGCGCAGCGCTGGCCATGGCCCACGCGCCAAAATACGCTGGCAGTGCGTCTGCCATTTTAGGGTTGGTTCAAAACTTAATTGGCGGGTTGTTATCCCCTTTTGTCGGTGTCCTAGGTAAAAATACTTACGTGCCAATGGCGATTTTGATTTTAGTCTGCGAACTCGGTGCCTTGGCGATTTATCAAAAAACTTTCGTTAAAAAATAATCAGCTGCCGACTGGCGGCATCTTTGGCCGCAACGACTAACCCAAAATCAGATTCCTTTAAAGCTGGCGTTTTCCGAATGCCTTTTTGCGTTAAGATCGTAAAGGGATAATCCAGCTTAAGGGCCAATTGTAAATAGCGTTGGATCAACGTTTCACCCATCCGGCCATTGAGATAAAGGCGATATTGTGGGTAACGTTTTAGGATCTGGGTCACCATAGGCAACGTGCGCGTTGCGCGTAATTGTTGAATCGTTAACGCTAATGCCACGCGGTCCCGGTAGTTGCCTAAAAAAGCTCGGCGTTCATCGGGCTTGATCTGTGGTTGTGTGAATAAATGACGCTTGATATAATCCTCTGTTTTTTTCGACATTTTTACGATTTCCCCCTTTAGCTGGTCATGTCATTTGTCATCTGTTCGTTACCTGAATTTAACAAAATTCGCGATTGGCCATTGCTTGTGTTGCCAGCCGCTTTTAGGAAAATTTAACCCAACAAATCGCTTTTCTTTCTCCCAAAAGGCGGTATGATGAAGATAGACTTAATGAAGGGATCTGATGACAGGTGTATCAGCAGAAGTTCTCCCAATTTATGACTTTCGTGGTCAATTATTAGCATTACAGCTTGCCACACGTTATACCCTAAAAATTAAGAACGGGTATATCCTCGCGTTACAAGCCGGTCAGCACCAAGAACGACTGCCAAATCTTGCAGCCTAAGTACAGGTTACACTAGCGTTAGTGTAACACGTCTTTTTAAAATAGAACGCTCATCAGCACATTTACAGAAAGAAGGTCGTCGATCATGACTTGGGGAATTATTTCAACCTGGCAACAAAGTTTAGCTGGCACCACAAAGGCCGCCGAACGCTTGGCAGCTCAAGGGCCAAGTGGCGATGCCGTCCAAATTGCAATTGAAAGTGCCGAAGCCGATCCGGCCTTCAACACTGCCGGTTACGGCGGGTTACCCAATGCAGAAGGCCAAGTTCAGTTGGATGCATCGTTTATGAATGGCGATACCCTCAGCATTGGCGCCATTGCCGCCGCCACGGATATTGCCCATCCTATTGCAGTGGCCCGTAACTTGTCACATGAACTTTTAAACAACTTATTGGTGGGCCACGGTGCCAATGAATATGCCCGGCGCCATGGGTTTGCCATGCGCACCATGCTCACCCCTGAAATGCAAAACTTTTGGGGCAAGCAAGTGCGCAAAAATGCTACCCGACACGATGTGATTGAATCTCATGATTCCATTGGTGTCGTCAGTTTAGACTATCGCGGGCGGTTACACACCGGTTCTTCAACCAGTGGTATTTTCATGAAAGCTAAAGGTCGGGTAGGGGATGCGCCGCTACCTGGTGCCGGCTTTTTCTGCGACAATCAGACGGCTGGTGTGGTGACCACTGGCTTAGGCGAAGACTTAATGAAAGGCCTGTTGCCGTTGCGTATTAACCAAGAAATTGCCAATGGCCTCACCCCACAGGCCGCTTGCGACAAAGTGGTCTACCCCTTTGTCGATGAATTGTATCACCGTAGCGGCCATATCGGTGCCGTTTCTGTTGTGGCATTGGCCAAAGATGGCCAATGGGGTGCCGCCAGCAACGTTGATTTCAGCTTTGTTGTGGCAACGGATCAGCTAGAACCCACCGTCTTCGCTGCGAAACGCAGTACCAACAATCAGACGAATATTCATAAAATTGAACTTTAGCCGTATAAAAAATGAGGTGTTGACGTTTCCGTCAGCATCTCATTTTTTATACGGCTTCAGCTTTTCTCTTCTCTACCAACCTTGATTAAAGGTTTTGACCGCGATCCCAACGATACTTAGAAGACAGTAACGTTTGTTTGACCAAATCACTTAATAGCTTTTCCGTTTGCTTGGTCACGGCTGCGGCAGTGGCTAAGTTAGCGGCTGTTAAAGCTGCTGTTGCGGCAGCGCCGGTTTGACCAGCGACTGCGGCATCAGTGGCCTTAATTTGGCCTAACGCATAGCTTTGCGCGTTGTCACGGTATTCATTGACTTGGTTAATGAACTGATGATAATGGGGTTCAACCACCACTTGTAAGCTCTTATACAGCCAGTAAGCGCTGTTTAAGGACACGTCTTCATCGGCGATTTGATAGTTCGCCGGTGTCTCGTTATTGTTGGTGTAGAACGGTACAAATGGACTGTAAGCGTAAAAGCCTAAATTGATCCACTGGATCCCAGCAACTTCAGCCGGAACACCGTTGCGAATTTGTAAAATACAAGCGCAATGGTTACGATCCAAGGCAATGGACCGGAACCGGCTTTGTTCCTTTTCAGTCCCCGACGCATAGGTATCAAATGGGTCATAAGGGGTGCCGTTATAATGTGACGATAAGAAAAATTCAACATCTTCCACCGCAATTTTACGATTGGCATGCTGGCAGAACGGAATTTCTTGACTGGTTGGTTCTTGTTCCAAATCTGGTGTGAATAATTTTTGCCCGTACCAAGAACGCGGTGTGTTGTAATAAGCATCCGCTTCGTCTTTGGTGCCAAAAATATTCCGGAAGTTAAACGTGTCAGGATTGGGATTTAAATGATTTTCAGCCACAAAATCCTTGATCGTCGTGGCATACATATAGTTGTCTGGATCATCAAATTTAATGTCTTCAATACACATAATATTGGGTGCAATCGCATAGCAATCGTCTGGGATCCGCACCGCAACCCATTGATGGCCGCCGCCCGTTTCAAAATACCAAACTTCATCATGATCGTTAAACGCAATCCCGTTGGTTTCGCCAGTCCCGTATTTTTCAACCAAGGCCCCTAACCGGGCAACCCCTTCACGAGCAGACTTAATGTAAGGTAATACCAATGTCACCATGGCATCTTCGTCAATGCCAGCTTCAACCAATGGATCATAACCTAAGACCCGCGCATTGGTGAATTCTGTTTCAGTGGCGCTCATCCCAACATTATATTCGTTAATGCCTTGTTCATCCCAAATCCCATCACTTTGGTCAGCATTTGGCGTCGCCGTGTAGCGGCAAGCCTTGCCTGGCAACGGCACCTCAACACCATTATAAGTCGAAACAAACGTCTTCCCGGTGTTATCCGTTGCTGGATAAGTGACAAACAGTTTTGGCTTTACACCATCATGACCGTCTTCATCACGGGCAATCATTGTTGAACCATCCATACTTGCGTTCTTACCAACTAACATTGCTGTACAATCTGAATTTGGACTCTTTTTTACCACGATTTTCACTTCCTAGTTAGATTTGTTAAAAAACTTATTCACAAACAAAAAAGTATCAATCTTGGTGCTGATTAAAAGTTAAGCCAGTGCAACATCAGCGCCGCTAAACGGTGTTATCATCACATTTTCAGCTTAAGCTTTTTCAAAGCACCACGGTTAAGCAATCACACATAGCACATGTTCATCATAACAAAATCCGCTTGATTCGCAACCTATTACACATGAAATCCAACAAAATTTAGCGAATTCAAATGAAGCTCAGATTTAACAGCTATTTTCTCATAATTTAAGCCGAAAAACTTAATTAGATTTTTCACTTTTTATCTGACTGTTAACCGCATCCTCACAAAAAAACCGGCCCATAATTACCTATTTTGGTTTGCTCACCGCACCCGGCCAACTTTGAATTCATCTGAAAAAGGAACAAAGTTGGCCTCTAACGTGCGCCATAATGCAACCTTCGACCTTTAGCTACAAAAATGGGTAGACTCAAAGTTCGGAGTCTACCCATTTTTTTGCTAATACTCGAAGGCTAACCGCATTATGGCCCACCCTTTTCAATATTCATTATTCAGCTGTTTCTAATGCGTCTAACTTCTTGCTGGAGAACCAGAGGATCAGGCCTAAAATAATCACGATTGCCGCTAAGATCCCGTAACCGGATTGGAACTTGCTTGGGTCGCTGGTCTTCAATAAGGCATAGACTTGTGGGTACAGTAAGTTGGCGAAGAACACGGCAACTGGCCAGAAGCCTAATAATAACCCCTGGGCCTAGAATAAAAAGTGTACAAGTTAAATAGAGACTCTGATTTAGTATAAT
>NZ_AZDA01000147.1 GCF_001434575.1 Loigolactobacillus bifermentans DSM 20003
GTTTGTGTTTCCAAGAAGTCAGGGATCTTCGTGAAGTCAGCCTTCTTGTAGTCGAACCGCATTGGATCTTTGCCGGCTGCTGCCAAGCGTGGATCGTAACGGTATAATTGCCAGTAACCTGATTCAACGGCTTGTTTCGCTTCGTTGATCGAGTTCCGCATACCGCCTTTCAAGCCATGGTTGATACATGGTGTGTAACCAATGATCAATGATGGGCCTTGATAGCTTTCAGCTTCATGAATGGCCTTCAAAGCTTGTGTTTGGTTAGCTTCCAATGAAACTTGTGCAACGTAAACGTTACCGTAAGTTGCAGCCATCATCCCAAGGTCTTTCTTACCAGTCTTCTTACCACCAGCAGCGAATTTCGCAACGGCAGAAGCAGGTGTAGCTTTAGACATTTGGCCACCAGTATTGGCGTACAATTCGTTATCGAAGACAAAGATGTTAATATCTTCACCACTTGCTAAGACGTGATCGATACCACCATAACCGATATCGTAAGCCCAGCCATCACCACCAAGGATCCATTGACTGATCTTAGTGAATAAGTCTTCGTCTTTCAATAATTCAGTTAATTGCGGATCTGTTTCAGTCTGTAAAGCGGCAGCTAATTTAGCAGCACGTTGACGTGTGCCATCGCTTTCGTCTTTATGATCGAACCAGTCTTGTAATAAGGCTTTCGTGTCATCTGAGCCAACACCAGCTGCTAAGGCCTTTTCAACCTTGCTGGTTAATTTAGCACGTTTAACTTGGTTTGCAGTATGCATCCCAAAGCCAAATTCAGCGGCATCTTCCATCAATGAGTTACTCCATGCAGGACCATGACCATCTTGGTTAGTGGTATATGGTGTTGCAGGTGAAGAAGCACCCCAAATGGATGAGCAACCAGTTGTGTTGGCGATTTGCATATGATCACCATACAATTGTGTTAATAATTTAACGTAAGGTGTTTCACCACAACCAGAGCAAGCGCCTGAGAATTCCATCAATGGTTGGTTAAATTGTGAACTTGTGACAGATAACTTCTTCATTGGGTTCGTCTTTTGACGTAACGTCATTGCGAAAGCCCAGTTCA
>NZ_AZDA01000034.1 GCF_001434575.1 Loigolactobacillus bifermentans DSM 20003
ATTACGTAAAACTGATAATTTGGCCAATCAATTTGATGCATATGCATAATTCAGGTCATGATAAATAAATCTGTACCGCTCTTTCTGAAAATAATACACTGAGTGAAAAAAATGTTCATAAAAGCTTTTGGCAATAATACGTTTTCGCTAAATTTCATTGAAAATACTGGGGAAATATGATATATTTCACATGTACTTACGTTGAAATTATTTTGAGATGGAAGTGGTAACAGAGTGTATTGTCGTACCATTTTTAAATGTGTTGATCGACCGAGCCTCTGAATTAAAATTGAATATTTTCGTGTGAGCCTACATTGAAATTTAATTTGAGATGGAAGACACAATAAATCATGAGCATGACGGCTTTTTGGCGTGTCGACTGACTGACTGTATCTTCCGGGTATGGTCGGTCTTTTTTTGTTGGGAAGGGATGGAAGCTATGGAAACTAGAATTGCAGTGATTGGCATTATTGTTGAAGATATGGCGTCAGTGCCGAAGCTTAATGCACTGCTACATGATTACAGCCAGTATGTGATCGGCCGGATGGGATTACCTTATCAAAAACGGGGGGTGCATATTATTAGCGTGGCAATCGATGCGCCGCAAGATGCCATTAGCGCCTTATCTGGGGGAATTGGTCGGTTAAACGGAATCAGCGTGAAAACGGCTTATTCAAATGTGGTGAGTCAATCATGAGCACAGCCGAAGACGAACCTCAGAAAAGTACCGGCATTAGCTTACCTTGGAAAATCATTTTAGTGGTGTTGCCAATTGCAGCGGCCCTGGCGTCTTTGTGCTTTGGCCGTTATGCGATGCCGATTCAGGACATTTTTCATGCCATTCACGATGCTATTTTTGGCGGCAATACCGTGTCCCCACAAGTGGCCACCGTGTTATGGAGTATGCGCATGCCGCGGATCTTGCTGGCTTTGTTGGCAGGGGCCGGGCTATCCGCAGCTGGTTGTGCCTTTCAAAGTTTATTCTCCAACCCATTAGCAACGCCGGATACCATTGGGGTTGCGTCAGGTGCGTCATTTGGGGCTGCCTTAGGACTGCTGATGAACTTCGGTTTAATGGGGGTCCAAGTGGTTTCCTTGATTTTTGGGTTAGCAGCTTTGATCTTGACCATTTTAGCAGGCAGTAATAAAAAGCGTAGTAATTTAAATAGCGTGGTGTTAGCCGGGATCATGATGGGGTCCTTGTTTTCGGCCTTGGTGTCGTTGGTGAAATTTGCAGCCGATCCAGAAAACCAATTACCGGCGATCACGTATTGGTTAATGGGCAGCTTAGATGCCGCTGGCTACGATTCTTTACTCTTAGGGGCACCGCCTATTTTAGTCGGGTTAGCTGTGTTACTCCTGTTACGGTGGCGCTTGAATCTATTGCCATTAAGCGAAGATGAAGCGCGCTCCACAGGGGTAAATGTCACTGTTTTGCGCGGGATTACCATTTTATGTGCCACAATGATCACCGCTTCGGTAGTCTCGATGTGTGGTCAAGTCGGCTGGGTTGGTTTACTAGTTCCCCATATGTGCCGCATGAAATTTGGGAACAACCACACGGCTTTATTACCAGCATCTGTTTTAGCAGGTGGGGCCTTCCTTGTGGTGGTTGACACGGTTGCCCGTAGTATTTCTGCTTCTGAATT
Source organism: Loigolactobacillus bifermentans DSM 20003 (assembly GCF_001434575.1). Classification (GTDB taxonomy): domain Bacteria; phylum Bacillota; class Bacilli; order Lactobacillales; family Lactobacillaceae; genus Loigolactobacillus; species Loigolactobacillus bifermentans. The sequence continues at coordinate 1,650 of NZ_AZDA01000034.1, forward strand.
TCCAATTTCGATTTTAACCGCTCTGATCGGAGCACCATTCTTTATTTACTTGATGCGCAGAACAGGAGGCTGGCAACTATGAAATTAACGGTAGAACATACCAGTTTTGGTTACAAAAAAAGCACGCCTGTGATTCAGAATCTAAGTTTTACCGCCGAATCAGGGCAACTGATCGCCATTTTAGGTCCTAACGGTGCTGGGAAAACCACATTGTTACGCTGCACCACAGGGTTATTGAAATGGAACAAAGGAATCAGCCGACTGGATGGTGAAAACACCAATCAAATGCCTGCCAAAGAGATTTGGAAAAAGGTGGCCTATGTGCCACAAGCTCGCGGCAGCTTTGCAGCTTTAAATGTCACCGATATGATTTTGTTAGGGACCACCAGTCGAGTGGGTGTCTTTGCCACCCCTGGTCAAAAGGAACGTGACTTAGTGGTCCAATTAACGGAAGAACTGGGAATCCAGCGTTTATTGAACAAAAATTGTAATGAAATTAGTGGTGGGGAACTTCAAATGGTTTTGATTGCCCGAGCGTTAGCTGGAAAACCGGATCTGCTGATCTTGGATGAACCAGAATCAGCGCTGGATTTTAAAAACCAGTTGATCGTCTTAAACACCATGAGCCGGTTAGTGGCTGAAGGCATTTGCGTGATCTTCAACACCCATTATCCAGACCATGCGTTATCGCGGGCCACCCATTCGTTGATTTTACAAAAAGGTGGCGCTTCCATTTTCGGAGAAACTTCAAAAATCGTAACGGAAGAAAATATTAAGAAGGCTTTTGGGGTCCAAGCAGTGATCGGAAAAACGGAAACGGCCGGTCACGTGTACCAAAGCGTGGTCCCGCTTAAAGTGATCAAAGCACAAGGAACGTGTGAAAAGGTGGCCGATTCAACGCAACAACAATTAGCCCTTATTTCGTGTATTATCACGGATCCAGGGATTCAACCTAAACTCAACACGTTGCTTAAACAATATGAGACGTACATTGTGTCTCATGATGAAAAGCCGTTGCAAAAAGCGACAATTGCGACCATCACCATGTCAGCGCCAGCTGAAGAAGTAACGTCTTTGGCCCATGAGATCAGTGTTTTCCCAGGGGTGGCTGTGAAAACCACGGCGGTACCAAAGCAGGAAGCTGCCAATGGTTAGTAATCAAGCGCTGATCGACTTACTGAATACGCAGCATGAACTGACCCAAGCGCAATGGGTGCAGTTGATCGCCACATTTGATCGGGAAGATATGGCATATGCCACCGCCATTGCCCATCAGTTAACGATCGATAAATTTGGGAAGAACATTTTCTTCCGGGGCATTGTTGAGTTTACAAATTACTGCCGCAATGATTGTCGCTATTGTGGCATTCGTCACTCGAACCATCAGTTACAACGTTATCGACTGAGCAAGGAAGACATTTTGGCCTGTTGTGCCGATGGTTATGCGCATGGTTTTCGGACCTTTGTTTTACAAGGTGGCGAAGATCCGTATTTCACCACCGAACGTTTTACCGATATTATTGCCACCATTCGACAACAATATCCTGAATGTGCCATTACGTTGTCCATTGGCGAAACTACTCGCGAAGCTTACCAAGCTTTTTTTGATGCCGGGGCGAACCGTTACTTGCTGCGGCACGAAACAGCTGATCCACGGCTTTATCGCCGGTGGCATCCACCACGCCAACGTTTTGAACATCGCATGAAGTGTTTACAGGAATTAAAAGAAATCGGCTACCAAACGGGTTGCGGTTTTATGGTCGGCGCACCATTTCAAACACCAGAAGTCTTGGCAGAAGATATGGCATATATCACAGCATTTAAGCCAGAAATGCTGGGCATTGGGCCATTTTTACCACATAGTCAGACACCGTTTCGCGATTATCCTGCAGGCAATGAAACGCTGACTTTGTTTATGTTAAGTTTATGTCGGATTTTACAACCGGATGTGTTGTTACCTGCAACCACGGCGTTAGGCACCGTTCAAGGGAATGGACGTCAGCTAGGGGTATTGGCAGGGTGCAATGTGGTGATGCCGAATTTATCACCATTTAGTGTCCGCAAGCAATATTTATTGTATGACAACAAGGCCGGAATCAAGGATGACGCTGCCTCTGGGATCAAGAAGTTAACTGATCAAATGAATCAGATCGGTTACAACGTGATCTCCAGTCGTGGTGACTATCAGCCAAACACAGAAAAGAAGGATGAACATGCTTAAAATTGCAGTTTATGGTAAAGGCGGGATTGGTAAATCAACCACCGTTTCAAATATGGCAGCCGCAATGGCAGACAAAGGATTACGTGTCATGCAAATTGGATGCGATCCGAAGGCAGATTCAACGATTTTACTACGTGATGGCAAGGATGAAATGAAGACTGTTTTGGACTTAGTTCGTGAAGAAGGCGACCACGACCAATTCACTTTGGATGAAGAAGATCAAGATTCATTTACCTTAGATGACATGGTGCGGGTCGGTTATAAAGGCATCGTTTGTTCCGAAGCCGGTGGCCCAACCCCAGGGTTAGGTTGTGCTGGCCGCGGGATTATTGCCGCCTTAACCAAGTTAGACGAAAAAGGGGCTTATGAAAAATACAAGCCAGATGTAGTCCTTTATGACGTTTTAGGGGATGTGGTGTGTGGTGGCTTTACCATGCCAATGCGTCCCGGTTATGCAGACTATGTGTTAGTGGTCACTTCTGGTGAAAACATGTCGATTTATGCGGCAGCAAATATTTCCATGGCCGTTGAACAGTTTAAAAACCGCGGCTATGCCAAGTTTGCCGGTTTGATCTTAAACCGACGCAAAGTGAAAAACGAAGATGAAAAAGTCGCTGAATTTGCAGAAGACATTCACAGCAAAGTGGTTGGGAGTATTGACCGCAGCGATTTGATCCAATCAGCTGAAGAACTGGGTAAAACCGTCGTTGAAGCTTTCCCAGATTCTGACTTATCTGATCAATATCGGCAATTGGCGGACAGCGTTGTGGCCGAATGTGAGGTGCTCTCATGTTGATGAATGCCCATACCAATATGAAAACGGCAGATCCTAAAACTTGTTTGCCCATTAGTCAGGTCAGTTTTCCCATGCCATTTGACATTGGCCTGGAGTATTCAACACCAGCACGTGGTCATTGGACCATTGTGCATACTGGTTTAGCTTTACCTGAAGCACATTTGATTTATGTTTGTCCTCAAGGTTGCTTGCGTGGGGTGGTCTTAAGTGCCGCTGAACTCGGGGTTTCAGACCGTTTTTCCACCATTGAAGTGGCAGAAGAAAACGTGTTACAAGGTGATTTGGAAGACCAAATCATCGATGGGGTGAACCATATTATCGATGAGCTGCCCAACACACCACCTGCGATTGAACTGTTTACCAGCTGTATCCATCAGTTCTTAGGGCTAGACCTGCACATGGTCTTTGGAACCTTGCGAGCAGATCATCCTGAAATTCAATTTACGGATTGCTACATGAACCCGATCATGCGTAAAGGGAAATGGAATCCGAATCAAAAAATGCGGCGCCAGTTGTATACCTTATTAAAGAAAACCACTGAACGTGACGATCACGCAGTGAACTTTGTTGGGGATGATTTCGCCATTGATCATAGTAGCGAACTGTATCAATTGTTGGCGCAAAATCATTACACCGTTCGGGAAGTTGCCACCTGTCAAACCTATGCAGACTATCAAGAAATGGCGAAAAGTGTGGTTGCCATTACCCGGCAATCACCAGCCATGGCGGCAGGCAAGTTGATGAAAGTGCGTTATGGTCAAGAACACCTGCATTTGCCATACACTTATAATTACGATGAAATCGAACAAAACTTGCAGACGTTAGCAGATGCCTTACATTTGGACTATCAACCGGATCTAGCTTTACGTGCTCAAACAGATGCCGCGTTAGCCCATGCTTACGCGCTGATTGGCGACACACCAATTTACATCGACTCTAGCTTTAGTCCCCGGATTTTAGGCTTGGCTCGGGTGTTGTTAGCCCATGGCTTTAACGTAACGGACCTATACGTGGATGGATTTGATGAATATGATCAGGACGATTTAAAGGCCTTGCAAGCCAGTACGCCTGAGCTACGAGTGCATCCTAGTGTGGATCCCGGTATGCGGATGATTGATCGTAGCACGGACGACAAAGTCTTGGCCATTGGTCAAAAAGCAGCGTACTTCACCAACAGTCCTTATTTTGTCAACATTGTGCAAGGAGCTGGTTTTGACGGCTTTGATGGCTTACAAAAGATTGCGGCATTAATGGAAGACGCTTATCAAACACCTAAGGACGTTGAATCAGTGATCCAAGTGAAAGCCTTAGGTTGGGGGTGCAATTGTCTATGAAACACACAGCGCAAATTATTTCAACTTATAGTTGTGATACGTCTGGCGTCGGCTCTGCCTTATATGAGCTTGGCGGCATGACGGTGATGCACGATGCTGGCGGTTATGCTGGTATTTATAGCACCCATGATGAACCGCGTTGGTATGAAATGGACAGTATGATCTTCATTTCTGGTTTAACCGAAACCCAAGCCATTTTAGGTGATGATTCCAAGTTTATTAACGACACCATTGAAACAGCGCAACGGTTACACCCAAAGTTTATCGCCTTAGGTGGCTCCCCAATTCCTATGGTAGTGGGGACTGATTTCCCAGCGTTGGCGCGGGAAGTGGAACATGCGACGGGCATTATGACCTTTGGGTTTGATACCAATGGCATGAACTCGTATATTTCAGGGGATAACTTGGCGTTTGCCGAATTGGCCAAGCGCGTTTGTCAAGCGGAGGTACCAAAGTCAACCACTTTTTCAGTGAACTTATTAGGGGTGACACCGTTAGACTTTTCATTAAACGGTACGGTGCAAGCCATGGAACAAGCCTTAACCGATCGTGGTGTGAAAATCCAGTCGAACTGGGCCATGGGCGGGACGTTAGAAGACATTGAACAAGCTGGTGCTGCGCATGTCAATTTAGTGGTTTCAGCTGGTGGTTTGTTGGCTGCTAAAGTCTTGCAAAAGCGTTTCGGCATTCCTTATGTGATCGGTATTCCCTATGGCAAGGCCTTTACTGATAAACTCGTTTCAGCCTTACATCAAGCGGCTGAAACGGGGACCAGCACCTCATTGTGCCAACCACACCCGGATAATAAGACGATTATCATTGGCGAAAGTGTTAACCGCTTAACGTTAGTGAATGCGTTTTATGACGCCACTGGCGCTGGCGCGACCGTATTGTGTCCAGTGGATGCGGCGCCTGAATTATTAAGCAAAGGGTGCCTGCCAGCGTGTGATGAAGATGAGTTGAAGCCATTCTTGAATGATGCCACGACTATTATTGCGGATCCTATGTATCAGCCAATTTGTCCAGAGACAGCGCGGTTTATTTCATTGCCCCATGAAGCCTTTTCTGGGCGTGTTAACCATGGAAAAATGCGGAATTTAGTCACTGAATTTGAGGATTTTCAAGCAGAAATTCAAGGCTAATTTTTTGTCAGAGATGACGTTAAAAATCGGCTGTTAACCAGTGTTTGAGAGAGGAAGTTCAAAATTTGAGTGAAATTGGAAAACATGATGATGTGATCACCGTGCGGGATGAGGCTGGCGATTTAGTCGCTGTACCACGCCAAATTCAACGGATCGTGGTGATTGGTGCCTTACCATTACCTGCTGTTTTAACGGTATGCTTCAATGCTGCGGATAAAATTGTCGGCATGCCCAAAGCGAGTATGATCGCCGCAAAAAACGGTTTGTTAGGGGAACTATACCCTGACATTTTAAAAGCGGACACCGGCTTTGATGAAAATGGTGTCATGAACATTGCTAAAGTACAACAACTCAAGCCGGATGTGGTGTTTTACAATGCAGACCACACCCAGCAAAAAGCGGATTTGCTGGCCGCAGGCTTGATCCCAGTCGGCATTTCGTCAAGCAATTGGCATTATGATGCCATCAAAACGTTAGATGAACAAGTCAGTCTGTTGGCGAAACTATTTCCAGAAAATAATAAAGCCAAAATCGTCAATGATTACAGTTTGAAGGCTTATGAACAGGTGCAAAAACGGGTTGAGGCGGTGGCCGATCAACGTGAAAAAATCTTTTTCTTATTCCGTTATGATGCCAAAACGTTAGCCACATCGGGTGCCATGTTTTTCGGTCAGTATTGGTCTGATGCCATTGGTGCCATTAATGTAGGACACATGTTGGAACATGATAATGCCACAACTGTAACCATGGCGCAAATCAATCGTTGGAATCCGGCTAAGATTTTGATCACGAATTTCACAGCAGCAGAACCCGCTGATCTGTATCACAATACCATTGGCGACTATGACTGGCGGCATGTGGCGGCGATTGAAAACCATGAGGTTTATAAAATGCCGCTGGGGGTCTACCGCAGTTATACGCCGGGGATCGACACGCCGTTAACCTTATTATGGTTAGCGAAAACCGTTTATCCTGATTTGTTTAAGGACATTGATATGACCGTTGAAACCAAAAATTACTATCAAAAAGTGTTTCAAATAACGCTAACGGACAGTCAGGTTCAGAAAATGTTTAACCCAACGGCAGCAGCATCTGCTTATTAACCCATAAGCGCTAGAAAGGAATGAAAGGTGTGGCACAGCAAGCAACAATCACAGTAATCGATCATACTGGAACCCGAGTGCAAGTCCCGCGCAAGCCACAACGGATCGTTGTGGCCAGTGCATTGCAGTTACCGGCTATTTTAACGATTTTCTTTGATTTGGCACCGCACTTGATTGCCGTGCCACAGGCCAGCTGGGTGGCAGCACAACAGGGCTTTTTAGGCCAACAATATCCAGAGCTTTTAAACGCACGCACTGATTTTTCAGAAGGTTATCGGCTGGATGTGGCGGCGATTCAGAACTTAAAACCAGATTTGGTTTTTTACGATGCGGATACGCTTGAACACCAGCAACAACTCCAAGCAGCCGGTTTAACAGCTGTGGGGCTTTCATCCAGTTTGTGGCAATATGATGCCGTGCAAACGTTGGACGAAGCAATCAACTGGTTAGCTCAACTGTTTCAGCCCAATGCGAAAGTTGACATTGTGCGCCAAGCCACCGCCAAAAGCTTGCAGCATGTTCAAGCGCGCGTACAAGGCCTAACCGCAGCACAACGGCAGCGCGTATTTTTCCTATTTCGGTATGATGCGCATGAATTGTTTACCTCAGGGGCGCAGTTCTTCGGTCAATATTGGGCGCAGGCGGTTGGGGCGCGTAACGTTGCTGAAACGCACCAGGAAAATGGCTGGGTGGCCACTGATTTAGCGGAAATTGCAACTTGGCAACCACAAAAGATGCTACTTACTAACTTTACCAAGGCTCAGCCTGAAGCGTTATATCAAAATCAAATCGGAACGGATGACTGGACAAGCTTAGCAGCGGTTCAGCACCGGCAAGTTTATAAAATGCCCTTGTGTTCTTACCGGAGCTTTGCGCCAGGGGTGGACAATCCGTTAACCCTACTGTGGTTGGCACAAACCATTTATCCAGACTTATTTGCGGAACTTGATCTGCTTGCAGTTACCGCAGACTATTATCAACGGCTGTATCATGTGACGTTAACGACAGCACAGTTACAAACCATGTACCATCCGACGTCAGCGGCGTCGGCGTTTTAAGGACTTATTCAGATTATTTTAAAGCACGATTGGGTTGCAATCGCGTAAAAAAGGCACATTAAAATTGGAGAGTGTAATGATGCGAAAATTAACGAAACTCATTGTCACTGGGTTAGCAATTGTCACAATGGTGGTGCCACTGGTGGGGGTCAGTGGTCATGCCACACCAGTTCAGGCTGCAACGACAAGTAGCAGCAATAAAACCATTACGATTAAGGATGAAGCTGGCGATAAAGTCGCTGTGCCAAAGAATATCAAGCGGATCGCCGTGGTGGGCGCTTTGCCATTACCCGCCGAATTAGCGGTGTTCTTTAACTCTGCTGATAAAATCGTTGGGATGCCGAAAGCCAGTATGATCGCGGCTAAAAATGGTCTACTTGGGGAATTGTATCCCAATATTTTAAAAGCCAAGACAAGCTTTGATCAAGGCACAACGGTGAATACCGAAGAATTAAAGAAACTTGATCCAGACGTGGTATTCTATAGCGCTGAAAACAAGGTCGAAAAGAAACAACTGTTAAACGCTGGGTTTACTGCCGTTGGGATCTCCTTTACCAAGTATAACTACGACACCATTAAGACGTTGAACAAGCAAATCGCGTTGTTATCTAAGATTTTCCCTAAGAACAACAAAGCCAAAGTGGTGCAAAAGTATAGTAAGAAGAACTATGACTTGGTTCAAAATCGGGTTAAACAAATCAAGCCTGCTGATCGCCAAAATATTTTCTTCTTATTCCAATACGATAAGTCCATGTTAGCCACCTCAAGTGCCAACTTCTTCGGCCAATACTGGTCTGATTCGATTGGTGCCGTTAACGTTGCCCACAAGTTGAAGCACAACAATACCACAAATGTCACCATGGAACAGGTTTACAAGTGGAACCCAGATAAGATCTTGATCACCAACTTTACCAAAGCGCAACCAAAGGACTTGTACAACAACACCATTGGCAACTACGACTGGAGTAAAGTCAAGGCCGTTAAAAACAAGCAAGTTTACAAAATGCCTTTAGGGTCATACCGGAGTTACACACCAGGTGTGGACACACCATTAACCCTGCTGTGGATGGCCAAAACCGTTTATCCTAAACAATTTAAAGATATTAACATCAACAAAGAAACTAAGAACTATTACAAGAAAGTCTTTAACGTGAACTTAACCAATGCCCAAGTCACGAAGATGTTTAATCCTTCTTCAAAGGCCTCTGCTTATTAAAAAGTTGAGATTGAAAACGAACTAGGTTATTAATTTGGGGAGTCCGGAATATGCGAAAGTTGAAACGTTTCATGTTAACTGCATTGGCGATTGTGACTTTAACGGTGCCACTTGTTGGCGTACATGGTAGTGCAAGTAATGTTAAAGCAGCAACAACAACCGGCAAAAAGAGCAAAACGATTACGATCAAAGATGAAGCAGGCTATAAAGTGACGGTGCCACGTAATATCAAGCGCATTGCAGTGGTTGGGGTTTGGCCATTACCGGCAGAATTAACAGTTTTTTTTAACTCTGCAGATAAAATTGTTGGGATGCCTAAGGCCAGTATGATTGCGGCCAAGAAGGGATTGTTAGGTGAGTTATATCCTAATATTCTAAAAGCTAAAACAAATTATGACAATGGGGATTCGTTCAATACTGAAGAATTGAAAAAATTAAACCCAGATGTTGTATTCTATAACGCAAAAACGCCAGAACAACGTAAGCAGTTATTGAACGCAGGCTTTACACCAGTTGGTATTTCAAATAGTAAATGGCATTATGACACCATTAAAACGTTGAATAAGCAAATTGCCTTGTTGTCTAAGATGTTCCCTAAGAATAATAAAGCGAAGGTTGTCAGTGATTATAGTCAAAAGGAATATGATTTTGTGCAAAAACGGGTTAAGAACATTAAACCTGCTCAGCGTCAAAAAGTTTTCTTCCTATATGAGTACGATAAATCCTTAATTGCAACCTCTAGCGATAAGTTCTTTGGTCAATATTGGGCTGATTCAGTTGGCGCCACTAATGTTGGACACACGATGAAAAACGATAATGCGGCCAACATTAATATGGAACAGATCTATAAGTGGAATCCAGACAAAATTTTGATTACCAACTTTACAACGGCTGAGCCAAATGATCTATATAAGAATACGATTGGTAATTACGACTGGAGTAAAGTGAAGGCCGTTAAAAATAAGCAAGTTTACAAGATGCCACTGGGAACTTATCGCAGTTACACACCAGGAATTGATACACCATTAACGTTACTATGGATGGCAAAGACTGTTTATCCAAAGCAATTTAAAGATGTTAATATTTCAAAGGAAACGAAACAGTATTATAAAAAAGTCTTTAACGTTAATCTGACAAATGCACAAGTTAAGAAGATGTATCATCCATCTGCTAGTGCATCTGCAAATTAATTGTCAGCACATTAATTGGGGAGTGCAAAGCATGCGAAAGTTAAAACGATTCATTTTAACTGCGCTAGCGATTTTTGCCTTAGTAGTACCATTAGCCGGGGTTAAAGGAAACCAGAGCAGCGTTAAAGCGGCAACAACAAAAAACAGTAAAACCATTACGATTAAGGATGAAGCCGGCGATAAAGTAGCCGTTCCGCGTAATATTAAACGGATTGCGATTGTCGGCGCTTGGCCATTGCCAGCTGAACTAACCGTTTTCTTCAATTCAGCTAATAAAATCGTTGGGATGCCTAAAGCGAGTATGGCGGCCGCTAAAAGTGGTTTATTATCGGAGCTTTATCCCAATATTTTAAAGGCTAAAACCAGTTTTGATCAGGGAACCAGCATTAATACGGAAGAGTTGAAAAAACTGAATCCAGATGTTGTTTTCTACAGTGCAGAAGATGCCGCACAAAAGAAGCAACTATTAAACGCCGGATTTACACCAGTTGGGATTTCCTATGCAGGTAGTCATTATGACACTCGGAAAATTCTAAATAAGCAAATTGCGTTGCTATCTAAAATGTTCCCAAAGAACAACAAATCTAAAGTCTTCAATGCTTATAGCAAGAAAGAATACGATTTAGTTCAAAGCCGGGTTAAAAAGATTAAACCTGCTCAGCAGCAAAAGATTTTATTCTTGCATGAATATGACAAATCTGTGATCACAACTTCTGGTAAAGAACACTTTGGCCAATATTGGGCAGACTCAATCAATGCGATCAATGCCGGCCACTCTGTTAAGGATAGCTTGCCAAACGTCACGATGGAACAAATCTATAAGTGGAATCCAGATAAGATTCTAGTAACAAACTTTACCAAGGCCCAACCAAAAGACCTTTATCAGAATACGATTGGCAATTATAACTGGAGTAAAGTGAAGGCCGTTAAGAACAAGCAAGTTTACAAGATGCCATTAGGGGCTTATCGGAGCTATACCCCAGGTGTTGATACGCCAATTACGTTACTTTGGATGGCGAAAACGGTTTATCCAAAGCAATTCAAGGATATTAATATTACTAAAGAAACGAAGACTTATTACAAGAAAGTCTTTAACGTGAACTTAACGAATGCGCAAGCCAATCAGATGTATAAACCATCTTCTAATGCAGCTGATTATTAAATAATCGTCCTTTTGATTTCAGCATACTAAACTTTGGGGAGTACTCATCATGAGAAAATTAAAACACATTTTGCTGACGGTACTGGCGATTTTCGCGTTGTCAGTGCCATTAGCCGGTGTGGTAGGTCATGCGGGAAACGTTCAAGCTGCCACAAAATCCAGTCAAACTATTACGATCAAGGATGAAGCTGGTGACACCGTTAAAGTACCGAAGCATATCAAGCGAATTGCAGTGGCATCACTATATCCGTTGCCCTCTGTTTTAGCAGTATTCTTCAATTCCGCTGATAAAATTGTGGGAATGCCGGATATTAGTATGACGGCTGCGAAAAATGGGCTGTTGTCTGATTTATATCCTAGTATTTTAAAAGCCAAAACTAGCTTTGTAAAGGGAACAACCATCAACACGGAAGAATTGAAGAAGCTGCATCCCGATGTGGTTTTCTATAATGCTGAAACTGTGCAACAAAAGAAGCAATTGCAAAACGCTGGTTTCACAGCTGTTGGGGTCTCAACTAGCAAATGGCATTATGATTCAATTGTCACATTAAACCATTGGATTTCGTTGTTATCTAAGATGTTCCCGCAAAATAAAACGCGGGCCACAACAGTCAAGAATTACAGTAATCAGGTTTATAACCGCGTTCAAAAACGGGTAAAAAATATCAGTCCGGCGAAGCAACAAAAATTGTTCTTCTTATTCCAATATAGTGATTCTGCCATTACCACTGCTGGTAAAAATGCTTTTGGTCAATATTGGGCCAAGGCCATCGGGGCTAAAAATGTCAGTCAGAGCATGACAGCGCCTAATGATGCAACAGTGAACATGGAACAAATCTATAAATGGAATCCTGATAAGATTTTGATTACCAACTTTAATGCGGCGCAACCGTCAGATCTATACAATAATAAAATTGGCAATTATGACTGGAGCAAATTGTCAGCAGTGAAGAACAAAGAAGTCACCAAGATGCCATTAGGGATGTACCGGAGCTATACGCCAGGCGTTGATACACCGATTACACTGTTATGGTTAGCGAAAACCGTTTATCCAAAGCAGTTTAAAGATGTGAATATCACCAAAGAAACGAAACAATATTATAAGAAAGTATTTGATGTGAAGTTAACCACTAAGCAAGCCCAGAAGATCTTCAAGCCTTCCTCTGCAGCTGCTGCCTTTTAAAATTTTGGGGAGTCTTTCGAAATGAAACAAATTAAAAAGCGCTTGTTACTATTTGTCGCAGTTCTGGCCATGGTGTTACCGTTGGTTACCTTTGCCAAACCGACGACGGCAACAACCGTAAGTGCCGCCACCACTAGCAAAAATATTACAGTGACGGATGAAGCCGGTGCAAAAGTAACGGTGCCAAAAAATAGTAAACGCATCGCGGTTGTCGGTATTTGGCCATTTTCAGCCGTAGTTACCACTTTCTTCAATTCGGCTGATCGATTGGTTTACATGCCAGAAGCCAGCATGACGGCTGCTAAAAATGGACTGTTAGGCGAACTGTATCCTAACATTACCAAAGTCAAAACTGTGAATGATAATGGTGGGTCGACTATTAATACAGAAGAATTGAAAAAGTCTGATCCAGATATTGTCTTTTATCCAGCTGAAAATCCTAAAGTGAAGCAACAGTTGACGCAAGCTGGTTTTAATGCCGTTGGGGTTTCTGTCGGCAAATGGAAAGGCAATACCATTGAAACCTTGAATAACTGGTATGGCTTATTATCTAAACTTTATCCAAACCGTCAAAATCGTGCCAAGGTTGTCAAGAATTATAGTGACAAGATGTATGCACGGGTCCAAAAACAAGTCAAAACCATTCCAGCTAGCAAGCGTAAAAGCGTGTTCATTTTACATCAGTATACGGCTAGTACCATTACCTCAGGCGGGAAAGCTTCTTTCGCCGCTTACTGGGCCAAAGCCATTGGTGCTAAAAATGTCGCCAATACAGCTGGCAAAGGCAATGCAATGCCAGTTAACGCTGAACAGGTTTATAAGTGGAATCCACAAGTCATCTTGGTAACGAATTTTACCACTGCACAACCATCAGACTTGTACAATAATAAGATCGGCAATACTGACTGGAGCAAAGTCCAAGCGGTTAAGAACAAACAAGTTTACAAGATGCCTTTAGGGATGTACCGCAGTTACACACCAGGTGTGGATACGCCATTAACCTTAATGTGGGCCGCTAAGACCGTTTATCCAAGCAAGTTTAAAAATGTGAACATGGTGCAAGAAGCCAAGACCTATTATAAGAAGGCTTTTAACGTAACCTTGACCACAAAACAAGCGAAGGCTATCTTTAATCCAACTTCAGCAGCTGGGAAGTCTGCAACATCAACGAATTAAAAACAAATGTTCATTTAGGGGAGTTTTTAGAAGTCATGAAGAAGTTAACGAAAAAAATTGTCATGCTCGTTGCCGCTTTGGCCATGGTGATCCCGTTGGCCTTAAGCAACGGGGCTGGTGTAGGGACTGCTAGCAACGTGCAAGCCGCGACCACTAGCAAGAAAACGAAAACCATTACCGACCAAGCAGGGAATAAAGTCACAGTACCTACCAAAGTGAAGCGGGTGGCCTTTGTTGGTTCAATTTGGCCAGTACCTTCCGTTTTCGCGGTATTCTTTAATTCAGCAGACAAAATTGTCAGCATGCAAAAGCCAAGTATGGTAGCTGCCAAAAGCAGTTTGTTGTCACAGCTATACCCTGGGATTTTAAAAGCCAGCACGAAGTCTAATGATGGGGTCACCATCAACACTGAAGAATTAAAGAAAACCAAACCTGATGTGGTTTTCTACGGTGCTGAAGATGCTAAATTAGGTCAAAAGTTAAAGAACGCTGGTTTCGCGGCTGTGGGGATCTCCGTTAGCAAATGGAATAGTAACTCAATTCAAACCCAAAATCATTGGATCAGTTTGTTATCTAAGATTTTCCCAAAGAACAACAAGGCGAAAGTGGTCAAAGATTACAGTAACCAAGTTTACAACCGAGTTCAAAAGAAAGTTAAAAAAATCAAACCTGCAGATAAACAAAGTATCTTCTTCTTACGGCAATACAGTAGCAGTGCCATTACCACTGGCGGGGTAGATTCATTTGGGAATTACTGGGCCAAAGCCATTGGGGCTAAGAATGTGGTCAACACACCAAATTCCAACAACTCAACGGTTGTCAGCATGGAACAAATCTACAAATGGAATCCAGACAAGATCTTGATCACCAACTTTAACACGGCGCAACCGAAGACGTTATACAATAATAGTGTTGGTAACTTCGATTGGAGCAAGGTCAAAGCGGTTAAGGATAAGCAAGTTTACAAGATGCCAATGGGGATGTACCGCAGTTATACCCCAGGTGTTGACACCCCATTAACCTTATTATGGTTGGCCAAAACCGTTTATCCAGATCAGTTTAAAGATGTGAACATGACCAAAGAAACGAAGACTTATTATAAGAAAGTCTTTAACGTTAATTTAAGCACCAAACAAGCCAACAAAATCTTTAATCCAAAATCAACTTGGCAGAACTAAAGCTTTTTGAAGACAAGGAGGCCCTGGCTTATGGGGTTAAATGATACACCGTCCAGTGAACGGATCCATATCGGTTTCTTCGGACGCCGAAATGCTGGTAAATCAAGTGTTGTGAATGCGGTGACCCATCAAGATCTTGCTGTCGTATCAAACAAAAAAGGGACGACCACTGATCCAGTTCATAAGGCAATGGAATTATTGCCATTGGGACCGGTGGTGATCACGGACACCCCAGGGTTTGACGATAGTGGTGAATTAGGCGAGTTGCGCGTCCATAAAGCAAAGCAAACGTTAGCTAAAACGGACATTGCCGTCTTGGTCATCGATGCCACCGTTGGGGTGCAGGCCAGTGAACGTCAGTTGTTACAGTTATTTATCACTAAAAAAGTGCCGTATTTGATTGTTTATAACAAGGCTGATTTGATTCTAGTACCGGACAAAGCCGCTGATGATGAAGTGTATGTCAGTGCGCTCAAAGGCACTGGCATTAATACCTTGAAAGAGCATTTGGCACATTTAAAGCCACAAAATAGTGCTGCTAAGCCTTTGATTGGTGATCTGATCAAGCCACAAGATGTGATCGTATTGGTGATGCCCATTGATGCGGCAGCGCCTAAAGGCCGCCTGATCTTGCCACAGCAAATGACGGTACGAGATATTTTGGATCACCACGCCATGAGCATTGTGACGCAACCTGGTGAATTAACGCAGACATTAGCCAGCTTGAAAGAACCACCAGCCATGGTGGTAACAGATTCACAAGCATTTGGTGAAGTGGCGGCAATCACGCCGGAAAGCATTCCCTTAACATCTTTCTCGATTTTAATGGCCCGGCGGAAAGGTATTTTAGATGCCGCCGTAAAAGGTGCTGGCGTGATTGATCAGTTAAAAGACGGCGACAAAGTCTTGATTGCAGAAGGCTGTACCCATCATCGTCAATGTGGTGATATTGGCAGTGTGAAGTTGCCAGCCTTGCTGAAAAAGCGCACAGGGAAGCAATTGAACATTGAATTAGCCAGCGGCACAGGGTTCCCGGAAGAATTAACCGATTATGCACTGATTATTCACTGTGGCGGTTGCATGCTAAATGGGCGTGAAGTCACGTCACGACTGGAACGGGCACAAGCACAAGGGGTGCCAATGACCAACTATGGCACGGCCATTGCCTACATGAAAGGCATTTTGCCACGCACCATTGCCATGTTACCAGATGTCTTTGCGCTGTATCAGCAAATAACAGCACACGCATAAAAATGACGTTATAAGCCAGAATGCCAACCTGCATTCTGGCTTATTTTGGGTGCAGGCGCTATGATAAGCGTAAACAATCAGGGAGGTTTTGAAAATGATTCAAGAACAAGCATTACGCCAACAAGTGACCCAAACGGTGCAAGAAATTTTAGCAGCCGCGCATTTACGCCAAGGCGATACGTTTGTCTTAGGTTGTACCACCAGTGAAGTGGTTGGCGGGCAGATCGGGCAAGCCTCCAATCCAGCAGTAGGGGATTGGATCGTCACCAGTATGCTAGCCGTATTGAAGCCACTTGGCATTCATTTAGCCGTCCAAGGGTGTGAGCACATTAATCGTGCCTGTGCGGTGGAACGGGCGACAGCTGAAGCAAAGGGCTGGGAGATCGTTAATGTGATCCCAGGTATCCATGCAGGTGGTTCCTGCTCAATGGCTGCTTTTCAGCACTTTACGGATCCTGTAGAAGTGGAGCACATTGTGGCTCAAGCTGGCGTTGACATTGGTGACACCAGCATTGGCATGCATGTGGCTTTTGTCCAAGTGCCGGTACGCCCGTCACAAACTGAGTTAGGTGGCGCGCACGTTACTGCCCTACGGTCTCGGCCGAAATATATCGGGGGCCAGCGCGCCCAATATGCACGGCTTTAATGGCGCCTAAAGTGGTATTAACTGATAATAAAGGCACCCTAACGTCGCTGTGGCCAAATAAGGGATAAAGGGGATCTGGCGTGGTAAATAGCGGTGTAATGGGCAATAGGTCAGCAGACATAGCGTACAGGCGAAGGCCAGTATTTGCAGCCCAATTTGCCAACCGAACAAGCCGCACTGTAAGACCAGAAAATCACAATCACCAGCACCAAAGCTGTGGGTGAGGGATGCAAAACTGTAAAAGATACCTGCACTGAATAGTGCCGAAAGAACGTGTAAGGGTTGATGATAATAACCACAGTGCAGTAAAATGCACACACTACTCCCCACTAAAAAGGGTGTGAGTAAAATGGCGTGTTGGCGCAGATCCATCACAGCAAACAGATAATAAAAACCGCATAACAGCCACCAATAAGGCTGCCAAAACAGTGGCAGGATTAAGCCACTAGCCGCTAACAAACCAGCGCAAGTTTCAAGTGGCCAGTCAAGTGCAAGTGGCCGTTGACAAAAGCGACAACGCTGACGGAGCCAAACTTGATTGATAATCGGTATTAAATCATACCAGCGCAACGGCTGATGACAGTTAGGACACGTTGAGCGCGGCCAACAACAAGAACCACCAACAAACCAACGGGCAGCACATAAATTCAAAAAAGAGCCTAGGATACTGCCGACGATAAATGTCACTACAAACATAAAGTCACCTTCCTTTGATCGGGTTATGAATAAGATACGCAAGGTGTTCAGGATGCCGCTTTTTAAGCCGGTAGTTGTCAATACTTTCTCGAAAACGGCGGTTGACATCTATTGGGGAAGATGTTAATCTGTTAAAGGTGCTTTTTGTTGAGCAGTTTCCCACATTGGTGGGCGTGCTGACTGTGAGTAACGACAGCACATTGGCTTTTGGACGCCATTTTTTTATGATTAAAAAAGAGACGCCTGGAAGTGTGGACTTACAAAGTAAGATTAGTGAAGGGAGAAAGATTAGATGCCTACAATCAACCAATTGGTACGTAAAGGCCGTAAATCTCGTACGTCAAAATCTGATGCACCAGCATTAAACTTTGGCTACAACAGTATGAAGAAGATCCAAACAAATAACCCTGCACCACAAAAACGTGGGGTTGCTACTCGTGTCGGCACGATGACACCAAAGAAGCCGAACTCAGCTTTGCGGAAATATGCCCGTGTTCGTCTTTCTAACTTAATTGAAGTTACCGCTTATATTCCTGGTATTGGCCATAACCTCCAAGAACATAGTGTTGTTTTGATCCGTGGCGGCCGTGTTAAGGATTTACCTGGGGTTCGTTACCATATCGTTCGTGGTGCCTTAGATACTGCCGGTGTTACTGACCGTAAACAAAGCCGTTCTAAATACGGTACTAAGAAGCCTAAAAAATAACATTAAAAATTAAATTCGTTTAAATCAGGAGGTTACGTGATATGCCAAGAAAAGGCGCAGCTCCAAAGCGTGACGTATTACCAGATCCAATTTATAACTCTAAATTGGTAACTCGCTTAATCAACCGTTTGATGCTGGATGGTAAGCGTGGTACTGCTTCACAAATTTTATACAAAGCATTTGATAACATTAAAGCAACTACTGGCAATGACCCACTTGAAGTCTTTGAGGAAGCAATGAAGAACATCATGCCTGTCCTTGAAGTTAAAGCACGTCGTGTCGGTGGTTCTAACTACCAAGTTCCTATCGAAGTTCGTCCAGATCGTCGAACAACCTTAGGTCTTCGTTGGTTAGTTCAATATTCACGGCAACGTGGCGAACATACAATGGATGAACGCTTAGCTCGTGAAATCATGGATGCCGCAAACAACACTGGTGCAGCTGTTAAGAAGCGTGAAGACACGCATAAAATGGCCGACGCCAACCGTGCGTTTGCACATTACCGTTGGTAAGCTAAGTGAACTTTTAGAAGTGGGCTATTATATGTTTTGCCATATAGTAGCCCCTTTTGCTGAAATAAGAACAATTTAGTATGCGTACTAATGAATGAGAGGAGAAACATTCTAACAATGGCTAATACGCGTGAATTTCCTTTAGAAAAAACACGGAATATCGGGATTGTTGCCCATATCGATGCTGGTAAAACAACCACGACTGAACGTATCTTGTATTACACTGGTAAAATCCACAAAATTGGTGAAACCCATGAAGGTGCTTCCCAAATGGACTGGATGGAACAAGAACAAGAACGTGGGATCACAATCACATCAGCCGCTACAACGGCCGAATGGAAAGGTCATCGGATCAACATCATCGATACCCCAGGACACGTTGACTTCACAATTGAAGTTGAACGTTCCTTACGTGTCTTAGATGGTGCCGTTGTTGTCTTAGATGCCCAAGCCGGTGTTGAACCACAAACCGAAAACGTTTGGCGTCAATCAACAACTTACGGTGTACCACGTATTGTCTTCATCAACAAAATGGATAAATTAGGGGCTAACTTTGATTATTCCGTTGATACCATCAAGGATCGTTTACAAGCCAACGCTTTGCCAATCCAAATGCCAATCGGTGCCGAAGATAACTTCGAAGGTGTCATTGACTTGATTGAAATGAAAGCCGACTTGTATGACGAAGATGAATTAGGGACAAAATGGGATACCGTTGACGTACCTGATGAATACAAAGAAGAAGCTGAAAAGCGTCGCGGTCAATTGATTGAATCTTTGGCTGACATTAACGATGACATCATGGAAAAATACCTTGAAGGTGAAGAAATCTCCAAGGAAGAAATCAAAGCTGCCATCCGTAAAGCAACTTTGAACTTGGAAGCTTACCCAGTCTTGGCTGGTTCTGCCTTCAAGAACAAAGGTGTCCAAATGATGTTAGATGCCGTTAACGATTACTTACCATCACCATTAGATGTTAAACCTTACCCTGCAACAGATCCTGATACAGACGAAAAGGTTGATTTAGTTGCCGGTGATGACAAGGACTTCGCTGCCTTAGCATTTAAGATTGCCACTGACCCATTCGTTGGTCGTTTAACCTTTATCCGGGTTTATTCTGGTACTTTGGAATCAGGTTCTTACGTTTTAAACGCTACTAAAGGCGCTCGTGAACGTGTTGGTCGTTTATTGCAAATGCATTCTAACCACCGTAAAGAAATCCCTGAAGTATTCTCTGGTGATATTGCGGCTGCCATCGGTTTGAAGAACACCACAACTGGTGATTCATTAACTGACGTGAAGCACCCATTGATCCTTGAATCAATGGAATTCCCTGATCCCGTTATCCAAGTTTCAATCGAACCTAAGACAAAAGCGGATCAAGATAAGATGGATATTGCTTTGCAAAAACTTGCAGAAGAAGATCCTTCATTCAAGGCTGAAACGAACCCTGAAACTGGTGAAACATTGATCGCCGGCATGGGTGAATTACACTTGGATATTATCGTTGATCGTATGCGTCGTGAATTTAACGTTGAAGCCACTGTTGGTGCGCCTCAAGTAGCATACCGTGAAACCTTTACAAAACAAGCTTCCGCACAAGGTAAGTTTGTTCGCCAGTCTGGTGGTAAAGGTCAATATGGTGATGTTTGGGTTGAATTTACACCTAACGAAGAGGGTGGCGGCTTCGAATTCGAAGACAATATCGTCGGTGGTGTCGTTCCTCGTGAATTCATTCCAGCCGTTGAACAAGGTTTGAAAGAATCAATGCAAAACGGTGTCTTAGCTGGTTATCCATTAGTTGACGTTAAAGCACGTCTTTATGATGGGTCTTACCATGAAGTCGATTCTAGTGAAGCAGCCTTTAAAGTTGCCGCTTCAATGTCACTTCGTGCTGCTTCTAAGAAGGCCGGCGCTGTTATCCTTGAACCAATTATGAAAGTCGAAATTGTCGCACCAGAAGACAACTTAGGCGATGTAATGGGTCACGTAACAGCTCGTCGTGGCCGTGTTGAAGGGATGGAAGCCCGTGGTAATACCCAAATGGTTAAAGCCATGGTCCCATTATCAGAAATGTTCGGTTATGCAACAACCTTACGTTCATCAACACAGGGTCGTGGGACGTTCACAATGACATTTGATCATTACGAAGCTGTTCCTAAGTCTGTTCAAGCAGAAATCATCAAGAAAAATGGCGGTAACCCAGACGCTTAATGTGACTGAGTAACCTTGATTTTGAAGCGTTCATTTACAATTTGTAGATGAGCGTTTTTTTTATGCGGCGGCTTTTGTGATCATCAGGTACCAACAAATGAAGTCGCTGGGGCGAATCGTTACATGAGATTATTTTAATGAATCGTCTTGTGAAAGAAAATATCAAGTACAATGAAATCGAATTCAAATTAAGTAAAGAAGGGATCAACATGACCAACGAAACCAAGATTCGCGCTTACTTAGAACAAGAACATTTGGATGCTTTTTTCATTGCCAAACAGGTGAATACCCGTTTTGCCAGTGGTTGGACCGGGGATGATTCGTACATTATTTTAACGCCAACGGCTCAATTCTTTATTACCGATCCGCGCTATACGGAACAAGCTGAAATCGAGTTAACCGATTATACGATTGTAAACTGGCGTTTCCCACATCGCACAGTGGGGGATACGGTGGCACGGATCGTCGCTGAAAACCAGATCCACACCATGGCGTTTGAATCAGATTGCTTAGAATTTGATATGTATGACGATTTGAAACAAAAGGCGCAGTTGGACTTGGTGCCAGCTGGTGGCGTCATCGACAAAATGCGGGTGATCAAAACACCGGAAGAAATTCAAAACATGCGCATTGCCTGTGATATTTCTTGCCGTGCTTTTCGACGGATCTTAAAGGATATTAAAATTGGCGTGACTGAAAAAGAGTTGGCGGCGAAGCTGTCCCTTTATATGGTGGAAGAAGGGGCCGATACCCAGCCTTACGGCAATATTTTGATTTCAGGTGCGCGTACCTCATTATTACATGGTATTCCGTCAGAAAAGGCCATTGAATATGGCGATTTTGTATTGATGGATTATGGGTGTCAATACCATGGTTATTTGTCTGATATGACCCGAACTGTTGTGGTAGGGCAAGCCACCAAGCAACAACGGGAAGTTTATGAATATGAAAAGCGGTCATTGGAAGCCTGTGAACAGATTTTACGCCCAGGGACTCGCTGCAACGAACTGTATCCGAAATCGTTGGAACCGTTGAAAGGCACTGGTTATGCCGATAAAACTTATGCGGCGATTGGCCATAGTATTGGCTTATTCGTTCATGAATTGCCTTATTTTGAAGCAAATTATGATGATGTGCTGGTGCCAAACTCGGTTTATACCATTGAACCTGGCATTTATTTGCCCGACTGGGGTGGGATTCGGATCGAAGACCAAGTTGTGATTACTGAAACTGGCTATGAAAATCTGATCAATATTCCCCATGATTTGATCGAGCTTTAGGTATGATTGAGAAGTAGCGCTGTGACAGTTGTCATGGCGCTATTTTTTTGATACATTAACTCAAAAACGGAGGCTGCAAATGTTAATTCTAAATCAAGCAACGTTACAACAAGCGTTGACCATGTCACAAGCAATCGCTGCGTGTCGTGAAGCGTTTCAAAGTATGGTCCAAGGGCAAACAAAAGTGCCGTTGCGCACCAACCTCGCCATTGATGACCAACGGCAATTATTGGTGATGCCGGCCTATGCCGCTCAACCTGAAGCGCTAGGTATCAAAGTTTTAAGTGTGTATCCCGAAAATCGGCAACGGGGTTTGCCGACAATTCCTGCTACGATGGTGAGCTTAGATGCCACCACTGGCCAAGTCAATGCCCTGTTGGATGGCACTTATCTCACCCAGTTACGCACCGGGGCCTTGCAAGGCGTTGCCACCGCTGCTTTGGCACGGCCAGATGCACAAATTGGCGCTTTAATCGGGACTGGGGGACAGGCTGCCATGCAATTAGCTGCCATGCTGGCGGTGCGGCCACTAACTGAGGTGCGGATCTACTCGCCGCACTTTGAACATGTGCAAGCTTTTATTGAACAGCAACAGCCGTTAACGCAAGCTAAGTTGGTGGCAACGAAAACGGCCAAAGCTTGTGTCACAAATGCGGATGTGATCACCACCGTCACCACCGCCACCCAACCGACTTTTGAAGCAGCTTGGGTCAAGCCTGGTGCACATGTCAACGGGGTTGGGGCCTATACGCCAGATATGTGTGAATTGCCAACCGCTTTGTTTAAACAGGCCGCACATATTTTTTACGATACCAAGTCGGGGGTACTTGCTGAAGCAGGGGATGTTCAAACCGCATTACAGGCAAATGCCTTTCAGCCAGCAGCAGCACAAGAAATTGGGACCTTGTTGTTAGATGCGAGTCAAGGACGGCAAACGGATCAAGAGATTACGGTGTTTAAGTCGGTGGGCACAGCCGCATTAGACGTCACGGTTGCCCAAGCCGCATTGGAACAGGCAAAAAAGCAGGGTTTAGGCCAACAAATCGATTTTTAGGCAGTTTCAAATCATGAAATTTTGGTGAGGGCTGCAAGGGAATTTACTAAGTTTTCTGGCGATCAGCGCGAAAAGGGTTACAATTCAATTCGTTTTTGATATGATAATACTGTGCTATGTGTTATTCGAGAAAATATAAGGGAATGATCCATGTGCAAAAAATCACTTTGCTATTAAAGCAGAATGTTGGCGGCCCAGCCGTACCACAAATTGAAGTCGGTGAACATGTTGACCGCGGACAATTGATCGGAAAACCAGAAGGCTTAGGGGCTTATTTACATGCCAGCGTCAGTGGGAATGTTACTGCAATTACAGAAACAGCCATTGAAATTGCACCTGATGCAGAACAACCAAAAGATTTTGTACCAATTCCTGAAACGGATGACAACTTAGAAGCCATTAAATTAGCAGGGATCGTCGGTGCTGGTGGTGCCGGCTTCCCAACGCACGTTAAGTTGGGAACACCGATTAAAGGTGGCCATTTGTTAATTAATGCAGCTGAATGTGAACCTGTTTTAAACCACAATATTTCACGTATCCAAACGGATGTTGAAAAAATCATTCGTGGGATCGAATACGTTAAAGAAATCGTCCAGGCCAAGGATGTTCAAATCGCAGTGAAACGCAAGCATGTTAACACAGTTGCCTTGCTTGAAGAAGCGATTCGTGGCCATGATGACATTTCATTAGAATTATTGAAGAACCGTTATCCAGAAGGTGAAGAACGTGCCATTATTCGTGAATCGAATTTAAAGACACTGTTGAAGACCACGGACTTGCCATCTGCTGCAAATGCGGTTGTTAGTAATGTTGAAACGATTTATCGAATTGCTCAAGCAATCGAAGATCGTCAACCAGTGATTACCAAAGACATCACAGTTGCAGGTCGTTTACAAGGCGACAACGAAATTACAGCTGTCCATAAAGATGTGCCAGTTGGAATCAGTGTTGGCGCAATGTTGGACCTTTACCCAGAAATGGCAGATTATGGTGAATTGATCATGGGTGGCCCATTCACTGGGAGACGGACAGACCGTGACGCACCTGTTACCAAGACCACTGGCGGTATTATTGCAACCATTCCATTCCCACAAATGAAAGGGGAAAAGGTTGGTTTATTAGCCTGCGCTTGTGGCGCAACACCAGTTCGAATGCAAGAAATGGCTGATTCAATGGGTGTTGACGTTGTCGGGATGCAATGGTGTAAGAATGCCGTTGTTAACGAGAAAACGGGAACTGCCAAGTGTATCAACCCAGGTATTTGCCCAGGTCAAGCTGAAAAAGTCTTGAACTTGAAGAAGATGGGGGCACATACCTTATTGATCGGTAATTGTACGGATTGTACCAACACTGTGATGGGGATCGCACCTAAGTTAAACATGCCTGTTTACCATACCACCGACTTCGCACGTCGGGCGACTGGTAACCGGATCATGCGGCACATGTTACCTGAAAATGATCAATAGTGAGTGTTTGTCTGAAGAGATGTTTTGGAAGTGAAGCCAAACATCTCTTTTCATTTAGTCAGTTATGTGAAGCTATTATCAACTGAGAGTAGACTTTTAATGAGAGTCAATGATAAAATTATTAGAATAGTCAACTGATATTAACGGTTTTAAGACTATAATTCGTAAACTGATGAGAAGAAAAGTCACTGAAGCTCATCATTTTGTGAATTTGTTTTGTAGGCGAAGTCGCAATGGTCAACGCTGGTAGTGCTATCGTAAAGGTACGATTATGTTACTGATTTCATTTTTCTTAAGCTTCTTTTTCGAAGAAAATAATGAACGCGTTAAACATCATTAATAGTAGCGTCATGGTGATTAGCACACAGTAGCAACGTGCAACTGTGTGCTTTTTTCAGTGGCAGCGTGAATCATTGCAAATAGACGGAGGGTTTAAATCATGGATAAGAAGTATGATAGGCAATTCCTCGGACATCCTCGAGGGCTTTCTACGTTGTTCTTTACGGAATTATGGGAGCGATTTAGTTATTATGGCATGCGCGCGATCCTATTGTTTTATATGATCGATCGATTGGCCAATGGTGGGCTGAATTTAACGCAGTCCACCGGCGCGTCGATTATGGCGATTTATGGGTCGTTGGTTTACATGTCCAGTGTTTTAGGCGGTTTTATTAGCGATCGCATTTTAGGACCGCGCCGGACGATTTTGTATGGTGGCATTCTGATCATGTTAGGGCACATTGTGCTGGCCATGCCACTTAAAATGGTGGGGCTACTGTTCTCAATTCTTTTGATTACTTTGGGAACGGGCTTTCTGAAGCCAAATGTTTCGGATATGGTGGGGAGTCTTTATCCGCCAACTGATCCGCGCCGTGATGCAGGTTTTACGATTTATTACATGGGCATCAACATCGGTGCCTTAGCCGCCCCGTTAATTGTCGGTTGGCTAGGTCAAACCTATAATTACCACCTTGGGTTTTCATTGGCTGCCATTGGGATGTTTTTCGGCTTGCTCCAATATTATATGGACGGCCGCAAGTATTTAAACCATATTGGGTTAGCGCCAACGGACCCCTTGGATGCAACTGGCATGTCCAAATTGAAAAAACGGGTTTTAATGGCAGTGGCAATTTTCGTTATTTTGATTGCTGGCATGGCGGCAACACACACACTAACCATTAAAAATATCATTTTGTTGATCACGATTATTGGCGTGTTGCTTCCTGTTTTCTACTTTACAATGATCTTACGCAGCCCTAAGGTGACCGCTATTGAGCGGTCGCGGATCGTTGCTTATATCATGTTATTTCTTGTGAGTATTATCTTTTGGGCGATTTTTGAACAAGGGTCGATTGTTTTAGCGTTATTTGCCTCAACACAAACACAATTAGACTGGATGGGATTACACATTCAGGCAAGCCAATTCCAAAGTGTTAATGCGTTTTACTGCATTATCTACACCCCGTTATTTGCAGGGCTATGGACGAAAATGGGGAATCATCAGCCGGCCTCAAGCCGCAAATTCGGAATTGGTTCGATTTTTGCAGGGAGTTCATTTCTTTGGATGACAATTCCGGTCTTATTGTTTGGGGTTACCACGAAAGTCAGTCCGTTATGGCTGATTGGCAGTTGGGCCTTATTAGAAATTGGTGAGATGTTGATTTCACCGATCGGGTTATCGTTAACCACAAAATTAGCGCCAAAAGCATTCAAGGCTCAAATGATGAGTGTTTGGTTTTTAAGCGAGGCTGCTGCACAGGCAATTAACGCGCAAATCGTGCAGTTCTATACGCCTCGAACTGAGGTGCCATACTTCGCGATCATTGGAGGAATTGCGATTTTAGCCGGTATTTTATTAATTTTATTTACCCCTAAAATGAAGCAATTAATGCATGGTATTAGTTGATTTCTAATTTGAATTTGACTTTAGGATATGACTCTGGTTATAATACTTGCTGGGAGTGGATGGGTTCTGGTGTTCCCTCTGGTCTTCAAAACCAGTACGAGGGGTTAAAAGCCTCTTAGGTAGGTTCGATTCCTACACATTCCCGCCATAAATATAATCAGGTATTGGCGTAAGATCTCCGCTACGGTGGGGGTCTTTTTTTGTTGTTAGAAATGAAAATATTTTCATGATAGTGAAAAACAAATTCGGGATTAGTTATAAGAGCTAATTTGTTTTCAGAAATCAGTGTTCAAGCTAGCTGTTATACAGGTTTAAAGTTTAAATAAGAGCCTTTTTAACGGATATTGAGGCCAGTAGCGGCTCTAAAACTTAATGAGAAAAATTCAATAAAGCTTGCCAACCTTGATTTAAGCGTGTATCTTTGAAAACGTTAAGCAACCGTTTCCGTAAATCTGAAATAACTTGGTTTTAAAATGAGACATCAATCATGTTATTTCAGAAACTGACTGACGTTTTGGGGCGTCGGTTGATTAAGATAACAGTTGCAGATAACGTTAATCATGCTGTATAGCAGCATATAGGGGGAATCATCGTATGAAGAAGCACACGCTCCGTTGGTTAGGCCGCTTTGCAGTTGCTGGTTTAGCTGCACTGACGTTAGGTGCACTGGCACCACAAGGCGTTCACGCTAAAACGGCAATTGCCAGCCAGGACGATACCACAAAAACCGCTGGTCCGCGGGTATTTGTTAGTCCAAAATGGGTGGATCAAACCATTCAAGGTAAGAATAACGTCAAAGATTATAAGGTCTTTGAAGCATCTTACGGTAATGATAAGACATTTAAAAAAGGACATATTCCTGGTGCTATGCACATTAACACCAATGATATTGAAGCAACTAAGACTTGGAATTTAAAGTCAGCGGAACAGATCAAAAAAGTGTTGTTGAAGCATGGTGTTACCAGCAAGACCACGTTGATCGTTTACTCACAAGATATTAACGCCGCATCGCGGGTTGCGTTTGCAGCGTTTTATGCTGGGGTTAATAATATTAAGATTTTAGATGGTAATTATAAAGGCTGGCAAAAATCAGATTACACGATTCAAAAAGGTGCTGAAAAATCAGTTAAAGCAGCCACTAACTTTGGGGTTGCCGTACCAGCAAATGCCAAATACGAAATCAAAACATCAGCTGATGTGTTAAAACAACAAAAAGCTGATAAAAATGTAATTTTAGCAAGCACCCGTTCTTGGAAAGAATTTACTGGTAAAACCAGTGGTTATTCTTACATCAAGGATAAAGGCGAACCAAAAGGGGCTGTTTACGCAAAATCAAGTAAAACCAGTGCCGATGTTGCTTATTTATTACACAAAGATGGCACCGTTAAGTCAATTAGCGAAGTGGCACCAATGTGGGCGAAGTCAGGCATTAAGTCGACTAGCAACGTTGACTTTTATTGCGGGACAGGCTGGCGTGCATCAACAGCCTTCTTCATCGCTTATCAAGGCGGTTGGAAAAATATTCACGAATTCGATGGTGGCTGGTATGATTGGGATATTGCCCATCAAAAGAACCCTAAACAATACCCAGTTCAAGTCGGTGCACCAGGTAGCAAATCCTTTAAAATCGTAACATCTAAATTTTAGTTTATTAAAAAAATGGCCCTATTTTCTCATGAAAGTAGGGCCATTTTTTTTATAATTCTAAATTAAATGCATTCGTAACCGCTTCATCAAAATGAAAGAAAATGTAAGCCTTGTTTTAACAGGGACTCACAGCAAAATATAGCTGGTGTCAATTACTTAAAGTAAGGATTGTGATTTTAATTGCATTCTCAGAAAGGTAATTGAGTGGCGCTTTCATGCCGTGTATAACGGGGTTATAAGGCTTGCACTGTCCGATTTGATATGTTAAGATAGCTTTGCTTAGAGAATAATGTCACAATCAATTTCTAACCTGAATTATTCACCATAAGTTCTCCAAGTACAGTGTCACCCCGGTATCATG
>NZ_AZDA01000035.1 GCF_001434575.1 Loigolactobacillus bifermentans DSM 20003
TCGCTTGTCTGTACAATTGCGGTATTGCTACCACCACTCATTATAAACCTACGTTTTCGGTTTAACCTACTAAAAAACGCCCTAGTAGGCGTTGACGATACGTATTTATGTTTGTTCGATCACCAACTAATCAATGGCACCAAGCCGAAGCTTCGTTTTACCACCCGCGCCGTTAATGGTCGCGCTCACCATTCACCACCCAGCCGTACAGATAGCCTTGTTGTGGTATAGCCAGACTTATTGA
>NZ_AZDA01000036.1 GCF_001434575.1 Loigolactobacillus bifermentans DSM 20003
TGGTCCCCTGTCAATAAAATAGACAATTTAAATAGAGACTTTTTTGTCCTATGCCACGACTAAATTTTGAATTTGAGTTTGATACTCATCTTCAAGTTGCTTTGGTGATTTGAATCCACAGTGACTGTGAATTCTAACTGTGTTGTAAAACGTTTCAATGTACTGAAAAACTAGTCGTTTAGCTTCGGAGTATGAATGGATTTTAAACCGATTTATCCATTCACGCTTAATCAAGGCATGAAACGACTCAATGCAGGCATTATCCCAAGGATAAGCTTTCTTTGAATAGCTTAATGTCATGTTAGCTGTAACTTGATTGTAAGCTTCAGACGTAAACTGACTACCACGATCACTGTGCATGATTAATGGCTTGCTAATATGGCGACTGTGCTTAGTCTTTTCAATAAGTCGGATGACATTCGATACCTCCAAGGTTTCAGATAAGTCCCAACCAATGATCCGTCGGGAGTACAAGTCCATAATACTGGTTAAATAAACGAATCCGTCATGAACTGGAATATAAGTGGTGTCAATGCACCAAACGGCGTTTGGTCGCAATGGATTGAACTGCTCGTCTAAAATATTTATTAGCTGTTTATCAAACTTAGAATTGCGAGTGGTAGTCGTCCAAGGGGTTAGGTAAACGGCGTGAATGCCAAGTTCACGCATATACTTACCAACAGTTCGTTCAGCGATCTTATATCCTTTTGAGCGAAGTTCTTGGTTGATTTTGCCGGCACCGTAAATACAAAGGCTTTTGAGCCAAATTGCTTTAATTTCACCTTGAATAAACTTCTTCCGAAGCTTTCGCGGTGATTGGTGATTATGACGCTTTTCTCGTTGATAGTAACCACTTCTTGAGATTCCAACATAATCACACATACCATTGATGGAAGGGTGGGATTCCAAAGCGTGCTGAACGTCCATTTCTTGGTATACCTTTTCGGTAGTTACTTGCTCAGAATCCCGATTGATTTTTTTAACACTTCGATCGCTCCTTCAGCGTCACGAAGTTGACGCTTTAGTCGTGCAATCTCCTTGTCCTTATCGCTGGCAAAATTACCAGAGCCACGGCCAAACTCCCCAGTCTCAGTAAACAGCTTAATCCATTTATGTAATGTACTAGCCCCAATACCTAGATTCTTACTTATTTCATTCATGGTCATGTGATCCTTGTTATCTAAGTAATACTGAACGGCCTGTTCCTTAAATTCCTTGTCATAACTGTGCTTCGTCATTATTTGATCCTCCAATTTACTTCCTTAATTATACTAAATCAGAGTCTCTATTTAACTTGTACACTTTTTATTCTAGGCCCA
>NZ_AZDA01000037.1 GCF_001434575.1 Loigolactobacillus bifermentans DSM 20003
TAAGTGATTGCTTTGGGCTTTTTAATTTCTGTTCGGATTAATTATAGAATTTGCCTCATGAATTATCCTCTGATGCAATTAAATAGTACGTTGCTCATTTCATGCGTCAGGTAAGCATATTGTCAAGGGTGATAGTATGCTTCAGAGGAGGGCCTTTTACCACTGATTTTGACTGTGTTTAAATTAGGGGCACATCGGCTTAGAACGATGTGCCCCTAATTAATTAATTTGGTAATTCATCAGCGGTATAACCGTAAGCGTCTTTTTGATGGAACTCTTTTTCAACCCGAATTATTCATACGAGGTTTAATATCGGCATACCGCACAATTTTGGACCAA
>NZ_AZDA01000038.1 GCF_001434575.1 Loigolactobacillus bifermentans DSM 20003
ATTGGTCCAAAATTGTGCGGTATGCCGATATTAAACCTCGTATGAATAATTCGGGGTAATATTAATTCATTAAAAACGTGGGTCCTTAACCATTATAATGATGGAAATTATTTTAATTTGAAAGCTGATAATCAAATTATTAATTATCCAATCATCACTGTTCCTAATAATCAAACTGATTATCACCAGTCTAACCCTGTAATCGATTTAAATGGTTCTAGTAATCTTCTTCTTCTTGTTCCTTATAAGAGTGATAGTCAGCATCCGGAAAGTGGAACCTATGATCCTAATGGAAAGGTTATTGCATGGCATAATTTAAAAGACAAAGGGACATTGATTTCCTCTTGGAAAGATCAAGCTATGCATATTAATCCTACGGTGTATTTGTTAACTAACAATTATTTGACATTGGAAAATGATCAAATTCGCATACCTCATTGGCAAGAAGGCGACTTTGATTACTCTTATTCTGGAACGATTAATCAGCCTTACCAAAAGGCGACACAACCAACCCAGCCGACACAACCAATTCAACCGACACAACCAATTCAACCGACACAACCAACCCAATTGATTAAAACTAATATTAGTAAAGGTACCCCAGTTTCATTAGTTAATAATAAGAAAAATCAATCTAAGAACAGAGAAGTTTTGCCTCAAACTGGTGAACAAAAAGAAAGTTCTATTTCGGTTTTAGGCGTTCTATTACTTGCTTTAGGAAGTTTAACTAGTTGGTTGACTTTCAGGAAAAAGCGAGAAGATTAATTAAATAATCTTTAAAGATAAAGGGTAGTAGTGAAATCAATCACTACTACCCTTTATCTTATGACAGGAGGTTTGTAAGCACGTAAGCACCCAATAACAAACCGGCTATAATTACGCACTTCAGTGCGATAGAATCACTTTATCAAATATGATGAGGTGATTTTTTTGAATAATGACCAAGAAATTGTCCAAGTGAAATTGGATCAACCAAAAAATTATCAGGCCGCTACTGCCAGTAAAGCTTTTCAAATGAAGTTAGGTGAAAATTGTCAACGCCGATGTGAAAATGTCGTTTTTTGCCGATTAAAAAATGCTGTTTTTTACCGATAAGGTTTACAGTGTCTCACTGCTCCTTTCTTTATTTTGTGAGCTGAAACCTGATAAATCAGGTCCAGAATTATCCTTCTTTTCAATCAAATGATCCTTCATTCGATATGATCGACCTGGGCCTAGAATAAAAAGTGTACAAGTTAAATAGAGACTCTGATTTAGTATAAT
>NZ_AZDA01000039.1 GCF_001434575.1 Loigolactobacillus bifermentans DSM 20003
GGTCCAAAATTGTGCGGTATGCCGATATTAAACCTCGTATGAATAATTCGGGATTACGTATTTTATCGGGAGTTTGTTCGCGCACTAGAAGGAAGGACATTAATGTGTTAATGAAAGCAATTATGCCGCGTAAAGCGAAAAAAGAAAAAATGACAATGGCAGAACGGTCCAATACCTTACGTGCAGGTGTTTTAGGCTCAAATGATGGTATTTTAACGGTTGTTGGGGTGCTGTTCTCAGTTGCCGTTGCCACCACCAACCAATTTACGATTTTTATTGCAGGCCTGTCAGACCTACTTGCCTGCGCCTTTTCCATGGCATCTGGTGAGTACGCTTCTGTCAGTTCACAGAAAGATACTGAAAAGGCTGTTGTGGCTGAAGAAGAACGTTTATTGGCAACCAATTACGAACTTGAGCTAGACCGAGTGGTTGCTTATTATGAGGCCCGTGGGGTCACGTCAGAAACAGCCCATGAAATTGCCACTGAATTAATGGCACAAGATGCATTGGGTACTGTCGTTCGGGTCAAGTATGATTTGGAATTAGGTCATTATATGAGCCCTTGGCAGGCCGCTTTTTCTTCGATGTTTTCGGCTGCCGCTGGTGGGTTGTTTCCATTGATGGCTATGACCTTATTGCCAGTTGGTACGCAGTGGCCTGGCACAATTATTGCAGTGACCTTGTCGGTTGCGTTAACTGGGTATTTAAGTGCAAAACTAGGGGACGGCTTGGTCAAAACGGCCGTCATTCGGAATGTGTTGGTAGGGTTAGTCACCATGTTCATTCACTTTTATGTCGGGCAATTATTATAATGCAGCCAACAAAAAATCGTTTCAATCGCACTGAAAAGTGTGACTGAAACGATTTTTTTGTTTAATCAGCGATCATTTGGACCACAAGTTTGCCTTGGGTATGACCCGCTTCACTTAAACGATGGGCAATGTTTAAGCCTAGTTCTGAAAATGGCAACGTACGGCTTACCGTTACGGTTAAGTTGCCGTTAGCGACTAAGTCTGTGACCGTTGCGAGGTCCGTGGCGTTGGGCTTACTCCAGATTTGGCGCCCAGTTAATTGGTTTTGTTGTAGCCAAGCTTCAGGTAGTGGTTTGGTCAATGACATGATCCGACCACCCGACTTTAGGCAAGCTGCTAGTTCGTCTAAATCAGCGCTAGCAGCTAGGTCTAGGGCAGCATCATAATCATGGATCACATCGGCTAAACGAGTATCATGATAATCAATCACCGTGGTGGCGCCTAACTGTTTGAGAAAATCAGTACGATCAGGACTGCCGGTAACTGCAATGATTGCGCCGGTTTGGGCGGCTAACTGGACCGCCAAATGGCCAACACCGCCAGCGGCTGCGTTGATCAAAATGTGTTCGCCAGCTTGTAGTTTAAGGTGATCACGCAACGCTTGTAAGGCCGTGATGCCAGCCAATGGTAAGGCGGCTGCAGTGGTAAAGGACAATTGTGCCGGTTTATGAATAATGGTTTTACCGTGGGTCGTCAGCACTTCCGCATAAGTGCCTTCGCGAGTCGGTGGCAAAGTCCCCATCACAGCATCGCCAACTTTAAAAGCGGTCACATCGGTGCCAACCGCTTGTACCACACCTGCAAAATCACTGCCTAATGTGATTGGAAAGTGAAATGGATAGGACTCTTGGTGCCGGCCTTGACGTAACTGGCAGTCAAAGGGATTGATTGCTGTGGCATGTATGGCGATCTGCAGCTCATGAGCACCAACTTCAGGTACGGGTAGCGTGGCCGTTTCAAATTGTTTGGCATCCCCATAATGGTTGATAACGATTGCTTCCAAAAATAAAACCCCCTCTATCGCGCGTACAAGCAAGCGGTTGTACACAGTTCTCGTTTATTATAGCATTTTTGGCAAAATAGATAACTGAATTTTAGATTTGTGAAGAATTTGTGAAGGGAAAGTGAAAATGACACGAAATTGTATGCTTTTTCACAATTAAATTTACTGTTCTATTACATTAAGCGTTTTCTTATTGCCAACATTAGAAAATTATACTAAATTTAACTTATGGAATTCATAAGAAAGAGGGTATAAACATGACAACCGTAAGTTTAAACAAACAGTATTTACAATGTGTGGCATTTGTAATGGCAAGATTACAAACTTTCGATCAAAGTTTTCGAGATTATGAATTAAAGCATTATCAAATGGTTCAACAGCAAACTGATTCGCAAGCAAACTGGGAACGCAGTCGGCAAAACTACTTACAGCTGGTGACCCGCTTTGAAACCTTAGATTGTCCAGCCTGTTATGCCACCGTTCATGCGGCGTTAACGACTGCGTTAACCGAGTATGCGACGGTTACAGCGGAACTCATGCAAGTGGTCACAACGCCACAACAGACAACCTATCAGGCCATTGGGCAACGGCGTCAGGAAATTTTACAATCGATCTTAGCCTTAGTTTCGCAAAATCCAGCTGTCGCATCGGCTTCGTAAAAACTTAAGCTTTGAACCAGATGAAATAGGGGAATTCTTCACCGTTGGTTGTGATTTTCGCTTATAATAGATGCAATAAAGAATTCATAAAGGGTGAAAAACATGACGAACGAGCAAGATACAATTGAGCGGCGCATCGCCAGCTACTTACAATGGAACCTACCAGTAACAGTAGCCGTTGATGGCCAACGTTTGACCACAGACGGGTTGATGGTGAACGCACAAATTTATATTCCATTAAAGGCCTATTTCCGAGCACTGGATCAAAAACTAAACGCTGGTGGTTTCAATGTTTCAGGCACTTATTTAGGGGATCAATTTGAATTTACGTTAGGCACAAAAACCTTACGGATCAATGGCCAAGGCTTTCCCTTGGACCAAGCACCATTTGGAAGTAATCAAGAAATTTATGTGACAGCGGCTTTTGTTGCGGTATTGACTCGGCATACGTATGAATGGGCAGCCAGCGAGCGTGTCATTATGTTTTTGCCACTAGATGACGCTGAATTTGAAGTGTCGATTGCGGAGTTTTCACCATTTTCGGTGTTACCGCGTAAGTTTCTCAGTCAGGATCTGGGGGGCGATGGCGAAATTCCAAGTTTATTTTGGGCCAACGCACCTGAAGGAACGAAAAGCTTTGCCGTCTTCTTAGGCGACGAACATCCCATCAATGCGGGTTATAGTTATTGGAATGTGATTGGGATCCCTGAAGACTGGACGAGTGTCACCGCACAGGATGATCTAACGGCTTATACGCAACGGAAATACCGTGGTGTTGCGCCGATGCAAAGTTCTGGTTATCATGAATATTTATTTTATGTCTTTGCGTTAGATGCTGAAAAGGTGCCATTTACAGGCGCCATTAATTCAATTGATGATGCGAAAACAGCTTTAGGGCAGCATACATTGG
Organism: Loigolactobacillus bifermentans DSM 20003; assembly: GCF_001434575.1. Lineage (GTDB taxonomy): Bacteria > Bacillota > Bacilli > Lactobacillales > Lactobacillaceae > Loigolactobacillus > Loigolactobacillus bifermentans. Next base: position 3,385 of record NZ_AZDA01000039.1, read on the forward strand.
ATATTGGTTTGTATCCTGTTTTTGCGCAACTATAGCGGCCACTTTTGAATCCAAGTGGTAAAACCGTTATAATAGCCTTACTTTATTTGAAAGGTGCGGCAGTATGCAAATTATCCAGCAACTTTATGGTCCCTTCTTTAATTTAGACGCCTGGCGTGACGTGTTAACGTCAGGCGCTGACTGGGCAATTATCTTTTCGCTGATTCTCATGGAGTGTTTACTTTCCGTAGACAATGCCGTGGTATTAGCGGCCCAAACGCAAAGCTTACCAACCCTGCGACAACGTGAAAAAGCGCTGATTTATGGCCTATGGGGGTCGTATTTATTGCGCTTTTTGATGATTGGTTTAGGCACATTTTTGATTCATATTTGGGAAGTCAAAGTCATTGGTGCACTGTATTTAGCGTACCTTGTGTTTCACTTTTTCTATCAACGGTATCATAAATCACGTCAGCAAACGGATGAAAAGCCGAAAGGAACGGCGAAGTTCGGGCAAGTGGTTTGGCAGATCGTGTTTATGGATGCTATTTTTTCAGTGGATTCTGTACTTGCAGCGCTGGCGGTGTCCACAAAACCAATCATTGTTTTGATTGGTGGCTTGATTGGGATCCTCATGATGCGTGGGGTTGCAGAAGTCATTATGGCGCTGATGCAAAAAATTCCTGAACTGGAACCCATGGCCTACTATTTGATTGCCATCATTGCGGTGAAACTATTCTTAACGATTCCACAGATCGATATTGAAATTCCAGCCAGTTTGTTTGTGCTGATTTTGATTGCCGCCATCGGGATCACACTGGCGATCCATTTTTATCGTGCGAAGAAAAACGATTAGGTGAAATTTATGCAAGTAGCAGGTTTAAAACAAGCACTAAAATTAGAATATGTGTCACTACTGTGGATGGTCATTGAATTTAGTGTCGGCCTACAGGCTGGTTTAAAAGCCCATTCTATTTTGTTAGTGGCGTTTGGACTGGATAGCCTTTTGGAGATTTTTTCCGGTGGTGTGCTGATCTGGCGGTTGCACAAGCAACAACGGACGGTTGATGCGCAAGAAATTCAACGCGTTGAACAATTCGCGACCCGCTTAGTCGGTGGGGTACTATTGTTGCTAGCTGTTTACGTGGTGTTCACAGCAGGCTGGAATTTATGGCAGCACCAAGCAGCTGATTTAAGTTGGTCAGGCTTGACGTTATCCGTTTTGTCACTGATTTTAATGCCTCTTTTAGCCGTTGCCAAACGCCGCTTAGGCCGGCAGTTACATTCAGCGGCCTTAGTAGAAGATGGTATGTGTAATATTACCTGTGCGTATATGGCCGGCACGGTTCTGATCGGGGCACTGCTAACCGCCTTGTTTGGTTGGTGGTGGGCCGACTCAGTAGCAGCCTTGGTTTTGGTTTATTTTATTGTTCGTGAAGGCTTAGAAGGTTTACGGGGAGATGCTGATTAAATCAGTATCTTTTTTATTAGAAATTTCGTATACTATGCTTAACATAATAGTTTCATTTTGAAAGGATTTGATAATTTAAATGACAGCAACAGAAAATAACCCTGGTCAGCAGCCCAAGCCACAGCGAGTGTGGCAAGCAAGTTCAGCCGAATTGACCCAACAGTATCAAACAGATCTTGAACAAGGGCTTACCGAAAAGCAGGCTGCCGCCCGACTGAAACGCGATGGCTTTAATGAGTTAAAGGCTAAGCGCCAGTCAAATTTGATACGGTTTTTAAAACAGTTTAATAACAGTATCATTTATATTTTGGCGGCTGCTGCGTTGTTAACCTTAAGTTTACAACATTATTCGGACTCGGTCGTGATTGGGGCCGTTATTATCGCCAATGCGTTGATTGGTTTTTTTCAGGAGCGCCAGGCGGATAATGCGTTGGCTCAGATCTCACGGTTATTGGTCACTGAGAACTTTGTGATTCGTGACGGTGTGAAGCAGCATTTACCTGCACGACAGTTAGTGGTTGGCGATCTGGTCTTACTAGAAGCCGGCGATGCAGTGCCGGCAGATCTACGCTTGATTTCGGCTGACAGCTTAAAAATTCAAGAATCGATTTTAACTGGAGAAGCTGATTCAGTTGAAAAAATCGAAACAGCGTTGACAGCTGACGAGATTCCGTTGGCAGAACGGGCGAACTTAGCGTTTGCTTCGACGGCTGTGACCCAAGGTTCTGGTATCGGCGTGGTGATCGCCACGGCCACTGAAACAGAAATTGGCCAGATCCAGCAAAATGTCAGTCAGGTGAAGGAAAAACCGACGCCGTTGATGCAAAACTTGAATCAATTAGGGTTTGGGTTATCCGTAGCAATTGTGATTGCTGCTGTGTTGTTATTTGTTTTAGGGTTGATCACCCGAGTTTATAGTTTACCCACGTTGTTGATCGCAGTGATCACCATGGTGGTTGGCTCCATGCCAGAAGGGTTACCCGCTAGTACATCCATGGTCTTGGCCTTAGGCGTTCGTAAGATGACGGCTGAAAAGGCCATTGTTAAAACGCTGCCAGCAGTTGAAACCTTAGGGGCCGTGGACATTGTTAACACGGATAAAACTGGTACGTTGACAAAAAATGAAATGACTGTAACAGAGATCATGACGCCACAACAGGCTTATCAAGTCACCGGGGTTGGGTTTACCAAGGCCGGTGCACTTGATTTAAGTGGTGAATTGCAGGTCCAAGGGCAACCCGTAACCGGCACCGATGATGTAGATCTACAATGGTTACTGGAAATTGCCGGGCAAACCACCGATGCGATGTTGGTTGAAAATGACGGCCAATGGGAATTGAATGGTGAACCGACAGATGGTGCTTTAACGGGGTTGTATTACAAACTAAAAGGCCATCAGCCTGAAGTGCAGGAAATTGATTCTCTGCCATTTGATTCCGCGTGGCGTTACAGTGCCCGTTTAGTAGACCATGACAGTCAACGGTATTTATTTGCCAAAGGGGCACCCGCTACGTTGTTGAAACAAGCGACATTACCGGCTGATACTTGGGCCAAGCAAGAACAACAGTTGACGGAACAAGGCTTACGTGTGGTGGCATTTGGGTATCAGGCGGTTGCCAATGATGTGACCGATATTCAAACCGTGCCGATTGACGCCACCTTTAAGTTAGTCGGGTTAGTCGGGATGATCGACCCGCCGCGTGAAGAAGTGAAGCAGGCGATTGGTGACTTACGTCAGGCCGGGGTGCAAGTCAAAATGATTACCGGGGATCACCCTGTAACGGCCAGTGCCATTGCACGCCAACTGGATTTATCGACGGATATTCAGGCCATTACAGGGCCAGAGTTGGCAGCGTTAGATGATGCTGAATTGGCCAAAAAGATTGATCACTATAATGTGTTTGCCCGCACCACACCAACGGATAAGCTCCGAATCGTGCGCGCCCAACAAGCGCGCCGACACGTGGTGGCGATGACCGGTGATGGTGTTAACGATGCGGCAGCTTTAAAGCAGGCGGATATTGGTGTGGCCATGGGGATCAAAGGTACCGAAGTCGCTAAAGCCGCGGCCAATATGGTTTTAGCAGATGATGATTTCACCACCATTGTTAAAGCCGTTAAAGCCGGGCGCCATATTTTTGATAATATTCGGAAAACCATTCGGTTCTTGCTACCAACGAGTTTTGCGGAAGGCTTGATCGTGGTCCTAAGTATTTTATTGGGTCAAGAATTACCACTGTTCCCAACGCAGTTGCTCTGGATCAACATGGTATCGGCGTTAACGATTCAGTTTGCGTTTATTTTTGAGCCACCTGAACACGGTCTGATGCGCCGTGGACCACGGGATGTTCGGACCGGGTTGTTGCATAAACCTGATGTGATCGAAATTGGCTTGGTTTCTTTCCTAATTGCAGGGTTAGGTTTAATTGCTTTCCATTTCGGTGTAACCAATGGCCTCAGTGCAACGTTAGGCAGTACCATGACTTTAAACATTGTGATTTTTGGTAAGATTTTCTATTTGTTCAATTTACGAAATCAACAACCGTTGTTCTCAAAAGAGTTCTTCCAAAATAAAATGGCGTTTCTCATGATTGCCTTGTTGATCGTTTTACAATTGATCATTATCTATGTGCCGATTTTCCAAACGGTATTCCATACCACAACGATTGGCTTACTAGAAGGTTGGTTGATCCCAGTCGGTGCCGGTATCATTGTGGTGACGGTGGTGGCACTGTTTAAACGTTATTTGTATCACTTGTTGCATAAGAACCAAACCTTAATGTCTAAATAATGACGTTCAAAAGAAATCGGCAAGCCGGTTTCTTTTTTTTAAAAAACCAAAATAAGGGATACCTAAAAATATATTAAAATGATATAATAAAACCGACGCAGACGCCCCTACTTCTCTGGCAGAGGTAACAATAAATCTGAAAAGCGAGGCGGTACAATGCTTGCACCAAGTCAATTAGAACAGATTTTGCGGAAAACGTTAGATGAGCAAAAACGTAAAATCCTCCGGATCCACCAATTAACCCGTTTAACGTTTGAAGTACGCGAAACAACTGGCAGGTTTGTTTATCGGTTCGATTGCGACCGACAACTGATTAAACGCTATCGTGTTTTGCCGATTACCGAAATCTCAGGGATATCACGTTATCAAGCAAGCTTTCCTTATCATCAAGTCATAAAAAGTCGCTAAAAGCATCAATGCGTCTACGTCAAAAAAACGCTGTTCTCAGGAAGTGGGTGTCCTGAAAACAGCGTTTTTTGTGTGGAATCGCAATTGAAAAACGGGCTTAAAAAACAAAAATGTATTTTGCGACGGCTTCATTGACCAAAAAATCGCGTTTGTTTGCGTCAGTAAGACACATGGTTTCGGTGGTAGGATCGATACTTTGCAAGGTCAGTTGTTGCCCGAGATAAAGGCCCATGTGTTGAATATAAGTAACGGACTGCCGGGTTTCTAGATAGCTCTTTAGGGTATAAGTTTGGCCAATTTTGATTGTGGCTAAGGCGCGACTGCCATCGTCCAATAAAGCAGGTCCTGTTAACGCACCACCAAAGGGACTGACAGTTGGTTGTGATAAGTAAGCCATTAATTTATCAGTTAAAACGGGGCTTTCAAAATCAGATAATTGCCAGGCTTGCTCGGGAATCTCAGCTAAGTCAAACTTGAAGTCTTTTAAAAGCCACAGTTCACAAAGACGATAACGCTGCATAATCGCCTGAACTCGGCGCTGCCCTAGCGCGCTTAAAACGATACCGCCATAAGGTTTCTGGCAAACGAAACCAGCATCACGGTAGCTGGCAATGGCGGCACTAACAGAACCAGGCGCCACATTTAAAAATGTGGCAATTTGCTTATTGGTCGCGATTTTTCGGGTAAAACTACATTCATAAATGGTTTTAAGATATGTTTCAATTGTTTTGCGCAAAATGTTCCCACCTCAATTTTAAAAGTTATATCTGCCTAAAAACTATTTTAATATTTTAAATTATATTGTACAATGGTGTCGGTTCAAAAATATTGGACCACAAAATTACGAGGAGGCGTTTTGTTTGTCAGAAGATAAGAACAACTCACGCAAGCATCATTTGATCGAGTATGCCAATGGTCCTTCACTAGAAGAAATCAATGGCACAGTAGAGGTTCCAAAAGGAAAAGGGTTTTGGCGCACCTTATTTGCCTACTCAGGGCCCGGTGCATTGGTTGCCGTAGGGTACATGGATCCCGGCAATTGGTCGACATCAATTACCGGTGGGCAAAATTTCCAATACTTACTGATGTCCGTGATTTTAATGTCAAGTTTAATTGCAATGTTATTGCAGTACATGGCAGCTAAACTTGGCATTGTAAGTCAAATGGATCTGGCGCAAGCCATTCGTGCTCGGACCAGTAAATCATTGGGAATTGTCCTTTGGATTTTAACGGAATTAGCCATTATGGCGACAGATATTGCCGAAGTTATCGGTGCTGCCATTGCCTTATACTTGTTATTCCATATTCCATTAGTGATTGCCGTCTTCATTACTGTATTTGACGTTTTGTTATTGCTATTATTAACGAAGATTGGTTTTCGGAAGATCGAAGCAATTGTAGTCTGCTTGATTTTAGTGATTTTATTGGTATTCGTGTATCAAGTAGCGTTATCAAGCCCTAACTGGGGCAACATTGTTGGCAACTTGATCCCTGGTGCTAAAACTTTTGCTAGCTCACCAAAAATTGGTGGCGACACACCATTATCTGGTGCCTTAGGGATTATTGGGGCTACAGTGATGCCACATAATTTGTATTTACATTCTGCGGTTTCGCAAACACGTAAGTTAGATCATAGCAATGAGGAAGATGTGGCCACAGCCGTTCGGTTCTCAGCTTGGGATTCTAACATTCAGTTGAGTTTGGCCTTTGTTGTCAACTCCCTGTTATTGATCATGGGGGTTGCCGTTTTCAAAAGTGGTGCGGTAAAAGATCCTTCATTCTTCGGTTTATTCCAAGCATTATCTGATACATCGATGTTAAGCAACGGGATTTTGATCAGTGTGGCAAAATCTGGTATTTTATCCATCTTGTTTGCCGTTGCATTGTTGGCTTCTGGTCAAAACTCAACGATTACTGGAACTTTAACCGGACAAGTCATCATGGAAGGCTTCGTTCATATGCGGATGCCATTGTGGTTACGGCGGTTAGTCACCCGTTTGATCTCCGTTATTCCAGTGTTGATCTGTGTGTTAATGACCAGTGGTAAAAGTGCGATTCAAGAGCATGAGGCGTTGAATACGCTGATGAATAATTCGCAGGTCTTCTTAGCTTTTGCTTTGCCATTTTCGATGTTGCCATTGTTAATGATGACCGATAGTACCTTAGAAATGGGGAAACGCTTTAAGAATGCACTTTGGGTGAAAGTTTTAGGTTGGATTTCTGTGATCGGGTTAACTTACTTGAACATGATTGGGTTGCCAGCACAAGTTGAAAGTTTCTTCCCAGCGAGTATGAAGGGCACAGCCGATGTGATCGCGTATATCTTAGTCTTTGCCGTTTTGGCCTTATTGGCGTGGACGATCTATGATTTGTTTAAAGGGGATCAACGTTTAGCTGCCAAAGTACAAGCACATCAGGAGGCGGAAATAAATGAATAAAGATGATATGGATTTTAAACGGATCTTAGTTGGGGTCGATGATTCGGCCGATGCGCTGTTGGCCTTTAAATATGCGATTCATCGTGCTAAAACGGATCAGGCTGAGCTGGTGATCGTTTCAATTTTGGAAAACGATGAGATCAATGTTTATCAGGCTTTGAATAAAGATTTCGTGCATGGGAAGCGGGATGATCTTGAAAAGCATATTCTTGAATATCAACATGAGGCACAAGCGGCTGGGGTGCCGAAAGTGCGGACGCTGATCTCAGAAGGTGAACCAGGTGAAGTGATTGTTAAAGATGTGATTCCACATATTGAACCAGATTTATTGATCGTCGGTTCTGAAGCTAAAAAAGGCATTGCCAAGCGCTTTGGGAGCCAGGCCGCCTATATGGCAAAATATGCACCGATTCCAGTGCTAGTGATTCGGTAACATAAATGATGTGTGGGTGTCACATCAGCATAAAAGTGTGCACATGTTGCACACTTTTTGTTTTTCGATACATCTCGAAAGAAGTGATTTTAATGAATTATGGGATGCTAACGCTGACTTTTTTTAGTGTCAATTTAGACTTCTTTTTCATGCTGATTTTTCTACTTAAAAAATATCGACTGCATCAAGTGATGTTAGGGTATTTATTGGGTAATTTGATCTTATTAGTCGCCAGCTATTTGATTGGCCGCACCCTGACGCTATTTTTACCGGAGTGGTTACTAGGAGTTTTAGGCTTTTTGCCAATTTATTTAGCTTTTCACGATGACGACGATGACGATGCGCAGCAAGCCCATCATCGAACGCCAATTTTGGCGGTGATGGTCACTTATCTGTCGGTTTGTGCAGGGTGTAATCTCGCTATCTTTTTACCTGTTTTGGTAGGTGAAACAGGGTTACATTTCTTAATGACGTTAGGGTTTATCGGGGGATTAACCTTACTGGTCGTTATTTTAATCAATTTTATTGCTGAAATATCAGCTGTTACAAAGCTGATGACGCGTTATGGTGAAAGCTTAATGAAGATTTGCTATGTTTTGATTGGGCTGTACGTCTTTTGGGACAGTGGCCTGATCCGCCATTTGATTGCTTTAGTCTAAGCTCAGGCAGGTTGACAATAGTGGGTGATACAGCAAGTTTAGCAGAACGCTATAGCGGGTAGGCAATATGAAATGCCGATCAATGCTTTATTTCATAACATATCGCGCAGCTGATGGCTTGGGTGTCATGAAATAAAGGGTAACCAGATGTCAAGAAAATAAAAAAGCGACAAACCAGCATTTCTAAATTTGGAAATGCTGGTTTGTCGCCATGCTGAGCCTGGCGATTAGCCAGGCTTTTTCAGTGTTGTCCATTAACTGGTTTCCGTATCTGTGACCACTCGATTACGGCCGGCGCGCTTGGCCTGATAAAGATTGGCATCAGCCCGGGCAATCACGGCTTTGTTTTCCGCATCTTTGGCCGTGATTTTGGTAATGCCAGCTGAAACTGTGATTTGAATATTTTGGGTCGGTGTTTTTACGAAAAATTGTTTCAATTGCATGCGATAACCAGCAATGATTTGTTGGGCCTCGCGTTCGGTAGCGCCGCCAGCAATAATAATGCTAAATTCTTCCCCACCGGTGCGGTAAAGGGTGCAGGGAAAGGGAATCGTATCCAAATAACCCTCGCAATTTTGCACAAAGGCTTGCAACACATCATTCCCAATTAAATGGCCATAAGTATCATTGATCTGTTTAAAATGATCAATGTCGATCATGACTAAATGAACGGCCGGCACCTGACCTTTTAAAGAAAGATGATGGTAACGAGAAAAGTCGCTGGTAAATTTTTTGAGACTGCGGCTACCAGTTAACGCATCATGCTGGGTATCATAAACCAGTTCGTGGGTTTGCTGTTTGCGATAGCGCAAGAGATGATCATATGAATGTGCTAATAGCATGACGACGATAAAACAGCTCGTAACGCCGATTGTTTCATCCAGGGCATAGCCGTATGATAGCATATCAAACGACCAGAATATCACACTGGTGACGACTAAAGTGAGACAAAGGTGCCAGTTTTTCTGGTGGATCCAGTGCCGCCAGTATTGTAATAGGAGTAACAGACCTAACGTTCCCGCAAAGCCTAAGGCAGACCAGATGTTGAAATGCCAGTAAGGCCAAAACGAAAGAAAGGTCGCGCCTAGTAATACTTGTAAGCCTTTTGGATGATCCAATTTGGTGCTGATATAGATCAAAGCCCCATTTCGCAACGCATTTGCCGTCCAAGTATAGGTGGTCCCGAATAAACGCAACAGTCGAATAAATAAAATAATCAGGATCACATAACCCACAATTAACCAAATCGCGTCAATCTTATGTTTAAAAATCCGTTCCGCAAATTGTGGCCCCACATCCTCGAGAATCTCAAGGGAGGCAATAAAGCCGATCATGAAGAAAAAGGTCCAAAAAAAGGTATTTCCCAATAATGTCATATTGAAGTGCCTCTGTTAAAAGTTTATGAAACTCTCTTTAGCGTACCTTATTTTGAACGAATAAACGAGGAAAAATTGAGATTTTTTTGAAATCATTTAGGTGTTTTCTGGAAAATTATTTTCGGTTAAAACGCGGTTGGTTAAAACCTTAAAATGCTGTTGTTGTTCAGGCTTCGTCGGGTCATCATGCAGGGCCATTTCGGCTAATGCCCAATAGACCAAAGTTTCTGTAACCGCTAAGGGTTGTTTGGCAATGGTTAACGTGTACTGTTGACCTAAAAGTTGTTGTAAGTGTTCAAAACGCTGTTGATTGGCGACTTGGTAAAATTGTTGCTGCGTTTTGGGTTGGACCGCACGGTAGATCAGCAAGGGATTTGTGGCAGCAGCCTGCTGCATTTGCTGTTTTAATGATTGCATTTGTTGGGGTTCAAGGGGCATAAGACCACTTCCTTATATTTTTGTTAAGGCGAATCAGCACCGGTCAGGTTTAAGCTTATTTTATGGCACGCTATGCTAAAATAGCTCAATGAGAAAAGTAGGTGATCGTGTGCGTTTTCAACGTAAAGGCTATTTAAGTGAGCCAAATTTATTAATTTTATTACGCGTGGTGATCCTGATCGCAGGACTGGGGATTTTGATCGTAGGCCTGCACCAGTTTACCAATCGTCAAAAAATCACGATTACAGCGCCTGCCATTATACTACGGCAACAAGCAACGCCGAGTAGTAGCGCGGTGACCACGATCAATGGCACCAAAACTGTGACGAAAGTCGGCGAAAAGAATGGTTGGTACCATGTGATCGTCAGTGGTCATCGTGGATGGGTGCCGTCATGGCTGATCCACAGCAATTATAACGCAACCAGCACCAGCAATCATCTGGCTGAAGAAACCATCGTCATCGATGCGGGCCATGGCGGCAGTGATTCAGGCGCACTATCAACCAGCAATGCTATGGAAAAAACGTATACGTTAAAAATGGCATTGGCTCTCCAACAACAATTAAAAAATCAATATACTCGGGTGATCATGACGCGTAGTAGTGATCAAACCGTGGCCTTAGCCAGCCGGCCGGCACTTGCGAACAAAGATGGTGCCAATTTATTTATTAGTTTCCATTTTGATTCCACGGACACTGCCAATACGGCCTCAGGCTTTACCGCTTATTACTACCATTCGTTTAGTAAAAGTCTGGCAGCTACGTTGTCGAAAAGTTTAAACGCCTTAGCCCTAACGAACCGTGGGACTGCTTATGGCAACTTCCAAGTGATTCGGGACAGTACCATGCCAGCTGTGTTACTCGAAATGGGTTACATTAACAGTGATACCGATTTTACTTACATTCAATCGGCTAATTATCAAAAAGTGGTGGCCGAATTAGTCACGGATGGGCTAAAGACTTACACGAAATCATGAGATAACATGCAATTTTAAGCCAAACCCTTTATAATTAAAGTAGCAACAAGTTGTGAAAGGGGCTGACAACCATGTTACAAGAATATCATAATATTTTAGTACCAGTTGACGGGTCTAAGGAAGCTGAACTTGCCTTACACAAGGCCGTCGATGTCGCAAAGCGGAACGGGGCACATTTGGATGTGCTGGATGTTTTAGCCACGCAACAGTTTGAGGTCAGTTATTCAAGCTTTGTCGATGGGGACGTCATCTATAAAATGTCGGAAGATGTTAAGACTTATTTGGATCGGTTGGTCAAAGAGATTCGCGAAAAGCAAAACTTTACTGATGTTGCGATCCACATTCGTTTTGGAAATCCGAAAACCGTTATTGCCAGAGATTTCCCAGCAGAGCACAAGAACGATTTGATCATGATCGGGGCGACTGGCTTAAATGCCGTTGAACGGGTATTAGTGGGTTCAGTAGCATCCTATGTCAATCGGAATGCAATCACAGATGTGTTGGTGGTTAAAACCAACCTTCAAAATGAACAACTTCAGAAAAAAGCTTAACATAAACCGCAGGTAGGTTGACTACTTGCGGTTTATTGTTGTGGAGGCATGTATGGAAAAATTTAAGCGTTGGCGTCGGGGTTATTTGTGGCGCGCACTGGTCGGTGGTTGGTTGGCGGTATTGCTGATTGCTGCCGGCGTTTACGGGTTATTCAGTTGGACCCATCCTGAGATCAAAGGGCTGGATCACTTGTTACAACAAGCCTTTCGCAATATCACCCCAACAACGGGTTGGCCCTTGGTTTGGCAAATCTTACGCCATAATGAGCTTGCGGCATTGGTTGTGATTTTGGTGGGTTTGATCCCGTTGCCATTTTTATATTGGTATAATTTAACGTTAACAGCTGGGAGTATTGGGCTGGTGCTGTACTTAGCACAAATGCAACATCAAGCGCTGGGCCATTTGATTTTAACGGGTTTATTACCCCATGGCCTGATTGAGATTTCCTGTTTGGCCCTAGCAGGGGGCATTGCCAGTGAATTAAATTATTATATCCGCAGTCGCAGTGAAAATTGGCGACGTCACCAGAATGATTGGGTAGGACAGTTGCCATTACGGCCATTTTTAACGGCCCTAGGGCGCCAATATTTATTGATCGTCGTGCCAGGTTTAGTGATCGCGGCAGTGATTGAAGGCTTAATTACACCGGCATTGTTGAAATAGAAAGAGGATGAGGCGACATGCCATTGATCGATGCGCATTGTCACAGCGAAACAGCGCAGTTTGTACAGTATTTAAAACGACAGCGAGTCTACGCCACATTAAATTGTGGCACACCAGCTGAATTTGAACAAAATCAACATTGGGTTGAAAAGGCGCCCCACATTCAGTTATCAGCCGGCATTCATCCCTGGCAAGCTGATCAGCTGACGTTTGCCGAGATGCAACCGATTTTGGATCAAGTGGATATCATCGGTGAGATCGGTTTGGATAATGTTTGGACGAAAGTGCCTTTGACACAGCAACAACCGATTTTTACACAACAATTGGCTTATGCTGAAAAGCAACATAAACCGGTGATCATCCATACCAAAGGGCCTAATGAGCTCACGCTGCAAACCATGCGGGCTTATTTTAATACCTATTTGATTCATTGGTATGATGATCTAACGGGTTTAAAGCAATTGATTGATTTAGGCTGTTATTTCAGCATTGGACCGTCATTTAGCCAAGAGGCTGCGATTCAAACGTTGATTCAAAAGGTACCGTTAACGCAGGTGCTCATTGAATCAGATGGTCTTGGCGGGATGAGTTGGGCGCTAAATCAAGAATTAACGTTAAAGGCTTATACAGAACGGTTGCAAGCCGTCACCCAAGTCTTAGCGCAGCGCCATCATTTATCAGTGCCAGTGATGCAAAAGCAATTGATTCAAAATTTAACACGGTTTTGGCAAGGCCAACCAGGAAATGAAGGGGATTAAATGTTAAAAGTTGGTGTCCTTGGGTTAGGTGGTATCGCACAAAAGGCCTACTTACCCGTTTTTGCAGGGCTACAGGATCAAGTCGACTGGTATTTATGCACGCGCAATCAAGCTAAATTAGACCAGCTGCAACAACGTTACCACTTTCCGCACAGCACCACCAATGTGGCGCAACTGGTAGCAGAACCGTTGGATGCCGTGTTTATTCATACGCCAACTGCAACGCACGGTGCGTATGTGCGTCAATTTTTGGAAGCTGGTGTGCATGTTTACGTGGACAAACCTGTCAGTGAAGATTTTGCGGAAGTACAGGCCCTTTACGCATTGGCAGACCGAAAGCAGTTGTTGTTAACGGCAGGTTTTAATCGGCGGTTTGCACCATTAAACCAGCAATTACAGCAACAGGCATTTCAAAGTAATCAAATCATGGTTCAGAAAAATCGTCAAAACGATGTCGGGCCTGTCAAATACATGTTGTTTGATCTCATGACGCATGTGGTCGATACAGCGGTTTATTTGGCCGATCTCACCAGAACAGACCTGACACACGCCACCTATCAATGCAATGTCACCGCTGGTCAGTTACAACGGGCGCGAGTATTGCTTGACACGCCGCAACGAACCGTTTTGGCCAGTATGAATTTGCAAGCAGGCAGTAATACTGAAACGGCTACGTTACAAGGTCCTAGTGGTATTTGGCAAGTGCAGGATCTCGCTCGGTTAACACAGCAACAAGGGCCACAACAGCAGCAAACAGTCTTATCGGACTGGACGCCAACGTTGGAGCAGCGTGGCTTCGCGCCATTGATCAACGCCTTTTTAAAGGCGGTGGCTCACGGGACTGCTAATCCAGTGTCGCCAACCAGCAGTCTATTAACCCATCAAATTTGTACGCAGCTTTGGCAAAGCGCTGGTTCAGTCGATTAGGCGACCGACGCTTTTTGCTAGAAAAATAATGGCTTTTTGAAAAAAATTTGCATTATGGCCTACACAATCAGTATACTTTGTAAGGGCTTACTTATATTGGCATTATTTGATGATTATTGAAGCCCAAGAATACGAATTGCGCTGTAACGCGTAATTCTAGGAGGTGCCATGTGTCTTGCGGTGCGAATTAACGCCACAAGACTGGACATCCTCCGGAAATAAGATCTTTGCGTAGCAAAGGTACATTAGCGTATTTAGGAGGTAGCAGTAAGGAAATGGATACAAGTGTGATGACACAGGCATTAGGCGAATTGATTGGGACCTTTATTTTAGTGGTGTTAGGGGATGGCGTTGTCGCCGGGGTTTCCCTAAAGCGTTCGAAGGCAGAAGGCGCAGGTTGGATCGCCATTACGTTAGGTTGGGGCTTAGCGGTGACCTTAGGGGTTTATGCTTCAGCGTTTCTCGGCCCAGCACATTTAAACCCAGCGGTGACCATTGGCTTTGCAGTGATTGGCAAGTTCCCGTGGTCTAGCGTATTACCATTTGTGATTGCCCAATTGATCGGTGGCTTTTTAGGTGGGGTCTTTGTTTGGTTACAATATTATCCGCATTGGGCAGCAACCAAAGACGCGCCAGCAATTTTAGGTGTTTTCGCCACAGGACCTGCGATTCGCAAACCTTGGGCTAACTTTTTCAGTGAAGCTTTTGGCACGCTGATTTTAGTTTTTGGACTGTTAACATTTACTCGCGGTCAATGGACCGACGGGTTGAATCCCATTGGCGTTGGCATCTTGATCACCGCCATTGGGTTATCTTTAGGGGGCACCACCGGTTATGCCATTAACCCAGCCCGGGACTTAGGCCCACGGTTGGCCCACGCCTGGTTACCGATTGCGAATAAAGGCACTTCTGATTGGTCATACAGTTGGATCCCGGTTTTGGGACCAATTGTTGGTGGGATTATCGGTGCAGCATTGTTTACCTTGTTACCATAAGCATTAAAAAAAGAGCTTCGCATTGAAGCTCTTTTTTAATGGACATATTTGGCTAAAAACTGTTGCACCCGTAACGGGTAAACTTGTGGTTGTTTGCTGAAAGCCATAACATGCTTGGCCTTAGGCACGAACCAAATCGCTTTAGGTGCCTTAGTGGCATGGTAAAGTTGCTCACTCATTTTGTAAGGGACAAAGGTATCTTTTAACCCAGCAATGAAGAAAATCGGCGTTTTATTGCGTCGAACGGCTTTCAGGCCATCTGCTTCTTTAAAGGAATAGCCTGCTCGCAATTTTGTCACCAGGCTGGTAACTGGGACCAAAGGCCAACGCGGCAATCCATAAAGGGCTTTCGCCTGATGACTGATCTCAGCATCGGCTGTGGTAAAAGGTGAGTCTACCACCATGGCTTTAACTTGTGCAGGCACATTTTCACCACTGGCCATGACCACGCTGCTGGCCCCCATACTAATACCGAACATTACAATTTGGCTATGTGAGCCATTTTCGGCAATAATCTTGTTGACCCATTTTAAATCATCTAGTCGGTCCAACCAGCCAAAGCCCACGACGTTGCCTTGACTGTCGCCTTGGCCTCGTAAATCAGGGACCAACACGTTGTAACCCATTTGATGAAACATGGCGGCATAAGCGCCCATTTCGCTTTTATTACCGTTAAAGCCGTGAATCACCAGCGCCGTTTTTTGGGTGGTATGGGCTGCTGGAATGTAATTTGCCACGAGCTTTAATTTGCTATGGGCGGCAGTGATGTGCCAAGTTTCTTTGGCGACGTTTTGATACCAAAGTTTACCCGCATAAAGTGGATCGCTTTTTCGCAAAGGTTTTGTTTTTTTAATAAATGATTTTTGACCTGGCACAATGGCAACGTTATAAAAATAATTGCCAGTGAGGCCTAAAGCAATCGCAACGATCCCAACGATCAGCCAGAACCAGCGCCACAGTTTACGCATAAGCGCACCTCTTTCTGTTGAGACTATTTTGTGACTAAGCTTAGCATAAAAAAGAAGCGGACAACAATAGCCGCTTCGAATTATTTTGACACAGCTGCTTTGCGGCGCAGTGGCCGTGTGGCAGGTAATAGCAACACTAAGTTAAACACTTCCAAACAAGCAGTCATCATAAACACGCCGCGGTAGTCAAATAGGCTGGCAATGACAGAGCCGAGCATGGGCCCGCTGACACTGCCCAAGGCCTGAAAGGATTGGTTATAACTAAAAATACGACCGAATGCGTTTTGAGGGACGTAAAAGGCCATTAAGGCTTGGATCGCTGGTAATAACGCCGCATCGGAAATGCCTAATAACAACCGTAAGATCCCTAACTGCCACACGTTTTGAACAAAACTCATGGGAATGAAAATAATCACAGCACCGATCAGGCCGCCGATCAAAACACGCTCAGGCCCAACCCGGTCACTTAAACTGCCGAGTAGTGGTGATGCGATTAAGGTGACTAAGCCTGGCAAGGCCGCAATAATCCCACTAACCAGTGCCACGTTGCCTTGGTGATGGACCAACTCGCCAATTAACAAACTGATGATGGGGGTAACCGACATACTAGCGGCTTGAATCACCAAGGTGGTGATAAACAGGCCCCAGATCAAATGAGGGTAGCGCAATTGTTTGAAAACTTGTTTGGTGGGGACCAGTTCGTCTTTTTTAACAGGGGTAAAGGTTTCGTGAACACAAAATAAGGTCATTAAAAACGTTGCGAACATCATGACCCCAGTGACGAGAAAAGCAGAACGATAGCCGGCAGCCCCGGCTAAAACGCCGCCTAACAGTGGGCCCAGTAAGGTACCGACCACGTTACCGGTGGCCAATGTGCCTAAGGCTTTCCCACTTTTTTCATGCGGGACACTAGCGGCAACAATGGCGTTTGCATTGTTAATGTAGCCTGAAAAGACCCCTTGGATCACGCGAAAAACAATCAGCCAAGTGACGTTAGGCACTAACCCACAGGCGGTGATCGTCACCGTCATTCCCAGTGACGCACGGAGACACATGGGCTTCCGACCGTATTGATCGGCTAATTTTCCCCAATAAGGGGAGACGATGGCCTTGGCCAAGAAGGTAACGGCAAAAGCGGTGCCGCTTAATAAATTGAGCTGCCACTTGCCAAAATGACCTAAGGTTTGAATAAATAAAGGCAGAAAGGGCATGGTCATCGAAAAACCCATGCCTGTCATGAAATTTCCGAACCATAAATACCTTAAATTATGCTGCCAAGTGCTAGTTTGCTGCAATGTGATCACAACCTTTTCTAAAATAAAAAAGCATGGTTCTTAGGTCAAAATAGACTCAAGAACCACGCTTTCAGTCACTTTAAGTGAACGTTTATGAACCGTAATAGCCAAGTGCTAAACGGGCATACCGACTCATTTTTTCAGGTGTCCAAGCAGGCTCCCAAACGAGCTTGACTTGAACATCATCAATTTCCGGTAACTTACTGAGTGCTGTTTCAATCATATTTTGTAAGACCTGTGTAATGGGACAGCCCATTGTGGTTAAGGTCATGGTAACAGTTGCCACGCCATCTGTTAAGCTCAAACCGTAAATGAGGCCTAAATTGACCAGATCACAACCGAGTTCAGGATCAATGACACTTTCCAGTGCGGTGAGCATGCGGTCTTTTAAATCAGTGACCGGTTGGGCTGCTGTTTCAGTTTCTGTCATGGGATGGGCCTCCTTTACATGTCCAAATTTAAAATAGCGTTACTTGTTTTGGTCAGCTTGACCAAATAATTCGTCGGCACCTAACATGATACCGCCAGTGCTGGCTGAAGTGACCAAGTATTGGTAACGGGCTAAGTAGCCGAAGCGAACCTTTGGTTGGAAAGGTTTCAAATGTTTCCGGCGTTCAGCAAATTCTGCTTCTGTCACATTAACGTCTAACTTACGGTTGGTTAAGTCGATGGTAATTTCATCGCCATCTTCAATCAAGGCAATTTCACCACCAGCAGCGGCTTCAGGTGAGATGTGCCCCGCACAAATACCGTGGGTTGCACCTGAAAAGCGCCCATCTGTGATCAAGGCGACTGTGCGACCTAAGCCCCGGCCGATAATGTTGGAAGTTGGATTTAACATTTCTGGCATACCAGGGCCACCTTTAGGACCTTCATAGCGAATGACAACCACGTCACCAGCCTTAACAGTCCCATCATCGATACCAGCAACAGCCGCGTCATGTGAATCGAAGCAAATGGCTTTCCCGACAAACTTGTGAATGTCAGGGTCAACGCCGGCGACTTTGATCACAGAGCCTTCTTTAGCGATATTCCCGTAAAGAACAGACAAGCCACCTTCTGGTGAATAAGGATTGTCCAATGGCCGAATAACTTCAGGGTTCAACGTATGGGCACCAGCCACGTTTTCGCGAATGGTTTTCCCAGTGACGGTTGGCCGATCAGGATGCAAAATGCCACCTTTTTCGATCAATTCATTCATGATGGCAGGAATCCCACCGGCTTCGTGAACTTCTTCCATGGTGTATGAAGAAGAAGGCGCGATTTTAGCCAAATGTGGGGTCTTTTTAGCAATGGCGTTAATGTCTTCTTCCTTGTAAGGAATACCAGCTTCATGGGCAATGGCTAAGCCATGTAAAACGGTATTGGTTGAACCGCCCATGGCCATATCTAAGGCAAACGCATCGTCAAAGGCCTCTTTGGTCATAATATCCCGTGGTTTCAAGTTGTTCTTAACATTTTCCATGACCCGACGCGCAGCGGCACGAACTAAGTCGCGGCGTTCTTGAGAGATAGCCAAAGCAGTCCCGTTGTAAGGCAATGCCATCCCAATGGCTTCCATCAGGGAGTTCATAGAGTTTGCTGTGTACATCCCAGCACAAGAGCCACAACCAGGGCAAGCATGACGTTCTAATTCCAAGAAGTCTTCCTTGCTCATTTTGCCATCTTTAAACGCACCAACGGCTTCAAAGACGGTGGATAAGGTAGCGGCTTTCCCATTTGGATCTAAGCCGGCTTTCATTGGGCCGCCAGAAACGAAGGCAGCTGGGACATTGGTGCGAGCAGCAGCCATTAACATCCCAGGGGTGATCTTGTCACAGCTAGGCATGAATAAGACGCCGTCAAACCAATGGGCGTTGATCACAGTTTCAGCAGCGTCAGCGATGATTTCCCGGCTAGGTAAGGAATAGCGCATGCCAATGTGGCCCATGGCAATCCCATCATCAACGCCAATTGTATTGAATTCAAATGGGATCCCGCCTGCTTTACGGATTTCTTCTTTCGCGATTTCAGCGAGTTCCCGTAAATGGACGTGGCCTGGAATGATTTCAATATAGGAATTACAAATTGCGATAAACGGTTTTTTCATATCTTCAGGATCTTTTACACGGCCTGTGGCATACAGCAAACTACGGCCTGGCGCACGATCAGTACCGACGGTAATTTCGTCACTACGTTTTTGCATATCGTCGCCGCTGATTTCAAAATTCAACGTGTCACTCATTATACTCAACTCCCGTATTAAAAATATCTTCAAAAAAAGTAACTCAAGCTTTGATTAATTAGAAGATTATCACTTAACACTCATTTGTCAAATCGATTTTCTCATAAATAATCTCATTTTAGTGTTGACGAGGTGTTTTGTGCGTGGTACATTAGTCTCAACAATTCAATTCGAAACAAATGCTTTGACAAGGAGAAGTAGTTGTTATCAGTAGTTACACAGAGAGTCCTGTTAGCTGAGAGGGGCAGTACTGATGATGGCGAAAGTAGCCTTTGAGCTATCCGCTAAAATGTGATTTTTCTCAGAAACATCACAAGAGTAGGTAGGATTGGGAGCGCCCATTATCGCGCCAACGTATCAGCACTTTCTGGGATGAGCGGCGTCCTGCGCGACAGCTCGTTTGATCTTTTGTTTTTTGAAAGACCCTTCTGCCAGTTAGTGTCTTGTGCGCGGCAGAGGTAATCCTGGCAACAGCATTGCAAACTAAAGGTGGTAACACGCAACAGCGTCCTTAAGATCTTTCATTAGATCTTAGTGGGCGCTTTTTTGTTGTTTGCGTACCTATCTCTCAGCATGACTTTCGAATTTATAATTGCTTTTCTCTCTATAGAGGGAGAAAAGAAACGCTCTTTGATAATTGAATAAAGTCATCATGACAATGCAGATAACCTGAATTTTACTTGATCAATCATAGTGGAACAGTACCAGTGGTAGAAAGGATGATGAACCATGGAAATGACGTTTGAACGTTTAGTTTGTGCACATTGTGGCGCTGAAGTACCTTTTGGCAGTTTTTGTAGCGAGTGTGGCGAAAAGCTCTTTGAAGATAATGGGGCAGAACATTATCAAACTAGTTTCTGCGTCAATTGTGGCGCCATGACCCCGGATGCCAAATATTGTACCCGCTGCGGTTATGAAAAGAATTATCAACATTATTTTTAAAAAGTACTTGACAGTAAAATGTGAATTTTGTACTATTAGGGCATAGATTTATTAGAGAAATATTAAATTAAAGTGAAACGCGTTGATCGGAAAAGTATTGACCGCCTTCATTTATCCAGCGACTTCCGTTTGGTGAGAGAGAAGAAAATGAAACGGCCGAGAAAATCATCCGGGAGCGGTGAATCGAACTTAAAGTAGAATTCATTGGTTGCAACCATTATCTTGCTAGCGTATCGCGATTTTGAATCGCCGCACGTGAAGAGCTTTTAGCAGTGATGCTAAAACAAAGTAAGGTGGTACCACGTTTATTCAAACGTCCTTTGACATGATGACTTTCATGTTGAAGGACGTTTTTTTGTCGGTCATTGCCGACAAAATCAGGCTTTCAACAAAAAATTCAATTTTTTTCAAAAACAGGGTTGACAAATTCGAAAAACAAAGTAATATGAATTACATAAAATCTAATCAAATTTTAATCATTACAAACAAGTTAAGGAGATGAGACAATGCTAGCGAAACAGCCAAGTGAAATGCCCCAGAATGGTGCGGATCTTCTCGTTCAATCATTAGCAGATCAAGGTGTTGAGTTACTTTTTGGATATCCGGGTGGCGCTGTGCTCCCAGAATTCGATGCCCTTTACAAAGCGAAGTTTAATAACATATTAGTCCGTCACGAACAAGGCGCAGTTCATGCAGCTGAAGGCTACGCAAAGTCAACTGGTAAAACCGGGGTTGTTATTGTCACCAGTGGCCCAGGGGCAACCAATGCCATTACTGGGATCGCCGATGCCATGAGCGACTCAGTGCCAATGGTGGTCTTCACAGGTCAGGTTGGTATGAGTGTGATCGGGACCAACGCTTTCCAAGAAGCTGATGTCCTCAGCATGACTGCACCAGTAACGAAGAACAATTACCAAGTTCGTTCCGCTGCGGATGTACCGAAGATCGTTGCGGCAGCCTTCCAAGTTGCTCAATCTGGTCGTAAAGGCCCAGTTGTTGTCGATCTCCCTAAGAATGTGATGAATGAAACAGCAACGACTGAGATCATTGCCCAACGACCTGAACCACTTTCCATGATCAAGGCGAAGGAAAAGCGCGAGGCCATGGGGAAGTTAACCGACATGCTCATGGCCCTCGACAAGGCTAAAAAGCCATTGCTACTGGCGGGTGGCGGTGTAATCGCTGCTAAAGCAGGCGATGAGTTTAAAGCATTCGCCCGGAAACACCAAATTCCAGTGATCAGTACTTTACTTGGGATTGGCGCAATTCCGAGTCAAGATCCACTTTTCATGGGCATGGCCGGCATGCATGGCACCTACACCGCAAACATGGCGATTCACGAATGCGATTTACTGATTAATATCGGTTGTCGCTTTGAAGATCGACTTGCAACGAATCCCAAGCGCTTTGCACCAAATGCCCAGATCGCACATATTGATATTGATGCATCAGAAATTGGTAAGATCATTAAAACTGATTTCGGGATCATCGGCGATGCCAAAGCTGCTTTAAAGGAAATGTTACTGGCAGAACCAACGGCTACGAAGCATGCTGACTGGTTGACCCTTAATCAAGAACGACGGGCCAAACATCCTTATCATTATCGGACACAACCTGGTGCTTTAAAACCACAACAGATCATTGAAGAAGTTGGACGTTTAACAGCAGGTAAGGCGATTGTGACAACGGATGTCGGTCAGCATCAAATGTGGGCGGCGCAGTTCTATCCATTTACTTTCCCAGGCCAGTTGATCACCAGTGGCGGTCTTGGCACCATGGGATTTGGTTTACCGGCTTCGGTAGGGGCACGATTTGCAAATCCGGATCTTCCGGTTGTGTTATTCACCGGTGATGGTAGTTTACAAATGACCAGTGAGGAAATGGATGTGATTCACGGTTACGATCTCAATATTAAAATCATCCTATTAAATAACCATACGTTAGGGATGGTTCGTCAGTGGCAGGACTTGTTCTACGACAAGCGGCGTTCACAAACGATTTTCCATGAACAGCCTAATTTCCAAAAATTAGCTGATGCATATGGCATTCAATATTGTGCGCTTGATCCGGAACAGAATTGGCAGGCAGCTTTGAAGCAGGCCATGACCAGTGAGCATGCCGCCTTTATCGAAGTGCCAATTCCACAATTGGAAGCTGTGTCGCCAATGATCGCACCAGGTCAACCAAATGAGAATATGTTAGGGGTGGATTAAATGCGACGCGTGATTACCTGTATGATGAACAACAATCCGGGGGTGCTTAACCGGTTTACCAGTAGTTTAACGGCTCGCCAGGTCAACATTGATAGTATTTCGATTAGTCCGATTACAGATCGGCGGACTTCCCGCGTAACACTGGTTGTTTTGTTAAAGGGCCAGCAGGAAAGCCAACAATTGTTAGCACAGCTGGATAAACAGCTCGATGTTTTCGATTTGAAGGACATTACCGATACACACCATGTTGAACGTGAATTGGCCCTGATCAAAGTGAATGCGCCGGCGAATAAACGCGCCGAGTTGCTTGCGATGATCGCCCCATTCCGAGCTAGCATTATTGATGTTGGGTCATCGGATGTTGTGATTCAAATCACTGGGACACGTGAAAAAGTCAATGCATTATTAAGAATTACAGCCGATTATGGCGTCTTGCAACTGGTTAGAACTGGGGTTGCAGGCTTTACCCGGGCAGAGGATCAATAAACTTTCCCAAAAAAGTCTGAATTTCGTTACGGTACCATATTTCAAGTTCCGCCTATATAATAGGAAGAAACGTGAAATTTGATATAAATTGGTTTGGTTACATTAAATTTTAAAGGTGAAAGAGGTTTTTTATATGTCAGTTGATATGTTATACGATAAGGATGTTACAACTCATTATTTAGATGGTAAGAAATTTGCATTTATCGGTTACGGTGCCCAAGGCCATGCCCAAGCAAACAACCTACGTGATTCAGGTTACGATGTTATCATTGGTGTTCGTCAAGGTAAATCATTCGACGCTGCTAAGCGCGATGGCTTTGAAGTTTACTCAGTTGCCGATGCTGTTAAGCAAGCTGACGTTGTTCAAATCTTAACACCTGATGAAGTACAAGCAGACGTTTACAAAGAATCAATTGAACCTAACTTGAAAAAAGGCGCTACAATTGGCTTCTCACATGGTTTCAACGTTTACTATAAAGAAATCGTTCCTCCTGAAGATTCAGATGTTATCATGATGGCCCCTAAAGGTCCTGGTAACTTATGCCGTCGTACTTACAAAGAAGGCTTTGGTGTTCCAGCTCTTTATGGTTACTACCAAGATGCTTCAGGTCATGCTGAAGACAAGTCTAAAGAATTTGCTAAAGGGAACGGGGCAGCTCGTGCCGGCTTATTGAAGACAACCTTCAAAGAAGAAACTGACGAAGATTTATTCGGTGAACAAAACGTCTTAATGGGCGGGGTTACTTCTTTGATCGAAACTGGTTTCGAAGTTTTGACTGAAGCTGGTTACTCTCCACAATTGGCTTACTTCGAAGTTGATCATGAAATGAAATTGATCTGTGACTTGATCTACGAAGGTGGCTTCAAGAAGATGTATGAAGACTGCTCAAACACTTCTGAATATGGTTCATACATCCGTGGCCCACAAGTCATCGGCCCAGAATCTAAGAAGGCTATGGAAAAAGGCTTGAAAGAAATCCAAGACGGTACATTCGCTAAAGAATTTATGGATGACTACCGCAACGGCTTCAAGAAGCTTTATGCATACCGTGCTGAAATGGAACAATCACAATTACAAAAAGTCGGTGACGAATTACGCGCTAAAATGCCATTCGTTAACGATGCTGATAAATACAGCACGCCAGAAGCATAATTGTTCAGGGATGGAACAAGGTTGTCAGCCTCATTTCGGGCTTCAACCTTGTTTTTTTATTACAATATCAGTGTAGGAAGTAATCAAATTTTAATGCAAATAGGACAATCTGAAAGGATGGTGGCGAAATGGTAGTCACAGAAAATCAAAACTTATTGACTGAAACTGATGTACAAAAAGCAAACGAGGTGTTGGCCCCCATTATTCGCCACACGCCTTTGCAGTATGACGTTTATTTATCACAAAAATACAATTGTCAGGTTTATTTGAAACGTGAAGATCTACAAGCCGTTCGTTCCTTTAAAATTCGTGGGGCGTATTATGCCATTACCCAAACCACACCAGAACAACGTCAGCGCGGTGTCGTTTGTGCTTCTGCCGGCAACCATGCCCAAGGCGTTGCTTGGACGTGTCACAATCTAGGTGTTCATGCCACGATCTTTATGCCGGTGACCACACCGCAACAAAAAGTGGGGCAAGTGGCCTTCTTTGGTGGTGACGATGTGACCATTAAATTAACAGGGGACACGTTTGATGCCTCTGCTCAGGCTGCAACTGAATTTTGTGAAAAAGAAAATCAAACCTTTATTGCACCCTTCGATAATCTGAATACCATGGCCGGTCAAGGCACATTGGCCGTTGAAGTTTTTGACGACGCTAAAAAGCAAGCTTTAAAAGTGGACTACCTGTTAGCTGCAATCGGTGGCGGTGGTTTGATCAGCGGCATCTCGGCTTATAGCAAAGGCACCCATCCTGAAACAAAAGTGGTTGGGGTTGAACCGCAACATGCTGCATCGATGGCAGCAGCTTTTGCCAAAGGAGGCCCGGTGACCTTAGATGAAATGGACACGTTTGTCGATGGTGCGGCTGTTCGGACAGTTGGCGGCCTGACATATGCCAATGCGAAGGCCTATGTTGATGAACTAGCCGCCGTTCCAGAAGGCCAGGTTTGTCGGACGATCCTTGACTTGTATAGCAAGGAAGCCATTGTAGCAGAACCTGCTGGTGCTTTAAGCGTGGCCGCTTTGGAACAAATGCAAGCCGAATTGACTGGTAAAACGGTGGTCTGTGTCATCAGTGGCGGGAATAATGACATCAACCGAATGCAAGAAATCGAAGAACGCGCCTCGATTTTTGAAGGCGTGCAACATTACTTTGTGGTTGATTTCCCGCAACGGCCAGGGGCTTTGCGTGAATTTACCAATGAGGTGTTAGGCCCGAATGATGATATTACCAAGTTTGAATACACGAAGAAAGTCAATCGTGGTAGCGGCCCAGTTTTAATTGGGGTTCGTTTAAATGATAAAACAACGTTACCTGCATTGTTGGAACGTTTAACGAAATTTGATCCACACTATATCAACCTGGTTGAAAACCAAATGTTGTACACGATGTTAGTTTAGAAGAGGTGAATTTCATGACACAAACGATCCTATCGTTTCAGGATGTTTCTTTGGAACGTGGTCCAAAACGGAAAATTCTACACCACATTGATTGGACCATTCATACTGGTGAAAATTGGGCTATTTTAGGCCTAAATGGTGCTGGCAAAACCACAATGTTAAAACTGATCCATGGTGATTTATGGCCAACAACAGGTCGGTTAGAAGTTTTAGGTGGTGTTTTTGGTCACACCTCGATTCCAGAACTACAACGCAAAATTGGTTGGGTCAGCACGGCTTTGCAAGATTGGTTGCACCCTGGTGATCTTGTTGAAAAAATTGTTTTATCTGGAAAATTTGCCAGTATTGGTATTTACGAAGCTTATACCAAACAGGATCTTGATCAGGCCAAGGAATTGCTGACGGAACTAGGTGGTGCAAGCTTGATTGGCAAACCTTATTTGGTACTTTCTCAAGGCGAGCGCCAATTGGCCATGATTGCCCGTGCTTTAATGGCACAGCCAGCATTATTAGTGTTAGATGAACCGTGTAACGGACTGGATCTGTTTGCGCGTGAAGCGCTGTTGGAACGTGTGGGGAAAATCTCACAATTGCCCAATAGCCCGGCACTTTTGTTTGTATCGCATTATACAGAGGAACTCTTGCCGTGTTTCCAAAATATTCTGTTATTAAAAGCTGGGCGTATTTTCAAACAAGGTCAGCGTGAGCTTCTAAACGAGCAAACCTTGACTGATTTTTATGGGGCTCCGATTCAAACGGTCCATATTTCAGATCAACGCATCGCAGTCTATCCAAAACATTAGCAGGTAAAGCAGCGCCAAAAAATAGGCCCGACAGCAATGATGTCGAGCCTATTTGGCGTGTCATGATTATTTGTGATGCCGACTAAGGGCGAAACAGGTGCTTAAGGCGACACCAAGCATGGCGTCGAACTGGCGATCACTGAAAAGGCGGCGACTGGTTAAGGTTAAATGACTGCCAAACCCTGCTGCATAGCGGGTGCGGGGATGGCGACTGGTGACTGCTTTAACCCATCACTTGTGCAATGACATGCGGGTCAGAGGCCCAACGATAGGCAAGCTTGAGCAAAGCGTCTGTTTTAGCTGTTAGTGGGGCGTAGGCCTTAGCAGTGGTGTTGGTTTGCAAATTTTGATCGGCGATTTTGGCCCATTCAGTTTGAATTAAACCAGGCTCAACGATCACCACTTGAATGCCAAAGCTTTTAACTTCACTACGCAAGGTGTCACTAAGGCCTTCCAACGCATGTTTGGTGGCCACATACCAGCCACCAAGGGGTTGATAGATTTTACCAGCAATCGAGGTAACATTAATGATGCGACCACTGTGTTGTGCGCGCATGAGCGGTAATACGGCTTGAATCAACCGTGCGGTGCCAAATAAATTCACTTCAAACTGACGTTTTGCTGTGCTGATCGGCACGGTTTCAATGGCACCATAAGCGCCGTAGCCGGCATTATTGATCAGCACATCCAGACCCCCTGCTGGCGTTGAATGGTGGCCACAGCCTGCGCTAAGGTCTCTGGTTGCGTTAAATCCAGTACCAGCGGCCGAATGCCATATTTGGTCAGTGGTTGCAACCGCTCAAGCCGTCGTGCTGCAGCATAAACTAAATTGCCAGCTTGTTGTAACCGAATGGCAGTGGCACGACCAATACCAGATGAAGCGCCGGTAATGAGAATCACTTTTTTCATATTGAACAGCCTTCTTTCACTAATTAATCGATCACGATCTTTGTAGAACGGCTTAGCCGAAAATAAGCAACCGTATGGAAAATAATGCCGGCGAGCAAGAGCAACGCGCCAAGCCAGGTTGAAAATGGTGTCACTACTAAAGCAATGGCGTAAATGGCCACACTACGTAGCGGATCATCCTTGGTTTTTTGATGTAGCTTGGTATGCTTTGCCTGCTTAACGCGCAACGTTGCATGGCGGTTGACGTACGTATATAGGAGCTTAAAGGAAGCAGAAATCAATAAGGCTACCACATCATAAATGATAAAAGCCGTCTTCATGTCACTTTGATTGCCAGAAGCTAATGCCGACGCAATCAGATTCGTGGGATAATCCACCAGTGTAATGGGGAACAAAACCACTAAATTGACAAAGTTTAAGCCGCGGTCGATTTGCGCAATGGTATTGAAATAGTCATGGTGAAATAACCAAAGTGTGCCAACATAGAGAAATGAAATAATATAAGCAAATAAAATCGGCCATTGATGCAACACTGCGGTCCATAAATGACCAGTCCGATAAGCCGGTACGTGGAACTCTAAAACTAAAATTGTAATCAAAATGGCGAATACGCCATCACTAAAGGCTTGCAACCGACCTGGTTTCATAGCGAGACCTCCTAAGTTCTTTGATGTCTATTTTGCTCCGCAAAATCTTATTTCCGGAGGATGTCCATTCCTACGGGCGCAATCACCCTCGTAGGAAGCATGGCACCTCTAAGTACACTTCATATCTATTTTGCTAACGTAAACTCTTATTTCCGGAGGATGTCCATTCTGTCGGACGAAAACCGTCACGACAGAAGCATGGCGCCTCCTCCAGAAATAATCATTAACTTATTATCGCTTTTAAGCAGGCTTGTGCGCAACTATTTGGACAAAGAAAAAAACCATACGCTTGGCATGGCTTTTCGAAATAACGATTTACTGAACCGCTGTGTATTCAATTTCAATTAAAGCGCCGGCTGGTAACTTGGCGACTTCAACGCAAGAGCGTGCTGGCAAAATTGCATTGTCAGCAAAAAAGTCAGCGTACAATTGATTAACCAGCTGAAAGTCATTAACATCTTGTAAGAAAATCAGTGTTTTTACTACGTTAGCTGGGGTGAGATCGGCAGCTGCTAAAACAGCCTTGATATTTTTGAAAACTTGTTTTGCTTGGGCATCAATGGTTGTGCCAGCAAGTTTACCAGTGGTTGGATCGAGGCCAACTTGACCAGAACCATAAAGCGTATTGCCAGCTAAAACGGCCTGTGAATAAGGACCGAGTGCGGCAGGTGCTTGATCCGTTACAATTTTTTGAGACATATTGTCACTTCCAATAATGAGATTAGTCTTTATTTTAAGCGTCTTTTTAATGAAAGTAAATGCCATTAGATAACCTTTTTCGACGATTAGCAGGATTGACCCGTTAGGCATGGTTTAGTGGTAAAATAGAACCTAGAAGAGAGGTATTCCAAAATGAATAAAGACACCAAAAAAGTTGTCGCAGCTGCTGAAGCAAATGATAACCCAAAAAGTAGTAAATTTGCTGCCGGCGATCGCGTTGCAATTTCTAAATTAACTGGCTTACCTGATTGCGAAGGGGTCGTCATGAAGAAATACACGAATAGTGCATTGATCGAATTACATGAAGGCGATGCCATTACGGCGCAGATCATGGAGGAAATGAATGGTCGTTACGTTGTGAATTACGATCATTTAAAGAAGCTAAAGGCGGTTTGATCCGCTTCAAAAAATACGGCAAAAAATGTCGTATTTTTTTAGTCTTATCTCTTGTAACCGCTTACCAAATTTGCTATACTATGGTTGTGGTAAAGAAGAACTCAACCGTTACAAGGTAACAAGTCGTTCCACCGGAGTGTTGCTTGACGAAGGAGCATTCTGAAGTGTAAATATTTACAAGGACCACCGATTTAGAATTTAGGATATAGCGTGAAGCACTTGGATCTATGAATTGAAATGAATGGAAAGTGGTGCCAATGCAACAAGCGTGAAGCACAAACTTTTTAGATCAGCTGATCAAGTATTCACCATAGACGATTCTAACCAGAAAATTTTAGTGGAGGTGCAGGTCGTAATAGACGTGACACGAATTCCTCTAAGACAACCAATTACCAGCAAGTAAGCGTCATTTCGGATTCTCACTTTGATCTTGCATCAAACAGAATCACAGTAGATTTTAAATAACAAGCGTACGCTCAAGCTCAGGTAGCGTTGTCGTACAATTGAATAAGCAGTAAAGATTGAGGCGAAAAAGTATTACAAGTTTAAATCAACAGACCAAACGATTGGGTCTTCTACCACAACTAAAGTAGGTCACGAGTATCGATGAATAATCAAAACTCGTGGCCTATTTGTATGCTTGCATCAGTGGCGTTGTGTGGGGCTGGCCGTCAGCACGTAACTTGCGTATAATAGGCCTCAGATAGAGCCGTTAAAGTGGGGTTGGTTTTTTGAGACAGCAAACAATACATCGCCGGACAGGCTGGCGACTGACCGTGATCTTGCTGATTTTACTAGGGGTTATTTTAGTAACGTTGGCAGGCCTAGGCCGTCGTAATGCGCCGGCACTGAACAATATCGCAGCCATTCAAAATGGGGCACTTAAATTAACGGGCCGGCAGCCAAGTAGTTTAGAATTAAATGTGAAGCCCATGTCACAGTTGCCTGAGCTACCAACGGGTTGTGAAATCACGGATGTCGTGATGTTGATGCATTATCGTGGTGTAAAAATCGGCTTGGCGGAGTTGGCGAAGACGATTCCTTATGATGATGATCCAGAAGCTGGTTTCTGGGGGGATCCGTTTACAAATACCGGTTATACCATGTACCCACCTGGTTGGCGTAAAACATTTGAACAAAAATTAGGTGGTTTTCAGGATCTTTCCGGCAAATCAATTTCAGTTTTGAAAGCAACTTTGGTTGACAAGAAACCAGTTGTTGCTTGGGTCAATATGCATGGTTTTGCAGCACATGCGATTTTATTAATTGGTTATCAAGGTGATGATTTCATTTATAATGACCCGTATACGGGCAAAGGACAGCAAAAAATGACCACCGCTGAATTTTGGCGATTGGCCACTTCCCAAAATCACCGTGCTATGACGGATTAAAAAAGAGACTTCAGCCAAGACGTTGAGGTCTTTTTGTCTGTCAATAAATGCGAAGTTTAAATTGCACAACGCTGGTTTGACCGCTATACTTAATAACACTTGTGTGAAAGAAGGTGACTGTGATCGTCAAGGATGATCGGATTTTAGCTGTGTGTTTGTTGGCTGGTAAAATGATGATTGAAAGTGGTTCGGAAATGTATCGGGTGGAGGACACTATGCAGCGGATCGCTTACAACGCAGGTGCTGCTCATTGTGAGACATTTACGACGCCAACTGGTTTGCTCATGTCACTAGGGGAAAGTCGGGTTCAAATTTTACAAGTGACACATCGCACGATTAATTTAGAACAAGTGGAACGGATCAATGCGTTATCGCGCCGCTTTGCAGTGCATGAGATCAGTCTCGGGGCTTTTCACCAAGCGTTGCTGCAGCTAAATCGTGAGGCAGTGGTGTTTCCAGCTTGGTTACAATTGATCGCAGCTGCCGTGATCAGTAGCACCTTGATGATTTTGTATAACGGGGTTTGGTTTGATTTTCCCAGTACCGCCATCATTGGAACCGTGGGTTATGCTATTTTTTATTTCGGTAAACAACGTTGGCAAGTGAACTTTTTAAACGAATTTTTTGCATCCTTAGCAATCGGATTATTGGCCTGGGCGGCAGTGCGCTTGCATTTGGGCCAACGACTGGATTTGATTATTATTGGGGCAGTGATGCCCTTAGTACCAGGGGTACCGATCACCAATGCAGTACGCGATATTTTAGCAGGTCATTTGTTGTCGGGGTTAGCCCGCGGGTTGGAAGCGTTGCTCAGTGTCAGTGCTATTGGTATTGGGATCGCGTTAACATTTCGGCTGTTTTGAGCAGATAGGAAGTGAAGCATGCAGGAAGTTGGAACATTTTGTTTACAGATCGGATTTAGCTATTTAGCAACCGTTGCCTTTGGTATTTGTACAAATGTGCCGCGTCGTGCGTTGAATGCCTGCGGGTTGACTGGTGCGGCCGGTTGGATTGTTTATTGGGTGCTGTTTCAGTTTCACTTAGGCCGTATGTTACCCAATTTATTAGGTGCCTTTGTCATTGCCTTAGTAAGCCTCTTTTTTGCCAGACGTAATAAGATTCCCGTGATTATTTTTAATATTCCAGGGTTAGTTCCTTTAGTGCCCGGCGGCTTGGCCTATCAAGCGGTTCGGGCGTTTGTATTGGGGCAATACTTAAACGGTATTCAATATGCGATTCAAGTCGCCATGATTGCAGGGGCCCTAGCAATCGGGTTTATGTTGGCGCAATTTGTCGGCAATAGTCGGTTGTTACACTGGCACCGCTAAGCATTGAAAATAGTAATTGAAACGCTTACATAAAGATGGTATAACTGATTTGGAAGTAATTAAAAAGGTGGGCAGAAGCCATGTTATTTAATCGGACAATGGATTATTTAGTGGTCGGCGTTTATCAGTTAGCCGGCACACAACATACAGAACAGTGCGTGATGCACAATACCACAAAACGTGAGGCCAAACAACAAATGATACATTATTTGAACAATAAATTAACGGCGGCTTCGGGCTCGTTTCAAGATATTGTCTCCATTCAAGTTCAGAAGCAACGCTAAGGCCGTGATTCGCTTTTTCCTGTGAGAGTCGGTATAATGAAAGCGTACAGAACTTTATCTAAGAGACATCTAAAAGGTGGCGAATAAAATGGGAAAACAAGACAATAATACGCTTGATTTTGAAGTGCAAACCATGAATTTTCATCGTTTGTTGGTAGCGGTTGATGAAGATGATTCTACTTCTTCAATTCGGGCGTTTAACTATGCCGTTACAACGGCCAAAGCTTTCCATCTTCCATTGGCAATCGTAACAATCTTAGAAACTGCTGATTTAAATATTTATGATTCACTTTCACCTGAGTTTTTAGCGGATCGACGCCAGGAAGTATTGGCAAAAGTGAACCAATACGCACAAAAGGCCGTTGACTTTGGTGTTACAGAAGTGACACCATTGATCGGTGAAGGCAAGCCTGGGAATATAATTGTTAAAGAAATCATTCCGGATTGGCGCCCAGACTTGTTGATCGTCGGGTCTGAAACCAAAGAAAAAAGCCGACTTTTTATCGGATCACAGGCCAGTTATATGGCACAAAATGCGGCTTGTTCCGTGATCGTTGTGCGGGCGAATGATCAATTTTATTAATGAGATCAAAGTAGATCGCAAGGTCTACTTTTTTTATTGGCAAAGAAATCATTAAGGGATGGTAACGACATGCAATATCCAAATTATCACCTTGCAACTTTTGTAAGCCGGCCTAATCGGTTTATCGCATGGTGCGACCTAGCAGGCGAACAAGTGCAAGTTCACGTTAAGAATACCGGACGCAACCGTGAAATTTTACGGCCAGGGGTGCCCGTATCGTTAGTTCAGAGTGCCAACCCAAAGCGTAAAACCAAGTATGATCTGGTTGCGGCGAAGGTTGGTGAGCGGTGGATCAATATTGACAGTCAAGCACCGAATCATGTGGCCTTAGCCGGTTTAGAGCAGGGGATTATTCAGCTACCTGGCCTTCAAGACACCATTCAAATATTGCGCCCAGAAGTGGTTTTTAAGGATTCACGGTTTGATATTTATGGCGAAACAGCGGTCGAGAAGTTTTTTGTCGAGATCAAAGGGGTCACACTGGCCAATGGGGCGTTAGCCGCCTTTCCAGATGCACCAACTAGCCGTGCCTCAAAACATGTGACAACGTTAATGCAAGCTGCTCAGGCCGGCTACCGTAGTTATTTATGCTTTATTGTGCAATTGACAGGTATTGAAACCATGACCGTTTTTAAACAGCGTGATCCAGTGTTGTATCAAACGATTTTAACGGCGCAACAAAACAATGTTGGCGTGTTGGCCTACGGTTGCCATGTGACGCCAGGTGAACTAACGGTGCAATACCCGGTAGCCCTTGATTTAAAACAGTCGTTTATAGAACCGAAACTTGTTTGATGAATTTAATCAAGCCCTCATCTGTTTTTAAGTTAGTGGGAGAAAAAACTATAAAAAAATAAAGCCGATATTACCGGTGCTAGTGGCCTGAAAGGTAGTTGAGTCACCCTAAATTGATTTGACAAATCTCTGTGAGATTACTAAACTAATGATTAAAATTAGCTTACAAAATGAGTTGTTTTTAATTAAAACAAATAATCAAGGGGCGAGTAATATGTCAATCAATGCAAAGGATATTGATTTTAATAATTTAGGGTTTAACTACATGGATCTGCCTTATCGATTCCGTGCGTATTATCGCGATGGTCAGTGGCAAGACGAAGGTTTAACAGATGATCCTAACATCCATATTAGTGAAGGTTCAACCATCTTACATTATGGCCAAGGGGCTTTTGAAGGCTTAAAAGCTTATCGGACACAATCTGGTGAAATCAACTTATTCCGGCCAGACCAAAATGCGATCCGGATGACCCATTCATGCGATCGCCTGTTGATGCCTGAATACCCAGTTGACAAGTTTGTTGATGCTGTTAAACAAACAGTTGCTGCTAACAAAGATTTTGTGCCACCTTATGGGACAGGTGCGACGTTATACTTACGGCCATACATCGTGGGTGTTGGGGGCAATATTGGCGTCCATCCCGCTCAAGAATACATTTTCTCAATTTTTGCAATGCCAGTGGGGAACTACTTTAAGGGTGGTTTAACACCAACTGCATTTATTACTTCTGAATACGACCGTGCAGCCCATAAAGGGACTGGTGCGAATAAAGTCGGCGGGAACTACGCTGCCAGCTTATTCCCTGGTGATTACGCGCATCAAAATGGCTACAGTGACTGTATCTACCTTGACCCAATCTCACATCGTAAAGTTGAAGAAGTTGGTTCTGCTAACTTCTTTGGCATTACCAAGGATAACGTGTTCTTAACACCGAAATCACCTTCAATTTTACCTTCTGTTACCAAGTATTCCTTATTGTACTTAGCCAAAGAAAAGCTGGGCTTAGGGACTAAAGAAGGCGACGTCTTTATCGATCAATTCGATGAATTTACAGAAGCCGGCGCTTGTGGGACAGCTGCTGTTATCTCACCAATTGGGAGTATTACCCACGGTGATGACAAACATGTCTTCTATTCTGAAACAGAAGTTGGCCCTGTCACACGTAAATTGTATGACACCTTAACTGGAATTCAATTCGGTGAATTAGATGCCCCAGAAGGCTGGATCCAAAAAGTCGAAGCTTAATCAATCATTGTTTAAAAGCATTAAAGTACTGCAATCAGTGCTTTAATGCTTTTTTGGTATTTTCCGGTAATGAATACTATAATGGAGGTGAGACCAAAAAGAAAAGAGGAGGATCATCGTGGCAGAAGCAACGATTGCCTACGCCGATTTAAGTGAGCAGGCACAACAAGCGGCGATTGCAAACTTTATTCCGGCTTACATCGATCAGTTTCGGCGCGATAATTTGGAAGTTCTTGATGAAGATTATGCTTCAGGAGATATTCCAATGATTAATCACGTATTATATTCAGGGGCACGTTTTGACAAACAGGATTTAGTGACGTACTTAACAGAGCGGGTATTACCGCATTTTGATCACTTACTTGCGGTATTACCACAAACTTATTTGGCCAACGGCACACCACAGCAGCCTTGGCCGCAATGGTTTGAAGCCCAACGGTTACAATTAAATAATGGTCAATAAGGCCGATTACGGAAAAATCTGAGCTTAAGTTTCAGATTTTTTTTAGTTTCGGATTGCATTTTTAATTGTAATAGTTATAATGACAGTTAGGAGCTTCGATTTTATATCTAATATTTTGAGGAAGGATGATTTGTATGTTGCATCTCTACACGTCACCAAGCTGCGCTTCTTGCCGCAAGGCACGGGCTTGGCTAGTCGCGCATCAAATTGATTTTACCGAACGGAATATTTTAGCCCAACCGTTAACCACGGCAGAATTAAAACAAATTTTGCGTTTGACTGAAAATGGCACCGATGATATTATTGCCACACGTTCAAAGGCCTATCAGGCGTTAACGGTTGATTTAAATCAACTCCCATTAAAAGCAGTCATGACCTTATTACAACAAGATCCAACGCTGATCAAACGGCCATTGCTTGTGGATGAGACCCGATTAGAAGTTGGTTATAATGCAGAAGATATTCGCCAGTTTATGCCGCGTAAGCTCCGGCAACAAGAGCTCCGACGCGCTCAATACTTAACAGGCTTTGCGGATCTAGCGGAGTAATAAAAAAACAATCTGATTTCAGATTGTTTTTTTATAGGTCTTCATTTGGATGTTGCTCGTGATGAGCATGTCGCGGTTGTGGTTTTGAACGGTGATAAAATCGGTTCACAATGTGTAAACCCATCTCACAAAGTTTAAACCACAATAAGGCGAATAGGAAACCGCCTAAGGTGTCACTGGGGTAATGGTCACCGAGATAAACCCGTGCAGTTGCCATGCCAATGATCAATAGGGCACTCACTACGATTGCCAAAATATGCCAAATACGCTGCGGCAGCGGTCGAATTAAAACGAAATAAAGTAACAAAAGGCATAATGTGATGCCAAACGTGTGGCCGCTGGGAAAACTAAAGCCGGCTTCAGGAATGATCACCCGAATTTGTGGCCGCGGTCGCGCAATGAAACTTTTTAAAAAGTGATTGGCAATGGTGCCACTTGCCATCATGATCAAAACAGCGATTCCCATTCGCGTGCGACGATGCCACCACAACCAAATGGCGAGTAGCACGATATAAAAGCAGTCGAGGGTTGGCTGAAAGGCGACACTGAGTAAATGCCAGCCAAAGGTCGGCACCGGCTGAATCTGTTTTTGAACCACCGCGATAATTGGTCGGTCGATTTGTAATAATAGATTTTCCTGCCATTTGGCAAGTGCTGCTAAAATAGCCAGGAGCACCAGTGCAGCTAACGGCCAGCGTGGTAGCGGCTGCTTTTCTGGTAGTGCAGCTTGAAATCGTTGACGAAACATGTGAACACCTACTTTATAATTGCTAGCTTTTAGTATACTGAAACAAGATTAAAATTCTGTTAATTCCCAACAAAATAGGACCAACGCCGTAAGTGAAGTGCGGCGTTGATCCTATTTTGAGATTAGTCAGTTAGCAATTTTTCGAGTTCGTTGAGACGTGTTTCGAAAACTTGGAACGCTTTTTCCAAGTAAGCGGGTTGGGTCATATCGACACCAGCACCTTGCATAATGGTAATCGGATCTTTTGAACTACCGGATTTCAAATAGTTCAAATAAGCTTGCCGGTCGGTTGCGTTGCCGTTAACGATCTTGTCAGATAAGGTTGTTGCGGCAGCAAAACCAGTGGCATATTGATAAACGTAGTAATTATAGTAGAAATGCGGGATCCGTGACCATTCCAATGCAATTTCAGGATCATTGACCACAGCTGGTCCATAATAGCGCTGATTGAGCTCGGCGTAATAATCGGATAAGGATTGCGCGGTTAATGGCTGACCTTTTGCAGCTTCAGTGTGTAAGAAATGCTCAAACTCAGCAAACTGTGTTTGACGGAAAATGGTGCCTTTAAAGCCATCTAAATAATAATTTAAAATATAAGCACGTGTTTTCGGATCGGTTTGTTGCTTTAACAAATAGTCCGTTAATAGGTTTTCATTGGTCGTTGAAGCAATTTCAGCGACAAAAATCGCGTAATCGCCGTAAACGTAAGGTTGGTTGTGATGTGAGTAGTAGCTGTGAACAGAATGCCCCATTTCATGGACTAAGGTATATAAGTTGTTCAAATTATCTTGCCAGTTTAACAAAATAAAGGGGTTCGTATCGTACATGCCACCAGAATAGGCGCCACTGGTTTTGCCTTGGTTCTCCACCACGTCGATCCACCGGTTAGCGTAAGCTTCTTCGACGATGCTAGTGTATTCATGACCTAACACTGCAGTTGCGTTTAAAACTTCAGCCTTCGCTTCAGGATAAGTGTAGGTCAGGCTCGGTTTTCCGGTTAGCGGGGTATACATGTCATACATGTGTAATTCATCAACACCTAAAATCTTTTTCCGCAAAGCCACATAACGATGCAGTAGCGGCAGATTTTTGTTGACCAATTTGACCAAAGTTTCATAAACCGTTTCAGGAATCTGGTTGGCACCTAAAGCCGCTGCACGGGCGCTGTCGTAGTGATGGACTTGTGCTTGATAATTGTGCATTTTGACGTAATTTGATAAGGTAGCGGCCAGCGTATTACGGAATTGACCGTAAACTTTATATAACTGCTTAAAGGCGTTTTGGCGAACAGCCCGATCAGTGGATTCGATTAAACGACCGTAAACGCCTTGTGAAAGCTGGGTATCTTGGTCGCGTTCGTCTTTAATGACAGGGAAGGGCAGATCAACGTCATTGAGAATATTAAATGTGTCCGCCGAACCTTCAAAAATATCACTGGCGCCTGCCAGTAACTTTTCAGAAGCTTCGTCTAAAATATGGGCGCGAGTAGCCGTAAGGGTTTCTAAATAATGACGATAAACTTTTAAATTACTGTTTTCGTTTATAAATTGGTTCAGCTGTGCTTCAGGAATTGCTAAAATCGCTGGTTCAAAGAAGGCCAACTTCGCACCAACTTGTGCAAGTAGTGCGCTGGCCCGTTGGTTCAGGGCCTGGTAAGTCGTATTGTTGTTATCTTGATTGTGCTTCAAACTAGAATAAACGTAGACCTTTTCCAGCTTGCGATAAAGATCAAAGTATTGATCTAAGCCGTTGCTTAAATCGCGGGCTGAAGCACCTAAATCTTTTTGAATCGCTGGTAATTGGTCTGCTAAAGTCACAACCGCCTGATAATCTTGTTCCCAAGCGTCATCTGTTGGGTAGATTGTGGTGAGATCCCAAGTGAGTTCAGTTGGGACGTCCTCACGTTTTGGAAGTGTTTTAATTGCGCTCATCGTTAAAGTCTCCTTGTTGATCAGAGTGGGGCGATAATTGTCGTTTGCCCTAGCAACAGGATAGCACAAAAGTCAGGCAGTTGTATTGCGAATCGGCAACAAAAAAAGACACTCACCGAAGTGAGTGTCTTAAAAAGTGGTTGCTTACCACCAGTTGTTTGCTGCACGGAATGCAACGGCTGCGCTGATGCTACCGTAACGAGAAACGGCGTAATTAACCATCCCTTGTGTTTGGCTAGCAACTGAACCGTAGCCCCATGATTCTTTTGTTTGGCCTAAGCCATGGTAACCGTTTGGTGAAACGGCGTTTGCGTTACCACCAGATTCTGGCATAACGATTGTGTTCCACATAGCAGCTGTACCACCAGCAGCGATAAATTGAGAATAAGTAGAACCGCTAGCTGAAGCAGTTGAAGTTGTGCTTGCTGTTTGTGTTGATGCAGTACTTGAAGTAGCTGCAGTATTTGAAGTTGTGCTTGTTTGTGTTGTTTGAGTTGTAGCAGCTTGTTGTGCTTGTGCTTGGTTAGCTGTTGCTTGTGCTTGGCTAGCTTGTTGTGTAGCTGCTTGTGTACTTGTTGAAGTTGTTGTAGCGGCTTCAGCATCGTCACCAGTTGGGACGTTGTACTTTTGACCTGCAAAGATCAAATGAGTTGTTGTGTTAATGTGGTTTGCTTTTTCAATTGCATTAATTGATGAATGATATTTAGAAGCTAAACCAGATACCGTATCACCTGATTGGGCGGTAACGGTGGCGGCATGAGCTGCTTGAGCGCCACCAACTAAAATCCCGGCAGCCCCAGCTGTTGTCAATAATACCATTTTTGCACGCTTTGATAATACGATAATAAATCACTCCTATGTGAATTTTCCTTTTTATTTCTATCTAAACAATCTTTCGTTTAATCAACAGTGCCTATTATAGTAACTCACTGTAACAAACCAATACCAACAAGATTACAAAAGCCGAATAAATTGAAATCTTGTCATATAAATGTAACATTAAGTTATAAAAGATGAGAGAACCCCGTTAATATAGGCTTTAAAACTGAATAATGTTACGAAAAATCCAGCTATTTTTTGAATTTTTTTCGAAAAACATGCAAATTTCTTGATTTTTAACATTAAATAACAGCCTTTTTGTGATAATTTGTCGTTTTTTAACAGCAAAATGACAAACTACTTTGTTTGTAACAGGATGGTCCCTGCAGGTCGAATTTAGCTAGGCCACTTTTGTTTTTATTTTTCAAGTAAGCCTTGAATTGACAGGCTTTCATTCCGGTGTTACGGTTTGATAATATATACAGATTCGTGCTTGGCGCGTTACAAACGTCACCAGTACAGATCACACATGCTGGCTGGTCACGAAACGGACCGTAAAAGTACCTTCTTCGGAACTAGAACTTTACAATTGGCCAATCACAGGATAATAACTTAGAAAGTAGGTGTCGGTATTGAGTGTTTTAACGGTTGAGCATTTGCAACAGCAGTTTGTCGACAAGGTTTTATATGAAGATACTGGTTTTGCGCTTAATCAAGACGATCATATGGGAATTACTGGCCAAAATGGTGCGGGGAAGAGTACGTTGATCAAGATTATTACCGGGCAGATCCAGCCAGACGATGGCAAGATCACTTGGAAAAAGCATTTGAAAATTGGTTACTTGGATCAATACGCCCAGTTAACAGAACAGTTAACGATTTTTGATTTTCTTAAAACGGCTTTTCAAGAACTTTATGATTTAAACGCTGAAAATGAGCAGATTTACGCAGATTATGCTGAAAATCCAGATGATGATTTGTTGGCAAAAGCGGGTCATAATCAGGAGATTTTAGAGGCCCATGATTTTTATGGTGTGGAAACCTTGATTGAACAGGTGGCCACAGGGCTAGGGATTGACGCCATTGGGCTGGATCGGGATAGTGGTACGCTTTCTGGCGGGCAACGGTCAAAAGTGATTTTGGCAAAGCTATTGTTAGAAAAACCAGATGTTCTCCTATTAGATGAACCAACTAACTATTTGGACACCAATCATATTGAATGGTTAGAAGGCTACTTAAACGAATTTGAAGGGGCCTTTATCGTTATTTCTCATGATTATGAATTTTTAGGGCAGATCACCAACTGTATTTGTGACCTTGAATTTGGGAAGTTTACGAAGTATCGTGGTAGCCTGAAACAGGCTTTACGCCAAAAAGAGGCCAATAAAGAAACCTATTTAAAAGCGTATGCCACGCAACAAAAGAAAATCGAAAAAACCAAGGCTTATATTCGCAAATATAAGGCAGGTAGTCGTTCAACCATGGCCAAAAGTCGGGAAAAGCAGTTGGCACACATGGACGTGTTGACGCCACCAGGCAATTTGGCACAGGCCAACTTTATTTTTCCATATCAGCCCAGCGCAACCAAGATGCTGTTGGATGTTTCTGACTTAGTGGTCGGTTATGAAAAACCGTTGTTAGCGCCCTTCAACTTTTCGATTATGCAACCAGAAAAGGTCGTGGTCACCGGGTTCAATGGCATCGGAAAGTCAACTTTGATCAAGACCTTGTTAGGCTTGATCCCCAAAATCAGTGGGGCGTTTGAATTTTCTAACACGGTCAAAGTTGGTTACTTTAAGCAGGAACTGCTTTGGGAAAATGATCATCAAACCCCGTTAGAAATTGTTCAAGCAGCGGCACCTAAATTAACGCAAAAGATGGTTCGCCGTCAATTAGCCCGCGCTGGTATTGAGAAAGATAATGTCGATAAACCGGTGAAATTGCTAAGTGGGGGCGAGCAAACTAAAGTTAAACTTTGCTTGTTGATGCTATTCCCAGCCAATTTCTTGATTTTAGATGAGCCGACGAATCATTTAGACGATGATACCAAGAATATCTTGGCCCAGGCCTTGCAAGATTTTGAAGGCAGTGTTTTGTTAGTGACCCATGAACCAGGTTTTTATCGTGACTGGATCGATCGAGTTATTGATGTTGAAAAACTGAAGACAGATACGGGTCGCTGATTTTTAGCGACAGCGCGTTGACTTTAATGAACAGACTTGTTATATTGGAGCCAAGAAGCTTAGAAGCAACTAGTAACCGCAAACTGGTGTTTAGCGAATCAATGGTTGGTGTAAATTGATGATCAGTGGCGGTGAATCCATTGCAGAGCTTGATGGCGATGAGTCATCTCGGTGAGGCGATATACTCATTTAAGGTGGAGTCTTTCAAAGACTCAAAAATGGGTGGTACCGCGTTAAAACGTCCCGTAGCTTGTTATAGCAGGCTATGGGGCGTTTTTTGTGTCACCGAATATCATTCAAAAAATAAGGGAGTGTTGGCATTGATCAATCCAAAAACGATTCGTAAAGATCCAGAAGGCGTTAAAGCAAAATTAAAGACACGTGGGGTGGACCCTGCAGAAGTTGAAGAATATTTAAAGTTGGATGAAGCCAACCGTAATGCCATTGGCCAAGTTGAAGGCTATCGGAAACAAAAAAATGAATTAACAGAAGTCATTAGCAAGTCGAAGGATAAGCGGGACCCTGAAATTCAAGCCAAAATCAAACAGGTCAAGCAACTCAATGCTGATATTAAAACAGCTGATGAAGCACAAAAGGAATTGGCTGCTAAATGGCGTTATATTGCCATTCGCTTACCTAATTTACCAGATGATAGCTTACCAGTTGGGCCTGATGAGGATGCGGATGTTGAAGAACGACTTTGGGGCGACAAACCTGAATTTGACTTTAAGCCAAAAGCCCACTGGGAAATTGGTGAAGCATTAGGGATTCTCGACTTTGACCGAGCAGCTAAAGTTTCTGGTGCGCGGTTTGTCTACTATAAAGATGCAGGTGCACGGTTGGAACGGGCCTTGTATAATTTTATGTTAGACTTGCATACCCAAGAACAAGGCTATCATGAAATTATTCCGCCATACTTGGTAACGGCTAAAACCATGTTCGGGACAGGCCAATTTCCTAAGTTCACGGAAGATGTTTATACGGTTGAAGCCACAGGCATGACCTTAATTCCAACGGCAGAAGTGCCATTAACCAACTATTATAGTGGTGAAATTTTGGATGAAAAGGATCTGCCAACTTATTTCACAGCGTTGACCCCATCATTCCGTTCTGAAGCGGGGAGTGCAGGGCGTGATACCCGTGGTTTGATTCGGATGCACCAGTTTAACAAGGTTGAAATGGTGAAATTCAGTAAGCCAGAAGATTCTTATAAAGAATTGGAAAAAATGACGTTGGATGCGCAAGAAGTTTTGAAGCGCTTAGGCTTAGCCCATCACGTCATTGTGTTGTCAACCGGTGATACTGGTTTTTCTTCTGCTAAAACTTACGACTTGGAAGTTTGGATGCCAGAACAAAACCGTTACCGTGAAATCAGTTCTTGCTCGAACTGCTTGGACTTCCAGGCACGTCGCGCAATGATCCGTTACCGTAAGGCAGATGGCAGTGTTGATTATGTGCACACCTTGAATGGTTCAGGGGTTGCCGTTGGCCGGACGGTTGCTGCAATTTTGGAAAACTATCAACAAGCAGATGGCACAATCAAAGTACCAGACGCCTTGATTCCTTACATGGGTGGTCAAACCGTGATCAAATAAATCATCAATAAAGCACGTCACAATCGCTTGAGAAGCAATTTAACCGTTATTTGATTGTTAAAATGGTATGCTCAAGGTACTGGTTGTGGCGTGCTTTTTTTATGCGCTGAC
Source organism: Loigolactobacillus bifermentans DSM 20003 (assembly GCF_001434575.1). GTDB lineage: Bacteria > Bacillota > Bacilli > Lactobacillales > Lactobacillaceae > Loigolactobacillus > Loigolactobacillus bifermentans. The sequence goes on from NZ_AZDA01000039.1 coordinate 46,433, forward strand.
AATGAATTCTAATCAGACTTTAAGCAGACAGGCTGCAAGGGATGCGTTAGAATGAGGGCATCATCAAATTTGTTCAGAGTAGGGGTTAGTTACTTTGAGTGCAAACTATAAAAGTGTTTTCGATATTATCGGTCCAGTTATGATTGGACCGTCAAGTTCACATACAGCTGGTGCAGTGGCTATTGGTCAAGCTGCCCGGCAAGTTTTTCACGAACCTGTTTTAGGGATTGAGGTGCATTATTATGAGTCATTTGCGCAAACGCATCTCGGCCATGGTACGGACTACGCCATTATTAGTGGGGTACTCGGATTTGACCCAGCAGATGCACGTGTACCGGAAGCGGTCACCATTGCGCGCCAGCAAGGAATTCAGGTGCATTTTATTGAAGAGACCGGCGTTAGTCCGGTGGGCCATCCTAATACGGCCATCGTGCAATTGAAAAATGCCAAACGTCAGATTCGTCTCACTGGTTGCTCAATTGGTGGCGGTACGATTGAAGTGCGACAAGTTCAGTTTGACGGTTTTAACATTAAGCCACCTGGCAGTTTGCCGCTAGTCCTTGCACGGATGACACCGTCGCTTGCCACGCAATTTGTACAACGGCTCGGACAATTTACAGGGATCAATCATCGCCACCAATATACGGCTGGTACGCAAACATTATTTGAATATTCGTTGAATCAGCGGTTGCGCGTTACGGAACAACGACAATTGCAGCAACTGGTACCAGATTTGATTTATTTATAGGGGATGACAAAATGTACCAAACGATTGCGGAACTGGTAACGGCGGCGACAACACAGCAACGACGTTTATCAGACGTGATGATTGCTCAAGAAATGGCTGCAACGAACCAAACCTACGATGAGGTGTGGTCGACGATGGAACGCCAGCTGGCCGTCATGGCCGATGCCGTTAAACGTGGTAGTGAAGGGGAAGGGGTTTATTCCCAAACAGGCTTAACCGGTGGCGAGGCAGTTAAGCTAAAACATTATCGCGAGCAGCATCAAAGTTTGGCTGGCGACACGATTTTAGCAGCCGTGCAAAATGCCATCGCGACTAATGAAGTGAACGCTGCGATGGGTGTGATTTGTGCCACCCCAACAGCAGGCTCATCCGGTACATTGCCAGGCGTGCTTTTTATGTTAAAAGAACGACTGGATCTTGATCACAATGCAATGGTGCGCTTTTTATTCACCGCCGGCGCTTTTGGGATGATCATTGCCAACAATGCCATGATTGCAGGTGCAACAGGTGGCTGTCAGGCCGAAGTCGGCAGCGCATCAGGGATGGCCGCAGCCGCGGCTGTTGAAGCCGCGGGTGGGACGCCGGAACAATCTGCTGAGGCCTTGGCAATGGCGTTAAGTAACCTATTAGGCTTGGTGTGTGATCCAATCGCTGGCTTGGTGGAGCTGCCTTGTGTGAAACGAAATGCCGTGGGTGCAGGCAACGCGCTAATTGCTGCCGACATGGCCTTGGCGGGCTGTACGAATAAGATCCCCGCTGATGAAGTCGTCGGTGCCATGAAAGCGATTGGTGAGAATTTACCAAGCACATTGCGTGAAACTGGTCTTGGCGGGCTAGCCGCAACCCCGACTGGGATTAAAATGAAAATGAAGATTTTTGGGAAACAAATGGATCTAGATTCTTAAACATTCCTTGATTTCCTAAAAGTTAAGTTGATGTTACGGCGTTCATGCATTAAAATTGGGTCAAATGGTAAAAAAGAGTAGCTAGCAATTTGCTAGTAACTAGCAGAAACGGAGATGGAGATCACGAGTCAAGCAGATGACCAACAACAAAAGGACGGTGCCATCAACTTGGATGATATCGTGGCATCACGTTCAGAATCAGAAAAACAATTAGCTGACTTGGAAGCCCAAATTAAGTCCACCCGGACACAATTGCGGCAACAATTAACGGCTGAACGTGGCGCGCTACTGGATCGGATCAATACGGTTTCACCGCGCATTGATCGATTGAAGGAGCAAGAGGTTCAAGAAACAAAGCGACTTGAAGAGTTAAAAAAAGAAGTCGTTGATCAAACAACAATCCAATATCAAAATGTGCAAAAACAATTTGATACCGCGCAGACCCAACTCGTTGCTGTTCAAAAGCAACAAGCAGATGTCAAGCACTCTTTAGAAGAGTATGAAAAACAAACTGATGAAGCCAACAAAACCATGGCGGGTTATCAAGAAGAAGAAGCTGGCATGGTGAACCGCATTAAACAAGAAACTGATATTAGTGCGATCTTAAAATTGGCTGAGGAACAAAAGAGCCATGTGCAAGTCTTAAATAGTAAAAAGGCTGATTTAAAACGGCAACTCGATGTGATTGATGTTAAAATCAGCAATGCTAAGGACCGGTTGACCACTTTACCAAAAGATGAAGATGGTATTAAGCAAAAGCAAGCCGTTTTGGCAGAACAAATTAAGAACTTACAAGCGCAAATCAAAGCGAAACAAGAAGCACGCGAACGTGAACGCACGAATTCTGCTGCAAAATTAACGCAGATCAAGCAGGACTTAGCGGATAATCAAACACGTTATGCGACTTTGGCTGACCAGTTGAAAACCGCTAAGGCAAAATTGAAAGATTATTTTGATGTGACACAAAGTGTGGCACCAGTCACTTTTAACGCCGATCAGCGTTACGTCACGATGTACCCTGATTTAACACCACAATACTTACAACAACACGCCGCTGAATTAAAAGCAGTGAAGGCTGCTTTTGAAAAGCAAAAGCTGATCCCAACGGTGGTGACAACGGACTACGACGACTACTTAAGCATGACTTGGCAACGGGCTAAGAAAGACGGCTTAGTGGTGGAAGGGGCACGTTTATTAAACTTGTACCAATCTTTACAAGAAACTGAAAAGCCTGGCGTTGTTAAGGAAGACTTTATTCCACAAAATGACGATTGGGAATACAGTAAAGATGAGGCCACCCATTCTGAAACGGTTCGTGATCAGGACAAGCAACCTGTTATGCAGGTAAAGTGGCGGCCAAATGAAACACTATGGTACATTTTGTACTTTAGCCAAGGCAATGTGATCAAACGGGATGTCTTTGATTTGAAAGGCCGTTTGTCTGCAACACAATACCTTGATCCAAACAATGCTAAAAAAGTAGTCAGCGAAAACTTCTACCGCACAAATGGTAGCTTAGTATTGGTTAAGGAATATAATGACGATAACAAAGAAACCATTCAATTATTAAATGAATCAGGTGTCTTATTAGAAGTCTTCTCTGCTGAAAATGAATTGTTAGCTTGGTGGTTACGCAACATGGTCATTGGTAACGAACCATTGACCATCTTGACACCAATTTCAGCACCTTACTTCACCTACTTAAGCCAAAACCACGCTGATCAAGTGCAATTAATGGCCTTATTAGCGGATGGTGACGAAGAACAAGCTGCTTTTAGAGATGTTTTGACAGGCCGGACAGCACTTGTCGGTGTGTTAGCTGCAAATAAGAAGCAGGAAAATGAATTAACCACACAAAGCCAAGTGTCATTACAAGTATCCCGGTATGAAACATTATTAAGCTAAGCTGAATTTAAAAATAATCAACTTATAACGCGAGGTTTGAGTTGGTTATTTTTTTAGATCGAACAGGTACAGGCGCTAACTATTTTTCAACCATAAAAAGTTTCCAGAAAATAGTGTCAACTGTTTTTCGAATTTGTCATAAAATAGCAGCGTTATTGATGCTTGATTTTATTTTGAGATTATCGTGCAAGTAACTGTGCGGTGATCTTTTTTGATTTGGGATAACGTTTATTGGCCGCATCACGAGCTGCTCTCTCAGATACGCCTAGCGTCACAAGATAATCTCGGTAGTTCATACGCCGCCACGGATGTGTGATAGCGGGAACGCTAGACCCGCGTCGTGTTTCAGGGACGACCTGTTCATCAAATAAAGTGGATCGGAATTCATATTTAGGCACGCGAAAAAGCTGATAAACGTGATCGTCATCTGTCGTCAAATAAAGTTTGCCGCTGAAACTTTTAATGACAAGTACCTTAGTATGTGGTTGAAGAAAAATAAATTCGGTGCCACTGATCGGTAAGTAACGCTTGTTTTCAAACTTAATACAATGCCCGTGATCAACACTTCTTTCGTTAGCGATGATTAAAACTTTATCGATTTCACGTAAAGTTAATTGCTTATCAAAAACTGACATGTTATTTTTGATGTTAGAGGCAAATCGTTTATTGAAACGTTCGAGAAAGCTTTTAAGAAATTGATTCGCCTCGGAAATTGTTTTGATCTGGTTCAAGCGTAATTCACTTTGGAGACGGATCCTGAAGCGTTTCTATAAGTCGCTCCACGCGGCCTTTAGCTTGAGGGACGCTCGTAACTGATAGTTGTGTACCCAGTGTTTTACAAGTGTAACCAAATCGTGTAAGAGGGTTCTCAGTAGAGGGGGAACTCTCTTTTCTATTGCTTTCAAATACAGTTCGTCTGTCTGTTAGAATTTCGGCTGGTGCGCCGTAGTTACGGAGAATCTGTGCAAGAACGTGGTAGTAGCCCTTAAGCGTTTCTTCCATCGCAAACCTCGCACCAACAATAATCCCTGAATAATCATAACTATAAAAAGTTTCCAGAAAATAGTTGACACTTTTCCGAAAAGCGCGTATATTATTGGAGTTGTCTTATTTCAGAGATAACAAAAATGATAAAAGTTCTTGACACGAAAACGTCTGATTGATATACTAATAAAGTTGTCAATTAAACGAAATGAATTGAAAAACAAATACTTTGTTGATTAGTTCAAAAAGTTCTTGACAAGGATATAACTTATCTGATACAATTAAAAAGCTGTTTATCAGCTTTGGTAGACCTTTGAAAACTGAACAAAGTTTCGAC
>NZ_AZDA01000002.1 GCF_001434575.1 Loigolactobacillus bifermentans DSM 20003
TTCAGTTTTCAAAGGTCTACCAAAGCTGATAAACAGCTTTTTAAGTATATCAGATATTTCATATTCTTGTCAAGAACTTTTTAAATTAATGAATGTTTATGCATTTCTTAATTCGTTTTATTCATTTGACAACTTTTATATCTTATCAAATCAACTTACTACTGTCAACAACTTTTTTGAAATTGCTTTTGCAATCCATATGTCGTTGACAACAAAGACTATATTACCAAGTTAATGGCGAATCGTCAACACTTATTTTTATTTTTTAAAATGTATAAAAAATCAGCTAAACCCGTATAAAATTAGTATGCAATAAAAAAAGCACCCGATTATCATGAACAATCGAGTGCTTTTTATCAATTATAGTTCGTCATCCGTCAAAGTTTTCTCTGGGCGCATGGTTGGAAAAAGTAAAACATCGCGAATTGAATCAACATCTGTTAATAACATGACTAACCGATCGATCCCGATGCCTAACCCACCTGTAGGCGGCATACCGTATTCCAAGGCTTCGATATAGTCCTCGTCGATACCGTGGGCTTCGTCGTTCCCCTCTTCACGTTCCTTAGCTTGCGCTTCAAAGCGTTCACGTTGATCAATCGGATCATTTAATTCGGTAAAGGCATTGGCGTATTCGCCACCATGAATAAAGAGTTCAAAACGACCAACAAAGCGCGGATCATCTGGATCTTTTTTCGCTAATGGTGAAATTTCAATTGGATGGCCGTAAATGAATGTTGGTTGGATCAAGGTCCCTTCAACGTACTGTTCAAAGAACGCGTTGATAATGTGGCCAACTTCCCACCAGTCTTCATAATGAACATCATGTTCATCCGCCAATTTTTGTGCATCGGCGACTGTCATCTTAGGCCAAAAATCGACCCCTGTTTGTTCCTTGATAGCATCCACCATGTGCTGGCGTTTAAAGGGATGGTCCAAATCAATTTGTTGCCCTTGATACGTGACTTGGCCAGAACCATTGACTTTTTGAGCAGCAAAACGAATGATGCCTTCCGTTTCATCCATCACATCTGTCAGGTCCCAGAAAGCCGCATAAGTTTCTAACATGGTAAATTCAGGATTGTGGCGTGTATCAATGCCTTCATTCCGGAAAACACGGCCAATTTCATAAACCTTTTCCATGCCCCCGACGATCAGACGCTTTAAGTGTAATTCTAGGGCGATCCGTAAGTACAAGTTAATGTTCAGCGCATTATGATGGGTAATAAATGGTTTTGCAGCTGCCCCACCGGCTTGGGTATGTAAAACCGGTGTTTCAACTTCCGTAAAACCATCTTTATCCAAGTATTCACGCACTGCACTGACGATATGGCTCCGTTTTACAAACCGATCAAAGCTTTCACGATTTGCAATTAAGTCTAAGTAACGTTGACGGTACTTTTGTTCAACATTTTGTAAACCGTGGAATTTATCGGGTAACGGGCGTAAAGCCTTTGATAAGAAAGTGACGTGTTCTGCCCGAACCGTTAATTCGCCGGTATCGGTTTTCATAATGTCGCCTTTGATACCCATAATATCGCCAATATCAGAACGTTTGAAAATATAGTAGTTTTCTTCACCAACCATATCCTTACGCACATAGACCTGGATCCGACCAGAGCGGTCTGTAAAGTCAGCAAAACCGACCTTCCCTTTACCACGCTTGGTCATCATCCGACCTGCAATGATCACCACTTTGTGTAAGTCTTCTAGTTCTTCTTTGGTTTTATCCTCATATTGTGTCCGAATATCTTCAACCAATGCATCACGTTCAAACCGATGTCCAAAAGGATCGATTCCTTCATCACGTAATTCTTGCATCTTTTGACGACGAACACGCAATTGATCGTTCATTTCGTTGGACTTTTGTCCCTTATTTGCCAATTAAAATTCCTCCATTCGAGATATTCACTCTTTATCTTGCCAATTCCCACCGAAAAAAGCAAGTGAATTCGACGTTTAATCGCCGAAACACTTGCTTTCATGCTTATGAAACGCTTGCTTCTACCTTTTCAACAAACGCATCTAAGATCTGGTCGACTTCGGCTTCTGTCTCGGCTTGGTTCACCGCAACTTTGGTTTTGGCTGCGCGAGGAATGCCTTTCAAATAGTAGGCAGAAGACGTGCGGAATTCATGCACCCCGGTATGTTCACCCTTTAAATTGACCAACCGATCCAAATGTAATTTGGCCGTCGCAATTTTTTGCCGTGGGGTTGGTTCAGGTAGTAAAACGCCATCCGTCAAATATTCATTGGTCTGTTTCAAGATCCACGGATTGCCTAAGGCTGCCCGTCCGATCATAACTGCCGTAGCCCCGACTTCATCCAGCATGCGTTTGGCATCTTCAGGACTGCGCACATCCCCATTACCCATAAATGGAATGGACAAGTGATCGCGGACATCCTTTAAAATGTTCCAGTCAGCGTGACCAGAATACATTTGTTTCCGGGTTCGCCCATGCATGGCTAACGCGGCTGCACCAGCTTTTTCAGCCATCATGGCATTTTTCACCGCATAAATATGATCCTCATCCCAACCCGTACGCATTTTAACGGTAACCGGCTTGCTAACAGCGCTGGTTACGGCCGAGACCATTTCATACACTTTTTCTGGGTCCAGCAACCAACGGGCCCCGGCATCTGTTTTAACCACTTTGTTCACAGGGCACCCCATATTAATATCAATAATATCCGCCCCAGTATGCTGATCGACAAATTCGGCTGCTTCCACCAAAGTTTCTTTGGTGCCACCGAAAATTTGTACACTCACTGGATGTTCATGGGGATCGACAAACAACATGCCCATGGTCTTTGAATTGCGATGCATAATACCGCGATCACTGATCATTTCGCAAACCACTAAGCCTGCGCCAAACTCCCGACATGTGACCCGAAAGGCCGCATTGGTAATTCCCGCCATTGGTGCCACCACCAATTGATTGGGGATCGTCACATTACCGATTTTCCACTCCATTGTTCCACCTCGTTATTCTGTTGGTAATAATGCTTTTAGTTCTGCCTCACTAAATTGATAGTGGGTCTGACAAAACCGACAAACGGCTTCTGCCCCGTGATCGTCTGTGATCATTTGTTGCAATTGTGCTGGTTTCAAACCTGCTAACGCTTTGGCAAACCGTTCTTTGGAACAGTCACACTGAAAAGCAACCGGCTGTGTGGCCAAAATTTGCTGCTTGGCGCCTAGTACAGCGTCGAGTAAGTCTGCCGGTGTATGATCTTCCGGTAACCAGTCAATCAGCTGTGGCAAGGCCTTAATTTGTGTTTCTAAGGCCGTTGCAGTGTCATCAGTCGCGCCTGGCATCATTTCAACTAAAAAACCACCGGCAGCGTCAACCATGCCATCAGCTGCTAAATGAACCGCTAAGCCCATTGATGCTGGGATCTGTTCTGAAGCCGCCAAATAGTAAGTCAGATCAGCGCCAATATCACCTGACGCCAATGGGGTCTGACCGTTATAAGGTTGCTTCAACCCAAGATCCTTGGTCACTGTAATCGTTCCCTGCGTCCCAACCGCTTCGTGAACGGCAATTTGATGTGCTGGGTCTTCAGGAACTGTGATCTGGGGATACTGCAAGTAGCCTTTAATGGTGCCATCACTGCGTCCGTCAGCGACGATCAACCCAGCCGGGCCATCGCCCATCACTTTAACAGATAAGGTTTGATCACCTTTCAAGCCAGCGGCACTCATCAATAAAGTTCCAAGTAGAACATTACCTAAGGCAACGGCACCAGCGCCAGTCGCCTGATGCCGGCGTTGTGCTTCTTGAACCGTTGCAGTGGCGTCCACCGCAAAACCGCGAACAGTTTTATCAAACGCCAAACTGCTAATTAATTTATCACTCATTTTTTCACCTGAACGCTTTCCTTGATCTCGTTTGTTATTGTACCGAATTTCCAATAAAGTACAAGTCTTCAGTCTTGCCCCCCAACAAAAAAAGAATCAGTGGTTCCCCACTGATTCCCCCTTGGTCCATTAAGCTTGATCATCTGGATGATCATCATGCTCATCGGCTGTGATGTCTGTCTTTGGTGTCGTTGGTTCAGCTGCTTTATCATCTTTACCTTCGGCTTGTTTAACAGCATCTTGACGTTCGACTTCTTTTTTAGATTCTTCAAAAGTCGCCGCTTTTTCACTTGGAAATTCAGGATCTTCTGCCTTTGATGGCATATGACCGTCATTAAACAAACTAATAATTTGTTTTTCATCCAAGGTTTCAAATTCAAGTAACTTATCGGCAATCAATTTATGTTGATCACGATGGGCTTGAATAATTTCGTAAGCTTGTTGATGGGCTTCGTTCATAATGCGACGAACTTCGTCATCAATGGCGGTGGCAGTGGCTTCAGAATATGGCCGAACACCATATTCTTGTTGCTGCATCGCAGCCCCTTCATACTGGATGTCGCCTAACTTCGAGCTCATCCCGTATTGGGTGACCATAGCCCGGGCCAACTGTGTGGCTTGTTCAAAGTCATTAGAAGCACCAGTCGATTGCGTCCCGAAGACGATTTCTTCGGCCGTCCGACCACCTAATAACCCAACGATTTGTTCCATTAATTCTTTCTTCGTCATCAAGAACTGATCTTCCCGTGGCAACATGATGGCGTAACCGCCAGCACGACCACGTGGCACGATGGTCACTTTCCGGACGACACGAGAATCATTTAAGACCATCCCAACCACCGTATGACCGGCTTCGTGGAAGGCCACCATGTTACGTTCCTTCGGACTGATGACCCGATCCCGCTTAGCAGGACCTGCAATCACACGATCTTCGGCTTCGTCAACATCGGTTGCGTCGATTTTTTGCTTCCCACGCCGAGCGGCCACTAAGGCAGCTTCGTTCAGCAGGTTTTCCAAATCGGCCCCAACGAACCCTGGGGTTTGTTGAGCTAAGGTCTTCAAATCAACATCTGAATTCAATGGCTTGTTCTTGGCGTGAACTTTCAAAATCGCTTCACGGCCTTTAACGTCTGGACTGCCAACCAAGATCTTCCGGTCAAAACGACCTGGCCGTAACAAGGCTGGATCCAAGACATCTGAACGGTTGGTTGCGGCAATGACAATGACGCCTTCATTCCCAGTAAACCCGTCCATTTCAACTAATAATTGGTTCAAGGTTTGTTCACGTTCATCGTGACCACCGCCAACACCGTTCCCACGGCGACGCCCAACGGCATCAATTTCATCAATGAAAATGATGGCTGGTGCATTTTTCTTGGCTTGTTCGAATAAGTCACGGACACGACTTGCCCCGACCCCGACGAACATTTCAACGAAGTCTGAACCAGAAATTGAGTAGAATGGCACGCCAGCTTCACCGGCAACCGCTTTGGCTAATAACGTTTTACCTGTACCAGGAGGCCCCTCTAACAGGACACCGGCAGGAATCCGCGCCCCTAGCGAAACGAACTTCCGTGGATCTTTCAAGAACTCAACAACTTCAACTAATTCTTGCTTCTCTTCTTCTGCACCTGCAACATCTGAGAAGCGGACTTTATTCGCCTTTTTGTCAGCCGGTTTGACCTTTGATTTACCAAAGTTCATCACCCGGTTATTCCCGCCGCCTTGGCCAGCTTGTCCCATCATCATGTAGAAGAAGAAGACAAACATCACCACTGGCAACGCGTAGAGTAAGATCTGGATCCAGAAACCACTTGATTCAGCAGCTTTGGTATTCATCTTAGTGTTGTTCTTTTCAGCAACTTTTGCCATTTGCGCAACTTGGGAATCGCTATCGAGAATCACGGTGGTGAAACTCTTGACTTTATTGCTTGAATTAGGCACTAAACCGAATCCGCTACTACCAGAATTGGATTTTTGGGCTTTGCGATAGTCACCAGTTATTTTATAAACGCCATTATCTGGCTGAACCGTAAAGTTCTTAATCTTGTCGCTACGTAATTCAGTCATAAATTGGCTGGATTGGACTTCCTTGGACTGCGTGTTAGATTGACCATTGGTAAAGAAGTAAATGACCCCTAACAACGCGAGGAAGATAACAATATAAAATAGACTACTTCGAAAAAGTCCATTTCGTTTATTGTTCATATGTGACCTCCATTCCCGATTTTCTGTTTAATCATGATACCTTGCCGTACCATTTACCTAATGATAATAGCATATTTGACTATCATTGACTATTGTTTAAGTTGATAAACCGCACTTTTTAAAATTCCGATATACGGTAAGTTACGATACCGCTCCGCGTAATCTAAACCGTATCCGACCAAAAAAGCGTCTGGTACTTTGAAACCGGCATAATCAACTTGCACAGGGACCACCCGCGTTGCCGGCTTATCCAGTAAGGTACAGATCTTAACGGATTTTGCCTGGCGGTATTTAAATAAATCGACTAAGTAATGCAAGGTACGCCCGGTATCCACAATATCTTCAACGATCAACACATCCCGGCCTGCGATCTGTGTATTCACGTCTTTGACGATTTTAACCTCGCCCGAAGACACCGTGCTATTGCCATAACTGGAAACGTCCATAAAGTCCATTTCCAAATGGGTGTCGATTTGGCGTACTAAGTCGGCCATAAACAAAACGGCCCCTTTTAACACACAGATCACCAAAGGATTTTTACCTTGATAATCGGCTGTGACTTGCTTACCAAGCTTAGCCGTGACCTGTTGAATGGCCGCTTGATCATATAAAATACTTTCAATATCTTGATGCATCATTGCCCTCAATTCTTTTAACATAATAACCCGCTACGAAACGGTTGTGCGAACAACCAGTCTGTATAGTATTTTATCAGGTTGCGCGGGATTAAACAATTGCGCTTTTTTATAGCCAATCACCCATAAAAGCTGGTGTTGTGCCGTTGTTGCCAACCACACCGCTGCACGTTGGGTTGCCGGTACTTTTTGATCAATTAAAATCTTTTTTACTTTTTGTTGCCCGTGTTTTAACGCCAGCCGATCCCCTGGTTGACGGTGGCGAATGATCAGCGGTAATGCTTGCGGTGCCAGCAACACGTCATAACTGTCGGCACCAGCAGGGGCTGACGTTGCTGGAAAAAGCCCAATCTCGCACGTTGGTCCTAACGGTTGCCACTGATGAGGCACTAAGGTAAAAGCTGGTTGAACTGGCACCTTAGCCGTAGCTTGCAGCAGCTTAAACGTTTGGTATTGCCGCTGGAGGCGCCAACCACCAGCTAACGTCACCGTTCCTACCGCTTTACTGCCTTGTAATAACGCCAACCCCGCTTGGATTTGTGCCGTTTTAAGCTCCAAACCCTGAGGCAATAAAAAGTGGGCACATAATTGGCGCAAGACTAAGGCTTGCGCATAGCGAGGCAGCGCCTGCCACAGCTTAATGTCCCCTTGATAAGTCGCATCGTGAAACGCACCGATCTGCACTAACTGTTGCTGAGCATAATCGGCGCCCACTGCCAGTAGCGCTTGTAATTGGGTGGCATACTGCTGCACATGTTGCCGCGCAGCCGGATTTTCTTGCTTCAGTCGGGGAATAACCTGTTGACGCAACCGATTACGGGTTAAGGTCACATCAGTATTGGTGACATCGTCAAAAAACGGCTGTTGGTGTTGTTGACAATAAGTCCGCAATTCCGCTTTGCTAAAGGCTAACAGGGGCCGGACTAACTGACCGTTGGCAAACGGCCGTTGCTGATAAATACCGGCTAATTCATGCAAGTCACCACCACGGAGTAAGCGCATCAGCACTGTTTCAAACTGATCATCCCCATGATGCGCCGTTAACAGCGTACCAATCTGGTGTTGCGCCATCACTTGCTTGAAAAAAGCATACCGAAAAGCACGAGCAGCTGCCTCGACGCCTGATTGGGGATGACCAGCCACTGGCCACGAGCGGCTGATCAGCGGCAGTTGGTGACGTTGACAGTAGTCCTGCAAATAAGCCGCCTCCGTCACGCTAGCGGCGCGCAATTGATGATTCACATGCGCCACCATAATGGTCGGCCGCAATGCCATTGGCAACTGCTGCAGCAACGCTAACAGCGCCATCGAATCTGCTCCCGTTGACACGGCAACCAATACGTTGGCGCCAGGTTGCCACCAACGCTGCTGTGCCACGATTTGATTAAATGTTGTTTGCAACACAAGACCTCCTAAGTGATTTAAGGACTATTTTGCTTCCGCAAAATCCTATTTCGGAGGATGTCCATTCCTACGGGCGCAATCACCCTCGTAGGAAACATGGCACCACCCTTCAGCATAAACTGCCGCACAACGTCCTAATCCAATTACGGCAAACTGACGTACTTAACCAAAGACCGCACTTGAAAGCAAGCCCGCCCACACGCCACTAAAAAAATGGCCTTTAGCCAGCAGTTGCGCGCCAGCTTAAAGGCCACCATCTATTTCGTCTTAACTACGACGACCGCCACGGCCGCCACGTTTTCCTTCGGTATTACGCTTTAAATCGGTTAACCGAGATTCACTTTTTTTTAAGAAGCCAGATAACAGGTCATCAAAGCTTTCTTTCTTATTCTCTTGAAAATGCCGGCGATTATTACTAGGTCGACCTTGACCACGATTACTGTTGTAGTTACTGTGACCGTGATTGTCATGTGGCCGTGCATGATTGTTGTTGCCGTTGTTGTGTGCAGGTGCACGATGTTGTTCATGTGCAGGCTTGTCAACAGCACGACGAATGGATAATCCAATCTTACCATCATCACCAACCGACATGACTTTGACCGTTACTTCATCCCCAACTGATAAAACATCATGGATATCTTTAACGTAACCATCTGATACCTCACTGATGTGTACCAATCCGGTTTTGTGGTCGCCTAAATCAATAAAGGCTCCAAAGTTTGTAATCCCTGATACTTTTCCAGAAACCTTTGTTCCGACTTCAATTGCCATAAAAAAGTTTTTCCTCCTAAATTCTCTTTCAGGTTGCAATAACCTTGTCTTCCATTCATTCAAGTCTAACTTGTTCCAACATTTACAATCAAAATAAAGCCCTGACTAGCCGACAAGCTACGCCCAAACAAATGACGCTATGTAGCTTTTAGTATAGCACAGGACTTCCCCAGCGCAAACATCGGTCGCCTTATTTTTGCGTGACTGTATTCGCTTTATCGGTTGGCAAACTGTAAATCGTTTCACTGCCTTTAGAGTAATAGTACCGCGAACGAATGACCTTCTGTAAGTAATCATCATTTTTCAATTGACTGGCTTGCAATTTCAGATCATCACGCTGACTTTTGGCCTGCTTCAACCGTTTTTGTTGACTGACGACTTTGGTTTGCGTTTGGTTCAGCGTCCGTTTGGCTTGGAAAATTTGAAAGCCACCAACGCCACATATGAGCACTAATAGCGCCAGTAGCAAAATGATTCGGCGTTTATGCACTTGACGCACATAATGATGACGTAACCCGTGCTGCTGTCGATCTTGTGCCATTTTTTGGTACGGATTGATTGCCTGAACCTTTGATTTTGACTTGGACTGTAGCATTGGAGACTCCTTTCTGAGAAGTATATTCTCGCTTAATTACCCAAAGTATAACAAGCTTTCTAAGCGCTGTCCACGCTCGCGCTGGGGTTTTAAAAGCGTTGTTCAAAGCTTTCTGAAACCACCTTGTACATTTGTTCGGCATCATCTTTTTTCGTGGTGTCTAACAAGGCTAACGCTTGGATCACCAACGTTTTATTCCCAAATTTAATGGTTAACTGGTCCCCTACTTTAACGTCCGTAGAAGATTTTGCTGTTTTATCGTTGATCAAGATACGCCCTTTATCGGCAATTTCTTTCGCAACACTGCGGCGCTTGATCACACGGGATACTTTTAAAAATTTATCGAGTCTCATGTTTGTGTGTCCTTTCTTGTTGTCGTTTAATTAGTTTGTCACCACCTGGCAAGGCCTGCCATTCCGTTTGACTAAACAAGTGACTGTACCAGGCGCTGATGATGAAGACCGTTGCGCCTAAGCCACTGGCAAGCACGCTGATGCCGCCGACTGCCAAACGGTTCAACTGTGGGTGCTGTAACAACCACTGGCCAACTGGGGCCGCCACCAATAACATCACCAAGGTACTGCCCACGAGCTTCCAAACAAAATGCCGTTGGGTCAAGGCCGTGCGTAACCGCGGCGCAGACCCCAGCCAAATGATCACAAAGGTGCTACTTAAAGCAATCACCGTCATCACACTGGTCCCAACGGTCTGCCAATGCTGAACGGCCCAAGTATTACCGATCATTTTCAAGACTAGGCCGACCCCAAGGGCAAACGTCGGCAAACGGTAGTGGCCTTCACTTTGCCAAACACTACTATAAGTGCTGATCATAGTCATTAACACAATGCTGACCAAATACCAGGCTAACGGCCACTGGCCACTGACGTCACCAAATAATAAACGGTTAACCCCTGGCAGCAAGGCAATTAGCCCTGCGGTGGCAGCTAAGGCGATGCCCAGACCAATTTGGATCATCATGCCTGCAATTTGATAAAATGCCGCACTAGCACCTTGTTGCCGAGCCTTGGTCAGCCGCGGCAGTAAGGCCGATGAAAAAGCAGTGGCCAACACCAAGCCTAACTGGACCAGCGGCTGGCCGCGGTCATAGATTCCTTTGGCGTTTTTCGCAGCAGCACTACTTAGTCCTGCTAATTCTAACCCTTTTTTCACCGTAAATGAATCCACTAATTGGTACAAAATCAATAAAGCAGCGAATAAACAAATCGAACCTCCTTCTAATAAGAAGCGGCGGATCAGCGGGCGCCAAGCAAACGGGGTTGCAACAGTATTCGCTTCTATACATAAAGGTCGGCGCCACCAAGCCCAAGCCAGCACCGCCACAGCGGCTAAAGCGCCGAAAAAAGCGCTGCTCATGGCCCAAGTTCCCATGCGATAAACTGACCAATGTAAGGATTGCGCTAAAGCGGCGGCGACTAAAATCACCGTCACGCGCACCACTTGTTCCGCCACTTGTGACCAAGCGGTGGGCAACATATTCAGCACCCCTTGGTAATACCCGCGCCGTGTGGCTAAAAACGGCATGGCCAGAAACATCCAAGCCACCGCATGGATCAGCGGCGCTAAGGCCTCATCCCCCATCAAACGTGCCAACCATTGCGCACCAACTTGCAGGATCAGAAATAAAACCAGCGATAGCCCCCATAATAAACGCGTACTTTGGCGGAGTAATTGTTGCTGCTGCAAAGGTGACGTTTGTTCTGCAATTAGTTTTGACATAAAAACCGGAAACCCAGCCAGCGCAAAGGTCATCCCGATTCCATACAGTGGGTAAACTTGTTGATACACATAAAAACCGGTATTGCCCACAATATTTTGAAACGGTACCCGATAAACGGCGCTTAAGATTTTGGCGATCAGGCCAGCCAACGTGAGCACAAAAGCGCCGTTTAAAACGTGTTCAGACGTTTTGTCCATGCATTAACCTACTTTCTCAGTCGATTTTTGCGTAAAAGTCGCCAGTTGCTTCAAAAACTGTTGGAGTTCCGTTAACCAAACGGTTTGGGTCATTTTCGGTTGAATGATCAAGGTCACTAACAGTTGCTGTCCTTGCATTTTCACTGTGGCCCGCAATTTAGTGGCACTTAACGCTTGAAAAACGTCTTCAGCTTGAATGGTTTCAGTTCCCGTTGCCGATAGCGTCACTAATAATTGGCCCTTTTTCTGCTGAATACGTTCAACCAAGGCCGAATCGGCTAATAATTTGGTGTAGCCCACATTTAACAAGTTGGTCACAGCCGCTGGATAGTCGCCAAAGCGGTCGATTAAGTCCTCCTGTAATGCGGTTAAAGTCGTTTCGCTGTCTAATTCGCGGATTCGTTTGTAAATTTCAATTTTCTGACGTTGATCCACAATGTAGTCGCTGGGCAAATAAGCTTCTAGAGATAACTCGATCTCCGCGTTGGTTTTGGCTGGTCCGGCATTGCCTTTCCGTTTTTGAACGGCTTCCGCCAGCATTTGCGAGTACAAGTCGTACCCGACGGAATCAATAAAGCCGTGTTGCTGTTTGCCTAACAAATTCCCGGCACCACGAATGGATAGGTCCCGCATGGCAATTTTAAAACCAGAGCCCAGCTCCGTAAAATCTTTAATGGCCGCTAACCGCTTTTCGCTGACTTCCGTTAACACTTTATCCTGTTGGTACATGAAGTAGGCATAGCCCACCCGGCTACTGCGCCCAACGCGCCCGCGCAATTGATACAGCTGTGCCAAGCCCATATGATCGGCTTCTTCCACAAACAAGGTGTTCACGTTGGGCATGTCGACCCCATTTTCAATAATCGTGGTGGTGACCAGCACATCAATGTCATCATGGGCAAACTCATACAGTGCATTTTCCAATTGGGCTTCCGTCATTTGACCGTGGGCGTAGCTGATTTTGGCATCGGGCACCAATGCTTGGATGTTCGCCACGGTGCGCTCAATATCTGCCACACGGTTGTGCAAGTAAAAGACCTGCCCGCCACGACTCATTTCCCGCTGAATGCCTTCGCGTAACGCCCCTGCGTTTTGTTCCATCACATAAGTTTGCACGGGATAACGGTTAGCCGGTGGTGTTTCGATCACCGAAAGATCGCGCACGCCAACCATTGACATGTTCAACGTTCGTGGAATTGGCGTGGCCGTCATGGTTAACACGTCAACTGCGGCGCGTAGTTCCTTTAAGCGTTCCTTGGCTTTGACACCGAAACGCTGTTCTTCATCAACTACTAACAAGCCGAGATCAGCAAAGTCAACATCCTTGGATAAGATACGATGGGTGCCGACCACCACGTCAGCTTCACCAGACTTGATCCGCGCCAATGACTCTTTGATCTGCTTATTGGTCCGGAAACGCGACAAGATCTCGATGTTAACCGGAAAATCACGAAAACGCTCCGTCATGGTTTCAAAATGTTGCTGGGCTAAAATCGTGGTAGGCACTAAAAAGGCCGCTTGCTTATTGTCCTGAATCGCCTTAAAAATCGCGCGAATGGCCACTTCTGTTTTTCCAAAGCCCACATCCCCGACTAACAGGCGGTCCATGGGTTTCGGCTGTTCCATGTCGTGCTTGATTTCCGCCACACTGCGCAACTGATCTGGGGTTTCACTGTAAGGAAAACTCGCTTCAAAATCATGTTGCATTTGGTCATCTGGTGAAAACGCAAAACCTTTGGCGGATTCCCGTTCTGCGTACAATGCGATCAGATCATCCGCAATGTCTTCCACCCGTGCTGAAACTTTGCGCTTGGTTTTCGCCCACTCGCTGCCCCCTAATTTGTTGATCCGCGGGACTTTGCCTTCAGAGGCCACGTACTTCTGAATCATATTCAGTTGGGTCACGGGAATGAACAACTGCGCCTGATCCTGGTAAGAAATGGTCATGTAATCTTGATGCACGCCATCAACCGTTAAGGTTTGCATGCCTTCATACCGACCGATCCCGTGATTCACGTGCACCACATAATCCCCAGGATTCAGTTCATTGTAACTTTTAATGCGTTCTGCGTTCGCTAATGTTTGACGACGGACTTTTTTCTTGGTCACCTGATTGAACATTTCTTTTTCCGTGATCACCACCAAATTAGCGGCTGGCAATTCAAAACCAGCTTGTAGCCCTGCAGCAACGATTTGGATCTGCCCCGGTTGCAATTGGTCCGGCTGCGCTAATAAGGCTGGAATTTGAAAATCATTTAAGGTATGGTCAACCTTTTCCCGGCGTGCTTCATCGTTTACCAAAATCACCACGGTTTGCTGTAACTGCTGCCAGCGCTGCATTTCCGTTTTAAGCAAGGGCATTTGCCCGAAAAATTGCTGCATGCTGCGGGCCGTTAATTCTAATGTGCCGTCTAAACGCAACCGGCCCATCCCTTTTTGGAACAACGCCAAATAAAGCCGTGTATGCTGGTCGCGCCGTAAAATGGTTTGCAATGACTGACCAAATTGCTGCTTCGGGAACATGCGGTGTTGTTCTTGTTCTTCTAACAACCATTGTGCCTGATCCGCTGCCAAAGCCTTTTCATTTTCATTGATCCGGACATAGTCATCTAAAAATAGCAGCCCTTGTTCTGGTAAATAATCCAGCAAGTTGGTTTTATCGGCATACAAAATATCCCGGTAGCGTAACAAATCTTCACTAAGGACACCTTTTTTCAGCTGGGCTAAAATCGGCAACAATTGTAATTCTAAGCCTTCTTGGTCTGCCGGTTGGGCTGCCTGATACGCTTTCGCATACTGCTTTTCAAACCGAACTGCCGCTGCTTGCACCTGTTCAGGGGTGGCCATAAAGTCCGTGGCAGGCAAGACGGTGGCCTGGTCAATATTTTCCAAGCTCCGTTGCGTGTCCGCCGCAAACTGACGCATTGAATCCACTTCGGTATCGAATAACTCGATTCGCAAGGGTTGGTCGGCATTTAACGGGTAAATATCCACAATATCGCCGCGCATAGCAAACTCGCCAGGCTTGCCGACTAATTGTTCCCGCACATACCCCATGTTCACCAGCTGCTGACTAAGTTGCTGCGGCTCTAAGGTCCCGCCGACTTGAATGGTGATACCACTGGTTTGCCAAGTCGCAACCGTCGGCAAGAACCGCCGTAAACCGGCTAACGCGGTGACCACAATCCCTGGCCGCTTGTTTGCTAACAGATCCAACGCCTGAATGCGATCACTACGCGCTTCTGGTGAGCTTACCGCCACTTCGGCAGCCAACACTTCATCCACAGAAAATTGTTGGACTTGTGCCGCCGGCAAAATTTGGTTTAACTCATCCACCAGCTGATTGGCATGGTACATATTATCCGTCACCACCAACATTGGCACTTGGCGCGCGCGTAACACTGCCTTTAAAAATAACCCACGGGCAGATGCTTGTAAGCCAGTGATCAATTGCCGACTACTCGGGGTTAACGCCGCGAGCCAGTCTTTTAATGCTGGCGTTTGTAACATTAAATCTGTAAGATCCATAACCTATCCCTTCCGATTAAAGCGATTCATCGTTTGCATAAAGTCATCTTGCGTCAACCAGTCTGTTACAGCCCCGCAAGCATTGTCCAAGCTGCGCAACACATCTGGCTGAGCATCTTTGCTAAAAGGCGACAAAACCCAATCCACCACACTGCCATGTTGGGGATGGCCCGTTCCCACGCGAATCCGGTTAAAATCCGATCCCCGTAAATAACTGATCAAGCTTTTGATGCCATTGTGTCCACCAGCTGAGCCATGCTGCCGTAATCGAATTTTCCCAACCGGCAGATCCATGTCATCATAAATAATCACGATTTCATCTAGCTGAATTTGAAAATATGCCATTAAGGCCTGGACTGCCCGGCCAGAATCGTTCATATAAGTCAACGGCTTCACTAAAAAGACTTTTTCACCCTCTAAGAAAAAGGTGCCATATTCAGCTTCAAACTTTTCATGATTCAGTTCCACTTGATAATGTGCTGCAATTTCATCAACGGCCATAAAGCCGATGTTATGTTTTGTACTTGCATATTTTTGGCCAGGATTGCCTAACCCAACGATCATTCGCATAAAATTTTCGCTCCAATATTTCATTTAGTCGCTACCACAAAAACGACCGCGATCAGTGACTTGCCCCTCTGACAAGTGATCGATCGCGGTAAAGCGTTAGCGTTTCGTTAGCACCATCATAGCATAATCTCGATAATTCCTGCTGATTATTGTTGGAATTTATGGTAAGTTTAAGCTAACCCACTTAAACTTGGCTAGATGTTGGATCATCGCGCTTTTCTTTTGCGAACTTTTTCGCTAGAATAAGGAAAGTTTAAGCGGCAACTGCAAGGAGGACATATTCATGACAAAACAAAATCGCATTAAGCTCATCGGCATTATCGTTTGCCTGTGCTTAATCGGGATTTACATCGTAAAGGGGACGCAATACAAGCAAAAATTCCTACCAAGAACCACCGTTGCAGGGATCAATGTGGGCGGGCAAACCACCACTGAAGCCGAAAAGACCCTCGCACAACATTTTAACCACCAAAAGGTGACTTTAAAGGAAGGTTCTAAAACCATTACCACCTTTACAGGGCAGTCCGTGGGCGTTGTGCCAAATTTTGAGAAAACACTAGCCAATTTGAAAAATTCTCAAAACGCTTGGAGTTGGCCGCTACACTTATTCTATCGGGACCAACATATTAAATCGGCTAAAGCCATTAAAATCAACCAAACGACCTACCAAAAATTTTATGATCAATTGAAGACCCAACTCAGTTCTGGACGCAAGGCCAACGAAGCGGCGACGATCAAAAAAGTCAATGGCACCTTTAAAATCACGGACGCCGTTCAAGGGAACGTGGTCAGCACCAGCAAGTTAGACCAAAGCATTAAAAACAGCCTGGCAAAGGGCCAAACGTCAATTGATTTAAAAGACGACTACATTAAGGTGAAAACCACCAGCGCTGACAAGCAAAACTTAAACACCGCGTTAGCAAAAATCAAAAAGCTTCAAAATGTGTCCGTCACATATAACATTTCAGGCCATACCGTGAAAGTACCTCAGGCGACTAGCGCTGCTTGGTTGACTTACGCCAACGGCAAAGTCACGTTAGACCAAGCCAAAGTGAAAACATACCTGTTAAGCTTAAACAGCAAGTACGCCACTTATGGCAAGAGTATCAACTTTAAGAGCACCAAACGTGGTACCGTCAAAGTCAAAGCCGGTAACTATGGCTGGAGCATTAAGGTTGCCTCTGAAACCGAAGCGCTGACCAAGGACATGCTGAAAGGCAAAGACGTGACCCGCACGCCAATTCACGTTGGTGTCGGTTATGGCACCACCACGAATGAAGGCATTGGCGATACTTACGTTGAAGTTGATAAAACCAACCAACACATGTGGATCTATAAAAATGGTAAGTCGGTGTTAGACACCGATGTGGTCACTGGGAAACCTG
Source organism: Loigolactobacillus bifermentans DSM 20003 (assembly GCF_001434575.1). Taxonomy (GTDB): domain Bacteria; phylum Bacillota; class Bacilli; order Lactobacillales; family Lactobacillaceae; genus Loigolactobacillus; species Loigolactobacillus bifermentans. The sequence continues at coordinate 16,894 of NZ_AZDA01000002.1, forward strand.
GCCAAGACACGCCAAGCGGTGTTTACTTCGTTTGGAACAAACAACGGAACGCCACATTAAAGGGTAGTAACGATGATGGTTCCAGTTACGCCTCCCCAGTGAGCTACTGGATGCCGGTGGATTACACTGGCGTTGGGATCCACGATGCATCGTGGCAAGCTAAATTCGGTGGTACTTGGTACAAGACCCATGGTTCTCACGGTTGTGTGAACACCCCACCATCAACAATGGCTAAAGTTTACAGCTTAGTCGACCTCGACACACCGGTAATTATTTTCTAAGCATCTAAAAAAGCAATCGCGCATTGGCGATTGCTTTTTTATGTGGTTTGAAAGGCGCTGGAACGTGATTAAATATCGTCCTCCAGCGAAAATGGCTGGAACGCTGTGGCTCACTTCAGAGCTAATTTGAGAAAAACACTCAAATGGATCTCTTACGATTCGCGTGATACTAAGCGGATAAACCGCTAAGTATCACCGTCACGGATGAGCACATTTTCGCTTCCGGACTTAGGTTAGATAGCTATATTTTAGTATCACTCACTGACAAGGCCAGACTTTTAAGTTTAACTAAGCTGTTAGACCATCTAAAAGTAACTATATTATTGCACTAATCTGGTTGAGATTGCGCTATTATGCTATTCAATACGCTAGTCCGGAGGCAAAACGGGCTCAGTGGTGAAATTCGTCTTAGCGATTTATCGCTTAGACGAAGGCTGGTCTTGGAAACCGGTGAGCTTCCGGGTTTCAAGCCATGCCCACTACGTTCCAGCCCGTTTTTGCCGCAGGACGACTATGTTCAGCCTACCGCGGCGTGATCATTAACAAACCATCCCCTAATGGTAATAAACTGGCTTGCAGGTTAGGCGCGCGGAAAACGTGGTCTAACAGCTGATTCAGTTTGCGGTGAATGGCTTTATTGCGGTGCTTAATGGTTTTAGGTGAGTTAAAAATCGTGCCGCCTTGAAAAATATCATCGATCAGTAAGTAGCCGTGTGGTTGTAAGAGTCGCAAACAATCTGGCAAAAAGTCTAAATACTTGGCTTTGGCGCCATCTAAAAAGATCACGTCATACGGCCCGGTTAACGTCGGCAAAATCTCAGCCGCTTCCCCTGCCATTAAGGTGACTTGGTTGGTGATCCCTAACCGTTTAAAATTGGTTTGGGCGTGTTCCCGCATGACGTCAAAGCGGTCAATGGTGGTCACATGTCCAGTAGGCCCCATAGCAGCCAGCATCACAGCGGCCGAAAAGCCAATGGCCGTTCCGACTTCCAACACTTGTTCTGGCTGAATCCCATAAAACAAAGTTTGCATAAAATGAGCGGTTTCAGCTGGGATCACAGGCACTCCGGCAGCGGTTGCTTCCCGTTCAATTTGGCCTAAGGTGCCTTCAAAAAAGCCCTGACCTGATCGTAAATAATTTAACGTCCGCCCTTCGATCAACGGGCGGTGCATCATTTCGTTTCGCATAATAGCCAACTTTCTATTTCTCATTTTCAACGGTGACTTGTTAAATTCAAGATCAACGGTACCGACTTTTCTGAATTTATGATATGATAGTTCAGGATTAAATGAGAAAGTTTTAATTTTCGGAGGTTTTACGTATGTTACTTGAATCCTTAGTACAACCTAAGGCAGATCTGACCACGGTGTCTGAAACAGCCACGCTTGAGGAAGCACTACAAGTTCTAGAAGAATCTGACTTTCGCTGCATTCCTGTTTTGGATCAATCGGGCCAAATTTTCCGTGGCAATATTTATAAATTACATCTTTACCGGCATAAATCCCGCGGTGGTGATATGACGTTACCCGTCACCTACCTCCTTAAAAACGCAACAAAATACATTCCTGTCGGTGCACCATTTTTTAAGGTCTTCTTTACGATCAAAGACTTGCCTTACATTGCGGTGCTCAATGACGATGGCCATTTTGAAGGCATCTTGACCCATAACCGTCTGATGAATATGTTATCACAGTCTTGGAATTATAAGGCCGGTAGCTACGTCATCACAGTGGTCTCCCCTGATGAACGTGGTGATTTAATGGAAATGACCAAAATCGTTTCCCGCTATGCGTCGATTGCCAACTGCCTGACCTTAGACACTTCAGGTGACCTGGTAAGGCGAATCTTATTTACCTTACCCGCTGGCACCACAAAAGCCACTGTGGACAAAATTATTGCCCATTTACAACGCAAAAACTTTTCCATTGCAGAAATTGAAGATCTACAAGTCGAATAAGCAATCCTTAACGGTGCCTCAGTGTAGGCGCCGTTTTTGTATGGGCATCAAAAAACGTCTTGCAACGGTAAGCGCCACAAAACGTCTTTAAATATGTTGTAAGCCAAGACTCACATTAAGTGCTTCATCGACTTTTTTCATTAACGGTGCGTTTAACTGTGTGATTTTGTCGCGGAGACGCTGTTTATCAATGGTGCGGATCTGTTCCAGTAAGATCACAGAATCCCGCTCAATATGCGTCTGTTGTGTGGTAATGCCAACATGTGTTGGCATGCGTGCCTTTTGGATTTTTGCCGTGATTGCCGCGACGATCACAGTTGGACTGTAATGGTTACCAATATTATTTTGAACCACTAATACTGGCCGCATGCCGCCTTGTTCTGAGCCAACCACAGGTGATAGATCTGCATAAAATATATCGCCGCGTTTAACCTCCATGTGCCGTACCTCCTCGTTTTTTTAACGAAGAATTCGGAGGTCAGCTTCAGCCTCACACGAACTGAATTCATGTGCAATTTCGCTATTTAATTGACCCATTTCAACGTAGCCTTTCACCAACGCATCTAAGTTTTGGCGATGGGCTTCAAAAAACTCTGCTAACGCATCATTGACCAAATCATTTTCATTGATCGCATAATATTCGCAGTACGCTGCAATGCGCTTTGACAATTGTGCATCAAATGCCACAGGTACACCGCTCGTTGATTTTGACGCCATCCGTCCAGCCTCCAGTATCCCCTAATTTCATCTGTTTCCCATCTATCTTAACATGTTTAAAAGGGATGCGCTAGGCCTGATATGGCAGGTAGACCCGCGGCAAGCGCATGGTGAGCCCACACGCAATTTCATAGTGGATCGTGTGTGCGAATGACGCCACATCTTGCAAGCTGATTGCAGTGTCACCATCGGTCCCTACTAACGTGACCTTGGTGCCGGCTGGCAGCTTTTCTGGCAACCGAACCATCAATTGATCCATGCAAATCCGTCCAACAATCTCACATGCCTGACCATTGATCAAGACGTGAAAACCTTGTAGCCGGCGTTGCCAACCATCAGCATACCCCACTGGAATCGTGCCGATCCACTCCGGCTGTGCGGCGTGATAGGTGGCCCCATAGCTAATAGCGGCCCCTGCTGGGACTTGCTTGACAAACGTCAATTCACTTTCAATCCGTAACGCTGGCTTTAACGGATAAGGCAACGGCAAGGCGTCGCCAGATGGATTCAGCCCATACATGGCCACACCGAAGCGCACCACGTTGCTGGCACATGCTTGATGCCATAAACTTGTGGCCGAATTTGCCACGTGGACGTAACGTGGCCGCTGCCCAACAGCTGCCAGCAACGTTTTAAACTGTTGTACTTGTTGGTTAAAATGCGTGGTATCTGCTTCATCCGCCGTTGAAAAATGGGTAAAAACCCCGTCAAAGACAAATGGCGCCTGCCGCAACAATGCCATTGCAGCTTGCACCTCTGCCACTGTTTGCACACCGATCCGGCCCATCCCCGTGTCAAACGCCAAATGAACGCTTAAGGGGGCTGTGCTATTTTGCAACGTTGCCGCAGCCGTCTGGAGCCAAGCCGCATCTGGTGCCGCCAAACTGATCCGTTGTTGCGCCGCTAACGTCACTTGGTTGGCTGGGGTAACGCCTAACACTAAAATCGGTTGGTCAAAACCTGCTTGGCGTAAGCCTAACGCTTCATCGAGTAAGGCCACACAAAAACCAGTTGCCCCAGCGGCAGCGGCGGCTTGAGCCACTTGGAGCATCCCGTGGCCGTAACCGTCCGCCTTGACCACTGCCCACAAAACAGTGTCTGCTGGCAACCGTTTAACCGCCTGCTGCACATTATCAAAAATTGCCTGTTGATCGATCACTAATTTTGCTGGTCGATGAATGCCACTAATCATCTTTCTCCGCCTCCAAAATGACTTCTGTCATCACAACTGTTGCTGTATGTGAAATCGAAATATGGCCCCGACCTGTAAAGGGCTGTTGGGTCAAAATCGGTTGTCCTTGTGCGTTGTTTAAAATCTCAACGTTTTGCCAAGTGACGCTGGCCCCAATACCGGTGCCATACGCCTTGCTATACGCTTCTTTTGCTGAAAAACGGCCTGCTAAAAACTCAATTTGATGCTGGCCCTTTAGTTGTTGGTACGCCTGTTGCTCCTTTGGCGTTAAGATCCGCTGACTAAACCGCGGATTTTTCGCTTGGGCCTGGCGCACGCGTTCAATATCCGTTATATCAATGCCAATTCCTTGAATCATCATTGCCTCGTATTCTTGTCCTTAGTGTGAAGTCTTATCTAGTGTACCAAAAAATCACCCACGTACCAGTTGAATGCTTGAAAAAAATCGTGAAACCTTTTTTGATTAAGGTGAATAAAATTCACTTGAAACTGATGTGCACTTACATGGCCGCTTAGGATGTGGCGTTTATATACCGGCCTCCAGCGAAAACGGCTGGAACGCTGCGGCTCGCTCCGAAGCTAACTTTTGGAAAATCACCAAAAGTGGATCTCCTCCGGCTCGCGTGACTACTAGGTGGTAAACCACCAAGTATCACTGTCGCGGCTGAGCACGTTTTCGCTTCCGGCCTTAAGTTATAGCTTCGCACTAAGTTAAACATATTCAATAAGTCACTACACGTTATTCGCTGAATTGCATTACATTGATAGATTTCAACCAACAACGTCGGCGTGACACTTGTCATTATGATCACAGTAATTCTTATTAAATAACTTAAAATAAACACTCAAACTTAACAACGATTCCAGCGAGTATGCTGCACAACATCTATCAGTACTTTCAAACTAAATAACGCGTACAACTACAAGTCCGGAGGCAACTGTGGACTCAGCGCCATGTTTCTTGCAGGTGCTTTTCCCACAAGAATGGACAACGACGGCAATCTTGTCTTTGCGTTAGCAAA
>NZ_AZDA01000040.1 GCF_001434575.1 Loigolactobacillus bifermentans DSM 20003
TAATTCTTGTTCCAACTTGTCGATACCGTCAAAGTCGCCGCGGCCGTATAAGTCAGTCCGTTTTTCCATGGCTTTGAAAGGTGCCCAGCTCTTGCAATAGATGACGTCTGCGTCTTTGAAGGCTGCTTTCATATCGTTAGTCTTGGTGAATTTACCGCCAGACTTTTTAGCATTGTCTTCGGCAATCTTTTCAATTTCAGGCATGACTTCGTAGCCATCTGGATGGGCCAAAGTCACGTCCATGCCGTAGCGGGTCATTAAACCAATGATGGCTTGGGCAACAGATAATGGCTTGCCGTATGATGGGGAGTAAGCCCATGACATAACGATCTTCTTGCCTTTTAATTGATCAACGCCACCAAATTCATGGATGATATGGTCTAAATCAGCCATGGCTTGGGTTGGATGGTCCATATCGTCTTGCAAGTCGATCAAGTTAGGACGTTGTTCCAAAATACCGTCACGGTTGCTTTCAGCAACGGCGTCAACGACATCATGCATGTACTTGTTCCCTTTGCCGATGTACATATCGTCACGGATCCCGAT
>NZ_AZDA01000041.1 GCF_001434575.1 Loigolactobacillus bifermentans DSM 20003
ATTGGTCCAAAATTGTGCGGTATGCCGATATTAAACCTCGTATGAATAATTCGGGAGAGAGATTGATTTTGGGTGAATTCATGACAAAAAATATGCAATATGCATCAAAAAAGGCAGAGAACTACATTTTAAGTAGTTGCTCTGCCCTTGATTTAGCGTTTTGTTAATGATTAGTCGTTCATTCGTCGATTGACTTCATCCCAATTGACAACATGCCAGAAATTATTGATATATTCTGGCCGACGATTTTGATATTTAAGATAATAAGCATGTTCCCAAACATCTAAACCCAATAAAGGAACTTGATGATTTGTTAGCGGGGAGTCTTGATTTTTAGTGGTCACAATATTAAGCGAATTGTCTGCTTCCCGAATTAACCAAGTCCATCCTGATCCAAATACAGAAAGCGCCGCGTCAGTGAAGGCTTGTTTAAATTGATCATAAGAACCAAAGGTTTCGTCAATCGCTTCAAGTAACGCTTTTGAAGGTTGAGAATCAACGTTTGGTGTGAGCATCTTCCAGAAAATAGAATGGTTGTAATGCCCACCGCCATTATTACGAATACTGGTTTGGATATTTTCAGGCAAGGTGTTTAAGTTTTGTAACAGCTGCTCGATTGACAGGTTTGCTAATTGCTCATTGTCCTTTAAAGTGGCATTCAACTTATCAACATAAGTTTGATGGTGCTTATCATGGTGTAGCCTCATCGTTGCTTCATCAATGTAAGGTTCTAAAGCGTCACAAGGATAGGAAAGTTCTGGCAGTGTAAATGTCATAAAAATCTCCTTTCTTTGGTACCGGTTTATTTAGTGATAATATCATATATAAAAGTGATGAGATATAAAAAAGCATCAGTTCATTTAAAGTAAATGATTCATTAGCAGAGAAACGTTTTTATGCATGATCTAAAAAGCTCTAAAAATCCAAATATTTCAGATTTTTAGACCCTTTTTATGCGGTCAAGCATGACGTCGCGAAGCTATTCTAACGTCAATCATTTAAATTATATTTCAATTTCATCTGGGTCGCACTTAAAGCGACCATTTGACCTAATAGCTGGGTGGCCTGAGTGACATACAAGTTGGCCATTTGCTGATTAGCTTGTTCTAGCTGTGTCAGTGGCGTTTTAAGCGCGCTGAATTGCTGGTCGGTGGTGTGTTGGATTTGGCGGCAAGCTGCTGTGAGCTGTTGGTCAAAATCTGCAGCAAAGGCGTTTAGTCGTGGGTAATCGTGGTCTCCTAAAATGCCCATGGTGCGGCTTAACCAATAGACCTGTGTGGGGTCGTATTGCGGGGTGGTGTCGCGGTAACAGCTTGGTGTATCAGATACGTTGGCGTAAAATGGTACAAGCGCATTAAAGGTATTGGGACCATAGGCCAGCCAATGAATACCGGCGATTTCAGGCGGCACGTGAGGCCGAATTTGTAGGACATGCGTTTCTTGATTACGATTGATACCAATGGGGCGAAAAGCATGGCGTTGTTCAGGCGTCCCTGTGCCGTAAGGATCGTAAGCCGTATTTTGATAATGAGAACTAAGCAGCCATTTAATGGTTTCAAGACTGATTTTCTGCTCAGGAACCAACGCAAAAGGTAAGTCCTGATCCAGTGGTGTTTGCAGGCGACTGGGATTTAAAATGGACTGCACATACCAGGCCCGTGGATTGTTGTAATGTTGATCTTTTAAGGTGGCACTACCAAAAATATGGCGTAAATTAACCGTATCATGGTCAGGATTTAGTCGGTATTGTTCAATTAAACGGGGTAAATCAGCCGAAAATAAGGTATTTTCGGCTTCAAAATCATAGTCCGCAATATTAAAGCGATTAGGGGCAATCACGTAAGCATCGTCTGGAATCTTAATGGCAGCCCAATGATGGCCACCAATCGTTTCAAAATACCAGACTTCATCTTGATCAGCAAAGGCGATGCCATTGGATTCATAGGTCCCATATGTTTCAAGTAAGGCGCCTAACCGCTGCACCCCTGCTCGCGCCGAGTGGCTGTAAGGTAAGGTGATCGTGATAAAATCTTCTTCGCCAAAGCCAGTTTCAACCAGTGGATCAATGCCTAAAATGCGAGCGTTCGTGGTGCTCGTTTCAGTGGCAGTCATGGCAACGTTGGCACGATTGATACCAGCGCCGCCCCAGATGCCATATTGTGGATCTGCATCTGGGGTTGAGGTGTAGCGCAGTGGATCAGCGGGTAAGTCGATTTTGGCGCCACTTTGGACAGCTTGATAATGGGTTGGTTGGTCCTTGGTATCAATGACGACAAAACGTTGTGGATTTGCGGCGTCACCACTGCCATCTTCATTGCGCGCAATTAAAGTGGCACCGTCTAAAGTGGCCTTTTTACCCACTAAAATTGTCGTACATGAGCCTAATTTACGTTGTTGCATCTGATCATCTCATTTTTCGAATTTTCTTTAAGTGTAACGGAGAAGTTGGCAAGACTGCAAGGATTCAAATCGATTACGATCAGTATGAAGGCATGTGAGGGATACAAGTTTGAAGGGTGATTTGTTGCTTTTTAGGGAAGCCGGCAGTGTTATAGCACAAGCAAAACAAGTCTAATTTGAACTTAAATTGTACTGCTAGTTGATTTTTCACAAGTAGTAAGTTATTGTGTGATTAGCAAACGGTTTCAAACCGTTATGGGGCTTTGTAGAATGGACAGTAGCTGTTTTATAAGGAGGCAAAAGCATGCAAAAAGTAGTCGTATTAAATGGTAGTGTCGTTAATTATGATCACAATATTGATTGGGCCACGTTACCAGGGGATGTGGTGACGTATGATACTACATCAGAAGACCAAATTTTAGAACGGGTGGCTGGTGCAGCAGTGGTGATCACCAAAGAAATGCCCATGCCAGGCGCCATTATTCGACAATTTCCGGCAAGTATCAAAATGGTCTGCGAAGCAGGTACCGGCTACAATAACTATGATATTGCTGCTTTGAAAGAAAAGGGCATTGTATTAACCAATATACCCGCCTACAGTACCCAACGTGTGGCGCATACAGCGATTATGTTGATGCTGAATTTAGCAAGCACCATGCAAACGCAGATCAGCATGATTGCTGCCGGCAATCACGATAATTTTAGCAAGCATTTAATGGTCAGTCATGAGGAATTAAATGGCAAAACGTTAGGTGTGGTTGGTTTTGGTCACATTGGCCAGGCGATTATCAAAGTGGCCCAGGCCATGGACATGAAGATCTTAGTTGCAACACGCACACCGCGAGAAGATTTTAATGGGATCCATTTCACCACGCAAGCAGAGCTATTTGCGCAAAGTGATTTTATTTCGCTTAATTTACCGTTAAATGACACGACCCATCATCTGATCAACGCGGCTGTTTTAAAAGCGATGAAGCCGTCCGCTTACTTAATTAACACCGCCCGTGGTGGTTTGATTGATCAGGCTGCATTAATAACGGCTTTGCAACAGCATGAGATCGCTGGCGCTGGCTTGGACGTCCAAGAGGTTGAGCCGTTACCAGATGACAGTCCATTGTTTACCCTGCCGAACGTAATCGTAACACCGCATATTGGTTGGCGAGGATTGGAGACCCGCCAACGCTTATTACAAATGATTCACGATAACGTCGCAGCTTATTTCAATGGTCAACCGATCAATCGTGTGATTTGAGGACAAATTAGACTTAAAACCAACTCCGCTGAGTTGGTTTTTTGCTGTACGAATGGGCAGTCAAGGACAAGACCAAAGTTGGATTGATTATTTTGCGCGAGATGATTACACTATTTGTAAATCAAACTCAGATTAAGAAGGTTTTTGAATGATACTTGCACGAGAGAACTTACTCAATATTAAACAGATCCAGCGGGAATTAATGGCATTAGGCGATCGGCGCATGGCCAATAATGTGACCCAAATGGCAGATTATTATCAATTATGCCAGCTGGCTGTCAACGAAATTGGCACAAAACTTGATAATTTAGATGCGGATTATGCGATTCATTATGATCATAATCCCATTCATCATATGGAAGAGCGAATGAAGGATCCTCGTTCCTTACAAGGTAAATTACGGCGCAAAGGCCTAGCGCCATCAATTACCAGTGTGTACAATCATATTTTTGATTTAGGGGGGATTCGGGTCGTCACCAACTACTTAAATGATGTTTATACGGTGGCCAATAATTTGATTGCGCAAAGTGATGTGGAATTGTTAAAACGTAAGGATTATATTAAGCATCCCAAACCTAGTGGTTATCGTAGTCTACATTTGGTGGTGACGGTGCCGGTTTTTCAAGCTTCTGGCGTTAAAATTGCACCGGTGGAAGTTCAGATTCGGACGGTGGGTATGGATATGTGGGCCAGCTTGGAACACAAGCTGCGCTATAAAACCAGTGTTTCTACAGAACAAGTGGCGCATTATGGCAAGCAACTTCATGACTATGCCGACGAATTAACCGATATTGAAGAAAATATGCAGGCGATCTTCTATCAACTGGACGGTAAAATGGCGTTACCGGAAACGGTGGATACCTTTGACGCTCCAGATGTTGATGAAGCTGATACAACCACTAAAGAGGCTTGATTTTTCAAAGCCAGCTACGCTAAAATAGAATTAACAATTAAATCAGCAAGATCGGAAGACTATTCAGTTAGATAAGGTACGCGTGGCGTATCGGAGGGTTATCAGACCAGATAAGATGTTATTTAATCTTATTTGGTCTTTTTTTGTGCTAAAATAGCGCGCTTGCTAAAAAGGAGTTAGGCAGATGAGTCAGAAACAATCCTATTGGAGTCGGAATTTTATTTTAATCTTGATCGGCAATGCATTGCTGTTTATGGTGTATAACATGCAAGTACCGGTGTTACCGTTATATGGGAAAAAGCTCGGGTTAACCCCGTCACAGATCGGTATTTTTGTAGGGGCAATCATGTTTGCGGCACTGTTAACCCGGCTGCGAATTCCTTGGTTTTCAGCACATTTTAGTAAGAAAGTCCTGTTGATCGGGGGAATCTTTTTATATCTGATCGCAGCAATCAGTTACCCGTTATTAAGTGGTTTTGGTTTATTGGTCTTATTGCGGTTATTTAATGGCTTAGGCCATGGGTTAACTACCACTTATTTTGCCACGTCTGCGGCGGCCGAGTTGCCGCGCCATAAAATAGGCGCGGGCATGGGCTACTTTGGGATTGGCACCATGGTAACGGCCTCCTTAGCCCCGCTGTTGGCGTTGGCCCTTGTGCAGCACTATTCCTTTCAAGCATTCTTTCTGGCCTGTGTTGGGATCTTATTTGCAGCCTTGGTGATGATTTTAGGGACCACGAAGCCACAAGTCATTCCAGCTCAGCCTAAACAAGTCCAACACGTTTTTCAAAAGCAATTTCTGCCGCAGTGTGGGTTGGTATTTATTTTAGGGGTGTTAATGAACGGTGTCATGACGTTTACACCGATTTACGTCCAACTGCATCATTTAAGTGGTATTTCGGGGTTCTTCTTTGTAGCTGCATTGGCAGGCGTGGTAATTCGGCCCATTGTTGGCCATACGTTTGATCGGCAAGGACCGCGCTTGATCTTATGGTTAAGCACTGTATTGTTGACAATTGGCATGGTGTTGCTGGCTTGGGTGGATCGTAACTGGATGCTATTACTCGCTGGGGTGTTTTATGGCGTTGCTGATGGTGCCATCTATCCCACGTTACAAGCCTGGCTCTTTAAGCGCACGACCATGGCAGATCGGGACACCGCTACTGGGATGTTTTTAAATGCCTATGATTTAGGGATGGGCTTAGGCGCAGTTGTGTTGGGCTGGGTGGTTCAACTTACTTCGTATCAAAGCATGTTTTTTGTGTTGACCGTGATTGCTGTGTTGTATATTGGCTTAGCGCTGGCACTAAGCAAGCGCGCTTAACATGGCTACAAAAAAAGAGCGATTCCCGCGGGAATCGCTCTTTTGACGTACTTTATTCAAAGACGAATTGGTTATGATACAGTTCAGCGTAGAAACCTTTGGCAGCTACTAATTCTTGGTGAGTCCCAACTTCAATGACTTGACCGTCTTTTAAGACGACGATCTTATCAGCGTTTAAAATGGTCTTTAAGCGATGGGCAATTACGAAGGAAGTTCGACCAGCAATGGCGGCTTCCATGGCCCATTGAATTTGTTGCTCGGTAACGGTGTCCACGTTACTGGTGGCTTCGTCTAAGATCAAGATCTCAGGGTTGGTGAGAATGGTGCGTGCAATGGAGATTTGTTGTTTTTGCCCGACTGAGAACACGGAGTTATTTTCATCAACGTGAGTCTCATATTTGTCAGGTAGGCTTTCGATAAAGTCATGAATATGCGTGGTTTTGGCCACGGTGATCACGTCATCCATACTGGCATCGGGCTTCCCAAAGCGAATGTTGTCTGCAATGGTGCCAGAGAACAGAACAGATTCTTGTAAGACGATTCCAACCTTAGACCGTAAACTATCAAGGTCAAATTCACGAATATCGGTTCCGCCGTACTTAATCGCGCCGCTATCCACGTCGTAGAAGCGGTTCATTAAGTTCATCACAGTGGTTTTACCAGAACCAGTGGGGCCAACTAAGGCGACCATTTGGCCTTTTTTCACGTCGATACTAACGTCCTTTAAAATTGGCTTGTCAGGTAAATAACCGAAGTTGACATGATCAATTTGAATCCCATCGCCCACGTGTTCAAAGGGTTTGCCGTTTTCAGGCCGAATTTCATCAGGTTCATCAAACATGACATTTAAACGTGTTGCTCCAGTGACGGCTAATTGTAATTGGCCGAAGGAACTGGAGATCTGCATGATCGGGTTATAGTATTGTTGCGCGTATTGGATAAAGGTTACCACCAGTCCTAAAGCGGCTGCGGTACTTAATGAGTGATCATTTAAGGCAATTTTGGTCCCTAAGAAAATCACCAAAGCAGTGGTTAACAATGAAAAACCATTCATCAAAGGGAAGATCATCCCTGACCAGGCTTGTGCGGCAAAGGTTGATTTTTGAACCTTCTTATTCCGAACAACGAAGCCGTCAATGGTTTCTTGTTGCTGGCCTTCAACGATGATTGCTTTTTGCCCAGAGATCTTTTCATCCATGTAGGCGTTGAGTACACCGACTTCTGCTTGTTGGCGGTCAGTGGACTTCTTCGCTTGAATGACAATGATGATGGCACATAAAATGGCGACTGGGGTGGTTGAAACGGTGACCCAGGCCATTGAAACGTTTTGCCGGAAAATCATGATCAGGATCCCGACAAATAAAGCAAAGTTTGTGGTGACGTTAACGGCTGCTTGGTTTAACGTGTTTTGAATGTTATCCAAATCAGAAGTAAAGCGCGCTAGAATGTCACCATCTTCATGACGATCGAAGTAGGCAATCGTCATTTTTTCTAACTTGCCGAATAGTCCTTTACGCATCCGGTTCGTAGAATGGGCCACGATTCGGGTGAATAGAATCGTGTAGATCAATTGCGCCACACCCGTCATGATGTAGAAGGATAACAGTTTCCACATGGCAGCAAAGAAAGTGGCTTTGCTGGCTGGGTTGGAAACGGCGGCCTGGTGCAAGCTGTGAATGGTTGTACCTTTTGGCAGGGATGACAAAATACTGGCAGGCACGTTAGCGTTGGTTAAATCTTTCCAGTTACTTGGCATCTGGGCCAATTGCTGCAAACTGTGAATCGTGGTGCCTTTTGGCAAGTGTGCTAAGACTGTTTGCGGGACGTTTGCATCGGTTAAACTGGTCCACGCAATGTGGTGTCCAGAAGCTTTGCTGAGTTGCAGGGCAATATTTTGTAACGCTTCCTGTGATTGTGCAGAGCCAGCCGCGATTTTCTTCAATGCTTTCATGGCTTCTGGGGCATGTTGATGTGTGAAGAAATGCGTCACGTAATTGGTTAAATGGGTAATCGCATCCCCCATCACAACCGGCGCCTTGACTTGTAAGTAAGTGGCAACAATGATGAAAATTGCGATCACTAAGAACTGGAGCTTATATTTTTTAAAGTAAAGATAGAAGAATTTAAGGGCACGTGCTGTATCACTCATCGACTACGCCTCCTTTGCCTTTTGTGTGTTGTAGATTTGTTGATAAACGGGTGAATTTTCAACTAGTTCGTGATGGGTGCCTTGGGCGACTAAGCGCCCTTCATCTAACACTAAAATCGTATCAGCGTGAACCACACTGGAGATCTTTTGCGCAATAATAATGGTGGTGGTGCCTTTCAAGTCGCGGTTAAAGGCTTCTTGAACCAATTTTTCTGAGTGCGCATCTAGTGCGGAGGTTGAATCATCCAAAATCAAGACTTTTGGTTGCTTGATCACCCCACGGGTAATGGATAACCGTTGTTTTTGTCCGCCTGAGAAGTTGTTGCCACGTTCTTCAACTGGGGCATTGTAACGTTCTGGTAAGCGGTTAATGAATTCGGCGGCTTGGGCAATACCAGCTGCGCGATCCATATCGCTGTCATTAGCTGCTGGCTTACCTTGTTTCAAGTTACCAGCAATGGTGCCAGAGAACAGGATGGCTTTTTGTAAAACGATTGAAATCGTGTTTTTCAGCGTTTTTTGCGACACATGTTTCAGGTCTTTCCCGCCAACCTTAACGGTACCTTCAGTTGGATCAAACAAGCGCGGAATCAATTGCGCCAAAGTGGACTTACCAGAGCCTGTGGCCCCTACGATCCCGACCATTTCACCAGACGTTAATTTGAAATTAATATCTTTTAAAGTGGGTGCATCGTCATTGGGGTAAGCAAAAGAAACGTGGTCAAATTCCACCGTGCCATCTAATGTTTCATCTGGCGTATCGTCAAAGGTCATGGATGTTGGTGTGCTCAAAACTTCTTTGATCCGGCCCATGGAAACCATCCCACGTGACGCAAACATACTCATCATACCGCCCATAATAATCGCAAACATGATTTGCATCATATATTGAATGAAGGACATAATGCCCCCTAATTGATCCTGGGCAACGGAAGGCGACTTGGTGACAAAAGTTGAAACCAATAAGATCGCCGCAAAAATCGCCAACTGTGAAATAATGGTAAATGCCGGTACCATGGTTGAGAAGGTGTAACCAACTGCCAAATTATGGCCTAATAATTCGTCTGAAGCGGCATCAAACTTTTCAGCCTGGCTTTTTTCTTGAACGAAGGATTTCACCACGCGCGCACCGCGTAAATTATCTTTGGCGATGCCATTGATCCGGTCCATTAAAGACTGGAAGGCAGCAAAGTGGGGGCCCATCGATTTCATAGAAACGCCGGTGACCACTGCAATTAAGAGCACCATGACCACAATGATCCACCATAACTTCGGCATGGTGATGATCGATAGCACAAAGGCACCAACAAATAATAACGGAATGCGAATCAAAACTTGGAAAACCATCATCAGTAACATCTGAATTTGGTTCACGTCATTGGTCATACGAACGACTAAATTGTCAGACTTGTATTTTTCAATATCTTCATAAGAGAAGGTCTGAATTTTACGGAAGGTTTGTTCCCGCAAATCAGCTGAAACAGCCTGCGATAATTTAGCGGCAGTCAGCGTATTGAGAATCGAACCGATCAGGCCGATTACAGCGATGACGATCAAGCCGATGCCATAACCACTGATTTTGTCGATTTTACCGCTGGTAGACAGCGACATATTGGCCATGACACTTAAAATGTTTTTCATATAGCTGGGTTGCCACAAGGTGGCACCAACTTGTAACAGCATGGTTAGTAATGCAGCGGTTACCAGCAATTTGTATTTCCCGATTGCTTTCATCACCATAGATATGAACCTCCAATAATTGTGAATTTTTACCAATGAATGCCGAAAAAAATACGAACCCCTCACAAACGAGTGGTTACGCAGCGACTAAGAATTATACGCCTCTCGATTACTAATGTAAATCCATATTTAATGAAAAATTTTAATAGAGATTGGCTATTTTAAGGAAAGCATATAAAAACGGCTAAGCCAGTAAAGGCCTAGTCGTTGGTTGGGGCAACAAATAATGTTTTTAAAGCATTATAATGTAGAAAAATACCTTGATCAGCGTATGCTTTGATTTGGTCCGCTGTGACAATATCGAAGTGTGAGACTTCTTCAGCTTGCATGGCAATGTCTGTTTTATCAAAAGCCATGATAAATTTATAAACATCGACAAAATAGTTGTTCTGTTCAGCTGGATTGTCACGCTGATAGGTAAAGGCGTAGCCGCCTTGCGCCTGACTGACGTCTAGTGTGGTTTCTTCACGTAACTCACGGCGAACGGCCTGCTCAGACGTTTCTCCGGCGCGAACGCCGCCACCTGTGACTTCCCACCAGCCAGCGCCCCAGTCCTTATCCATTTTGCGTTGGGTAATTAAAAAGCGGCCGTCAGGGCGTTGTAAAATACCAATCACCGTTAAATGATAGTCACCTGGTACCATGCGCCAATCATTGCGTGCCATTGTGCGCCCAGTTTTTTGTTTGTTTTTGTCATAAATATCCCATCGTTCCATCTGTGATCCCTCGAATCTGGCAACATAATCTTAGTTTGAGTTTAGCATATTGCCTGTTAAATAGGTGTAAAATTTAAGGAAAAGAGGCGCACGTCATGTTTAAAACGATTTTGTTTGACATTGATGGCACACTGATCGATACCGAGCAAGTGATCATTCAGTCATTACAGCAAGTGTTGAAAACCCAGCTTCATTTAACGGTTTCGGCTGAAAAATTGACGTTTGTACTCGGCATCCCTGGTGCCACGGCCTTACAGCGCTTTACCGCGGATCCAGCGCAAATCCAACGTTTAGGCGCACAGTGGTCAGCGTTGGCAGCGACCATGACGCAACAGTACCGTATTTTTCCGCAGGTTCAAACAGCGCTGCAGCAACTTTATCGGCAAGTGCCATTAGGCATCATCACGTCAAAGAATCGTGGCGAGTTCACCCGTGAGTTTACCCCGTTTGGTTTAAACGATTATTTTCAACTGGTGGTTACCGCCTCAGATACCACGCAGCATAAACCGGATCCGGCACCGCTGCAGTATGCGGCGCAACAATTAAAGCGAACGCCAATAGAACTTTTGTATGTCGGTGATACGGTTTATGATTTGCAGTGCGCCCATGCAGCAGGTGCTCAGTTTGCGCTGGCAACTTGGGGGGGCCCACGCTGATTCAGCGCTCCAACAAGCAGATTTTCAGTTGGCAACGCCGTGTGACTTGTGTCAATTGATTGAAGAGAGGACTTTTAATGGTAATGAAGCAAATTGTAGCAGGCATCGTCGCCCACGTTGATGCTGGTAAAACCACACTTTCAGAAGCGTTATTATATCATGCAGGCACCGTGCGGCAGTTAGGCCGCGTGGATAAAGGCGACGCTTTTTTAGATCCGGAAGCATTAGAAAAGCAGCGAGGCATCACGATTTTCTCACATCAAGCGCGCTTAACTTATGATGATCTGGAATTAACGTTGCTGGACACACCAGGACATGTGGATTTTGCGGCGCAAGCTGAACAAGTTTTAAGTGTGTTAGATGTGGCGGTGTTGGTAGTTTCAGCATTGGAAGGGGTACAAGGACACACACGAACATTGTGGCAATTGTTACAGCGCTATCAGGTGCCAACAGTGATTTTTGTGAATAAAATGGATACCAATGACCGGGAGGCTAGCCGAATTTTGGCACAATTGCAGCAGGCCTTAGCACCAGGTTGTTTGGCCTTTTCAACCGACTTAATGCCAGCGTTACAAGAAGAAATTGCGTTGCAAGACGAGCAAGTGTTGGATCAATTTATGGCCACTGAACAATTGTCTGACGCAACTGTTCGTCAAATGATCCAGCGCCGCCAGATTTTCCCGTGTTATTTTGGGTCAGCTTTAAAGCTGACTGGCATTACGGAATTGTTAGCTGGATTACAACAATGGACGACTCAGCCAACGCCGCAACCTGACTTTGGTGCGCGTGTCTTTAAGATCTCGCGAGATGAAAAAGGGGAGCGCTTGACCTGGGTTCGATTAACTGGAGGGACCTTAAAAACCAAAGCAGTGGTGGTTGATGATGAAAAAATCAATCAAATTCGACGCTATAATGGCCTAAAATATACGGTGATACCAGTCGCTATTAGTGGTGATGTCTACGCACTGACTGGTTTAACGACAACTTATCCGGGTCAAGGTTTGGGACAACTCAAGGATGCGCAACGGCCAGTGCTACAGCCAGTATTAAATGTGGCGTTGGATCCGCAGGGCAATGATATTCAAGTGTGTTTAGCAGCGCTACGCCGATTGGAAGAGGAAGACCCAGAGTTGCATGTCACGTGGTCTGAACCGTTACAAGAGTTGCGGGTTCAAATTATGGGAACGGTCCAACTAGAGGTGCTACAACAGCTCCTACAACAGCGCTTTGATTTAGCAGTTACGTTTGGTGCTGGCAGTATTTTATATCAAGAAACCATCACCCAACCGATCGAAGGGGTCGGGCATTTTGAACCTTTGCGGCATTATTCAGAAGTTCATCTATTACTTGAACCCACAGCGCCTGGCAGTGGTGTGACCTTTGCAAGCGACTGTTCGTTAGAGGTTTTAGGGCGTAATTGGCAACATCAAGTGTTAAGTAGTTTGCAGGCTAAGACACACTTAGGCGTGCTGACAGGTGCGCCACTAACGGATGTGAAGATCAGTTTGATCGGTGGCAAGGCTAGTAACGTCCATTCAGTTGGTGGTGACTTTCGTGAAGCGACTTGGCGGGCGGTGCGTCAAGGCTTGATGATGTTGCAGGCCCAACAAGCTTGCCAATTATTAGAGCCGTGGTATCAATTTCAACTGACGGTCCCCACTGAACAAGTTGGGCGGGTGATGACTGATGTGCAGCGAATGAGTGGGACCTGTACGCTAGCTGAACAGGCGGCGTCAACAATGGCCACATTGGTTGGGACCGCACCAGTTTCCGAAATGCAAGGTTATGCTCAGGCAGTCCATGCGTACACGCACGGGCAAGGCCAGTTAGCGTGTCAAGTGTTGGGTTACCAGCCTTGCCATAATGCGACTGAAGTCATTGCAGCGGCAAACTATGATCCAGTTGGCGATTTGGAGAACACGCCGGGTTCAGTTTTTTGTGCACATGGGGCAGGCTATCCGGTGCATTGGGATGATGTCCCTGCAATGGCGCATTGCCCTTATCGTGATGAGACCAAAAGTGTCCTTTCCGACAATGCTAAAAATCATTATAATAGATAAGGAATGACTATTTTTTGGAGGTAACTCATGACTAAAGAACCTGAACTGATGCGATTATGGCCTAACTTTCGTGATTCGCTAGAATATGCGGCGGTCAAGGACTACCCGCAAGCTTCAGTCAAAGAAGCAGTAACTTATTTTGGTGACTTAATGGCGAAAGTTTACCCTGGACGTTTGCAAAACTGGACCGCCGAGCAGGTGTGTGCTGTTTTAAGCACGATTCGCCAGCATGTGCCGGCAAGTGATGATGATCGAACGGCGCAAGCAATCAATGATCAGGTGGTTCAAGCGTTATTGCGTTATTTAGCACGAACAGATCAAATTGGCGCCGATCAAGCGGCGCTTGAAACGGCCTTGTCACAACTGGATCAGCGTAAGACGTTGGTTGCACCGCTTTACCAGCGTCAAATCAATACAGATCCAGATTTACCAAAATGGCGTGACTATATTGCCCGTGACATTAGCATTTATACTTATGGCTGGTTAGCGGCCTATTTGCACAGTGCCGAAGCGTGGGCACAACGGCCAGCAGGGGTCACGTCAGATTTTTTGGCGACGATCGTGAACGCTTTGTCTGAATGGGCTTATGATGAATTTCGTAAAACACCTAAAAGTTGGACTAAGAAAGTATTGCGGGCCCTGTTAACAGGACCGTTTATGGTGAATATGACCTTATCTCGTGACGATTATCAGCGTCTGGTGCCAACTTTAAAAGCCTTTTTAGCTTATACAGGCGCCCATGGTGATTTAAATGAAAAGCGGGCCAATGATTATCAACGCTTTTTAACGGACCTTGAACCAGAAGTATTAGCCGCTGTGCAGGCAAAATTTGCTGAAAAAGCACCGCTATCAGCAACTGAACAAATCGCTGAAACAGCACCAGATTCCCTATTGGCTGCGGCAGCAACGTTATTAGCAGACCCTAAAAAATTGGTTGCAGCAGCAGCTGTACGCGATCCAGATCCTGAGCAAAACTATTTAGAACATCAACATGTTGCGAAACAAAGTGCTCATAAATGGCAGCGCCAACGCGCAATTGCCATTCATACCCAAGGCGTGGAGGCCGCATTGACCTTGTGGTTGCGCCAAGCGGATCATCCGTTGCCACAAGGCTGGGATGCTCAGATGACGATTGGCAATATGAGCGGTTTTGTTGATTTGTTGTATTCTCAGTACTTAGTCGCGCCTGCTGATTGGGAAAATGCCTTTTTACGTGATTTCGGTGAATGGTCACGGCAAAAGCAGCCTGATAGTGGTGCACAGCTGCAGGCAATTACCAGTTTGATCGGTGTTTTGGCAGAAATGAAATTGCTCAACCAACGTCAGGCGTTGCAATTACCAGCAGCGCTAAAAGGTGAAACAGTGCCGAATGTGCCACAACCGACGAAGGTCAAAGGCAAAGCGATTTCGATGAAAAAAGCACGGCGTTTATTGAAACGAAAACAGCATTAAAAATCCAAGGTGTCAGTCTTAAAACAAAGACTGACCCTTTTTTTGATCAAAATAATATAAAATTAGTATAAACCCCTATATAAATATTGTAATCAGCGTTATAATTTAATCTAATTTTAATCAAGCTATGTTTCAGCACCGTTATTGAAATAGATGATGTTAACGAGAAAGGATGCGCACAATGAATGAATTAAGTGAGATCGTTGCCGATCGGCCGTATGAATTCGGTTTTCATGATGATGTTGAACCTGTTTTTTCAACACATCAAGGATTGACAGAGGAAGTTGTTCGTCAAATTTCTCGAGAAAAAGCTGAGCCAGCCTGGATGTTGGCCTATCGTTTAAAGGCGTTTCATATTTATGAGAAAATGCCCATGCCAAAATATGGGCCGGATCTCAGTGGGCTTGATTTTGCAAATATGAAGTATTATCAGAAAATGACGGATCAGGCGTATAACGACTGGGAAGATGTCCCAGATGATGTTCGCGAGACGTTTGATAAGATTGGAATTCCGGAAGCTGAGCGGCAGCATTTAAGCGGTTCGGCGGTGCAATATGAATCGGAAGTGGTTTATCATCACATGCGTGAAAAATTTGCAGCAGCTGGCATTATTTTCACCGACATTGATTCGGCTTTAAAAGACTATCCGGAACTGTTTAAAAAATGGTTTGGCAAACTGGTTAAGCCATCAAATAACAAATTTGCTGCGCTAAATGCAGCCGTTTGGTCAGGTGGAAGCTTTATTTATGTGCCCAAAGGCGTCACGCTAACCACGCCGTTACAGTCCTATTACCGCATGAATACAGAGGGCTCAGGGCAGTTCGAGCGAACACTGATCATTGTGGATGAAGGGGCCCATATTGAATATGTTGAAGGGTGCAGCGCTTCGATTTATAGTCAAGATAATTTACATGCAGCTGTGGTGGAAGTCAATGTTTTGCCCAACGCGTATTGTCGTTATACGACGATTCAAAACTGGTCCAATAATGTGTATAGTTTGGAAACCAAGCGCGCTCAAGCGCTGGAAAATGCCACAATGGAGTGGGTGGATGGCAACTTTGGGTCAAAGGTAACCATGAAATACCCGTCCGTTTATTTAAATGGCGAAGGGGCGCATGGCACGATGTTGTCGATTGCAGTTGCCGGGCACAATATCGATTCTGATACAGGTGGCCAAATGATTCATAATGCAAAGCGGACCACGTCATCCATTGTATCAAAGTCGGTTTCAAAGGATGGCGGTGCCGTGGATTATCGCGGTAAAGTCCGTTTTGGACGTCACGCAGAGGGTTCTTTCGCCCATGTGGAATGTGATACCATCATCATGGATGAACAATCATCAGGGGATACGGTGCCATTTAATGAAATTCTGAATGGCAATGTGTCGATGGAACATGAGGCCAAAGTGTCAAAAATTTCAGAAGAGCAGCTTTATTATTTAATGAGTCGCGGTATTTCGGAGGCTCAGGCAACAGAGATGATCGTCATGGGGTTTGTAGAGCCGTTTACCAAAGAGTTGCCATTGGAATATGCCATCGAGTTAAATCGGATGATCGGCTATGAAATGACAGGCAGTGTGGGCTAACCGCTGGCTAAAAAGGAATCTATTGGGACTAAAAAATCCCCTTGCGCACTGCGCAAGGGGATTTTTTGGCAAAGGGGGACGACCTTCGGAACGCTTGCGCGCCGATCGTCCTTTAACAACCTTCACCGTGGGTTTGGCACCATTCAGTAGTATGCCGGTTCTCACGGTAGAAGTCAATCAAAAAGTCATTTAAAGTGCTTGCGCAACTGGCCAATACACAAGATGTTATTGAGCTATAGCGTCAAAACAGGTATGATAAAATTATAAAAATAAAATTGGGGATTTTAGGCACTCCTTTCAGACGACTGAAATCGGATCCTTTTTTAGGAGGAGCCATGTTTCCACCGTGGCGGGTTTCGCCCGATGGAATAGACCTTAAATCACTTAGGAGGAGTTACTTATGAACAAAAAGCGCGTTATTGGGGCAGCACTTGCAGGCGCCTTATTATTCGTTCCGTATATCGCGGAATCATCTGCGGTTTTAGCGGACGGTTTTTATGTGAACCAAACAAATGCAGAACGGGCCGATATTACCAATTGGGTGGCTAATAGTTCTGAACAAATCAGTACCAACATTCAATCACAACATATCAACGTTAACGATTTAAACGGAAGTCGTTACGTGATTCAATGGGGCGATACGTTATCCGGTATTTCACAAGCAACGGGGATTCCAATGCGGAAACTGGCTTATGATAACCATATTCGGAATATCGATTTGATCTATGCAGGGGACATTTTAATTTTAAATCGTAATGGCTCATACGTGCCAAGTGATTGGAACTATGAAGGTCACGGCACCCATGTGGCAAATACGAAAGTGACGATCAATAACTTTGTGGACAACAGTGATAATTCGGTGACGATCGTTGATTCACCGATCACCGTTAATAACACAACAAATAACAACAGTACCACGAATAATAGTTCGACCAATAATGAAACGAACGAAAAGACCACAACAACAATTAATAATTCAGATTATGAATCACCCGTTGATCCAGTGGCAACCACAACTGCTGGCAGCGACAGTAGTGCTGCCAGTTCAGATACCACAGCTGCAGCTGAAAAAGATGCAGACAGCATTAATGCAACAACTGATTCACAAACAACTACATCCGATAGTAATGCTAACAAGACTAGCGCTAGCACAACGACTAGCAGCAAGAGCGGTTTAGAAGATAGTGATTTTGCTGATGAAGTTAGTTCAAAATTAGCGGATCAATTAGGCGTCGACGCCAGCAAAGTGAGTGTTGATTTTGGTGGTGATTCAAGCAGTGCGGCATCAGCTGATTCTGAATCAAGTGATGTAGACGCTGAAGCAACAGATACCGACTCACAAACCGTTTATGATGATGATCAAAGTATCTCAATTGCAAGTGATAAGTTATCTGCTAAAAACGCCGCAAAAGTTGCTAAGAAGATCTATAAACAGCTCGAATCAGATGATAAATTAAGCGATGTGACAGATGCTGACAGTATTGATGTGACTTTAAGTGCCACTGATGGGGGCTACGACTTCAATATTTCATTGTCTTCTGAATCAAGTGATGACTCAGATAGCAACAGTTCAAGCGAATCCGATACCGCATCTGATACCAATTCCAGCAGTGTCACCACAAGTTCGGATGACACAACTGACGCTGAAGATTACTAACCTGAGGTGTGACGCATGAAAAAAAGTAAAGCACCGATTATTATTGTGATCTTAGTGGTCATTATCGCAGCGTTAGGTGGCGCCTATTGGTACATGGGGCATTCAGTTGCCAAACGGATCCCAGGCAATACTTACCGTTATCAAAGTGTTTCAAAGGATAAAACCTTGTACGTGACCTTTGCAGCAAGTGGTAATGAAGTGGTGGTTAATCCTGATAAAAATACTGCGGTGAAAGCGGCCGGCAGTCAGACTGCTTTTGACAAGGAATACAAGTCACAGTCTGAAAGCGCCACTTGGCGGTATTCGGCTCAAGGTGGCACCATGACTTTGGCGGAACAGACCAAGGATGGTAAAGTCTCACAATGGCAGTATAATAAGATCTTTGCCACAGGCAGTAAGTTCACCTCACACAGCTTTACCTACCAAATTGCCAAGGCAGGCCAAGGTCAAGTGAAGAGTAAAACCGTATTTGAAAAGGTAAACTAACCTTTTAGGATCAGTCAAAGTGACTGATCCTTTTTTGTGATACACTGACAACAAAAGAAGTGGGGTGACCGCATGAAACAACCCGTAAAACGTTGGGTAATCGGGTTCAGTGCCGTGTTAGGAATTTTATTGATTGGCTTATTGTTACAGCACTATTGGCCGGCGTTACATTTATTGCGCCAGCCAACATTTAATCGCGCCACTTTTATTCATGCGTTTCGTGGCCGTGGTTGGATTGCCGCAATTCCGTTAGCAGTGTTGTTAATGGCGGTGACTATTATTCCCGGTGCACCGAATGCGATGATTGCAATTGTGAGTGGCATCTGTTTAGGCGCGCCATTGGGGTTTGTGGTGAATGTGATTGGCCTAAGCTTAGGCAACTCGATTGGGGCATTAATGGTCGACCGTATCGAGGATCACCATCAGGCCAAGCATCAATCGCGCATTTTAACGGACCTACTCAAAATGCGTCACCCAAGAATTGGCGTCATGTTAGGCTATTCAGTGCCATTTGTGCCAAATACGCTGGTCCATTTGGCTGCGGCTCAATTAGCAATCAAACGGCCACAGCTTGAACAATTGATCGTGTTAGGCAGTCTACCGTCAGCATTTTTCTATGCGTTTGGTGGGGATGCGGTGTTACATTTTGATTTAAAACGTGTGCTGATCGTGGTCGTTTTAATTGTTGCTTCTACAGGTTTGGTGACATTGATGCGACGTGATCGCAACGATATGACACAAAAGTAAAGACGTGAAAGGACTGAGTTTACTTGGCACTAGCGGCACATCAAAACTGGCTGGTTGATTTTTATCAGCGTCGAAATTGGTTTCAATTATCACCGTTCATTCGGGTTAATTTTTTGACAGAAGAGGTTGGTGAGCTATCGCGCGCTGTGCGTGCACTTGAAATTGGACGGCACCACCCAGGTGAACCAGCGGTAACGCCGGCCGCTGCGCGTGCGAACCTGGTAGAAGAGTTAGGCGACTGTTTGGATCAGTTGTTAGTGATCTGTGCGAAGTTTGAGGTCACACCGGATGAAATTATTCAGGCAAGTGAACATAAAATGAAGCAGCGATTTCATGAATTGTAAGCAGATATTCCCAATGGGGATGTCTTTTTTTGATAAGGCGCTACTTTTGATGGGGTAATTAGCCTATAATAATGAGTAAATTATTAAAAAAGGTGTGGGCGTATGTCATTAGAGCAAGTAACACAGTATTTTAAAGCGCAAGGAATTGCGAATCAGATTGTGACATTTGATGAATCGACGGCGACAGTTGAACAAGCCGCGGCTGTATTAGGCGTTGTGCCAGATCAAATTGCTAAAACCATGGCATTTCAATTAAAAGAAAAACCAATTGTCATTGTGACGGCTGGGACAGCTAAAGTCGCCAATGCCAAATTTAAAGCGGCCTTTGGTCAAAAAGCCCATATGGTTGCACGAGCAGCTTTACCAACAACGATTGGCCATCAGGCAGGTGGTATCTGTCCGTTTGCATTGGCACCAGGCGTCAGTGTTTATTTTGATACCAGTTTGCGTGGACATGATATTTTGTATCCAGCGGCAGGCGCGCCGAATGCTGTTATTCGTCTGACATTGGCCGAACTGGTGCAGTATGCAGCACCTGAAAAATGGATCGATGTGGTGAAAGCATGAAATATGCAATCGTCGATGCCTTTACGGCAACCTTATTTAAAGGGAATCCAGCGGCGGTTTGTTTTGTGGACAATTGGCCAGTTGAGCAAGTGATGCAACAAATTGCCTGTGAAAATCGTCTTTCTGAGACAGCTTTTGCACGCCAATTAACGCCAACCCATTATCAATTACGCTGGTTTACCCCAGGTGGTGAAATCGATTTATGCGGGCACGCCACGTTAGCAAGTGGGTATCTGATATTTCGTTTTCGGGCACCAGGGCAGGCCCAAATTACATTTACCACCCAAAGTGGTGACTTAGTGGTTACCAAACAACAAGATTGGTATGCGATGCAGTTTCCAAGCTATGCACTGCAGCCTACGCCAGTAACACCAGCAATGACGGCTGCGCTAGGTGTCACACCACAAGCGGCTTATTTAGGCCGCGACTTACTGTGCGTGGTAGCGCGTGAGCAATTAGTTCGCAATTTAGCACCAGATCAAGCGCGCTTGAAAAGTTTGCCAGGCTTGTTACAGCACGTCACTGCAGCAGGTCAGGACTATGATTGTGTTTCTCGTTCATTTGGTCCGAAGTTGGCAATCCCTGAAGATCCAGTTTGTGGCAGCGGCCATTGCCACATTGTACCGTATTGGGCCCAACGGTTGCATCGAAATCAAATTAGTGCTTACCAGGCGTCAGCCCGTGGTGGCGAATTGCGGTGCGCGTTACAAGGCCAGCACGTTCAATTATGTGGTCAAGCTGTTCTGTACGTACAAGGGACACTAACCCTTTAGGGTGTTATGTCGTTAGTGGGATGACGTTTGACGAATAGCAGTTGGGCATTGAAAAAAGACCTCAAATTTTAATGATCAGCGCAAAATTAAGCGCGCTTGATGCTGTCAAACCAGGCTTGTAACAGATTTGTTGCTAGACAAATCATCGCTTACCGGAGATACTAAACGTAAAAGAAGGGGGCGGTGTCATGGCAATTGGGGATTATTTACGACAGGCACGTTTAACAAAAGGAATGAGTCAAACCACGGTTGCAGCAGCATTATATGTGACGCGCCAAACAGTTTCGCGTTGGGAACAAGATCAAACGCTACCGAATATTTACGTCTTACAGGATCTTAGCAAACTGTATGGTTGCTCATTAGAGGCATTAATTGGTAAAACACAACCGATGCAGCCTATGAAACGACATATTAACTGGTTGGCACTTTTCGGTTTGATTTGGTTTAACCTCATTGTGGTTTTAGCCGTTGCAGGAACCGCCATTGGGTTGTTGATGGGATTGTGGGTGACCGTCGTTACGTTTATCGCTTCGCCATTTTTAGCTATTGGCGCCAATGTGTTATTTGGCCAAACCAGCGCCTGGTGGCAATTATTAGCGGCACTTTTTCTTGGTGCCTTAGGCGGCAGTCTAGTCCGTCCTGCATGGCGAATCACAACCTATACCTGGCAGGCTTGGCAACATTATGTGCGCTATAATCGACGAACAATTTATACGTATTAAAACGCTGCAATATGCACAAAAAAATCGACGCGATCCGCGTCGATTTTTTTAGTGGCAGAGATAGGCTAAAGCAGCTGTGCCAGCAGCTTTGGCGGCAATTAACAAACTGGCTTCATTCAGCATGAAGTCAGGACTGTGGTGGGGATGGTTACCGCCATCTGGTGTTTGACAGCCAACATAAAAGAAACAGCTTGGTGTATTTTGGGCGAAATAAGCAAAATCCTCAGAAGGATCTTGAGGACCACAATCGAAGATTTGATTGATCTCCGGCAATGCTGCTGCCTTTAAACTGTCGATCATTTGAGTGGTAAATTTTGGCTCATTGACTAAAACCGGATAATTATCATCATAATCCAGTTCAGCCGTTACACCGAACATTGTTTCAATGCCGTGGCAAATTTTTTCGATGTGTTCGCGGACAACTTTACGCGTACTTTCTTTCATAATGCGCACATCGCCTTTTAAGGTCACACTCTTTTTGATGGCGTTGTAGGAACCAACGCCGTCAAATGAGCCAATTGTGACACTGGCTGTATCAAACGGGTCAATGCGCCTGGAGACAACTGTTTGTAAAGCTGTTACAAAATAGGCACCCGCCACAATGGCATCATTGGACAAATGTGGCATAGAAGCATGCCCGCCTTTACCGGTAAAGGTTAAGGTAAAGTTGCCGCGTCCTGTTTGTGTTTCATTTAAGTGGTAACCAATGCTACCAGTGGGCATTGATGTCATGACGTGCAGCCCTAAAACACGGTCAACATCGGTTAATACACCAGCGGCAAGCATATCTTTTGCGCCGCCAGGGGAGACTTCTTCAGCGGGCTGGTGAATGATACGAATCCGCCCTTTTAGACGTGCCTTTAGGGCGATTAAGTTTTTGGCCAGCACCATTAAATAAGCAGTGTGTGCATCATGACCACAAGCATGCATCACGCCTGGATTTTGTGATTTAAACGGTAGGTCGTTGTCCTCTTGGACAGCCAGCGCATCAAAGTCAGCGCGTAGGCCTAAAGTGGGACCGGGCTGGCCACTGTCGATCTCGACAACAAAGCCGTAACCGGTCCCGTAATCCGTGACGGTACAGTCTAAGGGTTGATAAAAGGCCTTAATGTAAGCTGCAGTTGCTTTTTCATGAAATGAAAGCTCTGGATGAGCATGTAAGTGTCTCCGAATAGCGACCATTTCAGGTTGGTCAGCAGTTAATTTGGCCATTAAATCAGTTTGAAGTGTCATGAAAATCATCCTTTCGTACTATTTTTGTTGGCACCAGCTCTTTAAGATGGGGCGTAAAGGTTTGAAAATGGCCTCTGCTAGCACGAATCCGACTGCTAGTGCCATGGCAATGGTGAGGGTTTTAAATAAGTTTTGTTGCGCGCTGGCATCAAAACCTAGCGTGAAATCCTTCAAACTAAGGTAGATGATGGCGCCTGGTACGAGCGAGACTAAGCAGGGGATGTACAGGAGGTTCACTGGTGCGCGGACCAAAATTGCGGCACCATTGGCCAACAGTCCAATAGCCAGCGCCGCTAGTAAGTTTGGTAAAATTAAGTTGTGGGTCGCCTGCGCAACCACCAGATAAATAATCCAAGCAACAGCGCCTGTTAGGCCAGCTGGTAATAAGGTACGCCGTGGGACATTGGTAATGACGCCAAAGCCAACGGTAGATAGAAAACTAAAGAGAAAGCCTGCCAACAATTTCATGACGCACCTCCCATTAAGATCTGGGCCAATACACTACCAACGATTACACCAGCACCAATCGACCCAGCAACCATAATGGCGTCAGCGGCGCGAACCAGGCCAGAAATCGTGTGCTTACCGATCAATTCACGTAATGAATTAGTTAACGCTACGCCTGGGACCAACGGCATCAGCGCGCTGATAATAATATTGTCAGCGCTAGTCGCCCAACCTGATAATTGTAATAAGGTAGCACAAAGGCTAATGATAAAACCACCTAGCGCCACACTCACATAAGGCGTCGTGATTTTATGGGTGGCCAGTTGGGTCCCAAGATAGCCTAAAATACCGACAAATAATGCCCAAGCCAGATCAGTCCAGGTGGCCTTAAAAAGCAGCATCGGTGCAACAGAGACTAAACCAGCGCCGATAATTTTTTCCAACCAGTTAAAATCAATGACTTTGCGATCAATGGCAGCAATGCCGGTTTTAAGTTGTGCATAATCAATTTCATGGGCTGTAAATTGACGAGATAAGGTATTGATGTCATCCACTTTTTGCAAGTTGAAGTCACCTACCCGAACTTTTACAAAATGGGTGTTAGGATTGGTTTTTGAATCCACAAAAACGGCGGTCATGGTGGCATGACAACTCACAGGAAATTGAGCAGCCTGACCAATGTATTCGACTGTATTTTCGACACGCGCTGTTTCAGCGCCATTTTCTAATAAAATCTTACCGACAAGACCGCACAAGTCGATTACGTCACGTTCTGTTATGTTTGTCATTCACACCGCCGATTCATAAAAAAACGGCCCCCTGCTATGTATCTGCAGTGACCGTTAGTTGTTTTGATTAAGTTAACAGCCTTAAGTATAAGGCCGTTCGTTAAAAAATAGCAACTAAAATTAATCAGCGCTCGCTAATAAAAACCAGCCGACGGCTAAAGCAGTAACTGGCAACAATAAACTGAATTGATGCAAAAATGGCGTTACGACAACGATCCCAGCCGCACCTAAAGTGAACATGAACATGATAATGGCAGTTGCTTGAAGCTTTTTAAGCGCCGCTGATTCGCGATAGAAAAAAGCATCAAAGGCAGTCTCCGCCAATGTCCGTAAATTACCCGTCATCATCAGGGGTGTAAAGGGACCACCGTTTAAGCGGCGAAATTCTTGTAATTCGGCCGCAGCTGTAATGGATAAGAGCATTGTAGTTAATAATGCCGGCAGCCATTGTGTGGTACAGGCAACCAGTAAAAGTAATGCGATTTCGTAAAGTAAGACAATTTTTTGGCGTTTGATGGGACGCTGCGAGAAAGTCGGTTGACGTTGAAGCCAGCGAATGATCAAAGTCCCAACGAAAAATGCCAGAATCGAGATTAGCGCGCGTAAACTATATTTCAGATGACCTTGAGCAAGATTAAGTCCTAGTAAAATTAAATTACCAGTTTGTAAACCGGCAAACACTTGACCGTGAAAAAGATAGGAATAGGCGTCAATGCTACCAGCGGCCATGGTCAGGACGGCGCCGAAGCGTGTGCGTTCAGCAGGGGGATAAATTGGCATCATGCACCTCCGTTGTTGATTGTAAAATGTCAGGTTAGGGACAGTATGAAAAAGTGTTGTGCTGTGTCGATCAAAGTTATGCGGCCCCATTCATTAAGTAACCGTGATGATGTACTCTCGGTCATGAATCGCAATCATGATGGCTGGCAACGTCGAACGCAGCGTTGGGGAAATCGCTCTACTACTATCGTAGGGTATTTTATACTGGTAATTGATTGCAGTTGAAAAGGCGCATTGACTCAGGACAAGGTGGTGCACATAAAAAGTGGTTGCGCTGAATCGACGTCATTTAAAGTCTAATTTGTCCATTATCAACGTAAATGACTTGATAATGGTGATGCAATCAATCACGGATCCTTGGTATCAAGCCATTAATTGGACGACTTACCAGTGGCTTTGAATCAGGTTATGGTCTAAGTAGTCCTTTAATGTGTGGCGATTAGGCCGCTTTATGTTTGATCAGAGGCGAAATACCGAACAGTTACGGTTGTAGCGGACTGTATTTGAAGCACTTTTTTGATTGAATGAAGGACAATGACAACATGTTTTCCAAAGGTAGGGTTATCATAGCACGTTCTCATTTTTTTGTGGTAATGAATGCTCGTTTAAAATAAAAATTTTAGGTGAATTTTCAAAAAGTGTTACTACTAATGCGCTGACTTACCCCGTAACTAGCACTGACAAAAAATAAGTTATTCACTTGACAAGTTTGTATCAGAATTCCATAATGAGTGCACTTCATAAATTGGCGTTGAAGAGAAGAGTAGCACAGATGTCCGCCTTCAGAGAAAAGTCATTTGGTGAGAGGCTTTGGCAGACGAGTGTGTGAAGATGAGCTCTGAGCCGTGTGTAAGTTCACGCTTATACACCGTGGGCAAGCGTTATTTTGCCGGGTATCCTTTTTTAGAGCGGGTACCGTTGAGGCGTCATTAATGACGCGAAAATAGGGTGGTAACACGCAAACGCGTCCCTCAGTCCAAAGTTGGGCTGAGGGACTTTTTTTGTCTTTGAAAAAGGGGGTTTTGCCTTAAAAGTGTACTTCAATACTGTGTAACGAATAGAAAGGATATGTCGATATGACGCAAAATATAACCATTGTGATCCTGTTAGTGATTGCTGCTATTATTCTTGGCATTACAGTTTATTTACATCGTAAAGGGTTTAGCTTTACAAAATTAGTTTTTGGTTCGCTGGTCGTAGGGATTGTTTTTGGGTTAGTGATTCAGCTTTTATATGGCAATGATTCGGCCATTACCACCAAAACGATCGACTGGTTGAACATTGTGGGGTCTGGCTACGTGGCATTGCTCCAAACATTGATCACACCACTGATTGCAGTGAGTCTGATCGGCGCTTTTACGCGGTTGTCAGATGTGGCAAACTTACGTAAAATTGGGGTAACCGTATTGGCAACTTTGTTGTTGACCACTGCCGTTGCGGCTTTGTTTGGCGTATTGTCAGTCTTTGCCTTCCATTTACAAGGGGCTCATTTCGCCAGTGGGACGAGTGCTGACGCCGCCAGTTTAGCAGTGATTAAACAGCACCAAAGTGTTTTAAAAGGTGTCACGTTACCACAACAAATTATTAGCTTTTTCCCAACCAACATCTTCGCTGACTTGGCTGGCACTCGGGCGACTTCAACAATTGCCGTTGTGATTTTCTCTGTTGTTACAGGGATCGCGTATCTTGGTTTACGTAAAACCGAACCTGAAATTGCGCAACAAGTGGCCAAAGGTATCAATGTATTAGACCGTTTAGTGCACGGTATTATCAAATTAGTATTAGCCTTGACACCTTACGGGATTTTCGCTTTGATTACCAAAGCCGCTGCGACAGATTCGATTAAATCAATCGCGCAGTTAGGCATTTTCATTGTTGCGGCTTACGTTGCCTTAATTGCCGTTTTGTTAATGCACACGGTGATTTTATTAGCCAACCATGTGAACCCAGTTCGTTATTACAAGAAGGTTTGGCCTGCACTGATTTTTGCCTTTACATCACGGACAAGTGCCGGCACCTTACCGTTGAATTTGAAGATTCAAACAGAATCATTGGGAATCGATACAGCGATTGCTAACTTTGCCGGTAGTTTTGGCTTAACCATTGGTCAAAACGGCTGTGCAGGGGTTTATCCAGCGATGGTCGCAACGATCATTGCACCAACCGTTGGGATCCACGTTTTCTCTGCTAGCTTCCTTTTCAGTTTAATTGCCATTGTCACGTTGTCATCTTTCGGCTCTGCAGGGGTCGGCGGTGGTGCCACCTTTACAACCTTGATGGTATTAGGCACGTTGAACTTACCAGTTGCCGTCATGGCAGTGGTGATTGCCATCGATCCGATTATTGATATGGCACGGACAGCGATCAACGTCAATGATTCCATTTTAGCAGGTCTCGTTGCTGCGAAAGCCACGAATACGTTAGACACAAAAGTGTTAAACGACGATTCAAATTTAGTCGCAAATACACTCTAAAGACACGCTAAAAAGCCCTGTCGCACTTGAAAATAAGTGTGGCAGGGCTTTTTCGTTAAAAATTTTCAGCATGTGTCGTTTGAATCGCTAAAATAAAACTGATGATCAAGGCGATAATCAAGTGGCGTGTAAGTAGCATCACAACAACGGTACTGCCTAATCTATTTGGTAACATCAGCGCTCACCTCTGCCATTAGGGTAACAAAAATCATGGTGGTGGTGAGGCACTTTACAAAATCAATACAGAACATTTACAGTGTCGATCCAGGCAGAACGACCACTTTGCCAAAACTGGTTTGTTGTTCAAGAAAGGCTTGCGCAGCACCAGTATGTGCCAAATCAAAAACGCGGGTTGGCGTCACATCAATTTGATGCTGAACAATGAGGTCGAGTAACGTTTGAAACTGGGCTTCGGTAATGTTATCTGAAGAAAAGCCAGTGAGGTAAGCGCCGCTAGGAATCTGTGAGATCGGGTCAAAACCGTCAGCGGTCCAAACGCCCCCTAGCTCACCTGTGACGCACATAATGCCTTGACGTGCTAATGCTTGCAAAGAATCTTGCATGGTCAGCGGTCCAATCAGCTCTAAAATCTTAGTAAAGGTGGTTTGCTCACGTTGGAGCTGATTATTTTGATCTAAAATAACATGATCAAAGCCGGCCGCTTTTAGTTGTACCTGTTTCTCTAAGTGCCGCGTGGAGCCGATCAGCGTGATGTTAGGGTGCAGTGCTCGTGCGAGTTTAGCAGCCGCAATGCCGACGCCACTGGTTGCACCACGAATCAGTAAGGTGTCATTTTTGTTGAGTTGCAGTGTTTCAAGTGAGCCGTAAGCCGTATAATAGGTTTCAGGTATCGCGGCAAGTTCAGGCCAAGTCAGGGTGGTTTGAACCGGATATAATTGCTGATTTGGGACTAACGTATACTCGGCGTAACCGCCGTCAAAGGCCCGGCCTAAACCGCCCATTAATGTGACCGCTGTTTGACCAATGGGCAGCCGTTTTGGATCAGTGGTGGTTGCAATAACACCAACTGCTTCGATGCCTAAAATACGTGGCAGTTGAACACTGGGAGACCAACCATTACGGGTGAAAATTTCGGAACGATTAATGCCAAATCCCTTGACTTGTAATAACGACCAGCCAGGTTTAACGGTTGGGGTCGGGACTTCTTCGACGTTTAAGCTGGCAGCTGTGCCAGGTTGGTGTAAGACAATGGCATGCATGAAAAGACCTTCTTTTTAATGATTAAGCGTGTGATCAAGCGCGCTTGAAAGGGTGACGAATTTTGGATTATCAACAACGTTTAATCAATTGGCAGTTGCCAGTGACAGTGATTCATCACGCACCAGTTTGGCATCTAACAGATTTGGCCCAGCAAACAGCACTGGCAGGCCGGGCAATTCCTAAAAACCTATTATTAACGGATAAGCGGACAGGGGAATGCTGGTTGTACATTCAATTAGGACCAGCTCGACTTGATTTTAAAGCCTTGGCAACACAGCTGGGAATCAGTCGTAGTCGGCTTGCTTTTGCAACGGATGAAGTGGTGCAGCAGGTGTTACAAACCGTACCAGGCATGGTGACGCCACTGACTTTAATGCCAAACAGTCCGGTGACGATTATTTTACAGCATGATTTATTAAAGGCACCGGAACTAGGGTTTCATTTAGCGGATAATACACAAACGGCGTTGCTTCAGTCAACCGACTTATTGCGCTTTTTTAAGCACTTAGGCCTAACGTATCAAATTTTTTAAGCAAAATGTTGTTGTGCAATGTAATCCGCATCTAAAAACCAATATTGATGGTAGTCGCCAGTTAAGGCAGTGAACGGAACCGGTTGTTTGTGTTGCGTTACAAGTGTCTTTAGCAGGTATTGACGTAAAATCCAAGGGTCTTCGATCCGCCGCGGGTGAAGTGCCAAAATCGCGTTGATATTTTCTGGTGTTGTTTGAAGTGCCGTTGCAACTTCAGCGGTGGTGTACCCGGTTAAGGCAAGATTTTGTTGAAGCTCGGCTTTTGTTGCATGCACTTGTGCAGGGGTCAGGGACATCAAAAGACCTTCTTTCTTAATTTTGCCACCATTGGTGGACTAACTGGCGGTTGTGAATCAGTAGTGGGATGACGAAAAGTAGTGCAACAAAGCCACAGGCGGGAAAGCCCCATAAGCCAGAGGCAAGGTCCATGACCCCACCGGCGTACAGGCTGCCAATTGGCGTAGTGCCTTGCGTTAATAGCACGTAGACACTCATAATGCGCCCGCGCAGTTCGGTGGGAATATCGAATTGGAAGGCGGCGTTGGACTGATTCAAGAAAATCATGTTACAGAAGCCGATTGCCACCATCACCACCATTGCCAGGCCGAAGGTGTGGACAACGATCAAAGCGGCTTGTAAGACAGCTGTACCGACACCAACGATCAAGTAGAATCGGCGGTGAAGGCCTAATTGGGCGAGGTAACTCATGAGAAAAGCTGCTACCAATGAACCAGCACCAGTCGCGGATAATAGATTGGCATAAGTTTGGGCACCGGCATGTAAAACGGTTTTCGCAAAAATTGGAATAATCACGTTGTTATTATAATTTAACGTACAAATAATTAACATTAAAGCAGCGCTTAAACGAATGTTGGGTTGGTGCCAAATATAGGCGAGGCCAACTTTAATGTCGCTTAATAAGTGCTTTTTTGACGGGGTTGCCACAACGTTGACTTGATGGATCAAAAATAAACCAAGGAGAACGGCTAAATAACTCAGGGTGTTGACGAAAAAACAAAAAGCAATGCTGAAATGTGCCATTAGTAGGCCGGCCAAGGCAGGACCTGCAATTTTGGCCAAGTTATAAATGGTAGAATTTAATGAAATGCCGTTGATCAGGTCTTTTTGCCCCACTAATTCAACCACAAAAGACTGGCGGGTGGGCGTATCAATACTTTGTAACGTGCCATAGATCAAGGCAATCACTAAAATATGCCAGTATTGTACCACTTTAAAGAACACTAAAGCGGTCATTAAAGCACCTAGCAGTAAAAAGCCAGCTTGTGTGATGATCAGGATCCGTCGCTTAGGGTAACGGTCGATCAGTGAGCCGGCTACTAGGGTGAGTAATAAGATCGGCGCAAATTGACAAGCTGACAACAAACCGACTAAAAAAGCGGACTTAGTGAGTTCATAAACCAGCCATGTTTGGGCTGTTCGTTGCACCCAAGTGCCCATGGTGGAAATGCATTGTCCGAGCCAGAAATAGCGGAAATTTCTGGAACGGAGCGATGAAAAAGTTGTGGTTAAAAAGTTCATGGTCAGCCTTCTTCATGATAATCATTAGGTACCGTACAGTTAATATCATTAGCATACGCCAGTTTTCTGAAAAAGCCAGTGAATTTGATAGGGAACGTCTTATTTTTTTAGCCGGCTTTCATTTTTTTTAGCCATGGTTGTGCTAAACTGAGGCCACCGATTAAGGGTAGGGGGGTTCTTAAATGGGAAAAGAAAAGCACGAACAAGCGGCTCAAATCATGTTTCAACAAATCGACATTGCCTATGCAGATGCAGCGGTGAAACAGCGGCCGGCATTACGCGAGATTTTGTTGAAGTCAGCACAGGCGCTCCAAAAAGGTGAGAACTGTCAACTAGTGGCGACGAAACTGACCAAGGCCATCACCCTGTATTATTGGGAACATCAAAAAGACTATCCGGCGGCACTCAATACGTTGTACCATCAGATCAAAGGCCAGGCAACGAAGTATGATGCAGTGGCCACATCAGCACTAATGATGCCGATTTGGTTCCATTAATGACTTTGAAATTTGATTTAATTTATGCTAAATTGGGTTTATAAAAATTCTGATAGCGGCGCTTAGCCGTCATGATACTAGCAGGGACTTTCCCCCTAGGCGAGAATTCGCTAAGGGGTAGTCTCTGCTTTTTTGATTGGAAATGGAGTTGATTTTTTGGAAGTCGATACAAAACGATTACGTTATTTTAGTTTGGAACTATGTTTATTAGCAGCGAATATGCGCATGGCCATTTTGATTATTGCGCCGCTGACCCAGTCATTAGGGCAAACGTTACACCTGACAACCACCCAACTGGGCTTTTTAACCACCATTCCCTTATTGTGTTTTGGGCTAGGATCTGTCTTTATGGGCCGGTTGATTCAGAAAATTGGTACAACACCAGCCTTGGTTTTAGCTTTATTGGGGCTATTGGTCGCCAGCCTAGGACGCGTTTATAGTGTCGGGCTTTTATTCGGTGGGACGATTTTAGCCGGTTTGAGTATTACACTCTTAAATGTTTTATTGCCCGCTTTGATCGTGGAACAAGCGCCGGGACATGTGGCCCAGTTAAATGGGGTGTATCCAGCGGCCAGTAATGTTTTTGCGGCAATTGCCAGCGGGGTGGCCGTACCGTTTGCACAACTTTGGGGTTGGCAACATGCGTTACAGTTAATGGCGGTGCCTACTGTACTGGCGTTGGTGGGGTGGTATCAATTTCGACAGTTGCGTTACAAAAAGGTGGTGGTATCCAAACAAACCGTGGGGGTACAGTGGTGGCGCTTGCCGCGTGTGTGGGTGCTCGCCTTATTTATGGGCAGTCAGTCATTGATTTTCTATGCATTGGCGGCCTGGTTACCACGGATGTTAACCAGTCAGCAGGTCAGTACTACTACTGCCGGGACACTAGCGGCAGTTTTTCAGATTATTGGTTTTCCAGCGGCGTACATTGTGCCGCGTTTTGCGCAACGGTCTAATCGGTTGAAACAAGTTCTGTTAGTCTTGCTAGGCGGCTATGGTTTAGGGTTTATTTTGCTGTTACAACATGCGTTTTGGTGCCTTGTTTTAGCGTCGTTACTGTTAGGACTGACTACAGCGGCCATTTTCTCATTAGCGTTAAGTCTGATCACCGTGGTGTCACCTGATCCAGCGAGTGTCAGCTTGATCAGTGGTGGCGTGCAATCAGTGGGTTATTTACTGGCAAGTAGTGGCCCAACTTTATGCGGAGCGGTTCAAGCGCAACAACATCGCTGGCAACCTGTTATTTTAGGCTTGCTTGTTTTAGCAGTGATTGCAATCTTATTAGGCTTCTTATTGCGACGCTTGATTCAATGGCAGCGCGCTTAAAATAGGGGGATTGTGTTTCGGTAGTCGGCTCTGCATAATAGAGCGTGCGAGGGGGAACTTTTATGAAATTGAAATCAGGACTACTATTGGGGGCAACACTGTTCATGTTAGGGCCAGCGACCGCACAACCGGCACAAGCACGGTTCCGAATGTCGACCCATGTGACCCGCACCACACCACATGTTCGTACCAGTAAACATTATCGAAAATCAACGCTAACGAGACAAACAACAAAGCGTACAACTCGTACGAAACCGCGTGCGACGACAACGCGTACACGGACATCAGGTAGCCGCTTTTGGCAGCACTTTTTCCTGTTTAGCGCCTTTAATCATTTATTCCATCGACAAGCGCGTGCTAGTACGCCTCAGACTGTGCCAACAGAAACGTTGGCAAAAAGTGTATTGACCACAGCGGTTAAGCAACAATTAGGGACTAAAGTGACTTATAATCATGCCGGTGCGTTTGTGATTGCCAATAATCAAACCAAGCTCAATGCCAAGGTGACGGCGGCGCCATATGTTAATAATCAAATTGACAGTCGGCAGCGACCAACTGTGGCGAATGCCTTATTAAATCAAACCACACGTCAAACCCAGGACCGCGCCAGTACAGGGAACGGTTCAACGAATTGGAAACCAGCGGGGTTCCAGCAAGTGACCAACCTAAAAGGGACTTACACCCATGCCTATGATCGGGGGCATTTGATTGGGTACGCGCTAGCCGGTAAGTTGAAAGGTTTTGACAGTTCGGAAGCAAATCCTAAAAATATTGTGACCCAAACCGCTTGGGCTAATGAAGCGCGCTCGAAAACGTCAACCGGACAAAACTATTATGAAACACAGGTACGTCAGGCCTTGGATCAGCATAAAACGGTTCGCTATCGTGTAACAGCCGTCTATCAAGGCAACAATCAAGTCCCAGCTGGTAATCATCTGGAAGCCAAATCAAAGGATGGCAGCTTGCAATTCAACGTATTTGTTCCGAATGTTCAGTCAGGGATTCAAATCAATTATTTAACGGGGAAGGTGACCCAGACGAAATAAAAGGGCTGACAGTTGTTGGCCGCTGAAAAAGTCGTTGATACATGACAGGTTTAAAACCAACTCTCAAGTATTCACAAAAATAACCATCAAAGTGAGCCGCGGGAACTCTGCCGACTCTTTTGATGGTTATTTTGGTGTTACTTCTTGAAATGCACCCTGAAAAATAATAATCATGAGTGACTTGTTCTCGCAATGCGATTGGCAGTCATGGTAGTGATCAAGTACTGTTATTTAAGCATTTGAATTAACCCATAGACAAAGCCAAAAATAGGAAAGATCAACCACCAAAAACGGGCTAAAAAGTCCCAGCCATTCATCTGACCGAGTTTCCGTTTGTACAGCCCAGTCGTTGGGTCGAAAGCATATTCATTTGGGTCAATTTTGGCACTTTCAGGGTCTGTTCCTAGGACTAAGGTGTCAAGGCTAACGTCTAATAGTTCGGCTAATTTAACTAAGTTATTCAGGTCAGGCGCCCCCTCACCTTGTTCCCATTTGGAAACAGCTTGGCGGGAGACGTATAATTTTTGCGCGATGGTTTCTTGCGACAGTTCTTTGGCCTGGCGGTATTTTTTGAGATTTTCTGAGAATTTTAGCATCAGCGTAAACTCCTTATTTATGATTTTAAATTTAGCTTATAAATAAAAGTTACGTAAAGCCAGCAAAATGTTGCGTTTTTCACGCTAAATAAACGCAGTGTTGCGCAACGCCAGGTTGCACTTTGGTACTTTTGGCTTGGTATCACAATGTTTATCAGGTTGCGGCACTGGCTATGCTAAAATAGATGGACAAGCGCACAAAGGGGGATTTGGGGATGCCAAGATTCGTATTGCAAGGTGACGCTGAGCAAGCGCCAGCAATGGCGCGCTACATGAAAAATCAGTTTCAATTTTTAGGGATCAGAGCACCTGACCGGAAACAACAGGAAAAAGTGCTGTTGCAGCACCCTTTAACTAAAGCGGCTGTTCTCGCGTTAATTGAGGCATTATATACGCGGCCTGAACGTGAGTATCAGTACGTGGCCATCGATTTAGCCATTCGGCATTTAAAAGATTGGTCACTTGCTGATTTAAAGTTTTTGAGCCAGTATGTCACACAAAAAGCGTGGTGGGACAGTGTTGATAGTTGGCGCAGTTTATTTGGTGGGTATGCGAAACAATTTCCAGAGACCAAAGGCGCTATCTTTGCGATGTTTGCCGGTCAGTCTAATATTTGGATGCGACGGGTAGCCATCACCTTACAATTACAGGATAATGCCCATTTGGACCGTACCTTATTGACGCAAGCTATTGAGGCTGATTTAACTACGGATTCATTTTTTATTCAAAAGGCTATTGGTTGGGCGTTACGGCAAGCCAGTAAAGTTGATCCAACTTGGGTGCGCCATTTTGTTACAACACATTCATTAAGCACTTTAGCCCAGCGCGAGGCTATGAAATATTTAACGGAAAAGAGCTGATTGAAATGAAGATCATCATTGCACCTGCCATGAAAATGCAGGTGGACGGCGATTCATTGCCACCACGGAGTCAACCGCAATTTTTAGCACAAGCCCAAACGCTACATAATTGGTTAAAAACGTTAAGTTTTGAACAGGCCCAGCAATTATGGCAATGTAGCACGCGCTTAGCGCGCTTGAATTATGATCAATTACAAAACACAACGTTGGCAGATGCTGTTACACCAGCGGTACTTGCGTATATCGGGTTACAGTACCAAGCATTAGCGCCAGGGGTGTTGTCGCAATCGGCTTTGGATTATTTACAGGATCATTTACGGATCATGTCGGGGTTTTACGGTTTGTTGCGGCCTTTTGATGCCGTTATTCCCTATCGTTTAGAGATGCAATCGAAACCGGTGCTAGCTGGCCAGCAAAACTTGTATCAAATTTGGCAGCAGCGTTTGTATCAAGCGCTACAGTTTGAACAAGGCTCTGTTTTGAATTTGGCTTCGATGGAATATGCCAAAGCAGTGCTGCCTTATTTAAAGCCAACGGATCAATTGATCACCTGTCGCTTTGGGAAATTACAAAATGGTCGCGTTAAACAGCAGGCTACAGCGGCTAAAATGGCGCGCGGCACAATGGTTCGGTATTTAGCAGAGCACCAGATTGAAACGTTGGTGGGGGTCAAGCAGTTTAACCAACTGAATTATCGGTATTTACCGGCGCTATCAACGCCGACGACGCTAGTATTTGGTTGTTAGAAAATAGTATAATGGGGCTAACTTAAAGGGGTAGGTGCGTGAAATGATAAAGTGTCAAAAGTGTGGAACTTTAAACCAACCACAGGCGAAGTTTTGTGAAAATTGTGGGCAGCCGTTAGCTCAGGCAACCGCACAAGTACGAACGCCAACCGTACAACCAAAACAGCAGGCAAATTATTGGCCGTGGTTTATTGGTGGCGGAGTTGCGGTGATTGCCATTGTGGCGACGGTGTTCTTCCTGACGCGACCTGATAACACCCAACAGACACAAGCGACTACAACAGCAGATAGTAGTAGTGTAGTGGCCAGTTCGGATAGCGCGGCAACGACCAGTGCAGCAACAAACGCCAGTACCAGCACCAAAAAGGCGACTAACGCAACGGTTGTCTTATCGGATCGTCAAAAGTCAAAAATTAATCAGAAAATGTTGGATTGGGCGGATAGCCGCGCGCAAACGGCGCATTTAGCCGTGAGCGATTATTATTTTAATCACGGTGCAGCCGGTCAGGGTGATTGGTATGCGGTAACGTCTGATGGGCGTGTTCAAGTCCAAAATCAGGAGAATCCAGGTCACTCGGGCTTTAAGCTACATGCAATTGGCGGCTTGGTTTTCTACAGCTCACAAGATGGCACCACGGGCATCGATCATCACTTGATGGGCACTACCGCGGAAGGGTATACCACTAACATGAATTTCAACAAAACAGTGACGAAGTATCTGTTTTTGGATAACGGCAGTGTTTATGAATTGAAACTGGGGAATGGTGCTACGGTGGATCCGATAACGGGATTTGGTGAATTAAACAATCATGGTCAAACAGGTGGCAGTTCGGCCATCACCACTGATAAAACCTTTTTGCCGTCTGCTGATACCAGTGCCATCAGCACCTTACAACAAATTTTGAAGCAATATCAGTCATAGAAAGGTTGGTGCGTCATGTATTGTCCAAAATGTGGTACGAAAAATGATCCGGCAGCAAAGTTTTGTAAAAATTGTGGGCAGCCTTTAGCGGCAGCAAAGCCAGTATCAGATCAACCGAAACAGTCAGGTATTCGCACACAAGCCACGGCAGGAAATGCGGCAACACGCACACAATCACAGCCGCGTAACTGGTT
Organism: Loigolactobacillus bifermentans DSM 20003; assembly: GCF_001434575.1. Lineage (GTDB taxonomy): Bacteria > Bacillota > Bacilli > Lactobacillales > Lactobacillaceae > Loigolactobacillus > Loigolactobacillus bifermentans. The sequence goes on from NZ_AZDA01000041.1 coordinate 36,745, forward strand.
GTGGTTTGTCGGTGGGTTGGTATTAGCCTTGATCGTTGGTGGGATTTGGTTAACGGTGGCCCTTTAAAATTGGCATTATATGAAACAAAACATTATTTTAAAAAAGTTTCGAAAAAAGTGTTGACTTTATTTAAAATGAAAATATAATTAGAGACAACTTAAAAAAATGAAATGACAATGAAAAGAAGAGTAATGACTTGTGATTATCCCAGAGAGCTTTCAACGGTGGAAGAAAGCATAATGGCAGGTTATGAAGATGATCTTGGAGTCAGCAATTTGGTGCTTCGGTGCTGAATCGCCGTTTTGCAGTCGATATCCTGCACTTGTATAGTCACCATGATGTACAGGCAAAGGTGTTGATTGTGAAATCAAGACAAAAATGGGTGGTACCACGGAGAATCCGTCCCAGAACGCGCGAAAGCGATGTTCTGGGGCGGATTTTTTGATTGTCAAACTTGAAAGGAGGCGCATAGATGACTGACTTAAGCTTTATTTTAAATCGGTCTGGTATGGCGGATCAAACGGCGTTGATTCATTTGCGCCTAACAGAATTCAAACAATAAACTGAAAACAAACATTTGGAGGAATTACCATGACAGCAGAAAACTTACATTTTGAAACTTTACAAGTAACCGCAGGCCAAACCGTTGACGAAACAGGCGCACGTGCCGTACCAATTTACCAAACCACTTCTTACGTTTTTAAAGATGCGGCACAGGCCGCTGGGCGGTTTGCCTTAACCGATGCTGGTAATATTTACACGCGCCTGACGAACCCGACTTCAGATGTTCTTGAAAAGCGGGTTGCTGCTTTAGAGCACGGAACGGCTGGTGTGGCATTGGCAACTGGTTCAGCTGCAATCACCGCTGCAATTTTAAATATTGCGGATGCTGGGGATGAAATTGTTTCAGCCAGTACCCTTTATGGTGGGACGTATGATCTTTTCAGTGTCACATTGAAGAAGTTAGGGATTACCACACACTTTGTTGACCCTGATCAGCCTGAAAACTTTGAAGCAGCGATCAACGAACATACCAAAGCGTTGTATATTGAAAGTATTGGGAATCCTGGCATCAACTTGATTGACTTTGAAGCGGTTGCTGCAATTGCGCATCAACATGGCTTGCTTTTAATCGTCGACAATACGTTTGGGACCCCTTATCTAACCCAACCGTTAGATCACGGTGCTGACGTTGTGGTTCATTCGGCTACGAAGTTTATTGGCGGCCACGGCACCAGCATGGGCGGCGTGATCGTTGAAAATGGCAAGTTCGATTATACAGCGACAGACCGCTACCCTGGTTTTACCACCCCAGATGATACTTATAACGGCTTGGTTTGGAAAGACGTTGCGCCAGCAGCCTTTACGACCAAAGTACGGGCACAAACCTTACGGGATCTAGGCGCCACCATCAGTCCGTTTAACTCATTCTTGTTGATCCAAGGCTTAGAAAGTTTGTCCTTGCGGGTTGAACGGCACGTTGAAAATACCCGTAAAATTGTTGAATACTTAAGCAATCATCCCAAGGTGGCTTGGGTCAACTACCCTGAATTACCAGACAGCCCTTATAAAGCGTTAGCTGATAAGTATTTCCCGAAAGGCGCTGGCTCGATCTTCACCTTAGGCTTAACTGGCGGTGAAAAAGCAGGGAAACAATTAATTGAAAATCTCGAATTATTCTCACTGTTAGCGAATGTGGGGGATGCGCATTCTTTGATTATTCACCCTGCATCCACCACCCATGCCCAATTAAACGAAGCGCAATTGAAGCAAACTGGGATCACGCCAGACTTGATTCGCTTATCCATTGGGATCGAAAATGTGGACGATTTAATCGCCGACTTAGAACAAGCATTAGGTAAACTCTAACCAAAATCACTTTAATCAATGCAGAAAGGAGCGTGTGTCACATGTATACATTAAAAATTATGTTTGCGGATCAAATGCAATTTGTTGCCATGAACCACGCTCATTTAAAGGCTAATTTTATCGCCAAATTTGGCGAAAAGGACATGCCAGTCTGTTAATTGCCCCTTGTGCGCTTGTAAATTAAACTGAACGGCTACCGTCTTGCAATTGTGAAGATGGCGGTTTCGTTTGTGACCCGCTTTTTTCTAATTAAAAAGTGAGCAGTCTGATTTATAAGCAAGTAAGGGGCTTTTTTGACCCAAAAATAACGTAAAAAGGGGGCCCGGCCATGCGTCGATTAAAAATTTGTTTAAAAACTGGTGATCAGTTCTTACCAGTACGTCATTGTCACTTAAAAGCTAATTTTATTGCCCGCTTTGGCGAAATCGGGCGGCTCACATTTTAATCGGAGTTGCAACAAGCAAACATGATTAAAATGGAGGGTTTAAGATGACGCAAAAAAAGATTTTATACGGGCAAGTTGTGACGCCTTTACGCGTAACAGCGGCCTATCTGACAGTTGAAAACGGCAAGATCACTGGCATTAGCACTACCAAGCCAATATTAGATGCAACAACTGAATTTTTTGATTATGGTGCGCAATACATTTTTCCAGGGTTTATTGATGGCCATGTCCATTGTTTCAGTAATCCTGACGAAGGTTTTGCGGCAACAAGCGTTGGGGCTGCGGTTGGCGGCGTCACCACATTTGTTGATATGCCATATGATCGACCAAAGCCCATTAACACAGCCGCGCGGTTTAATGCCAAAAAGGCCCAGATCAAAGGCCAGACCATTGTGGATATTGCCTTATGGGGCACGATTCCGAAACAGGACGGGGTTAAAGAAATACCAGGTTTGATTGCGGCAGGGGCAGCGGCCTTTAAAATGTCGACGTTTGAAACCGACCCAGAACGTTTTCCCAAAATCAGTGATGTCGATATTTATGACGCGTTAACGAAATTACGTAAAACAGGCATTGTGCCGGCATTTCATTCTGAAAATAATGAGATGATCGTGGATCTGATTGCCCGTTATCAACAAGCAGGCGCCACTTATCCACGGGCGCATATGGAAACCCGACCGATTATTGTGGAAACCACCGCCGTCCAAGAATTGTGCGAAATTGCGAAGTGGACGGGCAGTAAGCTGCATATTGTCCATGTTAGCGCGCCAGAAACGGTGGATCTGATCGATGCTTACCGGCAACAAGGTGTGGCGGTGACTTGTGAAACGTGTTATCAATATTTAGTGCTCGATATCCATGATTTAGAAAAAATGGGACCACGGGCTAAAATGAATCCACCATTACGGGAACCGGAGACAGTCGCCGGTTTATGGCAGCGGCTGATTGCTGGCAAAATTGATTATGTGACCTCTGACCATGTGCCTTGGGCGGCTAGTGACAAGGCAAAAGGCCAAGCCAATATTTTTGAAGCACCGTCTGGTTTACCAGGAATCGAATTGGTTGCGCCTGTTTTATACGATGCCGGTGTGGCCCAAGGGCGGTTAAGTCCCGTGCAATTTAGCCAGCTCATGGCAACTCATGTGGCCCAGCGGTTTAACTTTTCACAAAAAGGCAGTATTGAATTAGGTAAGGATGCTGATTTTGCCATTTTAGACCCACAGGCGCAGTTTACAATTACGGACGCCGGTTTACACACAAAAACCAACGCCATTACCCCCTTAGCAGGTCGTACTTTACAAGGTAAAGTAACTGCTACTTGGGTTCGCGGCCAACGCGTTTACGCTGATGATCAAGTCCTGGCACCTTTTACTTATGGTGACTTTGTACCCGGTCAAGGCTTGAAGGCAGGTGCCTCGAATGAAGGTTAATGCACAACGGTTTTTAGATAGTTTCAAAGCACTGCAGGCGCTTTTTCCAGAAGATGGTGGCGACGAAGGTTATAATCGCCCTGCTTTTTCGGCCAAGGAACAGCAGGCGCATGCCTGGGTCAGCACGCAGCTGCAACAATCAGGTGTGGTGGTCACCCACGATCCGATTCGCAACACGTTTGGGCGCTACGGGCAGCACGGTGGGCCGGCCATTGGCTTTGGGTCGCACTTGGATACCGTCAATCATGGTGGCCTCTATGACGGTGCTTACGGGACTTTAGCGGCGCTTGAAGTGATTCGTTCCGCCGCTGAACAAGCGCTACCGTTACAGCGTGATCTACTTTTTACGAATTTTGTCGGGGAAGAGGTCAATCCACTAGGTGGTACTTTTGGCAGTCGTGCGCTAACGGGACAGGTGCCAGTTACTGATAATGATTATTTCACAGCCGCACAAATTCAAGCAGCGCAGTTAGCACCACAAACCTATCGGAATTTTTTAGAACTGCACATTGAACAATCAAGCGCGCTTGAACAGCAGCAAGTTACCATTGGGATTCCCACCGCAATTGCAGGCATTGTGCGCTACGAGTATCAATTTAGTGGCGCCGCGTTACATGCCGGCGCCACACCAATGGCCTATCGCGATGATGCCCTGGTAAAAGCCAGTCGATTCATTCAAGCCGTATCGCAGCAAGCAAGGGCCAGTTCAGAACAATTAGTGGCAACGGTTGGGCAATTAAGTGTTCAGCCGAACCAGCCAACCGTTATTCCAGGCCAAGTCACATTGATCTTAGAAGTGAGAGCCGTTGACATGCAGGTGGCCTATCAATTTCAACACCAGCTGGATCAATGGCTAAAAGCAGCACAAATCGACTATCACGTTCGAAAAATCGTTGATAAAGTCAGTGCACAGTTAGATCCGCAAGTGCAACAAGTGATTCAAGCGGCCGCTGAGCAGCGCCACGATCGTTACACCAAACTATTTTCGGGGGCCAATCATGATGTGAATGCCATGTCGAAAATCGCAGCAGCGGGTTTGATTTTTGTGCCAAGCCATTTAGGTATCAGTCACAACCCACAGGAATTCACGACGGCGGCTGATTTAGTGGCAGGCTTACAGGTTTTAGCAGACAGCGTTTATGCTTTGGCAACCGAATAAAAGAAAGGAATCAATTGATAATGCGAATTTTAAATCATGATGATGTTTTAGCAGCTTTAACAGGAGGTTCCATTTACGCTTGTGGTGGCGGTGGTTTTTACGAACATGGCCTGGCCATGGGACATGCCGCCATCACCATTAACAAGGTGAAATTAGTCTCACTGGATGAATTAAACGACGATGATATTGTCATTACTGCAGCGGCAATCGGCGCACCTGGTGGCACCACTGACTGGGAAATGACCGGCCGGGATTATATTAAAGCGGCGCAGTTGTTGATCGACCATTATGATGGCAAAATCGTTGGCTTTGTTGCTGGACAAAACGGAAAATCATCTTCTACGAATGGTTGGTTACCGGCCGCTGCGCTTGATTTAGTGGTCGTTGATGCGTTAGGTGACATTCGGGCCCATCCATCTGGCAAGTTTGGTAACTTTGGTTTAACGTCAGATGAACATTATGAAACGATCGAAGCGGCATCTGGTGGTAAACGTGAAACCGGCAGTCACCTTGAATTAGTGATCAAAGGGAAGCCTGAAAAAACCTCAGAGGTCTTGCGAAAGGCGTCAGATTTATCGGGTGGTTTCTTTGCATCAGCCCGAAATCCGTTAAGCGTGAAGTTCCTTAAGAAAAATGCGGTTGTTGGCGGTTATACCCTGGCAATTGAGCTAGGGGAAGCCGTTTTAAAGGCACAACCGGATGGCCCAGAAGCAGTTTTAGCGGCGATTCTCAAGCAAACTGGTGGCGAAATTGTCGGCAAAGGGAAGGTCACTGAAAATACCGTGGCTTATTCTGAAGAAGGCACTTATGATGTGGGTTATATCAACGTTGAAACCAAAAAAGGCCATGACCTAAAGGCCTATGCGGCAAATGAGTTTATGGCCTTGGAACGTGATGGCGAACGTGTGGGGAACTATCCAGATGTGATCACTATTTTTGATGCAAAGACGATGCAGCCTTTAACCACTAGTGAGATTTCAGTTGGGCAAAAGGTGATCGTTTTCCGAATCGATCGCTCAAAATTTCCATTAAGTGCCGGGGTCTTTGAACGTGCCAATTACCCAGAAATCGAGGCAGCATTAGGCATCGATATTTACAAGTACGTATTTTCAAAATAAAGGTTGGGGAACTGAATGAAATTTAAAAAAGTAATGTTCGTCGCGGCGGTTGCGCTTTTCGGTTTTAGTGCGCTGGCAACAACACAAACGCAGGCGGCCAGTAAAGATACCTCATGGACTTCAGTTAAGCAGTCCAAAACGTTGACAGTTGGGTTATCAGGGGATTATGCACCTTGGCAAACAACATCAACCAGTGGCAAGTTAGGGGGCTATGATGCGGCGGTTGCCCGGCTTGTTGCGAAAGACCTAGGCGTCAAAGTGAAGTTTGCGCCAGGTCAATTTGCGGGGTTGATCCCAGCGCTGAATAACGGTAAAACGGACATTTTGTTTGCCGCATTGCAAGCGACACCGCAACGGAAAAAGACGTTATTGTTATCCAAGCCTTATGCGGCCGATGGCACGGTGGCTGTTGTGAAAAAATCAAATCACAGTATTAAAGCGTTTAAAGATATTAAAGGGAAAACCGTTGGTGCGGGCACAGGTTCTTCTTATTTAACGGATGCGCAAAAAATTAAAGGGACAAAAGCCATTAAAGAATATAAAGCACCAAACGATTCATTTAAGGATTTGAAATTAGGTCGGATCGATGCCGTTTCAATCGGGATCGTGGCTGCAAAGCATTATATTAAAACAGCGCCTGATGGCAAAGAGTTCAAAATCGTCGGGAAGCCTTATCACACTTATGATATTGACCTGGCCTTTAAAAAAGGTAACAAAGCCTTAGCCACAAAGGTCAATCAAGTGATTGCCAAAGAAACAAAAAATGGAACGTTGCAAAAATTACAAAAGAAATATTTAGGCGTTACGGCAGCCAGTCTGCGCTAGAGAAATGTGGTGGCTTTGATGAATTGGCAAATTGTTGAGAAAAATTTACCCACGTTGTTAAATGGGATGGGATTGACCTTATTCATTTCGTTGTTGGCACTGGTCATTGCAACGGTATTTGGCTTTTTAATTGCGTTGATGCGAACGTCGAACCAACCGCTCCTAAGAAGAATTGCCGCAACCTATAACTGGATCGTACGTGGCTTGCCAGTGATGATCTTACTGTTTTTACTGTACTATTCAGCGCCATTTGGGCTGAAGTTATCGGCTTTTTCAGCCGGTTTGCTGGGGTTAACGATCAATGGCAGTGCCTTTATTGCTGAAATTTTCCGTTCAGGTTTTCGGGCAGTCGATCAAGGGCAAATCGAGGCAGGCAAGGCCTTAGGGTATCGTTCTGGACAAATCATGTGGTTCATCAAGCTGCCAGCGATTATCAAAATTATTTCACCGACTTATGTTTCAAATGCCATTGCATTGTTGAAAGAGTCCGCCCAAGTTTCTGTGATCACCGTGCCGGATCTGATGTTAAAAGCATCTAACCTTTATGCAACGACTTATCGGACTTGGGAAACATTGGGCGTCGCCGCCGTTTTATATTTGATACTGTGCAGTCTCTTTATGATTGCGCAGTGGTTATTAGAAAAGAAATACAACACAATGGGAATCACAGTTGGGTGATCGTATGACAGAAAAAATATCGTTACAACATTTATCAAAGACTTATGGCAAACGAGAAATTTTGAAAGACATTAACGTCACCGTTAACGACGGTGAGTTAGTGACCTTGATCGGGCCTTCTGGTAGTGGCAAGTCAACCTTGATTCGTTGTCTCAATTTACTAGAAGCGCCAACCGCAGGCACGCTGACGTTTAATCGTCAAAAAATTGATTACAAACTCAATCGTTTTGGCCAATTAACGCGTAAAAGTGAGGCCCAAGCCGCACAATATCGCACCAAAGTCGGCATGGTTTTTCAGCAGTTTAATTTGTTTCCTAATCGCTCGGTGTTACAAAATTTGATCGATGGGCCACGGCGGATTTTAAAAGTTGACCGCGGTACTTTGGAACAACAAGCGGTGCATTATCTCACCTTAGTGGGGCTGCGTGATTATCAAGCACAATACCCGGCGCAATTATCTGGTGGTCAAAAACAACGGGTGGCGATTGCCCGCGCCTTAATGATGTCGCCCGAAGTCCTGTTATTTGATGAACCCACCTCTGCTTTAGATCCAGAAATGGTCAATGATGTTTTAAGGGTGATGCTGCGGCTTAAACAGGCAGGGATGACGATGGTTGTGGTGACCCATGAAATGGCTTTTACAGAACAGGCCTCAGATCGCGTTTTGTTTTTGGAACAAGGGCAGATCCAGTTTGCTGGCACGCCACAAGCGTTGCAACAAGAACCAGCAACCAGTCGGGTCAAGCAATTTGTCAGTACGTTGGACCATCATTTAGCAGTGTCTTAAATTAAAAAGCTAAGCAGTTTCGTTCACGTAAACAGTGCGCTACAATGAATACCTTAGTTGTCTTTTAAAAAAGATTGAAGGAAAGGCGTTTTTGCATGAAATTCTTAAAACAAGTCGGCGACTATATTCAAATGAATCGTGCTGATTTTGATAAAAATCTGATCATTCATTTGCAATTAAGTTTGATTGCCTTAGTGATCGCCATTGTGATTGCGGTTCCGATTGGCGTTTATGCAGCAAAGCATGCGAAAATCGGTGGGCGCTTGATCGGGCTGTTTAATGCCATTCGGGTGATCCCATCATTGGCGATTTTGGTGCTCGTGTTGCCACTCATGGGCATGGGATTTTACCCAGCGTTACTTGCCTTAACAATTTTGGCGATTCCGCCGATTTTGATCAATACGTACTCGGGTTTACAGCAGATCAATCCAGAGACACTGGAAGCGGCAGCTGGCATGGGCATGGGCAATGCGTATCGCTTGCGTAAGATTGAGTTGCCTTTGGCGGCTTTGCCTGTGATCGCCGGCGTGCGCCTAGCCGCAATTGAAGTCATTAGTTCCGCCACGTTAGCGGCTTTTATCGGCGGTGGCGGTTTAGGCACCTACGTGATGATGGGCATGAGTATGTATGATCCGAGCATTATGCTGGTGGGTGCATTACCCGTCACCGGTATTGCCTTGCTCTCTGAATTATTTTTCTCAGTGATTGAATTTTACTTAAAAAAGAAATATGGAATAGGGGAATAATTGATGAATAAAAAGTTTAAGCACTACCTTACCTCAGCCTTAGTCGCCACATTAGCGGCAGGGTCACTGTTAGCCACTGCAAGCACATCAGCTTCTGCTGCAACCGTTAAAGTTGGTTCGAAAAACTTTACAGAAAACTTGATCATTGGCAAGATCTACCAAGATATTTTAGAACAAAACGGAATTAAAACTAAAGGTAAATTGAATTTATCAGGGACTTTCGTGGCGCAAAATGCCTTGAAAAAAGGCTCGATTGATGTTTATCCAGAATATACAGGGACTGGCTATGTGGACGTGTTGAAACACGATGCCAGCCACAACGATAAAAAGGTCTACAAAACATTGAATAAAAGCTATGCGAAATGGCATTTAACCTGGCTAACCCCTTCAACAGCCAATGATAGCCAAGCTTTGGTGATCACCAAGAAGGCTGCCGATAAATACCATATTAAAACGTTCTCTGATTTAGCGAAAAAGGCCAGCCAATTGCGGTTTGCCACAACGGCTGAGTTCCAAGGTCGTAAAGATGGAATTCAAGGGTTGAAAAAGACGTATGGTGGTTTTAATTTTAAGGCCACATCAACGGTTGATAATGGTGTCCGTTACCAAGCTTTACTTGATAAAAAAGCGGATGTCACCGTTGGGTTTACCACGGATGGGATGTTAGCCAATAAAAAGTTAGTCTTGTTAAAGGACAACAAGCACTTCTATCCAAACTACTACGTGGCCCCTGTGATTCGCCAAGCAACGATCAAAGCCAATCCAAAAGTGAAGACCTTATTAAATAAAGTCAGCGCTAAATTAACCACCAAAGACTTACAAAAGCTAAACGCCAAAGTGGACGTGCATCATGAAAAGTACCAAACAGTGGCGAAGGAATACGTAAAATCTGCTAAATTAGGGGATTAAAACGTCCGTAGCGTAGAAAGGAAGCAAACTTTAGATGACGAATACTCCGATGATTCAGGTCGAAAATGTCTCCAAACGTTTTCCCAAAACCCAGGCTGATGCTGTACAACCCACTTCGTTTACGGTGGCAGCAGGGGAATTTATTACCATTTTAGGGACCTCTGGTTCAGGGAAAACCACTTTGATGAAAATGATCAATCGACTGTATGAACCAACCACTGGTACGATTTATATCAATGGGCAAGACACGCGACAAATGGATGTCAACGTTTTACGTCGGCGTATTGGTTATGTGATCCAACAACACGGTTTGTTTGAGCATTGGACAGTGGCCCAAAATATTGCCACGGTTTGCCAGATCTTAAAATGGGATAAAGCTAAAATTGCCCAGCGGGTGGATGAAACCTTACGCTTGGTCCAACTAGATCCAGACCAATATCGTAATCGGCATCCACATCAATTGTCAGGTGGGGAACAGCAGCGCGTGGGCATCGCCCGAGCGTTAGCGGCGGATCCTGATATTTTATTGATGGATGAACCGTTTGGCGCAGTGGATGCTGTCAATCGGGCCACATTACAAGATGAGATCCAACAAATTCAGCGGCAAACCCATAAAACAATCATTTTTGTGACCCATGATATTGATGAAGCATTGAAATTAGGCGATCGCACGATGCTGTTTCGGAGTGGCGTCATTCAGCAGTTTGCCACGCAAGATGAGCTGTTTTTACAGCCGGCCAATGATTTTGTAGCCGATTTTTTGAAAGTTCACGATCAAGTGACCCAGTGGCGGTACATTCACGCAGGGTCGTTGGTGCAAACTTGGCAGGCAGCAGCTCATACGCCGACCATCGATCCGGTTGCAGCGGATCAGCCGTTAGCGGTTGTGGTGGAACACTTTTTAAAGGCGCCGGCCACCTCTGTGACGGTCGTTGATGTACCGCACCAACGTTGTGGTGAGCTTACCTTGGCCGATCTGGCACGATTAGCGGAGGCACCGTCATGTTAACTTATTTAAGCCATAACTGGGGCATGATTTTAAATTTAACGGGCCAACACATTCTAATTACCGGCTTGACCATCGCAATTGCAACCGTCATTGCCTGGCCACTGGGTTACTTTTTTGCCAGTCATCCGTTGCTAAATCGCTTTATCATGCCGATCCTCAGTCTAATTTATACGATTCCCAGCCTGGCCTTTTTTGTCCTACTGATTCCTTGGTTTGGTTTAGGCCTGGTCCCAGCGCTGATTGCCTTGGTGGCTTATACGCTGTTTGTACTGGTTCGGAATACGATCGTCGGTTACCAACAAGTGGCACCAAGTATTGTTGAAACGGCACGGTCATTAGGCTATAGCCGTTGGGAAGTCTTTTTGAAATTTAAAACACTGTACGCCTTACCAACGATGTTAGCCGGGCTGCGCATTGCCACGACCTCCACGATTGGGATTGCGACGATTGCCAGCTATATCAATGCTGGTGGGTTAGGTACCATGTTGTTTAATGGCCTTAATCAAAATAACTATACCGAAGTTGTGGTGGGGTCGCTCGTGATTTCCTTATTTGCAATTTTAGTGAACTTTGCGTTAGCAGCACTGCAAAATCGTGCTTTAGCGTATATTAACGGAGAACTTTAACTCAAATTAGACTTAATACAAGAAAGCAGGTTTAAAAATGACAATTAAAGCACAACGTGGTCAAACCCTGCGCGCTAAAGGATGGCGCCAAGAAGCCATTTTACGTTTATTAGAAAATAATTTAGAAAATGCTGAAGATCAAGCAAATCTGGTCGTTTACGGGGCGTTAGGAAAGGCCGCCCGAGATTGGCCTGCTTATCAAGGTATCGTCCATGCACTTAAAAATTTAGAAGAAGATGAAACGCTGATCGTTCAGTCAGGCAAGCCCATTGGTGTGCTAAAAACACATCCGGATGCGCCAATCGTGCTGTTGGCCAACTCGAATCTGGTGGGCCATTGGTCCAATGCAGCTGATTGGTACAAACTGTACGATCAAGGGTTAACGGCATGGGGTGGCTTAACAGCAGGTGATTGGCAATATATCGGGTCGCAAGGGGTGGTCCAAGGGACTTATGAGATTTTTAAAATTATTGCGCAAAAGCATTTTCAAGGCAGCTTAGCAGGCCGCTTTATTTTAACAGCCGGATTAGGTGGGATGGGCGGTTCACAGCCGCTGGCAGGGTACATGGCCGATGCGGCGATCTTAGTGGTCGAAGTGAATGAAGCGCACGCCGATAAGCGGATTGCATCTGGTTATTTACAGTATAAGGCGCATTCATTACCAGAAGCCTTAAAATTGATCAACGCTGCGCGAGCTAAAAAAGAGGCGATTTCCGTCGGCTTGATCGGGAATGCCGCCGAAATTTATCAGGCGTTACTTGACCAAAATATCACCCCTGATATTGTCTCTGATCAAACCGCGGCGCAGGATCTATTATACGGCTATATTCCAGAGGGGTATTCATTGGCTCAGGCAGAGGCCGAACGAACCAGTGACCCAGAGAAGTTAGCGGCGGCAGCAGGTCAATCAATTGCCCATGAAGTGCGTTCTGAATTAGAATTTCAACGGCGGGGCAGCATTGTGTTCGATAATGGGAATAATATTCGCACACAGGCGAAAGAGTTTGGCGTAACCGATGCTTTTGACATTCCAATTTTTACAGAAGCCTTTTTACGTGATTTATTTGTGAAAGCCATTGGCCCATTTCGTTGGATCGCGTTATCCGGGGCAGAAGCCGATATTCAGTTGATCGATGATTATTTATTGACTGAGTTTGCGGACAATGAGTTGATCGTTGATTGGATCAAAAAGGCCAATCAGTATGTGCCGTTCCAAGGTTTGCCGGCTCGCATTGGTTGGTTAGGTCACGGTGAACGCACCAAGCTCGCCTTAGCGGTGAATGATTTAGTGGCTCGCGGCAAGTTACAAGCGCCAGTTGCGTTTACCCGTGATCATCTGGATGCAGGCGCCATGGCGCATCCTAATATTATGACTGAAAACTTGAAAGACGGCAGTGACGCGATTGCGGATTGGCCGTTGATCAATGCCATGACCATGGCATCTTCTAAAGCCGACCTGGTGGCCATTCATTCTGGTGGCGGTGGTTATGCCGGCTATATGCAAAGCGCTGGGGTAACGGTTGTCGCAGATGGCACACCGGCAGCAGCTGAACGCTTACGGCTAGCCTTTAACAACGACACGTCCTTAGGCTTGTTGCGCTATGCCGACGCTGGCTATGAGGCCTCATTGACAGAAGTGAAGGAGCGAGGTGTGCGGCGCATTGACACACAACAATTCAAGCAATGAGCTAACGGGCTTTAACCTCACGATTGCCCTGGCACAAAAAATAATTACCGATCAGCAAAAAATCAAGCTTGCGCCAGCTGCCTATCACCGATTAGTCGCTAGCCGCCAGGTGGTGTTACAAACGACGCAACCGGTTTATGGCATGAACACAGGGGTAGGCCAAAATAAAGATCTTGCGATCGCCAATCAAAGCATGGTCAAATTTAACTTAAATTTGGTGAAATCGCACCAAATCAGCATTGGTCGTGCCAGTACGTGGCGGACGAGTAAATTGGTGATGCTGATTCGAATCAGCCAGCTGTTACAAGGGCGGACAGGCCTTAATCCCGAGATCGTGCAATTACTGGTGACGTTATTTAATGCAGATGTGATTCCCCGAATTATTCATACGAGGTTTAATATCGGCATACCGCACAATTTTGGACCAAT
>NZ_AZDA01000042.1 GCF_001434575.1 Loigolactobacillus bifermentans DSM 20003
TATCAGGTTATGCTGACAAATTTGTCCAAAAATTCGGATTAAATTTGCAATCTACCCTTTTATTTTAATGTAGCACTGCTTACATATTCTCCCGCAATACGGTATACCTGCGCTGTTGTTCCTCGGTCATATCCTTGTAATACTGGTCAATAAGAAGCTGGATAATCTCGTAGTCGAAGCTAACATGTTCAATTGTCTTCAGGACTTTCATATCCTTGTAAGTCTCTGCGGATACCTTAAGGGATTTTTTCTGATTTTTTGGCATAGAGGAAGATTTATTCTCTTTTTTCGTAGCATTATCTGTTGCATGGTACTCTTCTGATGGCTTTACCGCTCCGGTAACCCTTCGTTGAAGAATATTAGGCTTTTTACTTGGCATCTTACTTGGCCTCCTTATCATCTATAAATAAGCCAATCCGGCTTAATAACTCATCGGTAACTTGCTGGTACTTGTCTAACACTCGCTTATCGAAGCGGTCCTTATCGGTAATTCCATTAATTGGGAATCGTTTAATCCGGGCCATTTGAGTAACAATATTTGTGAATACATTTTCTTCTCCAAACTCATCCTTAGCAGATTGTATGATTGTCTGATCGACACCGTTACGGGCATCGTGAAGCATTGGCAAGATACCAATTACCTCTATATCTAGCTGATACTCTTGCTGAAGTTTAGAAAGGGTATTCACATACTCTTCTGCACCGGATAGACTATCATCGTGTGTTTGCAAGCTGATAAGTGCAAAGTCTGAGAAGATAACAGCATTACGGGTAATCTCAATACTAAATGGTGGCACATCCAACAGAATTACATCATATTTCTTCTTCAATGGATTAAACAAGGGTTCCAACAGATGTGTTTCTTCGTACTCATTATTCGTATTCTGATATAAATATTTCGTGAAATCTTGGAAATCAATATATGAAGGAATTAGGTCAAGGTTATCCATTATCTTAACTGGTAAGTCTGTTAGATCTTTCTCCTGTACGCCTACCATCAGAGTTTTTTTAATTGAGTACACGGTATCTTCCTGCTGACTTTTCGTTAACATTAGTGTTTTAGTGGCGTTGGCTTGTGGGTCTAAGTCTGCAACCAACGTATGTATTCCCATTTTAGCTAAGGTATAAGCGATGAGATACGTGTTAGTTGTTTTTCCCACGCCACCCTTTTGATTACCAATCACAATGGTTAATGCCTCATCACGAGACTGTATAGCCTTTACTACGTCTGGAATATCCATAACAACGACCTCCAATTGATTTTTAATTAGTATACCACAATTTAATAGTGAAAGGGAAATTTCCCTAAATAGTTATTTAGATATATAGAATTAGGGATATATAGAAATTGGTATAAAGGGAAAAAGGGATACTTATCGACTGAGAACACTGTTATAATGGGAATTAAAAATATCCCTAAATAGAAAAAGGGATTTAGGGATAATTCTATTTAGGGATAATTCTATTTAGGGAAAAATAGATAAAGGGAAAAAGGGAAATTAAATATAATTGTTGACAGATATCCTATGAAAGGGCTATAATCATTGGTATTGACAGTCCTATTATATGATGTGTTTTTAACATTATTTCCACCGTTTGCTGTACTAACTGTGAATCATGGGGGACACTGTCAGTAGTTCAAAAGAAGTAATACCTAAAAAACTGCATAAAAAAAAACACCCACCGACTGGCATCGGTGAGCGCCACATAAAAGTCATCTAGTTTAATGACTATTATACCATGGCCGGTGCGATTTTTAAAGCCCTAGGGGACAAGCTGGGGTCTAAATCTAAGGGGACACGTTTGCCAGGGCGACGTCAATAAGTCTGGCTATACCACAACAAGGCTATCTGTACGGCTGGGTGGTGAATGG